>DASZEN010000060.1:0-223988 GCA_035940775.1 Pyrinomonadaceae bacterium | reverse complement strand
GCTGGCCTATGCGCACGAGGAAAGTGATCGTTTACAGCACCGGCACATCGGGACTGAGCATTTATTGTTGGGGTTATTGAGAGAAGACCGTTCGATGGCGGCCGAGATATTGTACGAGCGAGGTTTGAGGTTGAATGCCGTTCGTGATGAGATCGCACGGCGATCTGTGGAGACTGAGCTGGAGGGGCGGGCAGAACTGCAGCAGCCGCCCGAGGCAGCCCTTTGGATAGATGAGATACGCTCATACGGTCAGGGGTTGATGGCGATGGCGAATCGCCTGATCCGCTTTTATGGGGGGAAGGAGAGTATGACGGAGGCTGTTTTCGAGGACGCCCTGACGAAAGGTGAGAGTCCTTCTAAGGAACCCGGGCAGGAGGAGGGGGAGCGGATGCATAGAGGGGGAACGGTGAGGAAGACCGGACGCAGGACTGTACTGGGGCTTGAGAAACTACTTGAGGATCGAATAGAGCTTGTGCGCGGGGCGCGCGTCGGGCTCGTCTGCAACCAGGCATCCGTGGATCACTCGCTACGGCATGCGGCAGACCTTTTTCACGAGCGGAGCGAGTTGAGGCTCACGACCCTCTTCGGCCCGCAGCACGGCATACGGGGCGACGTGCAGGACAATATGATCGAGACGGAGCACATGACAGACCGGCGTACGGGCAGGCCCATCTACTCGCTCTACAGCGAGACGCGCGAGCCTACGGAGCAGATGCTTGAGGATGTGGACGTGCTGGTCTTTGATATGCAGGACGTAGGATGTCGCATCTACACGTTCATCTACACGCTGGCCAATTGCATGAGGGCTGCGAAAAAGTATTCCCGGCGGGTGATCGTCTGCGACCGCCCGAACCCGATCACGGGCGTGCACCTGGGCGGCAACGTGCTTGAGGCGGAATATGCCTCTTTCGTGGGACAGTTTCCGATCCCGACGCGGCATGGCATGACTGTGGGCGAGCTGGGACGCATGTTCAACGAACACTTCGGTATCGGCTGCGAGCTGGAGGTGGTCACAATGGAGGGCTGGGGGCGCGAGCAGTGGATGGACGAGACGGATGCGCCCTGGGTGATGCCCTCGCCCAATATGCCTACGCTGCTGACGGCGACCGTTTTTCCGGGCACGGTTCATGTGGAGGGCACGCAGCTTTCCGAGGGGCGCGGGACGACGCGGCCCTTCGAGTTGATCGGCGCACCCTACATAGAGGCGGAGGAGTATGCGGCCCGTCTGATGTCCCTGGGCCTGGCCGGAACCTATTACCGCCCGAGCGGTTTCCAGCCGACGTTTCAGAAACATGCCGGGCGCACGTGCGGCGGCGTCCAGATACACGTCACGGATCGCGAAGCGTTCGAGCCGGTGCTGGCGGGCGTGGCGACCGTCAAGGTCGCATACGATCTGTACGAGGAGCATTTCCGCTGGAAGGAGCCGCCCTACGAGTACGTCTTCGACAAAAATCCCTTCGACGTGATCGCCGGTACGAAGACCTTGCGCGAACAGATAGAGAGGCATGATTCGCTCGAAACGATACACGCCTCATGGGCCCGGGGGGCTGCGGATTTCAAGGCCGAGCGGGAACGCTATCTGCTTTATTAAGGATAGATGAGAGCGGTTTCCGCAAGTATTACTTAACCTCTGTCGCCGCGCCGACCATTAAGGTTTTACATGAGGTTACGGGTGGGGACGTTTCGCTAGGAGGGTACTTGGATAGCATAGAGCAGCTATTGAAGGAGTGCGAGCAGCTACACGGGCATCTGTGCGCGGGCCAGCTTTTGGGCGTACGCATGGCGCTGCTCGGCTGCGAGCTGGTGGAGGTGCGGGAGCCGCGCGGAGCCGACCGCAGGAAGCTGATCGTATGGGTGGAGATAGACCGCTGCATGGCGGACGCCGTGGGGGCCGTGACGGGCGTGCGGTTGGGTAAGCGAAGCTTGAAGTTCGTCGACTACGGCAAGGTGGCGGCCACTTTCCTGAATACGGAGAGCGGCATGGCTGTGCGCGTGGTCGCTTTGGAGGACTCAAGGGCTCTGGCGGAGGCGCGTTACCCGCACCTGGAGAACAGGAAGGAGCGGCAGCTTAGAGCCTACAGAGAGGCTACGGACGAGGAGTTGTTCAAGGTCGAGCGAGTCTCCGTGGCCTACGGCGAGACGGATATGCCGGGACGCCCGCGTTCGCGCGTACGTTGCGAGAGATGTCTCGAAGGCATCAACGACGGGCGTGAGGAGAAGGGGATCGGTGGCGAGGTCTTGTGCCGCCCCTGCGCCCGTGGCGGCTATTACCGCACGGTCGAATCCTGAGCGTCGTAACAGAGGAAAATACAGGGCATGAAAATATGCGCAGTGGTGTTTTCCTGCATGTAAGAGGCCTTGAAAGGGCTCCTTTAGGGGCTCCTTCGCGCGGCCAACTCAGGGTTGACCGGGCGGCAACTAAAGAGCCGTCCGTCGATTAGGATTTTAGAGAGCGGAGAAGCCGGGACGGCCGCCGCGCGTCCGATAACGTCACGAGGTTTTAAGTGGCTCAGCCCGTAAATTCAAGCTCGGTACAAGATACAGAGCCTGACTGGATACGGGGCCTGCAAAAATGAGAATCGCTCAGAGTATCCTGCTATAACCGAATTTATAGGTGAAGCCAATTGAGGCCGACATTTAAAAAGAGATGATGAGGATCGGGTTGATCTTAATTAAGTGGCTGCGCGTGCGTCTGCGTGTGGCTTTGGTCTTGTTGATGCTGGCGCAGTTGTGCGTCTCTTCTACTGAGGGGCAGAGCGGGCGCAGGCACGAGGTGGCGGGCGCAGATGAATCGGAGGAGGTGTTGAGGGTCAGGACAGAGGAGGTACTGCTGCCTGTATCTGTGCGCGACGCGACGGGCGCTCCTGTGAACGGGCTCGTACCGGACAGTTTTTTCATCTATGATAACGGGGTGCGGCAGCAGATCAATAGTTTCAACCGCGAGCGCATCCCCGCCAACATAGTCATACTGCTGGACGCCTCGGGCAGCGTTTTCAGCAAGATGCGTTTCATACGCGAGGCGGCCAAAGGGTTTATAGAGGGGCTGCGAGGCGAGGATAAGGTCTGCGTGATGCAGTTCGCGGATAAGGCGGAGCTGCTACAGGACTGGACGAGCGCGGCGACGCCCGCGCCGCTGCTGAAAGCAATCGATTGGCGTTATCATGCGGGCGAGAGCACAGTCTTTTATGATGCGTTGTACCTGGCCGCAGAGGAGCAACTGAAAAAGGTGGAGGGGCGACGCCTGATAATACTTTTGACGGACGGCATTGATACGGGCGAGCGCCTGCGGGCCAGTTTCGCTGATGCGCAAGCGGCCGTGCGACGTGCGGAGGCGACCGTCTACGTAGTGAGTCTGACGGCCTCGCTGCGGGCGCTGCTGCGCGAACGCACGGGGGGAAAGCTCGGGCGCATCCTCGCCAGCGGTTACGACCCGCGCCAGGTTGCGCGCTACATGTCTCTGATAGAGAACGCCGAAAAACTGTTGACGGGCCTGGCGGAGCAGACGGGCGGACGCATCTTTCTACCCGTCAAAGAGGAGGAGTTGGCGCCAGCTTACAGCGCCATCGCGGAGGAACTGCGCACGCAGTACATAATCACGTATCAGCCGCGGCCCAGAGCGCAGGCCGGGACGTGGCGGCCCGTGCGCGTGCTCGTCTCGCCGGGCACCTATGAAGTGGCATCACGCAAAGGGTACACTGTGCCCAGATAGCTTGAAGGGAAGGGGTTTTCTTTGACTGCAAAAGAGAGAGGAATGGAGGGCGGGACGAGCGAGGCGGGTGCTCCGCTGACGGCCTGGCTGATGGGGTTGGCGGCCTGGGCCGTGCCCGGAGCGGGGCATCTATTACAGGGCAGGTGGGTGCGCGGGCTGCTCCTGGGGGGGGCCGTGTGGATCATGTTTGTAGCGGGGCTGCTGCTGGGCGGGCATCTCTTCGGTCTTGGCGGCCAGGATGAGGGGGTCAGCGCGTTGCTGCGCGTGCCGCCGATGATCGCCAACCTGGGCGCGGGCGTCCCGTACCTTTACTGCTGGGCCACGGAGACAGGCTTTGCTGAAGGGGCTGAAGAGGCTGCGCGCGCCACCTTTGAGTACGGCAACACCTTTCTGCTGGTCGCCGGACTTCTGAACTATCTGTCCATGCTTGATGCCTTTGACATCGCGGCGGGGAGGAAATCTTGACGCACTTTCTGGTGATGATCTCATTTGCGGCGCTGGTCGCCGTCGTTTTCGGCATAGTCGGACGCGATACTGCCAGGGAGCGCGGCCTCTACGGACTGAAAATCTTCGTAGAGTTCGTAGCCATAGGGCTGGCCCTGGCCTGGCTGCTCTATTTTCTGCCTTTATAAGGATGGACAGTGATGAGAGAGGGGCACGCGCCTTCTCTGCGTCCGATAACGCCTCTTCCCGTTCTCCACCTTTTAAGGAGTCCTCAAAAAAACCGGAAGCATAAGGGATAAGGAAAAACAGCTTTGGGGCTGGTCGAAAGCGAAGCGATAGTACTACGCACATACAACCTCGCGGAGGCGGACAAGATAGTAGTCTGCCTGACGCGTAAGGCGGGCGTGGTGCGGGCCGTGGCGCGTGGTGCCAGGCGACTGAAAAGTAAGTACGGGGCCGGGCTTGAGCCCTTTACGGTGTTGTCCCTAAGCTTCTACGAGAAAGAGGGACGGGAACTGGTCTCTATGCGCGAGGCGGAGATACTGCGCTCCTACTTTCACCTCTCGGGGAGCGCCGAGCTGATGAGCGCCCTGGCCTATATGAGCGAGCTGGTGTTGGAGTTCGCGCCCCCGCACGAGCCCAACGAAAAACTGTTCAGGATGATAAACGCCTGCGTGGAGGCGCTCTCCGGGGGGCCTGAAAACGTGCAGGCGTTGCTACGCTACTTCGAGGTGTGGCTGCTCAAGTTGGCCGGATTCCTTCCCAACATGAGGATTTGCGCCGATTGCTCCAGGCGACTCTCCGGCGAGGCAATGGTCTACTTGAATGCGGAATCCAGGCCGCGCTGTCAGGATTGCAGCAACGGGCAGGGGACGCCGCTGGACAGGGCCGCGCATACACAGCTGGAGGAGGCGCAACGCCTCTCGCCGGAAGAGTTCGCGCGCGTCTACGGGGCGGCCTATATTAATTCTTCTTCGGCGGCCAGCAACTCGCAAGGGGCCCTGGCACAGGTCACCAAGCGGCTCATAGAACGGATATTAGAGCGCGAGCCGCGCACGCAGGCATCGCTCAGATGAAAGCGGGTAGGTATTAAAAAGGGAGCAGGCGCGGGACTCTTCAAAAAGAGAATGTTTTCCAGTCACAGGCTGATAGAGAGATACATACTGGGGGCCCTGCTGCCCTATCTGCTGCTCGCCCTGCTACTGCTGACGGCGACGCTCATGGGGCAGCAGGCGGGCCGCTTCGGCGAGTTGCTGATGGGCACGGGCGTCCCGCTGCCGCTCGTTTGGGAGATCACGGTCGCGCTGATTCCAAACGTCCTCTCCTTCACTTTGCCTATGGCCATGCTGGCCGGGACCATGATCGGGTTCAGCCGTATGGGCAGCGACAGCGAACTGGTCTCGATGCGCGCGGCCGGAATCGGCACCTGGCGGTTGCTGTGGCCCGTCCTGCTGTTGGGCGCGGTGCTGTCTTTCGCCACGCTCTTCATTAACTTCAACCTGCTGCCGGAGGCCGCGCGCACGCTGCGTCAGGCAGGATTGCACGCGGCCCTCTACAAGCTGGACTCCCCCATAGAGCCACGCTCCTTTAACGCTGAGATACCGGGCTACGTGGTTTACGTGCGCGACGGCGACAAGTCGCAGGGGCGCTGGGGGAGGGTTTTTATATACTCGCGCGATGCGGACGGGGCGACGCGTCTGGTGACGGCGCGCTCGGGCCGCATAGATTCCGCAGCGGAGCAGTCCGAGTTGGTGCTGAGCGACGCGGTCGCGACAAGGATTCCGGCGACGGCCGCCGTCGAGCGTGAATACGTCACGGAGCGGTTGGCGCAACTGCGCATAGTCTTCAACACGGGGCGTAAGGCCGTTCTGGATGAATTGCGGCGCGACGAGGCGAAGCCGGATGAGATGGGCTGGCGGGAGTTGCGCGCCTACGCCGCCGCTGGGACCGGAACCGAAGGACGCGATGCCGCCACACTGCTCCAGAAGAGATTGACCTTGTCGGCCGCCCCCCTCGTCTTCGCACTACTGGGGGTGGCGCTGGGCCTGCGCGTCAGAAAAGGCGGGCGCGGCATGGGCGTGCTGCTTTCACTGGTAACCATGGTCGCTTACTACCTGCTACTGATCATGGGGGAGCAGTTGGCGCGCGCCGGAACAGCCCCGGTTGTGGCCGCGACGTGGCTGGCGACGTTTGTCACGGTCGCCTACAGCCTGTCCCTGTTGCTGCTCAGGCGTGGCAGGCTTATGGGGTTCCTACACTACAGGCGTGGGAGTGAGGAGCGTGCGGCGCCCGTGGGAGCGAAGCAGGGCGCCTTGAAAGAGAGGGAAGAGGATCGGCGGGGCTGGCGGGCGCGCCTTCTGGGCTTTCCGAGCCTGCTGGATATGAGTTTGCTGAGAATGCTCACGCTCAGTTTTATATATGCCTTCGTCACACTGACGGCCATCTTCATCATCTTCACCCTCTTCGAGTTGTGGCGGTTCATCGCTACGACGGGGGCCGGTGCCAGCCTGATAGCCAGATATGTGCTCTTCCTGCTGCCGCTGCTCAGCGTCGAGTTGCTGCCAGCCAGCGTCCTGTTGGCCATGCTGGCGACGTATGCGCTGATGGCGCGGCGCAGCGAGGCCGTCGCCTGGTGGGCCTGCGGGCAGAGCGTCTACAGGCTGGTCTTGCCGGGGCTGCTTTTTGCCGCCGCGGCGGGCGCGGGAGCGTGGTTGATACAGGAGCGGCTGATGCCGCAATCCAACTTCAAACAGGAGGCCCTGCGCGCACAGATCAGGGGAGGGGTCGCGCGTGCGACGACGCCGGTCGGCAGGCAGTGGCTGGCCGCAACGGGCAACGGGCGGCTCTACGCCTATGAATATGATGACGAGGTGGCAGCGCTCAAAGACCTCGTGATTTACGATTTCGACGAAGAGGGCGTACACCTGCGACAGGCTGTGCGGGCGCGGCAGGCCGTCTGGTTATCGCCCGCACAAATGGAGCTTAGAGAGGTCGAGACGCTGGTTTTCAGGGGGGCCGGGACGGAGCGCAAAGGCGCTGCCAGGATGCTTCTGGGCGGGGCGGAGCCGGAGGAGGTCTTTCGTCCGGGTACGGATAAGCCCTCTTACTTAAACGCCAAGCAATTAAGCGCTTACATAAAAAGCGTTAAGCGGAGGGGCGGCAGCGGCGTCGCCTCCCTGGCGGTCGCGCTCCAGCGCAAGTACGCAGACCCCTTGAGCGCGCTCGTGATGGCGCTCATAGGCATTCCGCTGGCGCTCGCCTTCGGGCGCCGCAGCGCCATCATAGCCCTCTGCACGGCGCTGGCCATAGGGCTGGGGTTTCGCGCCATCACGGGCGGGTTTACGCAACTGGCCGTTTATGAGCTTCTACCGGCAGCGGTGGCCGCCTGGGCTCCCCCCGTGATATTCGCCTCGGTGGGCATTTACCTGCTCTTTCGCGCCCGCACCTGAAATCCTGTCGCTTCGTCCTGTGACTAAAAAAGCCCTAGATAAAAAGGTGAGTGCGGATAAAGAGAGCAAATTTTTGTTACGCGCGCTCTATATACGTACTCACCGCACTCACCTTTTGTTTATTGTCCGCCAAAGAGAGAGAGAGGTTTCAGGTGCCCGTCTCCCAACTGGACAGGTATTCCATCTGCTCGGAGGTCAGTGTGTCTATGGAGAGGCCCAGCGCGCGTAGCTTCAGGCTGGCGATCTCCGTATCCACCTCCTGCGGCAGGACGTGCACGCCGGGTTTGAGTTCACCTCTCTTCTTAATGAGGTATTCGACCGAAAGCGCCTGGTTGGCGAAGCTCATATCCATCACGCTGGCTGGATGACCCTCTGCCGCCGCCAGGTTAATCAGGCGTCCCTCACCCAGCACGATGATGCGATTACCGTTGGAATTGAGCCTGTACTCCTGTACGAAGGGGCGCAAATCCACAGCCGGTTCGGACATCTCGCGCAGCGCCACCAGGTTCAATTCCAGGTCGAAATGGCCGCTGTTGCAGACGATGGCGCTGTCCTTCATGCGGCCAAAATGCTCCGCGTCGATCACGTGGCGATTGCCCGTGACGGTGACGAAGATATCTCCCAGGGCGGCGGCCTCCGCGATGGGCATGATGCGGAAGCCGTCCATGACGGCCTCTACGGCTTTGATCGGATCGATCTCCGTGACGATGACGTTGGCGCCCATACCGCGCGCTCTCAGGGCCACGCCCTTGCCGCACCATCCGTAACCCAGGACGACCAGCGTCCGCCCCGCCAGCAGTATGTTGGTGGCGCGTATGATGCCGTCCAGGGTGGATTGTCCCGTCCCGTAGCGATTATCGAAGAAATGTTTCGTCTGGGCGTCGTTGACGGCGATGGCCGGGAAGGTGAGTACGCCCGCAGCCTCCATGGCGCGCAGGCGCACTATGCCTGTGGTCGTCTCTTCGGTCGTCCCTATGACCCTACGCACCTGTTCGGCGCGCTCTTTGATGAGCGTGGCGACCACGTCCGAGCCGTCGTCTATGATTACTTCGGGTTGGAAGTCCAGGGCCGTGCGGACGTGCCTGTTATAGGTCTCGGTCGTCTCGCCCTTTATGGCGTAGACCGGCACGCCCCAGTCCGAGACGAGCGAGGCCGCCACGTCGTCCTGTGTGGAGAGCGGGTTAGAGGCTATCAGCAGGGCGTCGGCGCCGCCCGCCTGGAGCGCCCTGACCAGATTGGCGGTCTCCGTGGTGACGTGGGCACAGGCCACCAGTCGCACTCCGCGCAGGGGTTGATCCGCGGCGAAGCGTTCGCGTATCAGGCGCAAAACGGGCATTTCGCGCTCCGCCCACTCGATGCGGCGCTTGCCCGCGCGTGCCAGCGAGAGGTCTTTTACGTCACACTCGATCGTACGTGTCGCACTCATTCGGTGATATTCCTTTAATGTATTGGTTTAGATGATTATACGGAACTCGTTGGAGTAGCTGGGGTTCCGCTTATTTAGACGCCCGCCGCCGCGCGAAGGGCCTCGGCCTTGTCCGTCGCCTCCCATGTAAAACCCTCTTCGGTGCGTCCGAAATGGCCGTAGGCGGCTGTCTCCCTGTAGATGGGACGGCGCAGTTGCAGCTCTTCAATGATGCCGCGCGGCGTGAGCTTGAAATGCCCGCGTATGAGGGTCGCCAGCGCTCCCTCGCTGACACGGCCCGTGCCGCTTGTCTCCACGAGCACGGAGACAGGGTCGGAGACGCCTATCGCATAGGCCAGTTGAACCAGACAGCGATCGGCAAGGCCCGCGGCGACTATGTTCTTGGCGACGTAACGCGCCATGTAGGCCGCCGAGCGGTCTACCTTCGTGGGGTCTTTGCCCGAGAATGCGCCACCGCCGTGCGGAGCATAACCGCCGTAGGTGTCGACTATGATCTTGCGGCCCGTAAGCCCTGCATCGCCCTGCGGGCCGCCCGTCACGAAACGGCCCGTCGGATTGATATGATACTTGGTCTCTTTATCGAGCAGTTCGGGTGAGATCGTGCGGCCTATGACGCGCTCGCGTATCTCCTCGCGCAAACGCTCGTTGGTGACCGAAGGATCGTGCTGCGAGGAGATCACCACGGCATCTATCCTGAAAGGTCTGCCGTCTCTGTATTCTACGCTGACCTGGGATTTGCCGTCGGGCCGCAGGTAGGGAAGGTCGCCGGATTTACGCGCCTCCGTGAGGCTGCGCGCGAGCCTGTGCGCCAGTTGGATGGGCAGCGGCATCAGCTCCGGCGTCTCATTACAGGCGAAGCCGAACATCAGCCCCTGGTCTCCTGCGCCGCCCGTGTCGACCCCCATGGCGATGTCGGGCGATTGCGTGCCGACGGCCGATAAAACGCTGCAAGTGTCACAATCAAAGCCATATTTGGCCCTGGTGTAACCAATCTCTCGAATCGTTTCACGTGCCACTTTTGAGAAGTCGACGCGCGCCGTGGTGGTGATCTCACCGGCGACGACGACCAGACCGGTCGTCACCAGGGTCTCGCAGGCGACGCGCCCTGTAGCATCCTGCGCCAGCACTGCGTCCAGCACGGCGTCCGAGATCTGATCCGCGATCTTGTCCGGGTGGCCCTCCGTGACCGACTCGGAGGTGAAGAGATAACTGCCTTCTGTACTCAAAAGCGCGCTCCTTAATAGATGCTATTGTGATGGCCCCTCTTTGTTATGGGCAAAAGACCGCGTAATGTAGCAGCCGAAAAAGTGGCTGTCAAGGCGTTAACCTCTAAAGAGGACGACGGGATACATAATATATATTATCGGACGCAAGGGGTTTATGGCCGCTGTGCTTGTAAAGTATATCTCACAGCCCATTGCCCTTCGAAGACCGACGCGCTTTTGGAGCACGCCACAAAGCCCTCCCCTCTCTCCTGGCATCCACTCGAACTTGACTCAGACTTTTACTTCCCCTAAAGTGCACAGAGACACGCGGAGTCCCGATCAACAGTCTCTTTTATAGATTGCCCGGATGCCCTTTAAAATAGAAGACCATACGAGCGGAAAGCTTCCCAGGCAGACCCAGAGCCACATAGAAGCTATCCTGGATAGCCTTCCGCGCGAGCACCTGCGTGGTCTGGAGAGGCTGCGTATGGTGGATCGCATAGCAGACCCGCGCCTCAAGTCCGCCTTGAAGGCGGGAGCAGCGGATTTGCCCGGACTCTACCATCCGCGCCAGGGTAAGCAGGGCGCGTGGCTGGAGGTCGCCCTGGAAACAATACTGCCCCGTTCCAAGCCTTTTCTGAAGAGGCTTATGCCGCGTCTCTCTTTTAAGGGCAATCTGGCAGCCGTCATCTTCTCGCTCGTAGGGCAGCACTATTACCTGACCCTGCGCCATTCCATAAAGAGGGGGCAACTGGAGACGGCCGTCAGAACCTACACGGAAAAACAGTTGCGCCGCTGGCAGGAACAGCAGCACTCATTTCGCGCCAGACTCTTCAAACCCCTGCAGCCGACCCTCGAGCGCTGGGGTCGCGCCCTGCAGAAACGTGCCGCCGCCGAAAAAAAGAGGAACCAGACGGCCGGTTCCTGACCTTTCCCTAACCTTTTTTCTGTTTCCTATGGTCTTCCCTGCATTAATGTAGAAAAATATCCACCCAGACCCTTCCTGCGTTATCAGACGCGCGGGGAGGGCTAGTCCTCCCGTTCGAGGCGTTCAAGCGCCGCGCGCAAGGCATTCGCCACCTCTCGCTTGTCGACGCTCGACCGGCGAAAGCGCAATTCCAGCCTGAAATCCTTGCCCGGCGAGGCGTAGCGGTAGGTGTAAGGTTTAGCAGAAGAAGCTGTAGCGCCTCTGAGGCTTGATTGGCGCGCGCGCCGGGCCTGCCGCGCATCGTCGCGCGTCATGCCGCGCGTCCTGATCTCCTCCGTCATGCGCAGCATGGACTGCTCGTCCGGCTGCCGCACGATCTGCAAAAGGATCGATTTCGAGTTGATGTCGGCGCGCCGACATCGCTCCCTGATCGCCTCCGGCAGGGCCGCCACAGAGAGCGCCTCCGTGACAGTGCTCCGGCTCTTCCCTACTTTGTGCGCCACCTGCTCGTGCGTGTAACCGAAGCGCTCGCAGAGCGCGCGCAAGCCGTCGGCCTCTTCCCAGGCCGTCAAATCCTTGCGCTGCAGGTTCTCTATCAGCGCGATCTCGGCGACGGCGCGATCGTCCACGTCCATCTCTATGCAGGGGACTTCGCGCAGGCCAGCCTCGCGCGCCGCCCGCCACCGCCGCTCGCCCGCGATAATCATCCAGCGGCCGCTTAACCTGGAAGGTTTTACGAGCAGTGGCTCCAAGACCCCCTTCTCCTTGATCGAGGAGGTTAACTCCGTCAAATCGCCTATCTCGACGCGCGGCTGCTCCGGGTTGGGGTCTAATTTGTCGAGCGCGATCAGACGACCCACAGGCGTCGGCCGATGCTGCGCCAGCTCCTCGACGTAATGAGCGTCGTGGCGCATGCTCAGCCCCGTTGGCAATCCTCTTTTAGACACGGCTGATCACCTCTTCGCAAAGTTTGGCATACTCGCTGGCACCCGAAGAGTGCGGAGCGAAAGTGAAAATAGACTCCTTGTAGGCTGGCGACTCCTCCAGCCTGACGCTCTTGGTGATGACGGTTTGAAACAGTTTCGGGCCGAAAACACGCTGTATCTGCTCGTAAATATCGCGCGCCAGCGTCGTCCTTTTATCGTGCAGCGTGACCAGAACCCCCAGCACCTCCAGGTTCGGATTGGGCCGCCCCTTGACCTTCTCAATCGTCTCCAGCAGATCATCCGTCCCCTCTAATGCGAAATAAGAGGACTGTATGGGTATCAGCACGTGCGTGGCGGCCACGAGCGCGTTGACAGTGATGAGCCCGAGGGTCGGCGGCGTGTCTATGATAATCACCTCGTAGCGCGCCCGCAGCGGCTCCAGACGGTCTTTCAGACGGAACGGGGCGTCGAAATCACCCACCAGCTTCGACTCCAGTTTCGCAAGGTTGATGCGCGCCGGAATAACGTCCAGGCCCTCTACGGTCGTCGCGTAGATTAAAGGGTCGACGCTCCCCTCCTGCCCGTCCATCAGCAGGTCATAAGCGGAGTGATCCACGCTCAGCGGATCCAGAAAAGAGATGGAGCTGTTGCCCTGCGGGTCCAGGTCCAGGAGCAGCACCTTCTTGCCGCGCCTGGCAAAGGCCGCCGCCAGGTTGATGGCCGTGGTGGTCTTTCCGACCCCGCCCTTCTGATTCGCGATCGCGATGACCATTACAAAAAATCGTGCCTCTTCAAACAATAGTCCGCCTTCCCCATCGAGAGGGACGATCCTGGACGTTTCCAAAGTGGTCTCACATGGGCAGGTCGCCCGCCTCGCCTATGACATCGGGCCACTCCTCCTCGTCTTCCGTCGCCTCAGACTCGGCGTCCTCCTCCCCGCTCGTCACGGTGTTGCGCGAAGCGCGTATCACATCCATATCCACAAAGATCGGACAATCGGCGCGCAGCGCCAGCGCGATCGCGTCCGAGGGGCGAGAATCCAGCGCGAGCGCCGTCCCATCGCTCGCCCTCATCTCTATCAACGCGAAAAAAGTATTGTCGCGCAGCTCCGTCACCACGACCCGCTCCACGCGCGCCCCCATCTCCACTATCAGATTGCGTAACAGATCATGTGTCATCGGCCGCTGGGGCGCTATTTTCTCTATCTCCAGGGCTATGGCGTTGGCCTCGTGCGGGCCAACCCAGATCGGAAGCATCGTCTCGCTGTTGACATCCTTGAGAATGATGATCGGCGTCCCGCTGTTCGGGTCCATCATCAGAGCCCTAATTTTAACCTCTATTTCCATGCTCTTACCTCACCTGACACATTAACCGGCGGGCGCTCCTCTGAGCTTCCCGTCAGCTCGCCATAGAGGCTATTGGTTTTAGCCTGTGTGATGCAAACGCGCACCACGCGGCCCCTGAGCGACTCGCTTCCGGGAAAGTTGACGACCTTCTGGCACGTCGAGTGACCCGTCATATCCTGAGCGGACTTAGCGCTCGCGCCCTCAACCAGAACCTCAACTTCGCGCCCGACGTAAGCCTTATAAATCTTGTCCTGACCCTCGCGCTGAACCCTTTCCAGAGCCAGAAAGCGCGCCGTTTTCTCCTTCTCGGAAACGTCGTCGGCGAGACCGGCGGCGGGTGTTCCGGGCCTCTCGGAATACTTGAAGATGTAGAGCCCATCGTATTGACAGGTCTCCACTAAGCGCATGGTATCCTCAAACTCTTCGGCACTCTCGCCGGGAAAGCCCACGATGATGTCGCTGGTGAGCGCCAGCCTGCGCCCTGCGTTCCTGATCGTCTCAAGGCGCTTCAGGTAGTCTCCCACCGTGTAGCCCCTGCGCATGGCGCGCAGCACGCGGTCATTGCCGGACTGTACGGGCAGGTGCACCCAGTTACACAGGTTCGGGTGCTCGTCCAGGGCCGCCACTATGTCGGCATGGAAATCCCTCGGGAACGAGGTCGTAAACTTGATACGCTCCATACGGGTCGCGGCCACCGCACGCAAGAGCTTTGAGAAAGGGGTGGCCCCCCTGAAACCTTCCAGCCCGGACAGTGTCTTTGGGCGGTAGCTGTTGACGTTCTGACCTATCAGATGGACTTCGCGGAACCCTTCGCCGCGCAGTCTTTGAACCTCACTGATGATCTCGAGCGGCGGGCGGCTGCGCTCCCGCCCGCGCGAGAAAGGGACTATGCAGTAGGAACAGAACTTATTACAGCCTTCTATGATGGGGACGAATGCGACATAAGGAGAGTGGCGCTCGAAGGCCGATACCTCCCAGGATTCCCCTTCGCCACGCTCGCCCAAATCCAAAGTCTTCTCTTCCCCCTCGAGCGCTCTCTTCAGGAGCGACGGCAGGCGGTCTGTGGCGCGCGTTCCGACCACCAGATCGAGCGCCGGGGCATGATCGAAGAGGCTCGCGCCCTCGAGCTGCGCCACGCACCCCATGAGGCCCATCACCGGCGGCTTTTGTCCGGCACCGCGCGCGCGCCGCACCTCGCCCATGCGAGTAAAAACCTTCTGCTCCGCCCTGGCCCGCACCGAGCAGGTGTTGAAAAGGATTACGTCTGCCGTCTCCGCCGATTGCGTCAACCCGTAACCGGCCTCGCGCAGCCGCGTCGCCGCCCTCTCCGTATCGGCTACATTCATCTGGCAGCCGAATGTTTCTATGTAGACTCGCGCTCTCATCCCTACAAACAACCTTCTATGGCGTGTGCTCGGCCTGGAGTGTAGCAGAAAACGGCTGCGCAGTGGGATAGTTCTTCTTCCCACACATGTATCAGGATTTCGTCTGCCCGCGCTTTCTACGAGACCGCGTGCCCGCTGTATCCGAGTTATCCAGAAGCCAGCGTGCGGCCTCACGCGTGGTCTCGACCTCCTCTGCGCCCCCTATCATACGCGCCAGTTCACCGACGCGCTCCCCCGCCTCCAATTCCTTCGCGGTCGTGATGGTTCGTCCGCCTCGCACCGCCTTTTCAACCACGAAATGATGGTCTGCGAAACGAGCTATTTGCGGCTGGTGTGTGACGCACAAGACCTGTCTGGCCTTTGAAAGCATCTTCAGTCGTCGGCCCACTGCCTCCGCGACTCGGCCGCCGATGCCCACATCTATCTCGTCAAAGACCACCGTCTCGCTGCTCTGCGACAGCCCTCCGGCCCCTTCCGTATCCATACAAACGGTGCGCAGCGTCAGCATCAACCTGGAAAGCTCCCCGCCCGAGGCTATGCGCGCCAGCGAACGCGGACTTTCGCCCGGATTGGCCGAGAGCAAAAATTCCACCCGATCCGCCCCGCGCGGCGTATAGAAGGCCGTAGACTCGCCGGATTCAGGCGCTTGCGTCCCGGCCGCCTCTCGTTCGGAGCCGGGCTGAGCCGTCTCTATGAGGACGACGAAGCGCGCCTGTTCCAGTGCGACGTGACGCAGATCCGCCATGACACGGCGTTCGAGACCCGGCGCAGCCTCTTTCCGCCGCTCCGTCAAGAGTCGCGCAGCGGCCGTGTACAGAGCATCGGCGCGCTCCAGGCTATCGCGCAAATGCTGCTCACGTGCGCTCAAATTTGTGAGCCCGGAGAGCCGCCCCGAAAGCTCATCCTGAATCTCGATCACCCCACGTAAGTCGCACTTGTACTTGGATTTCAGCCTTTCAAGCGCGGCCAGCCTGTGCTCCACCTCGGCGAGTCTTAAGGGATTCGCCTCAACGCGGTCGCCGTAACGGCGCAGGGCCTCCGCCACCTCCGTCAGAGACAGCATGCCGGTTTCCAGCACTTCCAGGGTGGAGACCGCCCTGGCATCTATCTTACTCAACTCCTCCAACTGCCTGCGTACGGCCGCCAGCCGCGAGAGCACGCTCCCGTCATCCTCATACAACTCGGCGTAGGCCCCGCTACCCAGTTGCGAGACCCTCTCGGCGTGCGCGAGCAGTTTTCTCTCCCCCTGCAATTCCAAATCTTCGCCGGGGCGCGGCCCCACGGACTCTATCTCAGTCAGTTGAAACCTCAGCAACTCAGTATCTCGCTCGCGGTTAATCAACTCACCGCGTAATTGCTCGAGGGCTTTTGCCGCCTCCTGCCGCTCGGCGAACGCTTCCGACACGCGTCGTCTCAGCTCCTGGCACCCGGCGAAGGCGTCCAGCAAGTCCATCTGCGACTGTGGCGAGAGCAGAGCCCTCTGCTCTCCCTGCCCGTGAATCTCCACCAGCGCGGGCTGTAGAGCGCGCAGCGTCGCCGTCGTCACCTGCTGGTCGTTGATGAAGACCCTGCTCCGCCCGCGCGAGTTGATCTCTCGACGTATGAGCAGCTCCTCATCCTCTACCGTAACCCCAAGCTCCGCCAGATTCTCAAGTATTACCTTCTCTTTTTCTTCCGGTAACTCGAAAACACCCTCGACCAGAGCCACTTCCTCGCCCGTGCGTATCAGTTCGGCCGAGGCGCGATTGCCCAGCAATAAACCCAGTGCATCCACTATAATGCTTTTGCCGGAGCCGGTTTCGCCCGTCAGAAGATTCAGCCCTCGGCCGAAATCTATGCGGAGGCGACGAATCACCGCGAAATCCGAGATGTTAAGGGACTTCAACATAAAGCGCTTTCCCAACTGAGAAATTACTTTTAAAGTAATAGCTTAAGATGTGGGGCCGCCTCCAGGGGCAATTAAATCCTTGACCGCCCTTCCCTCCGGCGAGTAGTATGGCTGCCGCCGGGGTCTTACTTAGACGATTTGCAGCCGCTGTCGGAGGTCTCCAGGATGTCTTTCAATAAAATCATTTTAGTGGGCAATTTAGGGCGCGACCCGGAACTGCGTTATACGCCGCAGGGCACGCCCGTCTGTAATTTCACGGTCGCCACCAACGAGAAGCGTAAAGACCGTGGCGGAGAGATGCAGGACTTCACCACCTGGTTCCGCGTCACGCTGTGGGGGCGTCAGGCTGAAACCGCCTCTCAATATCTGACCAAGGGTCGCCCTATCTATGTTGAGGGAAGGCTGCGACTCGAAGAGTGGACGGACAAGGACGGCAAGCAACGCTACACTCTCGAAGTCCACGCCACGGACATGCAGTTTATCGGCGGGGGCCGGGGCGATGAAGCGCCCGCCACAGCCGCCTCGTCCTCCGGAGCAGCGGCGGCGGGAAGAAGCGGCCCGCAGGCCGACCGAGCGGCCCCCGAACCCGACTTCTCGGACGACGATATCCCCTTTTAACCTGCGGTTTTAGGCCTCGTGTCGGCGCGCCGACACGAGGCCCGGGCTAACAGCCGCAGCCGCCTCACAGGCGGGCATCAACAGATTTTGGCGGCGGCCCCATTCCCCATTTCCCATATTCACGCAACTTTTCATAGCGGCGGCGCAGGCGCTGGCTGATCGGCTGGCTGACGGTCAGCGCCAGTGCCTCGCTGAGCGAAATATCCAGAAGGCGAGCCGCCTCGTCATAATCCGTATGCGCTCCTGCGGGCGGCTCCGGCACCACGCGATCTATAATGCCCTGTTTGTAAAGCTCCTCCGCCGTGAGCTTGAGCCCTTCAGCCGCGCGCTCTGCCTGCGCCGCGTCCTTCCAGAGAATAGCAGCGCAGCCCTCCGGCGTGATGACCGAATAGATTGAGTTTTCGAGCATCAACACCTGATCGCCCACGCCTATGGCCAGAGCCCCGCCGGAGCCGCCCTCGCCGATCACGACGATGATGACGGGCACGCGCAGCTTGGCCGTTTCACGCAGATTGTAGGCGATGGCCTCGGCCTGCCCGCGCTCTTCGGCGTCGATTCCGGGATACGCTCCGGGCGTGTCTATGAAACAGATCACGGGTCGCCCAAACTTGTCCGCCAGCTTCATCGCACGCAAGGCCTTACGATAGCCTTCAGGCTTTGGCATGCCGAAGTTTCTGTAGCGGCGCTGTTTCATATCGCGCCCCTTCTGATGGCCGACGACGACGACCGGCAGGCCATGAAAACTTGCCATCCCGCAGATGATCGCCGTATCGTCCGCGAACCTGCGGTCGCCATGAATCTCCACGAAATCTTCCAGGAGTCTTTCGACAAAGTCCAGCGTGTAGGGCCTGTCGTTATGCCGCGCCAACTGCACACGCTCGAAAGCACTCAAATCATGGGCTTTCCCACCCGCCTTCCCTGACGCGTCCGGGTTGTCATCGATAGGAGTATCGGGCATCTCACACCTCGCCAGCCGCGACTAGGGTTCCGGGCCGTTCGATCCAAAGTGAACCGTTTAATCTACCCCAACGTAACATTCAACCACTCCACCTGACAACCGCGTTCGCGCAGCGCCGCTTCCAGCTCGCGGCTGCCCCTGACACGCAAAGCGCCGTGCGGGCGGACGCGAACCATCACGCCGCCCTCTATCGGCATCTCTACAAAAACCTCGCAATCCCCGCGATGACCGTCCAGCAGGCCGAAAAGGTCTGCGACCAGGGGTTTCGACTCCGTCCCCCAGGGGACGCGTACGATCAGCCCGCGAGCCTTACGCTGGAGCACCTCGTCCAGGAGTGCCACCTCGTCGACGATGATCGTGGAATTGCCTTCGTCCGTCGTCTCCAGCTTGCCGGTCACCAGCACGGCCGTATCATTGCCCAGATGAGACTCGTATTTACCGAATATTTCGGGCCATAATACGCATTTTACGCCCCCAGCCTGATCCTCCAGACGCAACATCGCAAAGCGCCCACCCTTCCTGGTCGTGCGTATTTGGAGGTCTGTGACGACGCCTCCGACGCTCACCCTGGCCGAAGATTGCAGAGCGGCCAGAGCGTTGACATCGCTCGCGTTCAACTCTCTCAAGGTGTCCGCATAATTTTCGAGCGGATGCCCTGTGATGTAAAACCCTATGGCGCTCTTTTCGGCCGCGAGCAGCGCGGCGTGCTTCCAGGCGAGTACGTCCGGCAGCAGCTCCGTGTGGGTTTGAGCGTTATCCGACCCTCCGAAAAGATCGTCCTGGCCGCTGGCTTTGTGGCGCTGTGCGCGGCTGCTGCGAGCGAGCGCCATGTCGACGGCCCCGTGCAGACAGGCGCGCCACTTCAGTATGGGTTGATGATTATCATTGAGCGAATCGAAGGCTCCTGCGCAGACAAGACTTTCGAGCACACGCTTATTGAGGGCGCCCTGGCCGACGCGCTCCGTGAAATCGAAGAAAGACCTGAAAAAACCGCTCGCACGCGCCTCTACGATGCCGTTGACGCTGGCGTTGCCGACCCCTTTAATGGCCGCCAGGCCGTAGCGTATCGCGCCCGTAAGGGGCGTAAAGCCAGCGCCGCTTTCGTTTACATCCGGCGGCAGAAGCCTGATCCCCTGATTGCGCAATTCGTTTGAGTATTTAAAGACCTTCGCGGTGTCCTGCAACTCGTTCGAGAGCACGGCTGCGTAGAAGTGCTCGGGATAATGTGCTTTTAAGTAAGCCGTTTGGAATGCTAGGTATGCATAGGCTACGCTGTGGCTTCGGTTGAAGCCATAGTCCGCAAACTGTGCCATTAAAGAAAATACTTGCTGAGCCTTTTCTCTCTTGATATTACGATTGACCGCGCCCTCTATGAATTTTTGCTCGTGGCGGGCCATCTCTTCCCTGTTCTTCTTGCCCATCGCGCGGCGCATCAGGTCGGCCTCTCCGAGGCTATAGCCCCCCAGTTTCTGCGCCAGTTGCATGATCTGTTCCTGGTAAACGATGATCCCGTACGTGTTACTCAAGATGTCCTTCATCTCTGGAACCAGATAGCGCACGCTCCTTTGTCCGTGATGGCGGTTTATGAAATCATCCACCATCCCGCCGTCGAGCGGCCCAGGCCTGTAGAGGGCGTTCAGGGCCGCCAAATCCTCCAGGCCCTTCGGCTTCAGTTTGCGACAGATCTCCTGCATGCCGGAAGACTCAAACTGAAAGACGGCCTCAGTCCGCCCCTCTGCAAATAGCTGCATCGTTTTCTGATCGTCGAGCGGGACGTCGGCCCAATCGATTTCGACGCCAAGCGATTGCTTAATCGTTTTTAAGCAATCGCTTATAACAGTTAAAGCGGTAAGCGCCAGGAAATCCATCTTGAGCATGCCCGTCTTCTCGAGGTCGGACATGGCATACTGCGTCGTCAACTCCTCTTTGGCGGAGACGGCTACGGGGACTAATTCCTGAAGGGGCGCGGGCGAGATAACGACGCCAGCAGCGTGCACGGAGGCGTGCCTGGCACAACCTTCGAGCCGCTGCGCCAGATCGATCAGTTCCCTCACCTGGGCATTACCTTCGATGGCGGCGCGCAGCTCCGGCACCTGCTCCAGGGCCTGCGCGATACTGACGTTGCGGCCGCGCACGGGCGGAGGAATGAGCTTGGCTATGCGATCCACCTCCGCATAGGGCAGGTCAAGAGCCCTGCCTACATCCTTGATGGCGGCCTTCGAGGCCATCGTCCCGAAGGTGATGATCTGACAGACGGAGTCTCGGCCGTAAAGCTCCGCCACGTGGTTGATTACTTCTCCACGCCCGCGGACGCAGAAATCTATATCGATATCGGGCATCGAGACACGCTCCGGATTGAGGAATCTCTCGAAGAGCAGGTCGTACTGGAGCGGGTCGACATCCGTAATATCCAGGCAATATGCGACTAGGGAGCCAGCGGCTGAGCCGCGCCCAGGGCCGACCGGGATAGAATGTTCTTTGGCATAGCGTATGAAATCCCAGACGATCAGAAAGTAGCCCGGAAAACCCATGCGCTTAATCATGGCTATCTCTTTTGAGATGCGCTCCTGGTAATCCGACAAGGAATGGCGCAACTCCCCCCGGGCAGCCTGCCGCTCCCAGACCTGCTGGCGGCGGCGCTCATAGCCCTCGCGCACAACTTTCTCGAAATATTCGTCCACGGAGAGCCCGGCGTCGGATGCCGGGATGGGATAGACGGGCAGGTGGTTGATCCCCGTCGGAAGCTTCACATCGCACCTTTCCGCAATGTCCACTGTGCGCGTCAACACCTCCGGAATCTCTCCGAATATAGCCCACATCTCTTCGGGCGAGCGGACGTAAAAATTGGGAGAGCCGTAGCGCAGGCGATTCGGGTCCTGAACGGTTTTACCTGACCCTATGCATAGCAGAACGTCATGGGCGCGGGCATCTTCAGGCATGAGGTAGTGCGCATCGTTGGTCGCCACGAGCGGAACGCCGGTGCGCCTGGACAACTCCACGAGGGGTTTCCGGATGCGTTTTTGCGCGTCCAGCCCATGTTCCTGTATCTCCAAAAAATAGTTGCCCTTACCCAGAATCTCCTCGAACTCTATGGCGGCTGCGGCAGCCTCCTCAAAGCAGTCTCGCGCGAGCATCGCCGAAGGCACGCCAGACATGCAGGCAGAGAGCCCTATCAGCCCGGCGCTATGCTCTGCCAGCAGTTCCCTGTCGATTCGAGGCTTGTAATAAAAGCCCTCCGTATAAGCCTTAGAGGTGAGGCGCACAAGGTTCTGATAGCCCTCCAGGTTCTTTGCGAGCAGGATCAGGTGAAAGTTCGCCTTTTCGCCAGGGGCCGCCGCCCCGGCGCGATCCTTTCGACTGCCGCGCGTGATATAGGTCTCGCAGCCGATGATGGGCTTGACGCCCTGCGCCTTCATGTTGTTGTAGAAGGAGATCGCGCCGAACATGTTGCCGTGATCCGTCATGGCGCACGCGTCCATACCCAGCTCGGCGGTTCTTCGCGCCAGGGGCTTGATCTGTATAGCGCCGTCCAGAAGGCTGAAATCAGTGTGCAGATGAAGGTGTACGAATCTGTTTTCGCGCATAAACGAGTTGCGGAAAGGGTCTCTCTCTATAGAGGGGCGCGATTGCTGCCTACACTACCACCTGCCTCGGCAAAAAAAGGGGCGCGCCCGCCACAGTGCGGCACACTATATCACGTGTCTATCAGGGCGTAAGCACCAATATATAGCTTGGGACGCAGCTCTCAGTTGATAAGAGCATTGACGGTGAAGCTTTCCTTAGTGGAGGGTCAGAAAATGCTTGAACGCTTTCATGTGAAACAAGACAGGGGGTTTTTGGTTATTCCCACTCGATGGTGCTGGGCGGCTTGGAGCTTATATCGTAGACGACGCGGTTGATGCCACGCACTTCGGAGACGATGCGCGTCGAGATGCGCGCCAGGGCATCGTGCGGCAGGCGCGCCCAATCAGCGGTCATGCCGTCGACGCTCGTCACGGCGCGAATCGCCACCACGCGTTCGTATGTGCGCTCATCTCCCATCACGCCCACGGTCTGAATGGGCAAAAGGACTGGAAAGGCCTGCCAGACGGCATCGTACAGGTCAGCCAGCCTCAACTCCTCATCCAGGATTCGATCCGCCGCCTGCAAAAGCGTCAGGCGCTCGGGGGTCACCTCACCTATAATACGCACCGCCAGGCCGGGCCCAGGGAAAGGATGACGATTCAGAATCTGCTCAGGAACACCCAGCTCGCGCCCTAGGGCGCGCACCTCGTCCTTGAATAATTCTCGTAAAGGCTCTATTAATTTCAGCTCCATCTTTTCCGGGAGCCCGCCGACATTATGATGGCTCTTGATGACGGCCGAGGGGCCCCTCACCGAGACGGATTCAATGACATCCGGATAGAGCGTCCCCTGCACCAGATATTTCACATCCCCCAGACGCCTTGCCTCCTGATCGAAAACCTCTATAAAAGCGCGGCCGATATTTTTGCGTTTGGTTTCCGGGTCCGTCACCCCCCGGAGCGCCTCCAGAAAAAGGTTCTCGGCCCGCACGCCGCGCACGTTAAGGTTCATGCTACGCTCGAACAAGGCGAGCGTATTCTCGAACTCTCCTTCGCGCAGGAGGCCGTTATTGACGAAGATACAGGTCTGGCGCGCGCCTATCGCCCGATGTACCAGGGCGGCGGCGACCGTTGAATCGACCCCGCCGGAGAGCCCGCATACCACCTGCCCCTCTTCACCCACACGCTGGCGTATCTTCGACACCTGCTCTTCGATCACGGCCTGGGGCGACCAATCCGCGCGGCATCCGCAGACGCGCAGCAGGAAATTCTGTAAGACCAGAGCCCCGAGCGGCGTATGGGCGACTTCGGGGTGAAACTGTAGTGCATATATGCGTTTGCTTAAATCCTCTAAAGCATTAAGCGCCCCGTCCGTGAGCGCCGTGACGCGGAAGCCCGGCGGGGGAGCCGTCACATGGTCTCCGTGGCTCATCCAGACATCCATCTCTCCGGGAAGACCAGCGAAAAGAGGGCTTTCCCGCTCCAGCACTTTCAACCTTGCGTAACCGTATTCACGACTCCTGGAGGGCTTCACTTCCCCTCCGAGGTCGGATGCTAACACCTGCAAACCGTAGCAAATGCCGAGCACGGGGGCGTCTATGCTTTCGAGCAGGTGGGGTGCGGGCCGCGGTGCTCCCTCGTCGTAAACGGATGAGGGGCTTCCCGATAGAATCAATCCCTTTGGCTGTCGGGCCAGAATCTCGTCCAGAGAGGCGTTAAAGGGCAGAATTTCACAGTAAACCCCTGCCTCGCGGACGCGCCTGGCGATTAGCTGTGTGTATTGCGAGCCGAAGTCAAGTATGATTATCGTCTCATGTTTCGGATTATGGCTCAAAAAGTAAACCTCCAGGCGCTGGCGCGCGTCAGATGTCAACGGTTTCGCGGCCTGCGCCGGATTATACGCGCGCCTCGATTAACTAACAATCCCGGCATGAAAAGCGGATATAAAGGGGCGATTGAACCCGTCTGGGAAGTTAATTCAGTGATGAAAAAAAGTCCTAAAAACTCAGGCCAGAGGGAGCGCCGCCCTGTCTGGCGCTCTTTCGTAAGCTATTTACTGGCTGTCATTTTGACGCTCCTTGCTTTACCTCCGGGGGATTTTGTCGCCTCTGTCCCACAGACAAGATCGGAGGGGCACCTGGCGCTTTCAGAGCCGCTCACACTGCGTTGGCAATATACTACTGACTCCACTATCAACCTGACTCCGGCAACCGACGGGCAGCGCATCTATCTGCCCCTCGCAGCCGGGACGCTAGTCTCTCTGCGCACCACGGACGGGCAAATGCTCTGGAGGACGGAGACCGGGGGCGAGCTATCGGCATCTCCCGCCGCCGACGACAGGGGCGTTTATATAGCCTCTGAAACAGGGGTTGTACAGGGGACTGCGCCGCGTGCGACGGGCGCGCTGCGTGCTCTAGGGCGCGAGAGCGGCGTCACTTTATGGATGCATACGCTCCCCTTCCCGCTGCGCGGGGCGCTCGCCATGAACGAGCAGACGCTGTTCGGCGGCGCAGCGGACGGCCGCCTTTACGCCGTCAACAAAAAGAGCGGCGAGGTCGCCTGGATCAATCAGTTTTCCACCTCCTTCTCATCCATCCCGGCCGTCTCAGACTCGCACCTGCTCATAGGCAACGATGATGGCACTTTGATTTGCCTGGATCAGGCGACGGGCAAGCAGCTCTGGCGTTATCGGACGCACGGGGCCGTTCGTGGACGCCCCGCGCTCCATCGCGGGATGGTCTACTTCGGATCGGCAGACGGCTATGTCTATGCTTTAGAGGAGACGACGGGCCGATTTCGATGGCGCACGCGAACCGGCGCGGGCGTACAGGCGGTCACGGTCACGGACGGAGGATTACTGGTCGCCTCGCTCGATAATTTCGTTTACTTTCTGTCGCTTACTCATGGCGCGCGGCTCTGGAAACGGCAGCTCGCCGGAAGGATCGCGGCTCAACCCCTGGCGGGGGCCGACAGCGCACTCTTCACCCCGCTTTCAGCCGACGCGGGCGTTGTTTTAGATTTGCGCGACGGCAAACAACTCAACACTATCCCGGTGGGTGAAGACAACACCACGGCGGCATCCCCTATAGTGGTGGCCGATGTGCTGTTTGTGACGACGCGTCAGGGATTGCTGGCCTTCTCGCGTCCCGGTTGATGGATTTTTTTCAAAACCGATGACCCGAGGCGCATGTTCCAGCCAGAGCATGCGCTTCGTTTATGAGGTGTATCGAAGTGGCTTACTAAAGGTTTTTCGGCGCGTAGATTAGCCGACGGCTTTCTCAGGATGCCTGCGAAAGATCGCGCCCAGGCGAAACACTATGCCGTGCAGGACATATAGGATTGTAATGGCCAGCAGAACGTGTCTCGAAAAGAGCCACACGAGTGCGCCCAGTGCGACGAGCAGGATAATGACGCGCGCGCTGCGGCGGCGCGTCCCCACAGATTTGAAGCTCGTGTAGCGAAGCGTGCTCACCATCAGCGCGCCGAGCACCCCCACGAGCGCCATCATCAATCCGCTGTAAAGCTCTGCCAAATGCGGAGCGTAATAGACGAGCGGTCTGGGGGCGAAATGGACTATGGCCGCGATGAGCGCCGCCGCCGCCGGAATGGGCAGCCCTACGAAGCTCTTTTTGTCCACCTTGACGGCCCCTTCTGCGAGCACGCGCGGACGCGCCGCCTGCACGTTAAAGCGCGCCAGCCGAAACGCCCCGCACATCAGGTACATGAAGGAGAGAAACCAGGCCAGCTTGTGCGCATCGCTTCCCTCTTCGAGCGCCGAGCCATACCCCCAGGCGTAGGCGAGTACGGCGGGGGCTATGCCGAACGTGACGACATCTGCGATAGAGTCGAACTGTACGCCTATCTCCGTGGCCGTCTTGGTCATGCGCGCGATGCGCCCGTCGAGCGAGTCGAAGAGAAAGGCCCAGCCTATGGCTATCGCGGCGGCGTCGAAGTAGGCCGCCGCTTCGGCGATCGCAGCCCCGCCGCCGCCCCTCACCATCTGGAATCCTCTGAGCGTCGCCATCAGCGAGTAAAAACCCATGCCGATGTTGGCCGCCGTAAACAGAGACGGAATCAGGTAGAGGCCCTTCTTAAAGCCGCGACGCGGCGGAGAAGCCACCTCATCCTCCACCTTGATGGGCGTCGCACTCACCATTTTCACAAGACCCTCCCGATAATTGTCGCACCGCCTCGAACCTTCATCCCCTCGCGCACAAGTACCTCTACGCCCGCGGGCAAAATCAGATCCGTACGCGAGCTGAATTTTATGAGGCCGAAGCGCTCGCCCAGCGCCACCTCATCGCCCGCCCGTTTCCAGCAGACGATCCGACGCGCCAGTACGCCTGCGATCTGTTTACACACCAGCGTCACCTTCTCGCCTTCAATCGTGAGCGCGTTCTGTTCGTTCACCAGGCTCGCCTCCTCGTTGGTGGCGATCAGAAACTTTCCCTTCGTATAGGTGACATCAGTGATTTTACCTGCGACGGGCGCGCGGTTGATGTGAACGTCGAGTGGGGAAAGAAAGATGCTGACGACCATAGGCGACTGAGTGTCCGCCGGATCAACAGCCCTGACGCGCGTCACGCGCCCGTCTGCGGGCGAGAGTATGACATCCTTTTCTGCGGGGGGAGTGCGTTGCGGGTCGCGGAAGAAAAAAGCCATAAAGGCGGCGAGCGCGAAGAGAAGGAGCGCGACCGGCCAGTAGCCCAGGAGCGCCGGGACGATCGCCAGCAGGATCGGGATGATTATGTATGGAAGCCCTTCTCTAGCCACGATCAAAATCTCTTCCAGCGCGCGCCTCCGACGACGGCTCACGTGCGCTCGCCCTCAAGCGTTAACTTCAAACCCCGCCCTTCAAAAGCGCTTCAATAAAAACAGGGGCGCTCCCGGCAACTCGGCGCCCCATCTCTCAAGTCCATTTAGCTTTGCGGGGTATACGGCACTTCGATGGCGGCCTGTGTGGCCTTCACTCAGTGCGCGGCCCCGCTGTTTCGTTGATATTGCAGCATGATCGTATGCATCTGATCTTTGATAGCCAGTTTCTTCTTCTTGAGAGTGATCTCTTCCAACTGCTCTTCATCGCTCGGATAACTAAGAGCGGACAACTCGCTGAGGCGCGCTTCATAACGACCGTGCTCGCGCGCCAGCTCGCGAAATTCAGGGTCGGTCGTCATCAATTGTTCTTTCAAGCCGTCCGTGTTGGTCATTTCCATTTCAGGGAAGCTCCTTTCAGATGCTTTTTTGGTCGGTAGAAAATCTTCTCACGAGCGATGCCACCAAAGCCATCGCCCTGCTCACCCGCGTGCCGGAAAATGTTAGCTCAAAGTACATAGCCAGATCAAGGCAAGGGTTCAGATCGAGGCGTTCATTACGAGCGCGTCCTCGGGCGGTTCCGTGTAATACCCCTTGCGGCGTCCAGTGATTCGAAACCCGAGCCGCGCATAGAGCGCCTGGGCGGCCGTGTTACCGGCGCGCACCTCGAGCAGCGCCGTGCGCGCGCCCCTTCGCGCTCCTTCGGCGAGCGCCCTCTCCAGGAGCGCCGCGCCGATCCCACGACGCCGAAAGGCGTGGCGCACCGCGACGTTATTGATATGAACTTCTCCTGCCGTAAAACGCGCCGCGATGAAGCCGACGATCAAAGGGCCGCCTTCGCCCTCTTTATCTGCGGATGAGACGGCGGAGCGCGCCACCAGCATCAGCGCCCCGCGTCCCTCCGCAATCTCATTATGGTATGCGTCCCAGCCCCAACGGCTCAGGCCGCACGTCTCCTCTATTTCGACCACTGCCAGCAGGTCATGCTCCGTCATCCGCGAGATATTAAAATCCTGTATCGTCACCCGGCGGGTTGATTCTGTGCTCGACATTGTTCGTTTAATTCCGCATCCGATGGCCTTACGTAGATGGCGCGCAACTCTTCCGGGCTTCCCCTTTCGCCGCCCTCGAAGAGCCCTCTTGCCAGCGAGGCGACATGCACGGCCAGGTTCTCAATCGGGGCCGCGAGCGTCCATTCATCCGAAACGGTCTCGGCCGTCGCGCCTTCGACCGGCTCGCCTTCTCTGCTGAGAGAAATGTTTTTCGCGCGGGCATAAGCTCTTATCTCTTCAGCATACAGGTGTAGCCCCTCGCCCGCCAGCTTCAGGCCGCCTGTATGTTCCAGGCTGGCTAGAAGTCTCTGCGGCGACACATGCTGTGGCTCGCCGAGCGGGCGCACCGAAGCGACGCCGACGCCGCCCCCCCTGCCCCCACCCTCGCTGCTCTCGACGGCCAGCAACTGCGCGTAAACCTCCCCGCGTCCCGCCGTCATCATTGCCAGCGTGCGTATTGACGGGCCAGCCGCGAGCGCTATGGCGTAGAGCGTCGGCACGCCTATGGAGGGGCGGCCGAGCGTCGCCGCGAAGGATTTCACGGTCGCCAGACCTATACGCAGCCCTGTGAAGCTGCCCGGCCCAGAGGCGACGGCGAAGAGTTCTACTTCCTTCAAGCTCAGGCGCGCGTCCGCTAAAACAGCCCGCACGTTTTCCAGTAGATGCGTGGAGTGAGAAACCAGCGCATCTCCGGCGCGCGCCGAGAGAAGGCGCGCGCCGCGCACCAGGGCTATGCTGCCCGCGCGGGTCGCCGTTTCCAGGCTCAGGATAAGTGGTTCGTCGCTTGCCGACACAAGGTTTCATGCCATCCTTGCCTGTGAGCGATCACCGCGCTCGCTTTTTTGACATCTGATTTGACAGGCTGCTGCTGGCCGCGCGATTATAGGACGTGCATTCAAGCAAACGCAATATTCCGGTTTCGTTGCCCGGCTGGCTGGCACTCGCGAACGGGTCGCGCGCGACGGTGCGTTGCATGCACGGGCCCTACTGATTTTTCGCCTGTGACGGGTTTGAAACCTTCGAAGTATGAGCGAGCGCATAGGGATATTAACAGCGGGTGGTGATTGTCCCGGGCTGAACGCGGCCATTCGCGCCGTGGTACGCCGCGCCACGGCCGAGCGCGTCGAAGTTCTGGGCATCAAGAACGGCTGGCGCGGTCTCGTCGAAGCGGATGTCGAGCCGCTCACCAGGGATTCCGTGACGGGCATTCTCCCGCGCGGCGGAACCATCCTCGGCACCTCTCGTTTCAATCCCCTTCAAGATCAGGATACGTTCAAGTCCATACTGGAAAACTCGCACCGCTACGGCTTGAGCGCGCTCATCGTCGTCGGCGGCGAGGGCACGCTCTCGGCCGCCTTAGACCTCTGGCGCGAGCACAGCTATCCGGTAGTCGGCATTCCCAAAACCATAGACAACGACATCCTCGGCACGGATTTCACCTTCGGCTTCGATACCGCCGTGGGCATCGTGACGGACGCCGTAGACCGGCTGCATTCGACGGCCGAATCGCACCATCGGGTGATGGTCGTCGAAGTGATGGGCCGCCACACGGGCTGGATCGCCGCCTACGGGGGCATCGCCGGGGGCGCCGATGTAGTCCTCGTTCCGGAACACCCCTTCAAGCTTTCGCGCGTCTGCAACCTGCTTCAGGACAGGCGAAATCAGGGGCGCGCTTTCTCCATCGTCGTCGTCGCCGAAGACGCTCATCCGCACCGCGAAGAGGATTTCCTGAACAGCGAAACGAGCCAGCAGATTTATCGTCACGATCGACTGGGCGGCATCGGCACTGTGCTCGCGCACCAGATCGAAAGCTGCACCGGCATTGAGACGCGCGTCACAAAGCTCGGCTACGTGCAACGCGGCGGCTCGCCCTCGCCCTTTGATCGCGTCCTCGCCACGCGCTTCGGCGTCAAGGCTTATGAGATGGTGCGCGCTCAACAGTGGGGTTACATGGCGGCGCTGCATGCCAACCAGATTATAGGGATTCCGCTGGCGGAAGCCGTCCGCGACATCAAACGGCTCGACGAAGACATTTATCGCGTCGCCGAAGTGTTCTTCGGTTGAGACCGAAACCGTTTT
Organism: Pyrinomonadaceae bacterium; assembly: GCA_035940775.1. Classification (GTDB taxonomy): domain Bacteria; phylum Acidobacteriota; class Blastocatellia; order Pyrinomonadales; family Pyrinomonadaceae; genus DASQYE01. The sequence continues at coordinate 194,200 of DASZEN010000060.1, read as the reverse complement.
GACTCCTGGGGAGTTCTCGGCCCCGGCCGCTTCAGGGCTTCGCTTTTCCGGGTTTCCCCTTTGTGACGCACCTTTGCCCTCTGGTTTAGATTCGTGAGCCGATGAAGCTTTGCCCAGTCTGCCAGCGATGTTATGAGGACACGGAGACCGTTTGCTCCGAGGAGCAGACGCCGCTCGTCCAAACACGCCTCGGCTCGCGCGTCATCGCCGAGAAATATAAGCTTGATCGCCTTCTCGGTCGCGGCGGTATGGGCGCTGTCTACTCTGGCACGCACATAGACCTGGACCGCCCCGTTGCCATCAAGCTCCTGCTGCCTGACTTCATTTCCGACACGGCTGCGCTCGAACGATTTCGCAGGGAGGCGCGCGCCGCCGCACGCCTCAATCATCCGAACGTCGCGGACACTTACGATTACGGCGCGTTGCCGGAGGGCGGCGCATATATCATCATGGAGTTGGTCGACGGCCAGACCTTGCGCGAATACATGAACGCGATGGGCGCGCTGCCCTTAGAAGAGGCCGTCTTGATCGCGCGCCAAGTCTGTGACGGGATGGATGTGGCCCACGCCTCCGGCATTGTTCACAGAGACTTGAAACCGTCGAACATAGTGCTCAGGCGCGACCACCAGGGCCAGTTGCAGGCCAAGGTGGTGGATTTCGGAGTCGCCAAGCTGAAGGAGCAATCGACGACCGGCGGCGCGACGCTGACAGGCACCGGCTCGCTCATAGGGACGCCGCGCTACATGTCGCCCGAACAATGCTCCGGTCATGGGGCCGATGCGCTCTCGGATATTTACAGCCTCGGCGTGATACTCTTCGAGATGCTGACGGGCCAGGCACCGTTCGACGCCCCGACGGCGACCGCCATCGCCATCAAGCATATACAGCAGAAGCCGCCCGGGCTCGCGGAGTTTCGCGCGGGCATCCCGACGGCGCTCGAACAACTCGTTCAGCAGCTCTTAGCCAAAGAGCCTTCGGCGCGTCCGCAATCCGCCGCCGAGCTTTCAAAACAGCTCAGAGTATTTGAGCACCAACTGACGACGACAGGCTCACAGGCGTTATCGGACGCCGGGGCGGCTTCGCGCTCCTTCAAGCGCGCTGACCCTCGAACCTCCGACCCCTTGCCCGGTGACGAGACCAGTAACGATGGGCTTTTGGATAAGCGGACGCAGCGCTCCAGCGAACCGACCAGAGAACACGAGCTGCCCCTTGCGCCAGCATCCGGCGCTCATCCGACCGTAGAGGCTTATATAGAGAGCGCGGCCATACCCGAGGCCGCTTCGGGCCAACCCTCGCCCGCCGACCAGCTACACAGCACCCAGGCGTTCAAGGTAGCAGACGGCCCCGCTGCCGAAGGAACGCAGGCGAGCGGAGTGGAGGAAGCGACTTCGGCGTCGCCGCGCGAGGGTGCTCGCTCTTCCCTGCCTTACTATGCTGGCATTGCGGCGGTGCTGTTCGCCCTGGCATTTATCCTGACCGCTCTGTGGGCCACGCGCCGCACCTCTCTCACTTCGCCGTCCGTTTCGAGCGGAACGCAACCTCAGACTCGCGCTGGCGCGAACCCCACGCCAGCCGCTTCCCAAACCGCTCCCGCTACTGTAAACGCGCCCGGCGGCCCCACCTCGCCCGTCACGCAGGAGGCAGAGACGAAGCAGGCGCGCGCGGAGTTGCGCTCGCTGCGCGACGAGTGGATTGCGGCGACCAATGCGCGCGACCTTGAGAGACAGATGGCCTTCTATGCGCCTCGGCTCGATGCTTTTTATCTACGGCGCAACTATTCGCGCCAGAGCGTGCGCGCCGAGAAAGCGCGCCTTATCTCGCAACAGGATTCGGTTGAGGTGCGTGTCGGCGAGCCTGAGATCAGCGTCTCAAGCGATGGCCGCACGGCCTCCATGCGTTTCAGTAAGAGCTGGGATTTTAGAGGCGCGCAGCCCAGCAGCGGCGCAGTCGTACAGGAATTGCGATGGTTGAAAACCGATGCCGGTTGGAAGATCGTCAGCGAGCGCGACGTACAGGTAATACATTAAGCGCGCAGGTAATCTGAGCACACGTACACTTCCAGAAGCCCTCTGGCTCTGACACGCAACCCGGGACAGCCGTAACCTGAAGGGGGTTCGCACCTTTCGATGCGAAACCCCTTCATGCGGTCGCACCTTTCGCCAGCCTTTAACGTGGCGCTCCCGTCCGGCCCGTTTTTGCGTTTATTCCCTTACGGCAAAATTCAAAAGGGGTTCTCAAAAACGGCCTTCAAGGTTTCAGCACCACCTTAATGCAACCGTCCTGCTTGTCGCGGAAGGTCTGGTAAGCGCCGGGAGCATCCTCCAGCCTGAGCCTGTGTGTGATGACGAAGGACGGGTCTATCTCGCCGTCCTCTATCTTTTTCAGAAGCTTATGGTGGTAGCTGGGCACATGCGTCTGGCCCATCTTCAGCGTCAGACCTTTGTTCATCGCCGCGCCGAACGGAATCTTGTCCAGGAACCCTATGTAGACGCCCGGGATCGAGACCGTACCGCCCTTACGGCAACACATGATCGCCTCCCTCAAGACGTGCGGGCGGTCTGTGCCGAGCATCACGGCGGCCTTCGCCTTGTCGAGCACGGCGTCGAACGAGCCCGTTCCGTGCGCCTCCGTCCCGACCGCATCCATACAACTGTCGGGCCCACGGCCCCCCGTCATCTCCATCAAACGGTCGTAGACATTCTCCTCCTCGAAGTTGATGACCTCGGCCTTGCCGTGCTCCCGCGCCATCGCCAGTCGTTCCGGCACGCGGTCGATAGCAATCACGCGTTCAGCGCCGAGCATCCAGGCGCTCTTAATGGCAAACTGCGCGACCGGCCCAGCGCCCCAGATGGCGACCGTATCGCCTTTCTCGATGTCGCAATTCTCGGCCGCCATGTATCCGGTCGGGAAAATATCCGAGAGGAATAGAACCTTATCGTCCGGCATCCCCTCCGGTATTTTGAGCGGGCCGACATCCGCGAACGGCACGCGCAGGTACTCGGCCTGTCCTCCGGCGAACCCGCCCAGCATGTGCGAATAACCTAATAGCCCGGCGGGCGATTGGCCCATCGCCTGGCGTGCCAGCTCCGCGTTCGGGTTTGAAGTATCACACAGCGAGAACAGGCCCTTCCGGCAGAAGTAGCACGCTCCGCAGGAGATGGTGAAAGGGACAACCACGCGGTCGCCGACCTTTAATTTCTTAACCTCTTTCCCGACTTCTATGACTTCGCCCATCGGCTCGTGGCCCAGAATGTCGCCCTTCTCCATCGTCGGCATGAAGCCGTCGTAGAGATGCAAGTCCGAGCCGCAGATCGCCGTCGAGGTTACTTTGATAATGACATCGCCGGGGCTCAGTATCTTCGGATCGGGAACGTTTTCGACTCGCACATCGCTTGTGCCGTACCAGCAGAGCGCTTTCATGACTTCTCCCCTTATATATGAGCTGAGAATTAACCTTCATTCGACGCCTCATGGCGCTCGTCGAAATTCGGATGCGTCGGGGGCTTTACCTACCGGCCTCTTGCCGCCGTGTGGCTGCGACATCAAATTCGTATGTCTCGCCGTGGCTCAGGTATCTCACGCGCTCCGAGAAACCGGCGGCGGCAACAGCCTTCTTGAAATCTTCGAGCGGCGACTTGAAAACCTCGTAGTCGTTATAGTGAATGGGTATGACCTCGCGCGGGTTGATAATTCTGATCGCTTCGACGCCCTGCTCTGCATCCATCGTCAGCAGTATCCCCATGATCTGCGTGCCGCCCAGATGAAAGAGCGCGAGGTCTATGTCCGGGTAGCGGCGCGGGATTTCGTTCAGGTCATCATGTACCAGAGTATCCCCCGTGATGTAGAGGCGAAGGGCTGTGCGGCCCCCTGCGGGTTGAAACTCAAGCATACTCCCCATCACGGGCGGGAGAAACTTATCGACAATGGGCGGCCCGTGCTTGCCCGGCATGGAGGTCACTTGAACTCTCGCGTCGCCCTTCTCGACCACAACTGAGTCCCAGGTCGAGAGCGCGAGCGGCGCCGTGAATCCCTTGTCGCTGAGTTCGGCGGCGGCGTGCTCCGTCGTGATGATGTGAAGGTCTTTCCGAAGCTTCTGTTCCGCGATGCGGTCGAAATGGTCGCCGTGATAGTGTGATAGGACGCAGAAATCTATCGGAGGTAGCTGTTCAATCTCAAGCGCAGGGTTGGTCAGGCGCTCGGCGGTCAAACCGTAGCCCAGATGCACGTGATCGCCCGCGTGAAGAAAGTTCGGATCAGTAAGAATCGTAAAACCGGCGTAGCGCAGTATGACTGTCGCCGTACCGACGAAGTAGATCGAGCCTCTGTCAAAATCTGCGGAAACGCCTGCGGGTGAAGTCAGGCGTAGATTGGAACTATTCGGCATTGCAGATAAACCCCGTGCTCATAATGTAAACCGCGCTTGCTTTATGAAGATGTTTACAGCATGCGCACTGAATTATCAAGGATGAAGGGAGGGGTTGTCCCGACCGCAACCCGCTTGAGCATCAGGATCAAGCGCCGTGCCGTCTTTACGGGGGCGCGGCAAAAAGAGCGTGACTGGCTGGCATAGCTAAAAGCCATGAAGCGCGGCTTGTGAGCCGCGCTTCGTGGCTTTGAAAGTACGAGGATAGAACGGGCCCGCCGGTTGTTGGCCCTCGCCTTAACGATTGACCTTGAGGGTCAAAACTCTGACGGCTATCTTGAACCGGCCAGTGCGATCAAGCGCCTTTGTAGAGACGACCTTCTTTCATCTGAGTCTGGTCGTCGGGTCGCCGAAGAGCATCCAGGTGCGGCGCGTATCCATATTTTGTGTCGCCGTCTTGGCGCTGATGATGGCGTCGCCAATCGTCGCAGGCTTATCATTGAAGAGCGACCGCATCAACTGCTGGTTCATAAACGCCTGTTCGTCCGGCTCCGTCAATCCGGAGGAGGCCCAGACGGCCGCCGCGCCTCCGTTTCCAAACCTTAAGAGCGCCTCCGCGAGGCTCTCCGTGTAGACATCCTGCGCGAAGCCGTTCAGACACGTCATCATCACGAAGAACGAGAGCGACTCTTTGTTTGTCAGCGCGCCCACGTCCGCCGTCCTTAATATACCAGCCCCCGTCCACATCTCGACCGACCCGTGGCCGAGGTAATTGACGACGAGCGGCCCCTGATTGACGCTGTTGATGATCTGGCTGCGAACCTGGGTTGTGTCCGCGCCCGCGCGATTGATGTTCTCGACCGCCATGGTCGGCGGCAGCAGCGCGCTGATCTCTTTATTGGCCGCCTCGAAATCGAAGCCGTCGTTCTGATCCGAGACCAGCAGCGCCCCGCGTTTCAGACTGCTATTCTGAAAGGCGACGACCTTACCGACGATAGTCGTCGCTTCCGCGCTCGTTCTGGCGGGCAGACGCCCGACCGCCATTTCCGGTATACCATCATTGTTGAAATCGGCCAGCGAGTCGTCCGAAGCCGTCTCAAGATAAGCCGTATCGATTAGTCTGGTGGGCACAAAATCCGATTGGCCCTGTCCGAGGTAGTTGTGCGGGTCGAGGCTGCAATCTCCGACCAGAAGCACGTAGCGCGGGACGCGCAGCCAGTAAACGCCAGTCCAATTCAGGAAGTCCTTCAAGGCAGGCGTGCTGTGTGCCCCGTAGCTGAACTCGTCATAGATGTCTTCAACGTCTACGATGGCGACCGAGAGCCCCTGGCTGCGGCGCAGGTCGGCGAGCGGCGCGAGCGAGTTTGTGAACTCCCTGTGCGTGAGGATCAACAGGTCGGCTCCCTGTTTAAAGCGATGCCAGGCCGTCGGCTGATTTCTGACGACCTGCGCCGGGTGCTCAATCCGGCTATCGGTCGTGGCGAGCACGGTTCCGCCCGCCTGCGGCATTTCAAACATCACGGCATAGCCCGCCTGTGTCGGCTCCGTTGGGGCTAAGAGTTCCTCAATCTGGCCCGGCTTTGTGATGTTCAGCATTCGCACCCTGGAATTATCGAAGCCGTCAACGACGACGCTCTGCCGCCCCTGCGCCGAGAACGTCAGGGTACTGTTGTCCGCCTCGTAGGCGTGCGCATAGGTTAGTCCGATACGATCGACGAGGCTTGTGTCCGTCTCTCCTTTGAGTGCGGTCAGAAGAAGCGTGTTCTCGCCCTTATGGAGCAGGGCGTTGGAGACCGAGAACCGCTTGAAGGGGCGCGCTTGCCCGACGAAGTCGAGTTGGCCCACGTCCACCCCGTTAAGATTGACCCTGACCTCGTGGGCCTCAGTGGTCACTCCCTGAAGCGATACTTCGAGCGTGGATTGCCCGGTCGCGGAAGCGAGGTGATGGACGTTGAGCTTGAGGAGCGCGGGCTCTTTGCCTACGAGTTGGCCGAAGAAGTTCTCGGCCTCGCCGTTCTGCAAAGCTGCGAAATAGAGCGTCCGCTCGGCGCGCTCTATAGCGTAGTCGAAGCTCTCGGCGAAACCACCCGCGCCATTGCTCAGGGGCGCAGCCATCGCCGCGTGGCTCTTCAATCGCCGGAGCGAGTCCGCCCTACTGGTACTGGCCTTAACGGATGCCTTCCGCTTGCGGCGTTTGCGTTTCGACTCCTTTCTCCTTGCCGGTCGTTCGGCCGGTGCAGCGTCGGCCGCCCCGGCAGGCGCGGGAGGCTCCGCCAGTGCGGCGTTTGTCGGCGCGGGAGGCTCCGCCGTGACCGGCTCGACCAGTACTGACCTCGGCACGACGGGCATAGTCTCAGGCTTCAACCTCACGCCGGGTCGCTCAGGCGTCTCATCTCTGTGCAGCAGCAAGAGCGGCAGCATCCTTCTTAAAAGTGTGGAGGGTTGCGGCCTCGTAATTTCGACGGGCCCGGTATTGCCGACCGTTCCAGTATTTTGAACCGGCCCCTGGCCTGGTCGGACGGCGGGCGGGTTTGCGGGCGCGTTCGGGGCCGGATTCGAGGGCTTGTCTCCGGGCCTGTTGAGGTCTGGCCTCGTCAATGTCCGCGCGCTCGTTTTCTGGATTCGCTCTCCGGGCGTCGTCCCGGCGATCAGCCAGTAAGTACGCGTGTTCGTCCAGGGCGTGTCCAGGCCTGTTCCGTAAAACTCTATCGAAGCGGTTGTGCCGAATTGCAGAGCGCTACTGGAATTGACGATGATCGGCACTTGCACGCCGTCCTCGTAGAGCTGCAACATCTGCGGCACGGCATAGGGACTGAGCCCGGCGGCCACCAGCTCCGGTTGGCCCACGCGATACCAGCCCCTGTGATCGACAAGTATCTTGACCGCACCGGCCTGCGCGGCGATGGCCCTTTGCCGTTCCGGCGGTTTTTCCGCGACCGCATCGACCGATTCGAGGGAGTTGCCTTTCGAGGTGAAAGGCTCGCTCGCTTCAGCTTTCAAGACCGTCTCGGCGTCGATCAGGCTCGCGGGATACTCATTCTGAGCCGAGGATGCGCCCGAGCCGTCCTGCGTCATGGCGTTTAGTTGATCGAGCAGCACCGAGCGGTTCTCTTCCGGCACGTTGCGGCCCGCGTTCGTGGGCGCGGGCAGGATCGGCCCATGCATCGTGCGTCGCCCGTCAAGGTCTACCGATTCCAGCCAGTACTCGGAATCGGCTGTGCCCTTCTTATCCAGCCAGCTATAGCTTCGCCCGGCCGTCAGGCGCACGCCCTGTCCGGCCATCAGGGCCGACCCGGCGACTATGGAGGGAGTGACGCGCGCGCGCGCTCCCTTCTCTTCGCGGTACAGGTTGAAGCCAAGATTATTGACCTCGAAGCCCGTCTGCCAGCGTAGCCTGACGCCGCGCCCCGTTTGCGCGGCCTCGAAGGAGGCAAGCTCGACTTCGGTCGGGGCCAGCGGGATGATCGAGACCGCGCCGATGGCCCAGGGCCCATCGTCTCCCTGCGTCCAGGACATCAATGTACTGGTCGAGCCGTTCTCGGTGCTTCCCGCGCCGACAGAGCTGAAACCACCGAAACACGTTATCCCGTCCCACTGTTCCACCTGGCTTACGTCCGCGGCCAACCCGGCGGCATCGAATCCTTGTGCGACGGTGTCGAGCACGACCTCATTCGCCGCGCTCGCCACGGTAACTTTCGGATTGTTAGTCGGCGTGACGGTCGTATCCCCTGAACTGCTTACGAACGGCCTGTTAGGCGTCGTCTGATTGACGCCGTTGAAAGAGATCGAGCCGCCGACAGCGTAATTGACGGGCGTCAGGAAAGTGACCTCAATCGTGTCGTCGCCGGTGTTGGTCTGCAACTGGGCCTCGGTCAGACGGAACATCTCGACTGCGGCTCGTGTATCGGGCACGATCCCCTCGCCCGATACTTTCGCCCCGATGGCATCCATCTGCACCGTTCCATATTTCACCGTGACTCTGGGCGTCGGCGGCCCGGCCCCGACAACGAACAAGCCTTCGAGCGTGGTCGAGACGCCGACGTACAACACGCGGCTCGTGCCCGTACTGGTGATCGGATGACTCCATGTAAAAGTACCACCCGCCGGGAGACCGACCGTCGCATTGAACGCACAACCCTGCTCCGCATTATCGAAAGTAATCGTCGCCCCGACGCCACACGCTGCGGCTGCCGTCGTACCATTACGGGGCGTCGCCGTCGCTATAACGGAGAAATCGGCTGAGTTGTTATTAGTATCCTGGCAACCTGTGTTCCCTGTGGTTGTACCGGTAGACGATTCTCTAATAATTGATGCGGCATTAGTACCCGGAGAAAACGCAACGGTTGTTTCTGAACAGTCGGCAGTACCGTATCCAACGAAGTCTCTTATTCTAGTAGTTTGGGCATCAGTTTGCGGACATGTCCCGGTTAGTGCAGTGGTATCCGTTACGAGCGCCACCTTACCGCCGGGGACTGTCGGATTGGGAGTGGTATTTGAAGCATCGAAGCCAGTTAAAACTGTAGCGCCGCCTGAACCTGACGAATTTAACCTGATAAGAAAGTATTTTCCCGGAGCAATGATGGTCGATTTGCCGGATTGTAAAGCAGTCGAGATATTTACAACCTGCCATAATCCGGTGGATGAATTAAATACCTGCAATGACCAGCCAGCTATGTCAACGCTCAAACTCCCTCGATTGTAAAGCTCGACGAAATCATGCGAGAAAGAAGCGCCGCTGAGCCCACCACCTGCATAAACTTGACTGATAACAATGTCCTGCGATGGGGTTAATTGAGCTTGGGATGGCGGGGGCGACGCCATTATATATGCCGTCAGGGCAACGGCCGTAAGAAGAAGAACGGCGACGAGGCGCGGGTGTTTGCGCCATGGCCTGAGCGAAACAGTCGATGCGGGCGGATACCGCAAGGGTCTTTTTGCTTTTCTCATAAGACCTCTATCCTTTGCTTCGTTCTGCTATCGAATTGCCCCGGTTACTCAATCGCTCCTATTTGCAAATCCGCGATTTTTTCAGCGTCGAAGTCCTGAATTTCAGCCGTAAATCTGCCCTCGCGCCGAAGCGAGACGGCCTCTTATTTTCGTCGCCCAAAGGCTCGCGCTGTGACGGATTAGGGCTCGCCGTCCCGAGAGGCTGATGGTGCGTCCGTCTCTTTCGACGGAGACGACTCTGCCGAGTATGCGCCCGGCCGCCACGGGGTCGTCCGACGTGTGAGAGGAATCGCCGCGCAGTATGAAATACGCGCCCGTCTCTTCATTAAGCCCCGTGGCGACGACCCTGTGAGCGATCATCCCGCGTCCTGTGCAGTAGAGCAGGATGTCTCCGCGTTTGATCTGATGCGAAGCGACGGGCGCGACCGTGATGGGCTCGCCGTCCCTGATCGTCGGCTGCATGCTCCGCCCCGGGGGGCGAAAGCGTATCCGGTAACCGAGCCGCAGCAGTTCCCTGCTCACCTCTTGAAACATGGCTTCGCTACTGAATCGTTCAGGTCGAGTGGCGGCGTACGAAGTCAACCACCCGCTCATCCGGAATAAACGTCAGCTCGCGGCATGGAACGGCTCTCGTCACGCGCTCGAAAAAGTCCAGCGTGAAGTCGAGCCCCGCCGCGTCGTAATAGGTCGGAAAGCTGCACGCGAAAAGACGCGCCGCCGCACCGACACCGCTTAGCTCCAACAGCTCATTGCGCTCGCCGTGGCGCAGAAAGAAGATTTGCCTGAGCGGTGTGCTGATGGGGCTGCTCAGCTCCGCCTCGCCATGCCAGGGCGTGCCGTACATCCATAATTGGCCGTCCACTATGCGCAGCACGATGCGGTCGTCGCTCGGAATCTCTGTGCCGATCCGGCGCTCCCACAGGCGCGACATGGTAGTCTTGCCAGCGCCCGATTGGCCCACGAATAGATAGCCGTCGCCCGAGTCGTCCCTCACGCCGCACGAGTGCAGCTCGACGCCGCGCCCCCTCGCCAGAAGGCCCAGCAGCAACAACTCGTCGAGCGGATATTCGAGCGGGTAGACCGAAAGCGCGTCCGCGAAATACGGGCGATGAAGCAGCACCTCCCCGTCCGTGAAATCCTGTTTGAAGCGGGCCGTCTTGTAGGGACGATTCCCCAGCGAGGGCGTCCTGAAATGCCACAGGTAGCTGCCCTCGTCACGATACAAACGCCAGAGCGCGCCGGAATCAAAAAGCAGCTCGCCCGTGGGCGTTGCGTCCAACTCGCTCCATGCCGCGCTGACACGCGCATCGGGATTGCGCGCCTCTTCGACCATGAAAAGCCTTGTGGCCCCGTCAATCGAGAGATTCAGTTCCGCGTCAGGGCTGCTAAGGGCGATACGAATGCCAGCGATGCTCAGGCAAACGCTCTTCAAATCGCCCGTGCGCGCTGCTGATACGTCTTCTTCGACTTCGATCATGGCTTCCTGCGCGGTTAAGCTCTGCCAGTAGATTCAAGAGCCCTGTACGTTGCACGTACCTGTCGGAGCACAAGCGCCGACGCCGACGGGGCCCGACAATCCTGCGGCCTTACAATTACCCAGGACAGCCTCTTCCGGCCTCAGGTTGACCTGCTTCAAAAGCGGCCTCGCGTAAGGCTTTTTCGGTGGCTTCCCGTTTCCTTTGGTATCTTTCATCATCCGTTCCTGCTTTTCTGAGTTCGATCCGCAAAAGAGTCGCGCGCCATCAGTGTGGGCTGCAAGCTGAGCACCCGCCGCCGCACGCGCCGTCGGAAGCGGCGCTCGCCGTGCTCATAACGGGAAGATAACGGCTCTGCGCTTGGGCACTCGTCACGCTCAAAGCTTTACGCTCACGTAACGAGACGGCCGAGAGGCGGACATCCTCAGAGCGGCTTCCGCCCTCGCAGTACTCGCAGACGCCGTGCGGGGGGATTTCAATCTCGAACGAGCGGGCGCGCAAGTGCGCCACATGGCATAGATGATCGACGGGCTTTTCGGCATGGCCGCTCTCAAGCTCGCCGTTGGCCGGGCACATCCCGCACATCGCCTTGATCTCGCACGCGACGCATTTCGTCCGCATGGTCATCTTTTTTCGCCGCACCCGTAACAGAAAATCGTTCCAGCCTTCGGTAAAGCTTCCACGGCGCAGGTCGTAAGTGTCGAAGTGTGAAAGGACGCAAATGCTCATACGGCCCTGCGGGTCGATGGCGAAGGAGTTGAGCCCGCCGCCGCAGTGATAGACCTCTTCGGCGTGCGCGGAAGTATTAACGGGCCCAGCGAACCTTTCCGCGAACTTCCTCCATTCCGAGACGCGAACGGGGTCTTGCAAGTCCAGCTCGACCGTCTCTTCCGGAGTGAGGCGCACGGCCAGAGGGCTCTGCGAGCAATCTATGCGCGGGCTCATCAGGGCGTCGAATTTGAAACTGAGGCCAAGCTCAGTTTCCGCGTAGCGCTTCATCTCCCATATCTCATGGCGGTTGATTGTGACCGCCACGGTCTTGAGCGCCAGCGGGAGCTTGCGCTCCTTCAACAACTCGATGCCGCGAATGCAGCGGTCGAACGAGCCCGGAATGCCGGTCAGCTTCTCGTAGGTCTCGCGCGTGCGGCCGTAGAGCGTGATCTCTATGGCGAACGGACGCCACTCGGCCAGATAGTCCGCTATCTCAGGCGTGATGAGCGTGCCGTTCGTAAACAGCGTGATTAGAAACCCCTTGCGTTTGGCGTAGGTATAGATTTCCAGAAAGTCCCTGCGCGCGAAGATTTCACCGCCCGTGTAGAGCAGCCATAGGCAACCCGCCTCGCTCAGTTGATCGAGCAGGCGGCGGTGCTCCTCCAGGGAAAGCTCGGAGCGCCGCGCCTCCGTATCGCTCATCGGAAGATTGTTATAGCAGTGGGCGCACGCGAGGGGGCATCGCCGTGTGACTTCGATAGTCGCTTCGGACGGATAACGGTCGGTCAGCAGTCGCTCGTGAAGCTCCCGGCTGAACTCTCCGTAATTTACTGTTTCCATGTTTGTACTTAGCTTTCGTCCGCGCGCCGAATAAGGCCCGCCGCTTGAAGCGATTCCATCAGGGCGAGCACGTCGCGGGTCGCCTCCGGCGCGGCGACCTCATACTCTGCATTGATCGTGTCGATGATACGGGCGACCGGCGTCGAGCCGTCGATCAGTTGCCAGATTCTTGAGCCCACCGAGTTCAAAGTGTAGATCGAGTCGAGATCGCCCGCGTGTCCACGGACGGGCACAAGCAGCGTCTCGCCCGCAATATGGCGTGTTATCAGGTCGTCGCCTTTGACGAAGCATTTATCCAGTACGTCCATACGGGGTTGGAGCCGAACCAGCGCAATGTGTGCGAGGAAGCTAGCATTAGTGCGTCATCACGTCAATACTTTGAAGCCTCAGAGAAGCCGCGCTCTCGTTTCATCAGCCGGGGATGTCTCTGCCGCAAGCCGCCAGCCGTCGCCGCGACCCGCCGCGAAACCCTTTTCATACGAGCGGACGACACGGCTCTCGGCCGTAGGGTCTCCGCCCCGAAACAGATTGCGCCGCGCGCTCGGACGCTGTTATACAATCGCTGCCGCGGCCTTCTTTTAAGCGCGTTGCTGTAGGACGCGTGCGAGGGCTCTCTCGGATACACGCGCGCGGCCTGCTTTTGAAGTGTTGATCCATACTCAAGTTGTGGCCTTACGCCAATGACGCCTGGAATAACAGAGAGCGGCACGGCCGCTATTGAAGCCCGAAACGGTGCGCCGCCGCATACCCCTTCCGAAAATGCATTGCTGCTCTGCTGTGCTCGCAGGCGTTTGAAAGTTTGCGATGACGGTGACGACGAGCTTCGGCGTTTGATTCCGGAGATAAAGGATTGGGATTACGTGCTTCGGACTGCGGCGCGGCATGGATTGACGCCCTTCCTTTTCTGGCAATTGAAGGCGGCGTGCGACGGGCCCATTCCAGCATCCTTCATGGATAAGCTGAGCGATCAGTTTCATCGCAACGCCGCCGGAAATCTGTTGTTGACCGCAGAGTTGCGAAGCATCTCAGGGCTCTTTGAAGAGCACGGGATCAGCGCCGTTCCATACAAGGGGCCAGCCCTCGCGCTGCTGCTTTACGGAGACACGGCCTTTCGCCGGTTCGATGATCTGGATCTGCTGTTACGACGCCGGGATATTCCGAAGGCGACCGCGCTGCTGCTCTCCATAGGTTACCGCTCACCCTACACGATGAGTTGTGCGCGCGAGGCCGCTTACCTTGAAACCCAGCGCCAACAGCTCTTCGCTCATCCGGGCCGCAGGGTTTGCGTAGAGCTGCACTGGGGGTTCGCCCAAACATTCCTTGCCCCGTCGCTCGACTCCGACCATTTCTGGGGCCGTCTCTCGAAGGGGTCGCTCGAAGGCGTTTGGACGAACGCTCTTGCGCCCGAAGACCTGCTGCTGGTTCTCTGCGTGCACGGCTGTAAGCATCTCTGGGAACGCCTCGCATGGCTGTGCGATGTCGCCGAGTTGGTCGCCGCTCATCCCGGCATGGACTGGGAAAAACTTCTCGCGGAAGCGCGCGCGCTCGGAGTCAGACGAATGCTCTCGCTGGGCTTGTTCCTGGCCCATGACCTGCTCGATGCGCCTCTTCCGGAGGCCGTCAGGCGAGACGTGCACGACGACGCGATCATAAAATCCCTGAGCGGTCGGGTGCGCGCGAATCTTTTTACCGAGAATTTGCTTTCGCATGGGCCATCTCGGTCGCTCCTCTTTCACTACGAGGTAAGAGAGCGCAGGCTGGACGGCGCGCGCTACTGTTATCACATCACGATACCGCCGACGCCCGCCGAGTGGACGGCCCTGGATTTGCCCGACCCCTTCTCCTTTCTTTACTACCTCGTACGCCCGTTGCGCCTTATCAAAAAACACTCTGCCGCTCAGCTGAAAAGGCTCGCAGGGTTTCGACTCGCAGGATTTTGAAACGGCGCTCCCTACGAACGCCTAAAGAGCGTATGCGGTCGTCACAAAAGGCTTATCAGGCGGCCTCAAGGTGGGGCAGATACTTGCTGCGCAGTACCTCCCCATGATGCAGCTCGTGCCCGGCGATAATGTAGGCGAGCGCCCGCACGCTCACTTCGCTATTGTTAGCCGTGCCCCGGCGCCGCCATGCTTCTTCGTCCAGATGTTTGAACATCAGTATGGTCGCGCGCCTGACGTGCTCGAACTCGGCGGCAAGCTCGCCCAAAGGGTACTGGTCGAAGGAGGCATTGCTGGTGTAATGGTTCTGGTCGTAACCGGGCAGGGGCGAAGCGTCATTGCGCGCGAAACAGAGCGCCCTGAAAGCAAAGACTCGCTCGGTGTCGATCATGTGGCCGACCAGTTCCCTGATGCTCCACTTCTCCGGCGCATAGCGGTAAGCGGCCTGCGATTCATCGATGCGCCCCAGCAAGGCCAGGGTGTCGTCCAACTGTCGGCTCAAAGCTTCAAGAACATCGACACCCGGAACGAGTGAAACATATCTGCCGTAATATTCGGCGTATTCTGTCTGATCCGGTTTAGCCACAGTGAAATTCATCATCTTATTGATCGTCTCCTTCTAAGAAATTAACCCGTCAGCACAGGATGCTGAGTGAACGTAGGCTCAGCAGTCCAATTTCAACGCACTGAGTTTGATTTTATAGTCAAAGCCGCTCGCATGACACAGGCGTTATCGGACGCCGAGGGGGCCGTGGGCCCTATCCGTTCTCTCCTTTGTGAGCCTTGTGTCCGCTCTCTCTTTTGTCGCGGCTGCGTTCGAGCATTGAGCGGCGCGCTCAAATCTTTCGCAACGTAAAACTATCAAGCCAGAGTTGGCCGAAGATCGGGCAGATTGTTGCGCCGCAATCTTGTCGCCTGAGATTGATAAGGATCGCGCGTGTGTTGTCGCGCGTCGTAAATTCCAGGGCATAGTCGCGCCACCCCTCGCTGTCCTGCGGGAGCGGGGCGTCCTCTGCCAGTGCGCTTTGATCCTTACGGGCGGCGGCGTCCGTCAGCGCAATCAGTGGCCGCCCGCCCGTCACAATACCTTTTGTGCGCGCCGCGTACGTCAGGCGATAACGTGTGCCGGGCTCAACCGTCACGAGTTGTGAGACGAGCGCGGCCGAGGCGGGCTGTGAATCGCCGTGAAAGTCCAGCCGCAGGCTCTGCGCGCCCGCGTGCGGCTCTTGCCCGTCGAGAGAGATGCTGACCGAAGGGTTCTCTTTGACGGTGCGCCAGCCGAAGGTTTGATCGTCCGGGTCTATGGGATTCTCGAAACTTCCGTCCGTAACGGGAGCGCCGCCGCCGCTGCTGCTCCGGCCGTTTGCCCCTGATTGATCGCTCCCCCCAGCCCATAGCTCGTAGGCCGCCCCGTATTGCGCGGCGGCGATCAACTCTTTCGTCAGCGAAAGACGTTCTTCGTCCGAGAGTTGACCGGCCGTGCTGTACAGCATCGCGGCCTCGGCGTACGCTCCGCGTTTCAGGAAGAAGCGCGCCAGCTCAAGCCGCCAACGTCTGTCGCCGGGCGCAACGATTTTCAAGACAGCCGCCGCGTCATGACCTGACGAGGCCCAGGCCAACTCTAAAAGGTTGGGCAGATAAAGGGGGTCGCTTTGCGCCGCGCGATGAAGCTCCGCCAGGGCCTCTTCGGTGCGGCCCGCACGGAAAAGAAGATTGCCCAACAGCCAGTGAGTCCTTCCGTAATAGGGGGCGAACCGCAGCGACTCCTGGCAGGCGGCGATGGCTCCCGTCCCATCATCGGCGCGGTCGCGCGCGAGCGCGAGCTGATACCAGATTATGTAATCACGCGGACGCAAACGGGCCGCGCGCTCAAGCCCCCTGATCGCTTCTTCGTTTCGCCCCTGATCCAAAAGCACCAGCGCTCTTGAGAGGTGCGCCTCCGGGTCGGCGTCGCCCAGACGCACGGCCTCGTCCGCAGGGGCAATGAGATGCGTCTCAAGCGCAGACCTCGCCAGCAGCCTTGCCAGTCCGGCACGTCCCGCGCTCCACGTCGCGCCAAAGCAGAAAACGAGCCCCGCGCCTGCCAGGACGAAGCGTAGAAGGTGTCCGCGCGTCTTCATGATTCGGATCGATTTTCTCAGGCGGAAGCGGCGAGCGTAGGTACTCTGTGCGGGAGTGCTGAATCCTGTATGTATGCTCCGGTCGCAGCTGGCGTGGCCGAGCGAAAAAGGCGTGCCCCTCGACGGAAGCGACCCGCGTGGCGGGCGGCGCTTTTGCCTGATCTTCGCGTCTTAACTCGGGCTGGGGTCTGTGCCGCCGCCGCTGCCTATGGCAACGAAGCCGATCGTGCCCGTGAGGGTGGTAATAACGATCAACGTCAACTCGGTAGCCGTGAGCCCACCGCCCGTTGTACCACCGACGGCTCCGGCCCCGGCCTGCGCCGCCGCGCCCTGCCCGACGCTCAAGCCGGTTCCGCCCGGCCAGTAGCAGACATCGAGCGACTTCTCTTTCTTGTCATTCTGCGCGACCGTTTGCTGCTCGGTCGCCACTTCAACATTAACGTCCTGCTTCGCACGGAAAATGACGCAGCCCTGAATGATCGTCACCTTGACGTTTCCGTTCCGGTCATATTCCAGCTTCAGTTTCGTATTCGGCGCAATGTCCAATATGCCCAGTGGGCCCAGGTCGATACTCGCGCCGACGTTATCGGGCGTCTCGATTATAGAGTCTGGCAGAACAGTTCCGCCCGAAGCGACGTTCGTTCCATTAATGATAATCGGTTGATTATTGCGGGTCGTGAGCTTGCCCAGAGTCGGCCCCTGCCCCGTCGAAGAGGTAGTGGTGGAGGCGGCAGCGGTAGCTTCTGCGCCCGGACTGGCTTTGCCCGTCTGAAGATACAACTGTGCCACACTGAAAATCAGTAGAATGGCGGTCGCGTTGATAAGCTTACTTCGCATTTTAATCATAACGCGCGCGTGCCCTCTCAGTGTGAATGTGGCTTCGGGTTTCTTCGACGACCTGGACTGATCTTAAAACGCGTGTCTTTAGTTCCGGCAGGTTGGAGTTTACTGCCACGCGCTCTCGGGGGTCAAGAATTTCCCTCGCCGGTTGAAGAACTATTTTACTAAAGAGGACGCTCTCCTTATCGCTTCGCCTTGTTAATCAGGTTCAGAAGTTGAGCGGCCCTTTCCGGGCTCGACGCCTTCAGAATATTGTATTGCTCGATGGCGGCGTTGCGATTGCCGAGGGTCAGGTAGGCGACCGCTAAGCTGACTCTGGCATCGGCGAAATCCGGCCTGAGAACGATGGCCTGCCTGTAAGCCTCTACGGCCTCGGCGTAGCGCGCGGCCCTGTAATAGGAGTTGCCGAGGTTATTGTGCGCTTCCGCATCCGAGGGGTTCAAAGTGGTGGCCTGTTTGAACGCGCCTATGGCCTCATTAAATTGGCCCGCCTTGTAATAGGCCGCGCCCAGATTAACGAAGGCTTGAGCATAATCGGGTTTGAGCTGCGTCGCCCGCTTGAAGGCCGCGATAGAGTCCGCGTATTGGCCGAGCCCGAAATAGGCCAGGCCAAGATTGAAGAAGGCTGCGACGTAATCGGGCTTCAGGCTGGTGGCCTGCCTGAGCGCGTCTGCGGCCTCTCCGTAGCGAGCCAGATTGTTATAGACGTAGCCCAGATTATTAAGGGCCTTCGCATAGTCGGGCTTGAGACGAACGGCGGCTCGGTAAGCCTCTATGGCCTCATCGCTGCGGCCCAGCTTATCGAGCGCATAGCCCAGGTTATTGTAAGAGATGGCATTCTCCTGCTTGAGCTGGTTGGCGCGTTTGAGGGCCGTGACGGCTTCCTCGAATTGGCCCATGTTGTTGAGGGCGTTGCCAAGATTGCTCTGCGCCTCCTGATAGTCCGGCTTAAGAAGTATCGACGCGCGGTACGCGTCAGCCGCCTCCCTGTATCGGGCCGACATGTAATAGGCATTGCCGAGGTTGTAATGAGCCTCTGCATATTTCGGCTCAAGCTCGATGGCGCGCTTGAAGGCGTCTATGGCTTCCGCGTATCGCTCCGCACCGTAGAGGGCCGCGCCCAGATTGGCGAGAGTTTCGGCATCCTCCGGGCCGAGCGCCGCAGCCTTTTTGAAAGCCTCGACCGCTTCCGCGTACTTGCCCGTTTTGTAATAGGACGCGCCCAGGTTATTAAAGGCCACGGGGTCGTCCGGCTTGAGACGCACGGACTGCCTGAGCGATTCAATCGCCAACGCGTACCGCTCCTGCCTCTGATAGAGATAAGCCAGGATGTTGTACGGGTCGGCCTGATCCGGTCTGAGTCGCGCCGTCTCTGCGTAGGCCGCGATGGCCTCTGCCTCTTTGCCCGAGTTGAATAATATCTCTGCCAGGCTTTCGTAAGCTTCAGCCCAATCGGGTCTCAATCGCGCGGCCTGCCTGAATGCCGTCGCGGCCTCCTCATTTCGACCCAGTTGGCTGTAGGCGTTGCCCAGATTGAAGTGAGCTTCGGCGTCCTCCGGCTTGAGGCGCACGGCCTGCTTGAAGGCTTCGACGGCCTCTGCGTACTGATTCGCGTTGAAGTAACTCGCTCCCAGATTGTTGTAAAGGAGCGCATTATCGGCCTCAAGTTCGAGCGCCTTCCGATAAGCCTCGACCGCTTCCGCGTACTTGCCCGCATCGTAGAAAGCGTCTCCCTTGCCTGTAAAGGCTTCGGCGGTCGCTATGATGCGCGCCGTATCCCGGCTGCTGCTTCTGTCGGCGTTGGCCGCACTATTTCCGGCGCGCGCGTCTCTTCCTCGATTGCTCGCCAACTGTCCTGAGAGAGACTGGGCCGCGCGGCGACGGATTGGCCGCACGACGTTTCTCAAAATCCGAGCAGCGCCGCCCGCCAGATCGCCCAACCGGACTACGCCGCCCGAAAGATCGCGTATCTTTAGCAGTCTCTTAAAAGCGACCGCCGCGCCGCCCATCACATCCTGCGCCTGAAGCGCGCTTGCGCCGCCGCGTATATCTGTCGAGCCGCCCCTCAAATCCTGTGTGCGTCCCATGCCGCTCGCATTGCCGAGCAGGCTCAACGACAGGGTGCAGACAACGACTCGCGTTGCAAGAGACGGCTTGTTCATAGCTTTCATCTCAAAAATTAACATTACAGAGTTGTTTGAAGCCGAGGATTTTCAGACGTGGCCTCTCCCGCGTGTGATCGCCGACGCGACTTCGCGTGCGGTCGTCGCTCCTTCGTCATGTTGCCCTCGGGTGGTATGTGCGCCGTCGCGATTGATATCAGGACGATACAGATCAAGGCATTGGCCGTGATATGGAGACCGAAATCGAAGATGCTGTGCAGGCCCACGCCGAAGAGGCCGACGGCTGCGCCGAAGCTGGCCGCGCGCGCCCCTGCGTCGGCAGAGCGGAGGCGCATGCGCATGCGTCGCGCCAGCTCATAGAAGAACCATGCGGCAAGGCAAGCGCCGATCAATCCGCCACCGGCCAGAATCTCCAGGTAATCGTTATGCGCACGCTGCGGCGTATAGAAGCCGGAAGCATTGTGATACGGCGTAATCGCTATCCAGTAGCCGCCAAAGCCAGACCCCGCGAAGGGATGCGATTCGATCAGCTTCCAGGTCGCCCGCCAAACCTCCATACGGCTCGCGCCGTAGCGTCCCTCGGATTCGAGATCGCCCGACACGGTCTCGAAACGACTGACCATCGGCTCGCCGCCGATCCACACGATGCTTAACAGCACTCCCCCGACCAGCAATAAGATCAGGGCGGCGCGCACGACGCGCGAACTCGATAAACGGCTCATGAAGCCGCGCCACCCATCCTCGCTCTCTTTGTAGGGACGCTCCGCGCGAAAGCTTTTCCAGAAGAGAGCGACGATCAGCAGTTCGGCCAGCGCGCTCAGCAGCCCGCCGCGCGAGGTGGAGAGCATGAGGGCCGTCCACAAAGGCAGGATGACCCCCGCGTAGACGAGCCATTGCTCGCGCCGCACGCCTCCGCCCGCCAACAGGCCGAACACTAAGCCGAGCGCCATCTCCATCAGGAAGGCGAAGTGATTGCGATTGACGAACTGCGCGTAGCCCTCCCACGGTTTCAGTCGCGGCAGAATCAAAAGCGAGGCATGCCCCCCGGTCGCCTGCCTTAGAATGCCGAAGAGCGCGCTCGCCACCGCGATCCCCAGCACAATGTAAATGAGCGCCCGCACCCGGCGCTCGCTCCTGGTATAACTGAGCAGTATCCAGAGCGCGAACGTGAGCGCCAGCAACCTCAAAGCGAAGAGTCGCGTTTCATATGCGTCAGCGCTTATAGTCTGCCACGCTGGCCCATAGCCGCCGCCCGCTCCCGCTCTGCCCGATAGCGGCACGCTCTGCAAAACAGAGAATAAGACCAGGGCGACGAGCGGAAGAAACAGCCGCCGCTCAGGGAAGCGCCATCCTCCGGCCAGCAATCCTTGTATGATCCAGAGGGCCGTGAGCGCGAAGACGGCGCACTCGAAGAGTGCCTCCCACCAATCCTCGTTCGAGCCGTAAGGGATACTGGTGAGGGCCACCAACGCAAGCAGCGAATAAAAGATGAAGGCTTCAAGCAGGCGCGCTCGCGGCGCGCGCCTCTCGCCGCCCGCGAGCGCGCGCGGCGCTACTGTGGAGCTACTGCTTTTGCGCGTTACGGACGCCTGCACGCTATTTAGCCCCGGCCACGTTGACGGCGACGCGCGGCGCTCTGGCTTTCTCTGCTTCTTCGACGGCGCTCGTGCTCAGAACTCTCTCGACGGCCCCGGCCAGCTCGCGCTGAAAGATATTGCACATGTAATTCATATCCAGCAGCAGTTGGTCGCGCCCGAACTCCCTGTAAAAATTGATGTAGCCCCACTCGGCGCGCGGCGTCGAAAGCGGCAGCCGCAGAGTCCAGAAACGGTTCGAGCCGATCACCTCCTCGCCTCCGCTCGCAACGTCTTCCCTACGCCAGAGCCAGCTAATCATCCCTTCGTGAAGCTGCGCGCCGACAGATTTTTCAACGCTCGGCTCAGACCCGGGCGCTTTGAAATACTGCGCGCCGTCACGGCGGCGGAGCCCGACGTGTGCGGTGGCGTAGGCGAACTCTCCGTGCGCGAGCATCATCTCCACGGCGTTGAATATTTCGCCGAGCGTCGTCGCTTTGGAGAGCGCGCGGCAGGCGCGACGCACGCGTATGTTATTGGCCCCGCGCAGACGACGCTCGCTCAGGTTGCGCCTCACGCTCGCCCTGACCTCGTCCATCTCGTGATAGCGAAGGCGGCCGATGGCGAGCCACACAGCCATCCCGACCACGAAGAGCACCAGCCCCGTCATATGCCCGCCCGTCTCGTTGACGAAGAGCAGGGCCATCAATCCGAACAGAGCGCAGAAGCCGTAGAGCACCATCACGACGCGGCGCTGCGACCAGCCGCGCTCTAACAGCATGTGATGAATATGCTCGCGGTCGCCCTTCATAAGGGGCTGCCCGCTCAGGAACCGGCGCAGGATAGTGAAGGCCGTATCCACCATCGGCACAGCAAACGTCATCAGCGGAATCGCAACGGCGATGGCCGTAGAGGCTTTCTGCGAGCCCTGTACGGACAGGGCCGCCAGTGTAAACCCGACGAAGAGCGAGCCCGAGTCGCCCATGAAGATAGACGCCGGGTTAAAGTTATAACGAAGGAATCCGAGGAGCGCGCCGCACAGCGCGATGGCCGTCAACGTGACCAGCGGATCGCCGCTCATGATCGAGACCACCATGATGACAAGCGATGAAAAGAGCGCCGCCCCGGCGGCCAATCCATCCATCCCATCTATCAAATTGAAGGCGTTGGTGATGCCGACGACCCAGACCAGTGTCAGCGCAAACCCGAGGATGGGCGGCAATACGACTGTCCCGACGAACGGCACTGAAAGCGCCTCGACCCTTCCGCCCAGCACGTAAAACAGGACGGCCGCCGTCATCTGCGCTGAGAGCTTGAAGGGCGCGCTCGTGCCGCGCACGTCATCATAGATTCCCAGCATGAAGACGAGCGTGGCGGGCAGTAGAATGACTAGGAGCTGACGGCTATTGGCCCGCACGAATTGCGTGATGAGATTGTCGACCAGGGGCAGGGCCGAGAGCGCGAGCGTCACGAGCACGCTCGTATAGATGGCGACTCCGCCGAGGCGCGGCATGGATTTGGTTTGCGCGCGTCGCTCGGCGTTCGAGCGGTCGAGCCAGCCGAGGCGTTCGCACGCGCGGCGCACGAGCGGCGTCAAAAGGGTCGAAGCAAAGAGGGCCGCGATGAAGAGCGTAAGGTAAGTTTTCAAGGCGCTTTCTCCTTCAATCCAGCAGTCGCGGCCAGTTGGTCTCGGCGCGACGCGCCGAGACTTCCCTCCAATGTTTTCAGGTAGGCCGTGACAGCACGCTCTCTACAAAACCGTTTCTCAAAGAGCAAACGCGCACGCTGGCCCAGTTCCTGAAGCTTCGCCCTATCGTTGGCCCAATCCGTGATGATCCGTGCCAGTTGCTCGCTCGCGCCCGCCGCTACTACAGCGCCGCAACCCTCCTCTTCAACCATGCGCGCGACATCGCTTCGCCTGTCTCCGACGTAGAGGATGGGCCGCCCCGCCGCCAGGATAGCGTACGCCTTGCTCGGCACGCTCAAGCCTGCCAGACCCTCTGCGAGCGTGACGAGCAGGGCATGTCCCGCCGCGAGGCTGTGGGGCACAGCCTCACGCGGCTGGTAAGGCAGCAATCGCAGGTTTTCCAGCCCGTGCCGCTCGCCGAAGCTTTTTATCTCGGCGCAGCGTGCGCCCTCGCCTACGAAGAGAAACAGAATCTCGCGGCTGTCATGAAGAATGCGCGCCGCCTCAAGCACTGTCTCGAACTCGTTGACGCGCCCCAGGTTTCCGGAAAAGAGCACGACGAAGCGATCCTTCAAATCATGTTCGGCGATGAATGGATTCTCCCGGTCGCGGCTTTGCTCAAACTGCGCCCGGTCGGCCCAATTACGTATCACGTCTATACGCCCGGCGGCGCTCTCCCCGAGCTTGGCTAGAATGCGCTCGCGCATACAATCGCCGAGCACTACGATGCGCTCCGAACGGCGCAGGATGAGACGGCCCAGGTAATCCAGCGCGCGCGTCAGAGGGTTGCGCGGCCCGAGCGCGCCGAGCGCCACGGCGATGTCTGGGTAAACGTCTTCGACGAGCGCGACGGAGCGCATGCCGCGCGCGCGCCCGACGACAAGGGCGACGAGGCCGATCAGCGGGGGCGTCGTCAGCGCCATCACAACGTCGTGGCGCGGCAGGCGCGCGAGCATCCATGCCGCCCCGACGTAGAAAGAGAGGTAATCGGAGAGCCGACCCGCAGCGCTTCCCTTGCCGAAGCTTGTCGCCCAGGCGCGCTCAATCTGTATGCCCCTGTAGCTCGCGTGCGGCGGCAATGGCGCGCCTCCGTTATAGCGGCTTCGGCCCGCCAGGGCCGTCACTTCCACTCCACGCTCGACGAGGCTTTCCGCCAGGTCTGTCATCAACTGGCTGGTCGCCGAGTGATCCGGGTAGAAGAATTGATTCAGGATAAGGACGCGCACGCGTTTTTCACTCGCCGGTCAACTATATTTTGAGAACTCCCGGAGCGCTTTCAAGGCTTGGAGCGCCCTGGCTTGGAGTACACTGGCCCGCCCGACTTTCCCTGCCTCTTAATGGGCCACGTGTGCGCCTGGGCTCCTGTACGCCTGACTCGCGCTGCCCGTCGGGCGTCGCACGCAGTAGTTGCCTAAATAGAGGGCGTCGATGCGCGTCCTCTGGAAACAATCAAGGGCATGGCGCGGACTGCAAACGATGGGCTCGTTCTCGTTGAAGGATGTGTTGAGTAGCACGGGCACGCCCGTCAACTCTTGAAAATCGCAGATGAGCTGATGATAGCGCGGGTTCGCTTCGCGCGTGACCGTCTGTAGACGGCCCGTGCCGTCTATGTGTGTCACGGCGGGAATCAACGCGCGGCGTTCCGGCCTCACGCTGTAAACCATCAACATCGCCGGAGAAGGATGCGACTGCTCGAAGTATTCGCCCGTGTGCTCTGCGAGGATGGAAGGCGCGAAGGGGCGAAACGACTCGCGCCGCTTGATACGCTCATTCAGTATATTCTTCACGTCGTCGCGGCGCGGATCAACTATGATGGAGCGATTACCCAGGGCACGCGGGCCAAACTCCATCCGGCCCTGAAACCATCCGACGACCGCTCCGCGGGCGATGTCCTGTGCCGCGCGCCGCGTCACATCCCTGTCCGTATAGCTCTCGTAAAGCAATCCGCTTCGCTCAATTTCGCGGCATATCTCCTCGTCCGAAAACTCCGGCCCCGCGTAGGCTCCCGACATCGACGCTTCGGGGGCACGACGACGACCGAGCAAGCCGTTATAAATCTCGTAGCAGACGCCTATGGCCGTGCCGCTGTCGCCCGCCGCCGGTTGCACGAAGATACGGCGAAAGGGAGTCTTGAGCAGTATTTTGCCGTTCATCACGGAGTTATATGCGACGCCGCCCGAGAGGCCCAGCTCAGTCAGGCCCGTCTGTTCGTGCAGGTGTCGCAAGGTATGGAAACAGACCTCCTCAAGACGCAGTTGGAGGCTGGCCGCGATGTCCTGTTCGCGCTCTCCGAGCGCCGCTCCGCTCTGGCGCGGCGGGCCGAACGCACGCGCGAACTCGGCGGAAAAGATGGGCCCGATTCGCGGCGAGCCCTCTTCCCAGGTCATCTCCACACCCTCAGCGTGATGACGAAAGAAATCCAGGTTCAAGCGAAAGCGCCCGCCTTCTTCCGTCCTGATGATGTCGCGGAACTCTTCCATGTAGCGCGGCTTGCCGTAGGGCGCGAGCCCCATCACCTTGCCCTCGTCGCCGTAGTGTGGGAACCCCAGAAATTGCGTCGTCGCCGTGTAGAGTATCCCGGCCGAGTGCGGGTATTCCACCTGTCCGAGCAGCGCTATCGAGTTGCCTTCTCCGGCGGCCCACATCGTCGATAGAAAATCGCCGAATCCGTCAATTGAGAGCAGCGCCGCGCGCTCGAACCCGGAGACGAAGAAGGAGCTTGCGAGATGCGCGCGATGATGTTCGATCTGATGGAAGCTGGCCTTCAGGCTGCTCCTGGGGACGCAGAGGGCACGGGCCAGCTCTGCGCGCAGATCGAAAACCCTGGCTGCATTGCCGAGCCGTCCGGCGACCGTCTCTAAAAAGGGGCGCCCGCCTTTTTCGCCCTCGGCGCGCGCCCGTTCCAGGCCCGCCGCCCTGCGGGCCGCACGCGTCGCGGCGAACAGAATCTTCTTGTGCAGATGCGCCGAAGGGTCGCGCGAAACTCCTATATGCTCGACATCCTCCGGGCGCGCATGGGCTGTCTCAAGGCAGTAGCGCACGGACGCTGTGGGAAACCCGGCAGAGTGTTTGCAACGATTGAAACGCTCCTCTTCGACGGCTGCAACGAGTCGGCCATCTCGTATCAGAGCGGCGGAGGCGTCTCCGTGATAAGCATTGATACCCAGAACAAGCATCTTCAATTACGATCCGGCTAAAAATTTAATCCGCGTGCATTAAAGCGAACCCGCGCTCTTGCCCGTTCTCCGGGCTGAACGGCTGTGGGCGTCGCCGTCTTCTCTTTGTTAGCCACGAATCTAACTAAAAGCCACGGCAAACAAATTATGCTCAATCCCATGTAGAACATTTCGGGCACGCCGCCGCGCACGATCATCGCGACCCAGATCGCGGCCCAGACGGCGAATAGATAACAGCTCGCATTGCCCTTTTCAAAGCGCAGCAGGTAATCATCGCCGAAGCGACACGCAAGGCCCACCAGCGCCCCCCAGACGAGCGCTCCGAGCAGACCGAAATTGCCGTAGCCCTCGCCCGTCAGCCCGACGGCGATACTGGCAGACCGCTCCTCAAGCGTCTCGCCGTTGAGAATGTTCGCATAGAGGCTGAAAGGATAAGGCTTTTCGGGCCAGACGCGTCTCGGAACCCACCCGAGCGCGAGCGGAACCACCGACTTGCCGTATTCGTACGGAACCTGATCCGGAAAAGCCTGCACGATCACCGGCAACTGCGCGTAAATATTGAAGGCCCCGTCCGCATAACTGGTCGAATAAAGGTCTTCCCAACCTCCCTCGAAGTTGCGTATGTCGCCGCCGCGCATCGCCGACATCGCGCTCCACGCCATCAGGAGCAGAACCAGGGCCAGCGCCCCGAATAAACCGCTCTTCAATACAAGAGCGCCTCGACTGTAGAGCCGCATCCAGCAAATGAGACCGAGCGGCGCAAATGAGTAGAAGAACACGGCGCGCGAACCGCTCAGGAACCCGAGCACCGCGCAACCCGCCAGGACAAACCAGCAGACGCCCGCCTGCGCCTTCGATTGTCTGAGCCGCGCGGTCAGCAATACGAACGCGGCCGCCGTGATGAGAAAAATCAACGCGTTGAAGAACAATCCGAGGTAACTGAAGGCGGCGACCGCATCCGTATCCGCTCCCTCGATTATGCCCCGCATGGTCAGAAGAACCGTCGGAATCGAAACGCCTATGGCCTGGCTGAAATACCATAGATAAGCCAGCCATGCGAGCCCGCCAAAGCAGATGAAGAGGAAGAGCCAACGCTGGTTGGCCCACGTTATGTGAAGCGCGATGGTGCGCCTGCGCGCGGTCGCCGCGCTCGCCCGACGAATCCAATAAGCAGCCTCGAACCCGACCACGGTCAGAAGCAACGCCAACCCGACAATCGAATGTATCTCGGCGGGAGCGCCCGCCACGGCCTTAGCCGGATAAAGGACGGGAACGCTCAGGAAGTAAGCGAGTGTGCCCAGATAAAAACCCACGCGCATCAGGCTTCCTACCGGACGCCGTGAGGGGTTTATCAGGGAGAGAGCGCCCATGGATAACAGGCCCGTGATGAACGGTAATAATAATGGCGGCTCGCCGTCGCCTAAAACGGCCCTGGCGATACCCGCGAGAGCCACTACGGCGAACGTGATCGCCAACAGCCTGGCCGGAGTAAGAATCGCGCTCGACCTTCTCATATAATCTTTCAACGCCCGCCTGGATGCGGTATAAGACGCCTCCCGATCAACCCATAACCCCGCGCGGGGCGTGCGCGCCCGTCGCTCTTCTATCGTAAAGTCTCGTCCTTGTGAATCTCTCGTCGGCGCTCGAATTCATAAATCTTCGCGTCGACTAGGAAACGAAACCAGCAGCCTTGCAGGAAATGGAAGATCAGGCCCTCACGCCCGTCCAGAAATCCCAGCCGCAGGAAATAGCGATAGAACCAGTAGAGGAAGGCGCGAAGGAAAGGGGGCGCGCTCCTGTACGGCCCGTCTCTCAGCCAGCGGCGTCGCTCGATGGGGTTTCCGAGAAAGTCCGGGCGGACTCGCCGCTCGGCCGTGCCACCCGCGATCATTTGTTTCGCTTCGGCCTCGGCCCAACGCGTGTGGCGCAACGTCCAGATGCTGATGTCCGGCGTGAGCACGTCCAGATAATCGTGCTTCAATGTTTCGATCTCGCCGTCGACGAGAAAGTGCTGATCGTAGAGGCGATCCTCGCAGCGCCCGCGCCCGTGGCGAAAGAGGCGCAGGTGGTATGAGGGGTAATGCCCTCCATGCTTTATCCACCTGCCCATGAACGTTGTCCGCTTCCGCAGCAGGTAGCCGTCCGTATCCGCGCGCGCGCGGCTGATCGTCTCGTTTATCTCCGTCACCAGCTCGGGAGTCAAACGCTCGTCGGCATCCAGATTGAGCACCCAGGCGCTTTGAATCGGCAAACAACGCAGGGCCCAGTTGCGCTGCACCGAATAATTATCGAAGGGATGCTCGAAGATCTTTGCTCCCCCTGAAAGCGCTATCGAGCGCGTCGCGTCCGTGCTTCCGGAATCGACTACGAACAGCTCGCAATCGAGCCCCTTAAGGCTCTCAATGCAATCGGGCAGGTTGGCCTCCTCATTGTAAGTTAGAATTATCACGGAGAGAGGATGACGGCCTCCTGCGCCTTCCACCTTTTTTTCATTCATGTGCAGATCATGGAGAGGGGCCGGGTTTTCGGCCATCGACGAGCCCGTCATCAAATATTCTCGACCCCTATCCGTCGAAGGATGATTTGACGTTCCCGTTGATCTACGGGAGCCAGCACCTCCTCGTAGGCTTCGATCATGTCGCGCGCGATATGGGCCCAGGCGAGGCGTTCGGAGGCGAAGCGACGGCCCGCCTCGCGCATGCCCCTGGCCTGCTCCGGATGCTTCAGTATGCTTGAGATGGCTTCGGCCAGTGGTTGCGGGCCGCCGGGCACAACGTAGCCCGCACCGCATTCTCGGATCTCCGGGAACCGCACGGTGTCCGCGATGACGAGCGGGACACCGACGGCCAGCGCCTCGTTCATCGCCATCGAGTGGGCTTCATGACGCGAGGTCAGCAGAAACAGGTCGGCGGCCTTCAAGGCTTCGAGGCAGCGCGCGTGCGGCAATGGCCCCGTCCGCAATACGTGCTTCTCCAGGCCGAGGCGCGCCACCTGCCGCGAGAGGTGGGCCCACTCGCCCTCGTCCGGCCCCACCAGCACCCACACCAGCTCGGGAAACTCGCGGACTGCGAGCGCAAGAGCCTCCGCTTGCAATTCCAATCCCTTGCTCCAATGCAAGCGCCCCAGGAACAGCGCGATTCGCTTCCCTTGAAGAGACGGAAAAGCCTCGCGGAACTCGCACGCGCCAGCTAAGCCGTTACTGACCGGCTCGACCCCGTTACGAATCACCGCGAAGGGCTTGTGTCGGGGGAGAAAACGGCGGGACGATTGCGCTTCGGCGTCCGTGCAAAAGTGTATCGCGCGCGCCCCCGCAATCGTACTGCGTTCCCAGAGACGGTGATAAACGGACTTGAGCCTGCGCCGTCGCCCGACGGCGCTTCCCTGAAGCATACCCCTTGGCGACAACAGGTAGGGGATCCCCGCCCTGCGACAGGCCAGTGCCGCCAGACTGATGGAAGGATTCCAGAGGCTATGAAGGTGGGCCAGGTCGAAGCTGCACACGTCGCGGCGAATACGGCTATAGAAATCTGGCGACGGAAACTCGCGGCTGCCGTAAAGGGGCTTGAACTGGTGGAGGTTGAAAGTCTCGTCTGTGGAAACGGTCACGGGCGCGTACGGGTTGCGGAAAGTATAGAGCGCAACGCTGGCGCCCGCCGCTTGCAGGGCGCGGCACAGCGCCGGGACGGAACGCGCGGGCCCGCCCGTCGACGGATCAAGGCTTGGAATGACATGAAGAACGCGCATCGAACCCTTTCACTCTACAAAGCGAAGCTCAATGCCCTGCTGATAAAGCGCTCGCGCCTGCCCTCTCGGCGCGTGAGCAGGGCCGCATCGCAGGCGCGCCAGAAATTCTTAGCGAATAGCTCCGGCCCCCACGCGTCTATGATTTCTCGCGAGGCTTGGCCCATCTCTTCCCAATCACTTTTGCGCGCCAGCAGTCGATCAAGCGCCGCGCTCAAGCTTTCCGGCCCGGACGGGTCGAAGGTGAAACCGTTGACGCCGTCGCGCACAAGGTCTTCGTGGCAGCCGCAGCGGTTCGAGACGATCACGGGCAGCCCGCAAGCCATAGCCTCGTTGACGGCCAGCCCCCACGTATCCGACAGGCTCGGCTGCAAATAGGCGTCGGCCTCCGAATAGATGCGCGGCAAATCCTGATACTCGACGTGTCCGAGCAGGCGCACGCGATCCTTCAGCCCGAGCGTTTCAATCCGACGCTCTATCTCGGCCCGCTCCGATCCATCGCCCGCGATCATCCAATTCCATCCGGAGTGCCGCGCAATGACTTCCAGCACGCCCGTAATATTCTTTTCGGGCATCAGGCGCAGGCAGCTTAACAGTAGGGGCACGCGATTCCGTACCTGACGATTTATACTCGACCGCAGACTTTCCCTGGCGAAAAAATCATTATCAACCACATCGCAACCCACAAAGCAGCGCTCCGGCGCAAGGCCCAAAGAGCAGAGGTATCTCGCGTGCGGCTGACCTCCGGCCAACCCCGCCTGAAAATTCGAGACCATCAGCCGCTTGAGCCAGAGCTTGCCCCTTGCCGCGGGAGAAGTCGCGAGAGAAGTCGCGGGTTGGCTGTCGGAGATTACTACGCGCGGCACTCCGCGCTTGATACACCACCCCAGACCGGCGCGCGTCTCCTTAAATCCCCATCCGGGCAAGACGACCACATCCGGCGCTATATCATTCAGAGCACGGTGAAGCGCGCGGCGTATCTTTTTATATGACAGCGACCAGTATTCGCCGTCCGGGAAAAGAGTGCGGAGTTGAGCGTCACGGCCGGGCTCTCGGTCACGCGGCCACTTATAATCGTTTTGAGTGGCCGCGACCTCGACACCTACGAGGTGGCGATTGAGTTCACAGCCGAGCGCGGTCGCCGCTTTCAGCCCGGCAATATGCATGGGCGCAAACCTGGCATGCACAAGTACGACGATCATCAGCTACGACTCTCCGTCGATATATCTTCTTTGAATACGGTTTGAGCGGCGCGCATGCCCGAGCGGCAGACCTCCTCATAGACGCGCGTCACGGCCTCGGCCTGAACCGGGGCGTCGAAGCGCGCCCTCACCCAATCTCGGGCGCGTTCGGTCATCGCGGCGTAATTTTGCGGGCGCTCGCCGTAATCAGCGATGCGTCGCGCCAGCTCGTCCAAAACTTCGGGCGCTTCCTCTGCGTCATGATTTGACCCCTGCCGCCGCTCGACAAAACATGCCGTCTCCGTGGTCACTAAGGGATAATACGATTCCCTGTATTCACCTTCCGAGCCGAGGCCGAAGATGGGGATGCCCGCCGCCATCGCTTCGGCGAGCACCATCCCGAATGCTTCGTAGCGGCTCAGGAAAGCCAGCGCGTCAAGCGAAGCGTAGACCGGCGCGACCTCATTCTGACCGTCTATGAAATGAACGCGGGGGCTGAGCCCGCGTGCTCTGCATTGCTGTTCGAGCCGTGTCCGCTCCGGGCCGTCGCCACAAAAAACTCCATGCCAGGCGAGCGGCAAACGCTCCAGAAGCGATAGCAAATCCGCGCATCCCTTGGCCCAGAAAAGGCGACCGACCATGCCCAGCAATCGTGCATCGGGCGGCAGACGCAAGCGCCGACGGGCCGCCTCTTTATCAATCCGGCCGCCGAACCTCGCGCAATCAATACTGTTATAGACGACGAAGGTGCTTTCGGCGCGCGCCCAGCCGAGCTTCAATAGAGTCTGTCGCGCTCCCTCCGAAATACACACCTGCGCGTCGGTCGAGCGGATGAAGGCTCGCGCAAGGACTTTATCCCTGGGCCTCATGTAACGCGGAATATAGCGGCCATGCACATGCAGAACGGTTTTGATGCCGGAGTCGATCAGGGCGAGGCGCAGCCAATTGACCGCATCCTGAAAATGTATCAGGTCGGGTCTAAGCTCCCTGAACAAAGCGCGGGCGCGAGCCCATGAAGGGAGATGCGCTGGCCCCTTAGCATCGATGAAATGGCACGGCACACGTGCCTTTTCAGCGACGGGCCCGGGAGGCCCGCCATAGGCGAAGATCAGATGAGCCTCGACGGCGCGCGGGTCTAAATTGTTGGCGATGGTCTCGCCCACACGGAGCGAGCCGCCCGCACTGGCATCGTCACGATAATGCACGATGGCGACGCGCGTCGGGCGCGCAGAGTTGTACGAGTGGCGATCATTCATAGGCAACCGTATTTGCCACGCACGTGCGACACACGCTCTCGCTTTTCGATTGTCGGATAGGTTGCGCCCGCAGGGCGGCGCTACGCCGCGCCGCCGATCACTCTTTATTGCCGCAAAGCCTGTCGCATGCCGGACGCGCGCTCTTCCCAGGTCTCGCACAGGCTTGCCCGCCAGCGCTGCTCTTCGCGGCCGTCGCGGAAATCCGCCGCGCGCAATCCTTCAAGCTCGCCGGTCATCTGCCGGGCGGAATCGACGAGTCTGAGCAGGGGTTCTTTATGAAGCAGCTCTTCAACTCCACGGGTGGCGATGATGGGCCTGCACGCCGCCAGGTGCTCATAAAATCGGGTCGAGCTTCCGGAGAAGGTCGGCTCCCTTTTGCGGTAAGACACAATCGCCACGTCCAGCGCCCTGGCGTAGTCTTTGAGTCGGCCGTAGGGTTTGAGCCCGACGAAGCGGACGCGCCCGCCATATTCCATGAGCGCGCGGCGTGCCCCGTCCTGCTCCGGCTCGGCGATGGGCATCTCCGTTGGGCCCACCATCGCGAAAGAGAGCCACGGTGCTTGCTCAATCACTTCTCTAAGCAATACCCAGTCCGTGTTCGGGCCCAGATTGCCGATCACCCCGGCGACCGGCCTCGGAAGGTCGGCAATATCCGTCGGCAATTCTGAGGGAGACAGCGCGGGCTCTTTCAGCAAGCTCGCAGACCTCGTAGCGTTTGGGGTGATTAGAATCTTCTCTTCAGGGCACTGCGCTTCGGAGACCAGGTATTCGGCGATCCGGCGCGAGTTCGGGCATACGAGGCTCGCCGTCCGGCACATACGGCGCTCTAATGATTTGATTCGTCGCGGGCTTTCTCCACACGCGCTGAACAAGTCCGTCACGTAGTAGACGACGGGCCCAGGCCATAGCCCGGCGACCCCTTCGTAATGCGGCGCACAACATATCAAGGGCGAGGCGGCGGGCTCGCGCGTCCGGCGGGCGAGGCGGCGGCTCAAGCGCTGGCCCTCGCTGGCGAGCCAGGTCAGGGGAAAGCGCGCGAAGCCACGCTGAAGTGGAAAATGGCGGACGCGCAGCGGAGGCTCATTCAACCTCACCTCTTTCTCATCGCGCCGCCACAGCCCCGTCCCGCTGATCTGTGGCAGCCAGCCCAGCGTCTCGACCTGTTGGCCCAGAGCCGAAGCGAACTCTTTGATCCAGACGGCTCTCACGTCAAGTACGTGCCAGACCATAGGTCAGTTCTGCGAGCGCCCGGCGGTGCGAAACCGTTCGCCCGGAAATTTCCTGCTAAGGTTTCGCGGCAACCAATCGTTCCTCAATCCCAGACCGACTAGAAAGCAGAGTAAAAGAAGAAGCGCCATCAAAAGCAGAGCCGTCAGGCTCACGTTGTAGGCAGGCCGCGCCGCTCGCAGATACGCAAGTGAGACGAAGACGAAAACGCCGGTCGTGGCTAAAGTTGAAATCTTCAACATGCCAGCGACCAGATTGCCGGAGCGCTTGAGCGCCACGAGGCCCAGTATCTGCGAGAATATGTGTGCGACGAGCCAGGCGGCGGCGGCCCCTGACGCGCCCCGGGCGGGTATCAGGAAGATTCCGGCGACGACCATAATCAATGCCCATGCGCTGTTGATAATGGCGACGAAACGCAGCGCCACGATGCTCAGGCGATGCGAGGTCGGCGCTGCTCCCATGTGTACTATGCTTGTCGCCAGCAGCAGCGCGGCCGGGATCTCTCCGGCCGCGTAGGCGCTGCCGTACAGGAGTCGTATCACCCATGGAAGAGAGGCGATCACAAGCCCGGCGACCGCGACCGTCAGGCTCGTCGTCAGAAAAGTATTGATGAGCATGACGCGGTTTGGCCCGCCATACTCGCGCCCCGCTTCTTCGGTCAAAAGCGGATAGCTCGTCTGTAATAGAAGCCCCGGGCCCATAGAGGCCAGATTGCGAAACTGGCTGGCGATGGCGTAGACGCCCATCTGAGCGAGCGTCGCATCTCCGCGAACCAGCAGCAGAGCGATCCACCAGCTTGCGATATTGATGCCGAACACGGCGCTCAACTGCACCAGCCCGAAAGAGAATATAGAGCGCACGCCCGGCCCGGCCGTTTCGCGCTCCGTCGAGCGGCGGGGAGTAAGGCCGAGGCGTCTGGCCAGAACGGCGCAGGCCAGTACGGCCAAAAGGGCGATGCAGCCTTGCCCGACGATCATAGCGCCCGCGCCGAGGCGTGCCGCGCCCGGAAGAATCAAAAGCAGGCCCGGCCCTACGATAAGAGACAGGAGCAACAGCGCCGCGAACTTCCGCTGGCCGACGAGCAGACCCCGAACGCATTCGAGCAGAATCATGGCCCCGGCTAAGATAGCCGCGAGCCTTAGCAACGGCGTCAGGCTCTCGTTGCGAAGCACTGCGCGCGCGAGCGGCCCTGCGCCGAGCAGCATCAACCCCGCGGCCACAAGAGCAGACCCGAAGCCGACTATCAGGAGCGCGTGAAGAAAGCTGCGATAGCCCCCGCCCTCGCGGCGATACTGTCCCGAAAAGCGGTTCGCCGTCGCTCCGATCCCGGCCCCGGCGTAAGCCGCGACAGTGCCCGCCGTGGCGAGCACCAGAGAGTAAGCCCCGTAGGTATGCGGCCCTGCCAGACGGGCGGCGAGCAGGTTGGCGACGAACCCCGCGCCGCGCTCGATACAGGCGGCGAGCCCGAGGGTTGCGCCCCCGCGCGCCAGCAGACCATGCAGCGACTCCCTGTTCGCGCCGTTGCCGCCGTCATCTTCCGGCCTGGCGACGCGCTCGCCCTCGGTCGCCTCAACCGTCAGCCGTTGATAAGCCGGTTGAATCATCGCCGGAGCCTCGCCAGCG
This sequence comes from Pyrinomonadaceae bacterium, assembly GCA_035940775.1. Lineage (GTDB taxonomy): Bacteria > Acidobacteriota > Blastocatellia > Pyrinomonadales > Pyrinomonadaceae > DASQYE01. The sequence goes on along the minus strand of DASZEN010000060.1, from coordinate 159,379 downwards.
GGGCCTTTAATTTACCCCGCATGAATCTTCTCGGAACCCATAACGGACGGCGCGCATCAATGTACCTTCACCTTTGAAAACGATTGATGAGTATCGTTCGAGCCTGTCTTTGATAGTTGGCCCGACGCGCCGTGACGCTCGTGATCGTGGGGCCAGAAGGAGAGAATCCGATCAACCGTAGTATCCCACAGGGCCAATCGGCGGGTGAGCCATGCCGCGCTCTTTAATTCAAGCAGGCGCGACGGCTCTCTCTCCAATTCCAGGAGCTTCGAGGCGATCTCTTCGACGCTCGCCCGCGCCGAAACTGCGATTGAAGCGCCCGGAATCATGTGTTCCGCCGCGCCGCCCGCGTCCGTGCCGAGGACAACCAGGCCGAGCGCATGATACTCGCGCAAGGCTATGCCTCCGGCCTCAGCGCGCGAAAGCAGGCAGCCTACGTCGCACTCGGCGAGCGTGCGCAGGAACTTTCCGGAATCCCTTCGCTTGTCCAGGAACCCTATCCATTCCACACCCTCGACCTCGCGCAGCTCGCGCGGCACTGTCTCGCGCTCGCATCCGACGACCCTCAGCATCGCCCTCAGCCCGGCGCGGCGGCCAAGAGCCAGAGCGCCCAGGAGACGGTCGAGCCCTTTGCGCCGCCAGTACTTGCCGACGAAGAGAAGACGCAGCGGAAGCCCCTCGCGCTCGCGCGCGTTTGCACGGCGCAACGATTCCTCTTCCTCCCATCGCGCGTAAAGGTGCGCGTCAAAATTTGCGCCCGGCGTGACGACGTGTATGCGCTCCTGCGGAATCGCGTAGTCATTCATCAGACTCTCGGCGGCCCAGTGGCTATGGGCGATGATGCCGGTGGCCGCCGCGTAGCCAGCGCGCTCGCGTTCCAGCGCCTCGCGTGCGATGCGGCGTCCGATCAGCGCCCGCTGCTCGTAGTAGTCGAAGAGTTGAAGGAGCGTCTGGTCTATGAAAAACCATTTCGAGACGCTCTCATCCGCGACGACGGAAGGGGCGTAGAGCGGAAAACAGTTGATGACGATTCCGCCTCGGATGCGGTCTCTGACGGGTCGCCAGAGGCGTTCGAGGAAGGCTACGGAATACTGGTATCCTCCGTAATGATCACCGCCGAGCACGCGCAGACTGTTCCAGGCGGCGCGCGCCGCACGCAAGCCTGCGCCCGAGGTCGAGAGCGGCAATCCTTCGTCGAGCAGCCCGCGTGCGCGCGCCGCCTGTAGGAAATGGTACGGAATGCCGCTCCAGGTCAGAGGATTATTCGAGTCGCCGACGGCGGCCAGGAATCTTCTGCGTGGCTGCATTTGAAGCGGTATCACAGCTCTCGGCCGTAGAAATCTCTGATCGCCTCGACGACTATCGTTTGCTGCGCGGCCGTCAACTCCGGATAGATGGGCAGCGCCAGCGTCTGCTTTGCGGCACGCTCGCTTTCGGGGTAATCGCCTTCCACGTGGCCCAATCCGGTGAAACATTCCTGCAAGTGCAGAGGGACGGGATAATAGATTTCGGTTCCGATGCGGCGTGCGCCGAGAAACTCTTGCAGTTGATCGCGGCGTGCGCTGCGTATGACGAACTGGTTGTAGATATGACGCCGCTCCTCGGCCTCAAACGGCAGGCGCACGCCGCTTTCCTCGCTCGACCCCGCGGCGGCGGTCGTCTCCCCGGTGCGGAGCGCCAGAAGCCCCGCCCGTGCAAAGAGGGCGCGGTAACGCTCGGCATTCCTATGTCGCGCCTCAGACCACTCGTCCAGACGTTTCAGCTTGACGCGCAAGACGGCCGCCTGAATGGCATCGAGACGAAAATTCCCGCCGACCTCTTTGTTATAGTAGCGCGCCGTATAGCCGTGATTTCGCAGCCGCCTGACGCGCTCCTGTAGCTCAGCATTGTTGGTCGTCACCATCCCGCCGTCCCCGAACCCGCCCAGATTCTTCGTCGGGTAGAAACTGAAGCACCCGAGGTCTCCGATAGAACCGGCCCGACGGCCCCTGTACTCCGCGCCGATGGCCTGCGCCGCATCCTCTATCACGTAGAGGTTGCGACGGCGAGCGATCTCCATAATCTCCGTCATCTCGGCCATCTGGCCGTAGAGGTGTACGGGCATGATGGCGCGCGTTCTCTCTGTGATGGCCGCCTCTACCCCTTCGGGCGCAAGGTTGAAGGTCGCCGGTTCTATGTCTACGAAGATGGGCCGCGCGCCGAGACGGGCGATCGAGCCCGCCGTGGCGAAGAAGCTATAGGGAGTGGTGATGATCTCGTCGCCGGGCTTTATGTCCAAGGCCATCAGCGCGACCAGCAGCGCGTCCGTCCCTGAAGAGACGCCGATGCCGAACTCGCACTGCGAGTAAGCGGCCACCTCCTGTTCGAGCGCCGAGACCTCCGGCCCGAGGATAAAGTGCTGCGACTCTATGACGCGCTCTATGGCCTGGCCTATCTCTTCGCGCAGGCTTTCATACTGTCCCTTAAGATCGAGCAGCGGAACGCCTTCACGCGTCGTCTCGGTCTTGAAATCTCCGGCTTCGGTAATGATGCTTTCTCCTTCGCTTCGCGCGGGCCTGGTATCGCAGCACCGAAAGCTGAGCGTTTTTTCAGAATGCTAAAGGCAAGAGGGTTTAAGTGGGCGCACGAACCTGTGGTCAGGAAGTGCCGGAGGCGACGCGATCCGTTTCCGCTTCCGTTTCGTAATAGGTCTGATGATAGTAGCGCTGGTAGTAATAATAGTCGTCGGCGCGCACGTTGACATTGTTGAGCACGATGCCGAGTATCCTGGCCCCAACGTCTGCGAGCACCTGCCGCGAGCGTCGCACGATATTGCGCGAGCTTTTGCCGCCGTGGACGACCAGTAAGACTCCATCGACCATTGCGGAGATCAACACGCCGTCGGTGAAGGAAGCGATTGGCGGCGAGTCTATGACGACGTGCGTGTAGTGGGCCTCGACGGCTCGAAGCAGGCGGCGCATCTGATCCGAGCCGAGCAGTTCCGAAGGGTTCGGCGGCACGGGGCCGGAAGCGAGCACAGAGAGGCCGCTCCCCTCGTGCTGCTCGATCATGCAGAGCATGTCGGCCTCGCTTATATCGCTCGACAGAATCGTACTCAAGCCCCGGCGGTTATCCATCTTGAAGATTTCGTGCAGGCGCGGACGCCGCATATCGGCGTCGATGACGAGCACACGGGCATCCGTCTGCGCCAGACAAACGGCCGTGTTGACGGCGGTGGTCGTCTTGCCCTCGGCGGGCACGCTCGATGTAACGAGCAGAGTCTTCGGCGCGCGCCCGGCCGTCGAAAGCAGGATGGAGGTGCGCAGTTGCCTGTAGGCTTCGGCCAGTGAAGAGCGCGGGTCTACGCCCAGAAGCAGTTCTGCCGCTCCGCCTGCACCTGCGCCGCCATTATTGCGCATCTGCAAAGTATTGCCGCCCGCCGTCGTCGAGGGTAGATAACGACGCCTGCGGCGCGACTCCAATCCGGCCGTCGGAATGACGGCCAGGGCCGGTAATCTGAGCATCTTTTCCACGTCGTCCGCCGAATGAATAGTATCGTCCAGATATTCCAGAAAGAGCGCGAATCCGACGCCGAGGCAGAGCGAGAAAACCAGTGCCAGCAGGACGCTGCGCAGGCGACGCGGGCCGATGGGCTCTTCGGGCGCGAGCGCGTAATCGACGACGCGAATATTATTCGGCGTCCCGGCGAGCACAACATCATTCTCCTTCGAGCGCTGTAGCAAGCCTTCGAGCAGGCTCTTATTGGTTTCGATCTCCTGCTGAATGATGCGCTGGTTGATCGCCGCCTGATTCTGCGTGAGCGTCTGCCCGCGCTGCTCGTCGAACGAGGAACGGAGCGCATTCTCTCGCTCAAGGGCCTGCTCGTAGCGCAGCTTCAGATTGGCGAGCACGGTCGAGGCGGCCTGCCCGCGCACGTCGCGCAACTGTTTTTCAATCACGTCAATCTGTTGGTTCAGCTCCTTGACTTCGGGCCAGTCGTCCGTGTACCTGACAAGCAATTGCGCTCGCTTGCGCTGCAATTCGGCGAGCCTTGCCTCCAACTCCATGGTCTGATTTCGCGTCCCGCCTTCGGCCAGCGCCGAGGCCGCTCCCGGAGGCTGCGCCGCATGATAGGCGGCCTCGGCCAGCTTGCGCTCGTTTTCGGCTTCGAGCAGTTGACGATTGAGACCCGTCAGGCGTTCGACCACTGTGTTCTGGCTCGCGTCGAGCGAAGTGAGCTGGTTATTACCGGCGTAATTGACGAGGCGCTCTTCGGCGTTGCGAATCTGCGACTGTAGCTCGGCCACACGCTTTTGCAGAAAATCGCCGGTCGTCGCGTTCGTCTCGGTCTTTCGTTCGAGGTTCAGGAGGGCGAAAGCATCCGCGATGGCATTGACTACCTTGGCGCAGATTTGCGGGTCTGGATGATCGAAGCGAACGTCTATGAGGCGCGTCTCCTTGATGAAACCGGTGCGCGTTTCCTTGACGGGCTCGACCTTTAACCCGGCTTGCAGCGCGCCCACGTAAGGGGAGAGCCGCTTGGCTTCGACCAGATCATCGCGCGAGGTGGCGGGCGCGACCCTCTCCGAGCGCGGAATCTCCGACGGCTCGATGGTTGCGCCGTCACCCTTTTTTGAGCCGAACCCGACCATGCGCCCCAAGTTCTGCCAGACGGAATTGCGCCCCGTTGTCGGACGCAGAAAAGCCTGGTTGTGCTCAAGGTCGAGCGTTTTGGCGACGCGGCGCAGCAGGCCCGGACTGGTCAGGATTTGAAGCTGGGTATTGAAGTAGGCCGGGTCGTTGACGGGATTGTTGAAGATCACTGACCCGCTCTTGGAACCGGCCCCGAGCGGCAGCAGATTGTTGTTTTCAAGATCGACCTGAACGCGCGCCTGCGCCTCATAGATGTCAGGCTTGCGCGCCACGTAGATGGCGACCAGCATCGTCACCAGAAAGGTAATGCCTAAGACCAGCCACAGGCGCTTGCGAACTGCGCGCCAGTAATCGCGCAGATGCCGCTCTTCGTCCGGGTCCGGGTCGAGCCGGTAGCCGTTGTGCAGGGGCGCGGGTTGCGCCTCGGTCAGTTTTTGCAAAGCGCGTATCTGCGTGTCGCCCTTCTGAGCGTCGCTGTTGTCTTCCATAAAGCCACCCTGGAGAAGCGAGAGAGCGAGCGTGCGCGCGTGAGGGCCGGTCAACAGAATTAGCCCTTCGTATGCCCCGCCATCCATTTTCGTAAAGCGAGAGAATGGACGGCATCATACCAGACCCCCGTTGAGGGGGAAGCCTCTTATGCAGAGGCAGCATCGCGGATGTATGCACAAAAGACGGGCGCTCATGGGTCGGGTTGACGCCCGCTCTTAACCCTGGCGGCCCTTCTCGTTCGCGTGCGAAACGGTTCAGGGAACCCTCTACCCGGCTTCTTCTTCTTCTTCAGCCAGCAGAACCTTTGGGATTAATCGGAGTTGGGCTTGTTCGGAGCCGAAGACCGGCGACCGCGTTGCGCCCCGGATGATTTTTTTCGCTGGTAGCCAACGCGCTGGCCGCTGCTACTACTACTATTGCAGCGCCGGGGCGGGCAGCGTCCCCTCAGCCGCACGGATCGCCCCGGCTCTCAGCGTCGCACCGTCGGTCTGGGATTACTACGGGCAGCATTGCGCCTGCGAAGCTTATCCTCAAGCTCGGACTGCTCGTCACGGACGCGCTCGGCGTTGCGCAGAATCTGGCTGCGCACGGTCAGCGTTAAAATGATCGCCGCCCCGAACATTAAGCCGACGAAAATGAGCGTGAGTCCGTCCAACCGTAGCGACCTCCCTAAAATGACTTCGCGCCCGATTGTACTACATTAACCTTTCTTTCAGCATACCCGTCTGGCGGCGCTCGCGTCCCGGTCTCACCCTCGAAGGCGCGCTTGCGCTGCGGCGTATCTTGCGTGTAGGGTTTAAGCTCTAATCTACCTGTTTGAGCGCGAGCCTGAAGAATCGCCTCTCTTTTTGATGAACCGATGACGACCTCCTCGACACCCATGCTCAGGCAGTACCATGAGCTGAAGCGCCAGCATCCGGGCACGCTGCTCTTTTTTCGGCTCGGCGATTTCTACGAGCTGTTTTTCGACGATGCACTGGTGGGCGCGCGCGAGCTTGAGATTACCCTGACGGCGCGGCACAAGGAGCGCGGCGATCCGATACCCATGTGCGGCGTCCCGCATCATGCCGCCTCGGGCCACATCGCGCGGCTGGTTCGCAAAGGCTATCGCGTCGCCATCTGCGAGCAGACCGAAGACCCGGCCCTGGCGAAAAAGCTTGTCAGGCGCGAGGTGGTGCGCGTCATCACACCCGGCACGGCCATCGACCCGCAACTGGTGGAGGCGCGCGAGACCATTTACCTGGCCGCCGTCACGGGCAGCGGCTCGCGCATGGGCGCAGCCTTTTTAGACCTCTCGACCGGGGATTTCCGCGCGACCGAGGCCGAAGGAAGCGACGCCTGGACGCGCATCCGCGCCGATCTGGAATCCTATGCCCCGCGCGAGATTCTCTTTCCGGCCTCACTCGCGCCCCTGATTAAGAGCCCTCATCCGACGATGGCAAAGCAGACGACCCCGCTTCCCCTCTCCATAGAGAAGAGTGCGGAGACTGCTGCGCAGTCCCAGACGTTATCGGACGCTTCGGGGCGTGCCGCCGATTCATCTATCGACCGGCGCGCGGATTCGTCCAGGGGCGAGGCGAACATTTTCGGCGGCGCGACGCTGACGGCCCTCGACGATTGGTTGTGGCAGACGGACGGTTGCGCCGCGCTATTGCGCGAGCAGTTCCACGTCCGCTCGCTCGAAGGATACGGCCTCGAAGGCAGGGCGATGGCGGTCGCGGCGGCTGGCGTGTGCCTGCGCTACGCGCGCGAGACGCAGCGCGCGGCGGCCGCCCACGTCACCGACATAGAATACTTCGAGCCGCAAGATCATTTGATTCTGGACGGCGTCACGGTTCGCAACCTTGAGCTAATTGAAGCCTCGGGCGAAAAGGGGCGCGGTCGAGCGCTTCTGGACGTGATAGACGAGACGGTGACGGGCATGGGAGCGCGGCTGTTGCGCTCGTGGCTGCTGCGTCCCTCGATTCGTCGCGGCGAGATTGAGGCGCGGCTCGGCGCAATCGCAGACCTGCATGCCTCGCAGATTAAAAGAGACCGCTTGCGCGCGCTGCTCAAAGAGGTCGCCGACCTGGAGCGTCTGACGGGCCGCCTCAATATGAAGTCGGCATCGCCCAGAGACCTCTCGGCGCTCCTGAACTCGCTCGATCAAGTGCCGCTCGTTCGCCAGTCGGTTTCGGATTCCGACTCGTCCCTTCTACAAATTCTGCACGAGAGCCTGGACGAGCTTGAGGACGTGCGCGCGCTCATTGCGCGCGCGATCAGCCGTGATGCGCCCGCCAAACTCGCCGACGGCGGAACCATACGCGACGGCTATTCGAGCGAGCTGGACGAGCTGCGGTCGATCAGCCGCGATGCCAAGCAAACCATAGCCGTGCTCGAAACGCGCGAGCGTGCGCGCTCCGGCATCTCGTCTCTGCGGATTCGCTACAACGGCGTCTTCGGCTATTTCATAGAGGTATCGAAGGCGGCGGCCGCGCGCGTGCCCTCGGACTACGAGCGGCGGCAGACGCTCTCGAACGCGGAGAGATACACGACGCCCGAGCTTAAATCATGGGAGACGCGCGTGCTCGGGGCCGAAGAGCGCCTGACGCAGCTCGAAGCGGAGATTTTCGCGGAGGTCTGCCGCACGGTCTCCGCCGAGACGAAACGCATACAGGCGACGGCGCGCGCGCTGGCCTCGCTCGACGCGCTCGGCTCGCTGGCAGAGGTGGCCGTGCGCCGTCGTTACGTACGGCCAGCGGTTCACGAAGCGGACGAGATAGAGATCGTGTCGGGACGCCATCCCGTCGTAGAGGTTTTCAGCGACGAGCCGTTTATTCCCAACGACCTCTACATGAACAACTCTACGGAACGATTCCTGATTATTACGGGGCCGAACATGGGCGGCAAATCGACCGTGCTGCGACAGACGGCCGTCATCTCCATACTGGCGCAGATGGGCTCGTTCGTCCCTGCGGAAAAGGCGCGCCTCCCCGTGCTCGACCGCATCTGGACGCGCGTCGGCGCGTCGGATGATCTGGCGGGCGGGCGTTCCACCTTCATGGTCGAGATGACGGAGACGGCGGCCATTCTGCACAACGCGACTCCGCGCTCGCTAGTACTTCTGGACGAGATAGGGCGCGGCACGGCCACCTTCGACGGGCTCTCTATCGCCTGGGCCGTGGCCGAGTACCTGCACGATTCGCCGGAGCATGCCGCCAAGACCCTGTTTGCGACCCATTACCACGAGTTGACGGAGTTGGCCGAAAGGCTTCCGGGCGCGCAGAACTACCAGATCACGGCCGCGGAGCGCGAAGGCGAGGTCGTCTTTCTGCACCGGCTCGAACGCGGGCGTGCCTCCAAGTCTTACGGCATCGAGGTGGCTCGCCTCGCGGGCCTTCCCCCTGCGGTGTTGGAGAGGGCGCGCGACGTGCTCGCCCGTCTCGATCGTTACGAGCTGGACGTGTTCGCCGAAGAGGAGGCCGCCGAGGTGGGGGCGGGCGAAGCGGCGGTGGAGCCTGCGGATCGCTGGGATGAATGGGCGTTCGACGAGGCGGGTTTGAAAACGGCCGCGAGGCGCGCCCGCCGCCGTCGCATCGCCGCGCAGGCGACCCTTTTCGACTCCACGAATCAAAGCCTGCTTGACGAGCTACGCGACGTTAAGGTAGAAACGCTCTCAGCAGATGAAGCGCGCGAACTTCTCCTCAGTTTACGCAAACGCATGGTGTAATATTTGCGGCCGCGCTCTTGGAATGAGCGCGGGACGAACGAGCCCGTGCGAACTGGCTTACGGGGCGGCTTACGGTTCCAAATCTTCCAAATGATTGATTCTCTAACTTCTCTCTCTCTCGAACAACAGATCGGACAAATCTTCTTTATCGGGCTGCCGGGCACGGAGTTGGACGCGGAGGCGCGCGCGCTCGTCGAATACGTCTCGCCGGGCGGCATTATCATCTTCGGCCGCAATGTCGCCGCGCCCGATCAACTGCGCGGGCTTCTGGACGACGCGCGCGCCATGTTGCCGGTCGAGCCGCTCTGCGGCATAGACCAGGAGGGCGGGCTCGTTGATCGCCTGCGACGCATCTGCACGCCCATGCCTGCGGCGCGAACCATTCGCCAGCACGGCGATCTGGCGGCGGCGCGCGCGCTCGGCCGGGTGACGGGCGAAGTGCTTCGCATGCTCGGCTTTAACCTGAACTTTGCGCCCGTCATGTCGATCATGACGGACGAGCGCGACCTGCTCTCGAACGGCCTCTACTCGCGTTCGTTCGGTCGCTCGCCCGGAGAAGTTCTGGGCTATACGATGGTCTACCTGCGCGCCCTGCAAAGCACCGGCTGCATGGGCTGCCTCAAACACTTTCCGGGCATCGGCGCGGGCGAGGTCGATTCGCACGAGGAGATACCGCTCGTCCATCTCTCGCACGACGACCTGATCGCGCAAGACCTCGCGCCGTACATAGAACTGTTTCAGCGCGAAGATGATCGCGTGCGCGCCGTCATGGTCAGCCACGGCGGCTTTCCCAATATAGATATTCGTCAGAACGTCGCTGTCGGGCGCATCGAGCCCGCCTCGCTCAATTACAACATCTCTACAAAGCTGCTGCGCGACGAGCTTGGCTATAAGTATCTTGTCCTGACGGATGATTTGGAGATGGGCGCGATCAGCAAACATTGCGAGATCGAAGAGGCGACCGTACGCGCCTTCCAGGCCGGGCAGGACATGCTTCTTATCTGTTCCCGACCAGACATTATACGGCGCGGCTACAACGCGCTGCTTGAGGCCGCGCGCGAGGGTAAGATTTCAAGCGAGCGCATCAGAACCTCGCTCGAACGCATCGCCGGTTTCAAGAATCTGATTCAGCCGCCGCTTCCCTTCTCCGCAGACCGATTCCGCGAGCTTTCGGAACAGATCGCCGAAGTGAATCGCAAGCTGAACTACACGTACGGAGGGGCCATCTAATGCTCGCTCGTCAACTCAACGCGCTGGTTCTGGTGTTGCTCACGGCGATCCTTCTAGTGACGAATTGTCGCCCCCGCAGCGATGAATTTGTTATCGTGCTCTCCGATAACATCTCTACGCTCGACCCGATTGGGGCGTCCACGGTCGATGCGGCATCGGAGCGCGTGCGCGTGTTGATCTTCAATTCGCTGGTGCGTAAAAACGAGAGGTTCGAGTATGTCCCGGAGCTTGCTTCGAGCATAGAGCCATCGGCTGACGGCCTGAGCTATACCTTCACGCTGCGCGACGGCGTGACGTTCCACGACGGCAGGCAGATGACCTCGGCGGATGCCAAATATACGCTCGACACGTTGCTGGCTTCGGGGTCGGGCAAGGCGGCAAGTTTCTTTGAAGCCACCCCGTCGGGCGGCAAGCAGCCATACGTCACGGGGGTCGAAGCGCCCGACGCGCGCAACCTTATTATTCGCCTTCGCAAGCCCTGGCTATCGCTGCTGTCCAACCTTGTGCCCATCGCTATCATCCCGAAGGACTCGGCCGCGACGCAGAAAGATCGCCCCGTCGGCTCGGGCCCCTTCAAGTTCGTGCGCTTCGACACGGCGCAGCAGGTCGTTGACCTCGAAGCCTATCCTAACTACTGGGAGGGAGCGCCGCAGATCAGGGCTTTGCGCGTGCGCGTGATCGCCGACGCCAATGCGCTTCAGGCAGAGTTGCGGACGGGCCGCGTGCAAGTAGCGCCGTTGCCGACGAACCTGACTCCGGATGCTCTGAAATCGCTCGGGCAGGATCAGAATCTGAAGGTCGAACAATTTCCCGGCGCTAATATCGTCCACCTGACCTTCAATACGGAGAGCGCGCCGCTCGATAAAGTGGCGGTGCGCCAGGCCATCTCGTTTGCGATTGACAGGGAAAGCCTGATACGCGACCTGCTGCTCGGGCAGGCGAAGATCGCGCACTCGATTCTGCCGGAAGAGTCGTGGGCCTATGCGCCCGGTCAGAAGTACAACTACGATCCGGAGCGCGCCAGGAAACTGCTCGACGAGGCTGGTTTTCGTGACCCTGACGGCGACGGGCCGCAGATGCGTTTTCCCAAACCCATCGTTTTGAAAATCTCTTCGAGCAGCGGAGCGGCACGCCAGTATTCCGGCGTCATTCAAAACCAGCTCAAGCAGGTCGGCATCAAGCTTGAGATCGAGACGGTCGAGAGCAACACGCTCAGGGATCAACAGCTCAAGGGGAATTATCAATTGACGACCGGCAGTTGGGTGGGCGGCAATCAAGACCCCATCTTCCTCAAAGACCTCTTCTCCTCGACCGGCATTCCGAAACCCGATCGCGTCGGCTTCAACCGCAGCCGCTACAACAACCCGGAGCTTGACCCTATCCTTCAAGAGGCGGTTGACACGGCAGACCGTGAAAAGGCCCGTGTCCTCTACACACGTGCACAGGAGATCATCAGCCGCGACGTGCCGATGCTGCCACTCTGGTATCCGGCCAACATGGTCGTCGCACGCAAGAACGTCGGCAATATCAAGATCGACGGAAGCGGCGACTGGCGATTCGTGCGCGGCCTGACAATCGAAAAGTAGCCCACGTTCAAAAGCAGACCTCAAACGTGCGGCCTCTCGTCTTCAAGCTCGACGCCGAGGGGCCGCAGAGTTGATTGAAGCTCGCGGCGCGAGAGTGCGCCCTCGCGAATCAGTCTCGGACTGTGGCCGCTCGTATCGAGCACGGTTGAGGGTTGGTCGCGCTGCGCCGCGCCGCCGTCAATGATGAGGTCTAAGGCGTCCGGGAAATAGAGCGCGACATCCCGGGCGGTGCGGGCGGGCGGCGCTCCCGCAGGGTTTGCGCTGGTTGCTGTCAGTGCTCCGCCGCACGCTCTCAGAAACTGGCGCACGCTCAGGTCTTCGGGCAGGCGCAGGCCGACCGTACCGCTACCGGCAGTAATCTCTTCGGGGAGACTGGCTCGCGCCGCCGCCACCAGCGTCAGCGGGCCGGGCCAGAAAGCACTGCTGGCGACCTTGAACGCCTCCGAGCTGTGTTCTATGAAACGAGCGGCTTCGGCCTCGTCGCCGATCAGGATCAGGATCGGCTTGCCCGCCGCCTCTCTTCCCTTCAGAGAGTTGATTCGGCCCACCGCGCTTTTGTCGAAGGGGTTCGCGCCCAGCCCGTAAAAAGTATCGGTGAGGAAGGCGACAACGCCCCCGCGCGCGATCAATTTCGACGCCGTAAGGCTCGCCTGCGGACTGTCCTTCAAGACCATCATTGTCGGTTGGCCGCTTGAGACCAGCGCCCCTCTCCGAAGTGCGAGCGCGGTCGCCCCCGCGCCTGGTAGGTCGGTCACCCGCCCGTGCTCGTCTTAACCGCCGTCGCTCATCTTAACCGCGTAGCCGAGGCCGTCTCCGATGGAAAGGATTTCGGCGCGCAGGTGCGGATGGCGCACGAACCTTTGATTGAACTCGCGCAAGGCTTCGGTCGAGGCCGTCTGATCGGGCGAGCGTATCTCTCCGGCCACCTGCCCGCCCCACAAAAGATTATCGACGATGACGACGCCGCCTTCGCGCAGTACGGGCAGCGCAAGGTCAAGGTACTGGCCGTACTCTTCCTTGACGGCATCTATGAAGACCAGATCGAACGTCTCATCTAGGCGCGGCATTACTTCCAGCGCCCGACCTCGCTCGATGCGCACGCGCTCTCGCAAACCGGCGCGGCCGAGATAATCCTCCGAGCGCGCGATCATCTCTTCGCTCGGCTCTATCGTCACCACCTGCCCGTCCTCGGACATGCCGCGTAAAAGGTGTATGACCGAATAGCTGATCGCCATCCCGATCTCCAAAACCCGCCGGGCGTTTATCGCGCGCGCCGTTATCTCAAGAAAGAGCGCCACTTCTCGATCAGCGATGGGAACCCTGTGCTGCGCCGCATACTCCTCCATCTCGGCGAGCAGTCCTTCGCTCGGCGGCAGCAGCCGATCAAGATACTCGGCCTGCTCTCTGTGAATGATGGCATCGGGACGTGCTTTCATCTCATTGATTCCCCGGTCATGAAAAGTTTACGCATAACGATTGGCAAGTCTACTCGCAAGGATCGCCCCGAGGCAATCCGGTACACGGGGGCTCTTGGGGACTTCCGGCGCATCGAGAGAAGACTCTGATTCGTTTCAGGGACTTAAAAAATTTCACAGACTCCTCTGGCCGTACGTCTTTACTTTAGGCGCGCTCGGATAGGACTGCGATTTTTAGTTGACCGCAACAAAGAGGACTCAAAACAAAGGACGGATTATGCGATTCGGAACCTACACCACTCCGGGGACTGTCGGCTGGATCATCGCGCTTATCGTCTTAATCCTGTGCGTGGTTCTCTGGTTCATCGGAAGACCCCTCACGGATGCCCAGACGCTCGGGTTGATCGGCGCTTTGGCTTTGGCCAGATTGTTGTGAGCGGCAGCGGCGGCGACGAGGTTAAAGCTTTATCCCAGCTTCAACCTCGCCCGGCGAGTTTCGGCCGAGTGCGGCGCGTGGGCCCCAAGAGCCCTCCTGCGAAGAGGCCGGGAAAGACGTGCGTCGATGGCACGATATTAAAGCGGGCCAAGTCGATCAAATCTTTATTACATGGTTTAGTCGTCGTGAGTGCTGGCGTGAATCTCCGCCTGTTTGCTTAGCCGGGGCGAGCCGATGGCCTGCCAGACATCTTCGGCGCGCAGGTGCGAGGGCAAATCGCGGCCCGTACTGATGGCGAATCCGAAGCTCTGCTCGCGGCCAAGATTGCCGTGTGTCGCCTGAAGGAAAGCGAAGATGTCCAGGCTGAAGCTTCCCGTGTAGTAGCCGTCTTCCAGATTGAGGATGACGTTGGCGCGATTCTCTATCTGGCCGGTCAAGCCTTCGTAGATGCGGCGCACGGCGTCCGGTCGCGCGCCGTCGCGCGTATGCTCGAACCACTGCGCCCCGTCTACGAAGCCGTCCCCATCCATCTTTCCCTTCGCCCTTAATTCCCGCATGACCCCATTGAGCCCGAGCGGATCGCCCGCGCCCGCACGATAGCGAAAACTCTCGCCGCGTCGCTCAATCGTAGCCGTCCCGTTATTGCGCGCCCGCAGATGAACAATCCCGTCCCTTTCATAAGCCGCGAAATCCACGCCTTTAACTTCAGCCACGGCCGCTGCGAGACGCGGCTCGTTGCTCTCGCGTGTAAAGAGCACGGCGCTGCCGACGAGCCCGTATTGCGGAAAAACGACGCTGCGTTCGTCGCGAACGCGCGTCTCGATCCGCAGCCCGGCCCGCCGCAGCGCGGATTTCAACTCGACCCGACTGTAGCCCCTGAAATGGTTGCCGTGATCGGAGAAGATCGTGACTTCGACCGGGCCCGGGCTGTCGCGTATGATGTCGGTCACGGTATCGTCCAGCCGCGCCATAAAACTTCGCAAGAGCCATTCGCCGCCCAGATGGGCCAACGAATCGGTCGCGCCCGTGTAAGCGAAAAAGACTGGCTCGCGCGACGCGCGAAACTTCTGACGAAGGCGCACCAGGTCGGTCAGTGATTCGAGATAGGTGCTCAGGGGCGGCGCGGCATAGCCGAGCCCGCTCTTGATCGCGGACGGGTGATAATCGAAAAGCTCTCGGAACGTCCCACGGATAAATCGCCCGCCCTGAAAACGCTCCAACAAACCGCCGCGCATACGATTCTTCCCGACATCGAAGAACTTATCTTCGTAGCCCGGCGATTGAAGAGCGCCCGCTGGCATCAAAATCTCAGCCATCGCCACGTTGGTCAGGGTCGGGAAAGGCGCGATCATACGCGACGGCTCGCGAAACTGCCTGAAGCGTCCCTCGCGGCGCATCCTCTCGATCAGGGAGAAGCCTACGCCGTCAACGCAGATGACGAGACGGCGCGCCGGATGAGCGGCCATCCTCTCCTGTGCCGCAACGCGCCCCGCCGGAGCATTCGCAAGCAGCGTAGTCGAGACCGCTATCGAGCTGAGCAGGAACGCTATCACGCGGCGCGCGCCAGTTGAAATCATCGCCATTCTATTCCTCACTATTTAAGAATCATATCCAAAGCCCCGGACTGCGTCCGAGCATGACCGCGCCGATGCTGCTGCTGCCGACGCGGGTATAAATCGCCAACCGTAGCAGAGAGCAAAGCACATGCCGGGCGAACGGTTTTCCTGTGCGGAGCTTGATTTTTCAAGGCTTGTGGGCTTGATGAAATTTTTAAGCGTAGGTCGCGGGAGCGTTTGAAATGTAGAGACGCAGTAAGGCTAAGCGCGGGGCTTAAAGGTCTGGATGATGAAAGAGCGGCTATCAGGGAAATCTTACATAGCTTCCCTTTCATGCCCCGTCACGGCGCGGATTCGGCGAGGGGGCGAGAGAAGGCCCGGCCACCGGCCCGGGTTTATCTTTCAGTTGTCGGATTAATCTTGCGCCTCGGTAGCGACCGAGACGTAGCGCCGCGCGAGACCCAGCTCGCGCAGCTTGTGTTGGAGCGACTGTCGATGCATACCCAACATGGCGGCGGCGCGCGTCACGTTGCCGCCCGTTTCCTCAAGGCAGCGCGTGATATAACGTCGCTCGAACTCGCGGCGGTCTTCCCGAAAATCCGTAGTGAACGGGACAAGGAGCCCGCCCTCCTCCGGCTCGTCCATCGCAGGCCGGGCGGATTCCGAACGGGGCTGGCCCTGATTATCCTTTAGCTCTTCGGGCAGATCGCGCGCCGTCAGTTCTTCGCCTTCGGCCAGCACAGCGGCGCGCTCGATGACGTTGCGCAACTCTCGCACGTTGCCCGGCCAATCATATTCGAGCAGACGGCGAAGGGCGCTCGGCGCGAGCGTGCGTGCGGGCAAACCGTAGCGCTCGGAAGCCATCCGCGCAAACGTCTCGGCGAGAAGCGGAATATCCTCGCGCCGCTCGCGCAAAGGCGGAATCTCTACGGTCACGACGCGCAGGCGATAGAAGAGGTCGGCGCGAAAATTTCCGGCCGCGATCTCCTGTTCGAGCGGGCGATGCGTGGCGCTCACGATACGCACGTCAACCGGGATGGATTCGTTGCCGCCGAGCCGTTCGATGCGTCTCTCTTCGAGCGCCCGCAGCAGCTTGGCCTGCACGCCCGCGCTCATATCACCGATCTCGTCAAGAAACAGCGTGCCTCCGTCGGCCTGCTCGAATTTCCCCTGCCGACGGCTCGCCGCGCCCGTAAAAGCGCCCTTCTCGTGGCCGAAAAGCTCCGACTCGATCAGCTCCGAAGGCAACGCAGCGCAGTTGACGGCGACGAAAGCGCCGCGCCTTCGCGCCGTGCTGCGCTCGTGAATCGCGCGCGCTACCAACTCCTTGCCCGTGCCCGATTCGCCGCGCACGAGAATAGTCGCGTCCGTCTCGGCCACCTTTTCGATCAATGCCCGGACGCGCTCCATCGCCTCGGACGCGCCCGTTAGAGGGCCACGCTGCGCGCCCTCCAGTTCGATGCGCCGACGCAGGCTGCGATTCTCGCGCCGCAGCCGAACCGTCTCCAAAGCGTTCTTGACCGCGAGGCGCAGGTCGTCCAACTCGAAGGGCTTGGCGAGGTAATCGTGCGCTCCGGACTTGATGGCTTCGACCGCCATGCGCTCCGAGCCGTGAGCGGTAATAAGTATGACGAGCGGCCCGTCTTTGTCGGCGCCGTGCAGCTCGCGCAGGAAATCCAGACCGCTTGCGCCCGGCAGGTTCACGTCGAGCAGCAGCAGATCGGGCCGCCCCCGCGCGATAAGCGCGCGCGCCTCTTCCACGCTCCCGCCCTCTTCGATCGAATACCCGAAACCGCCGAGCGCCCGCCGCATGCCGTAGCGCGCCGCTTCCTCGTCATCGACAATCAGCAAACGCAACTCTTCTTCTGTCCTCTGTGTCATGCCAGATTCTCCGGGACGATCAGGCCAGCATATCGCGTGCCACGAGAGGCCGGTGATTTGCCCTCTGCCCTCTTCGACATCCGATATTAACCGAAGCGAGCGGCGCGCAACTAACGGCAAAGGCGCATGCCGCTTCGCTCGCCGGAGACGTTTCCGGCGAGCGAAGCGGCATGCGCCTTTTGAGCCCAGGCCGAGCGCAGAGCCCAATCGAAAGCGCCTTACAGTTTCAGAGCGACGGGCGAAAATACGTTTCAGTCTAACTTCTTCGCCGTGACTACCAGCACCAGCATCTCATTCGATGGGCCAAGGCTCATGGTTCCGATCACCACCGGCTCGTTCTCTTTTATACGGACGAAGGTGCTGATGCCTGTGCTCTCATAGTTGATGAGCGGCCCTGTCGTTCCGCTGCCGGGCCCGGCCACGATTGGCAATCGCGCTCCGAAATGGATCCTGAGCTGGACGACCTCTACCCCCCTCGCATCCGAAGTCAGCATGACATCATTGAGCTGCATGTCGTAGAAGGAAGGCGTCTGCGAAGACTGCGAGGTTGTTCCTAAGAGCGGCCCGGCGATGCCGCGAATGCTGCTCGCCGCCCCGTTGCTGACGCGGTTGATATACGTAGCTGCCCAGCGATAGTTTGTGAAGGGCAGCGCCGAGCGAAGCTGCCTGGAAGTCGCATCGAGCGCCGCAGGCAGCTTTGCCCCTTCGCCCGCCGCGTTTGAAGCCACGAGCAGGTGCAGTTGAATCTCCAAATCGACGGCTGCTTTCAGGTCGTCGTTTGAAGCCGACCCGGTCGAAATCCCTTTGGTAGCCTGCGCCATGCTCGTCCCCGAAAGAACGGAGCAGAGCAGGAGCGCGCAGATGAATAGTTCGCGTTTGAAACGTAGTGGCGGCATTGTTCGTCTCCTGTTTGAGATAGTCGATGAGAAAGCTCTTTCAACATGTTCGCGGCAATCCTCTCACGGGCCGTTTGTAGAAACGCGCTTCCCTGGAAAAAGTGGCAGAGATGTCGGCGAAAAATTTCAGGGACGCGTATGAGAAGGCACGGGGAACGCCGAAGAGCAGTGGCGATATACGGTTCTCGACCGCTTCGGGACGAAGTCTCGGTCAGAGAGATTTGAGCGGCAATCGTAGCTCAAAGCAGGCCCCGCCCCTGTTTCCATCCAGGAGGCAAGTCGTGCCGCCTATGTCCTCGATGCGCTTGCGCACGATGGCGAGCCCGAGCCCCGTGCCGCGCTGGCGCGTCGTAAAGAACGGCTCCCAGATGCGCTCGCGAAGTTTCGGGTCAACGCCCGCGCCGCTGTCCGTCACCGTAAAGAGCAGGGAGTCTCCTTCGACGCGCGTTTCGATGCGAATGGTTCCGCCCGTGGGGGTCGCTTGCAGCGCATTGAGCACCAGATTTGATAGAGCGTCGCGGGTGGCGGAGGCCGTCACCCCGTCAAGCTCTTGAGCGGATTCCGGCACGCACTCAAGTTGAACGGCGCGGGACGCGGCCTCGGCGCTGAAAAGCTCCGTCATGGAGCGCACAAGCTCGTCCGCGCGACAGGGCGCGATTGCGGGCGGCGTCGTGCGCGCGTAGCTCAGTAGCTGTGTGACGCTGCGGCTGAGCCGATCCGTTTCGCCGACGATAAGGCTGAGGTCGCGTCCGTATTCGCTCGATAAATGTTGATCCTCGCGCATCACCTGGGCGATGGATTTGATGGCCGAAAGAGGATTACGAACCTCGTGGGCCACTGTGGCGGCCATCTGGCCCAGGGCGGCCAGTCGCTCGCCGTGCGCCAGCCGCCGCTCAAGGCACACGTTCTCCTCGACCAGTCGGCAATCTTCGACAGCGATTGCCACCTGCCCGGCCAGCACTTCCAAAACAACGCGCGCGTCCGGCGTCAAGGCATCGGCCGCCGCGTCAATCAACATCAAGCCGACGTTGCGCTGCTCGCGGCGCAGGGCATAGGCGATCTCAAATCCCTGCTCGCGCAAACGACGCTCGCCCTCAATCGCCATCCAGCCGCCCGCCCTCGCCTGTTCAAGAACCTGGCCCATCAATCCAATCAATCCTTCGTCCGTCTCATCCCTGCTCTCCCCGGCCTGCAAGCTGCTGCTCGTCGCGGTGGTAGAGCGCTGATCGCTCTCGGGGCGATGAAGAATGATACGCACGCGACGCAGGCCGAGGGCTTGCGCCGTCCGCTCCTCGACGAATCGTAACAGCTCGGGCAGTTGCTTATATTGCCCCGCCTGCGCGCCGATTCGCGCCACGACCTCGCGGTACAGCGTCGCCTCTCTCTGAAAAAGATTGTGGAAGCGCTTTTCGATCCACTGGCGCAGGGGGGCTGCGAGGAGCGCCAGCGCCAGAATCAGCAGTGATTCGACGACGCCCGTACGCAGGTTGTACCGGGCGGTCAGCCACGATCCGACCGTGCGTATGCCGTAGAGATAGGCTATGAGCACCACGGCCGCGAACGTGGCGGCGATCAGGCTCTCCTTGATTATCAGCTCAAGATAACGATAGCGATAGATGTAATAGGCGATCAGCGCCGAGGGCAGCAATGAGCCCAGATTGGCGGCCGTTTTCAAATAGAGTCCACGGCCCATGCCCGCGCCGAAATTCAGAGCATAGACGGCGACCAGAAGCACACCGATGGCGACGAACGACACGGCGAGCGTTTGCAATGCACGCCGCTCGTTCCGCGAAGATGAGCGACGGGCGATGAGCAGGTCTGTGGCCGCTATGAAGCAGAGCACGTAGGCGGCCCACAGCACAAACGGCAGCACCAGATGCGAGAGCTTGACGAACATCGGCGCGTACTCGCCCGTCCACAGTGGCGGCACGGCGATCACCAGGAAGAGGGCCGGAATGTAAGAGAGGTACACGCGCAGGCGCTCGCCGCGCTTGAGCCCGCGATCATGCGCGTTGGCCCACAGGTGTAGATGGACGTGCAGCAGAAAAGAGTAGGACAGCGTGATGCTGATGACGGCGAGCGTATCGGCCAGCCGAAACAGGGCGGCCCAGCGCTCGCCCTCGAGCCCGAGCATCCCCTGCAGGGCGATGATTAGATTGCAGCCATGCCAGACGCCGAAGCTTACCGTCAGCGCCAGCAATACGCGCTCGACCTTTATCAGCCCGCGACGGCGACGCCAGAGCAGCGCGCCCATCCATAGATGTAACGTCGCCCCCGTGCTGTAGCCTATGAGCTGTAGGACTTCGAGCAGTGACATTTGACGGTATTATCCGTAAGAGCAGAGCGGCGAGCGATACCGTTGACCGGGCGGCCGAGCCAATGAAGAAGCCATCCGACTCGCCGCCCGGTCACCGAAAATACTCCGCGTCACTGGTTGACGGCGGTATCCTGCGCGTTCGTGAAGGTGAGTGTGATTTCCGTTCGCCGGTTGCGAAGGCGGCCCTGCGCCCTGTTGTTTGGCGCGACCGGGTTTGCCACACCCATACCGCTCGCCTGTATGCGGACGCCGTCAACCCCGGCCGTGATGAATTGTTGGGCTAGAGCTTGCGCGCGCTCCTCCGTTAATTGCAGCAGCGATGCCTCGTCGCCGCGATTGTCCGTGTAGGACTCTATCACTATACGATAGTCGGGATTGTTTGCGAGCAGCGCCGCCAGGGGCTCAAGCTTAGCGTTGGCCGCCGGGGCAAGCTGGCTGGCGCGAGCATTGGCCCACACGGATTCGGGCAGCACCAGCACCAGACCGCGATTGGTTTCGCGAACCGAGCCGAAACGCGCCAGCGTCTCTTTGAGCGAGGCGGCTGCCGCGCGTTGCTGCGTGGCGCGTTGCTCTTCGGCCTGCCGCGCCGCGAGCGCCTGCCGCTCGCCCTCTATGCGCGCCAGCTTCACCTTCGCCTCTTCACCCTCGGCGCGCACGCTCTGAAGCTCGTCGCGCAGGCGCGCCACCTCCGTACGCAGGTCGCGTAGCTGTTGCGTAGCGCTGGCGGCGTCGCGCTCGGCCAACTCGCGCGCGTGGCGCTCGCGCTCCAGGTCGGCGCGCAGGTCTGTGATCTCTTTACCGGCGGTGGCCGCTGTTTCCTCCGCCTCGCGTACGGCCGCATCGCGGCGTGAAATCTCTTCTCTTCTCTGACGAGCGGCGCGGCGCGTCTCGGCCATCTCTTCGGCCCGCGCGCCGAGGCTCACAGCCTTTCTCGCAGCAGCATCCACCTCGGCCTCGGATTGTTTCAGCCGCCAGGCGTTTTCGGCCTCCTCCAACTGAGCCTGCGCTTCCCTCAACTCGTCCTGTGCCTCGCGTTCGGCCCCGGCATAGCGTGCCAGATTGACGGCCTGGCGCGCGCCCAGCAGAGAGGTCGGCGTCCGCCCGTAATCGTTATCGGCGACTTCCGGTAAGCGCTGGTCGTTAAAATAGTCGCTGCTGTTGCCCGCGTACTGTACGTTCATGGTCGCCACGTCCGCGTCACCTGCGTTGCGCGGCGGAAGATTTTCGAGCACGACCATTCGGCTCGGGCCGCGCACAAGAAAATGAGGTTCCGCCGTGACGATCAGCGCGAAGTTTTGCAGCGGCGTCGTCACATCGAGCTTCGAGTCAACGATCATACTGCCGCTTCGCTTGATCTCACCCAGATTGTCGACGCGCCCCTCGGGCGAGATGGCCCACAGGATATAGGTCGTATAGACGCCGCCCAGCTCCTGTGCGCGCGGAAGATTCTCTATGCTCAGCTCGACGCGCGTGCCGCGCCGACCGGCACGCCTGACCTTCGCTTCGCCCTTGAGGCGCGGCAGACGCGTCGTGCCGCGAAATTTGACGTTGACGGTCTGATCGAGCGGGTATGTGATGGCGACGGTCTGTCGCGGCACGTCCGCCTGACCGAAGGCGAGGGGCGCGGCGACCAAGAGCAGCAGCCATGCGCCCAGGAGGCGCGACCCTTTTGAGGCAGAGGCTCGTCGATTCATAAAACGATTGCTCCTTCGCTACGAATAGAATGTCGTCTCTTCATTTGACAGGGCGTCCGGCGGTGACGTTTTCCCTTCTGTTGCATTGATGCGCCACAGGCACGCATTGTTGCCGGAGTTGGCGCTCGGAATCAAGCGGCGCGGCCCTGTCTCGCCGGGCGACCGGGGCCCCGGTCACCCCTTATATACAGTCTTTTCGACGCCGCGAGGCCGCTTAGCGTGCTCGCTGGGCTGCTCGCCTGCGAACGCCCCGGACTCGGACGCCCCCGCCTTGATTTCCGCGCGGACATCGCATAATAGTTGCTTGGCAAACCTGCGCTCTCTGGTAAGATAGCCCCGGTCAGACCGAATTTCCGTCAAATGAATTATCCGGCGAATACAGTTGAGCCCCCATTCGTAAGGAGAACAATCAGAGATGAAAAGTAGACTGTGTATGATCGTCCTCGGCGTCCTGGTAGCCATGGCCTCCGTCGGCTGCTCTAAGAAGACCGCCAACGACAATAATAGTAATAATGCCAACTCGACAGCGAGCACTACGGAGGAGAACGGCAATACGGAAGCGAGCACGAACGAGTCTACGGGCGACGATGGCACGGAGACGGCCGGGAGCGGCAGCGGAAGCAAATCCTCGCGCGACAAGCGCGGCTCGTCTTCGACCACAAGCGGCGAACGGACGGGGAGCCGTTCGGGTAATCGTGACCGGGCCAGCAAAAACGAGAACGCCCGCACGAATAAAACCGTGAACAGGACGGAGAGACAGGTGCGCGACGCGGCGGATGAGGCCGCGCGCCGTGTGCGAAGTATTTTAGGCGGAAACAGGCCGTAAGTAAGCCGTAGAAGCGGCGCGTGCCGCGTCAGGCGCGGTTCAAGGCTTGATTGCCCGACTCGATGATCCGAGTCATAGCTTATGATAAAAAACAGGAGGCTGTCCCCTGACCTTAGGGGCAGCCTCCTGTTTTAACAGGAATTTTTTGAGTTGGATGAAGAGAGAGAGCGCGCTTTCTCCTTCGTACGGTTTACACGGCCCGCCGCAGCGCGACCAGTTGCACGACGATCAGGGCGATGGCGCACAGCAGCAAGATATGTATAAAGCCGCCCTTATGAAGGATCATTCCCCCGGCCCACGCCACTACAAGCAGTACGGCGATAATCCAGAGCATAGCTCATTATTCTCCTTCTCTCGTTGAGTTCGCCGTCAGCGCGTCGCTAGTTTCACAGAACCCTGCGGCAATCCGACGGCGCGCAAATTCGCGCGCGAGGGGTCGCTGCCAACCAGAAAAGCGCTCCTCCCGTCGCCAACCGTCGCCGTGACCAACACGCGACCCGAACGCTCGCGGGCCGCGTCGGGCGCGCTGCTCCCGGCCTCTTCCGCTTTCCAGACCAGCGCGCCATCGCGACCCGAGAGCGCAATCGCAAACGAGGGCCCGGCGGCGACCAGCACATCCAGCGTTCCGTCCGCGTTGACATCGGCGAAGGCGGCCGAGGCCGCGTCGGTCGCACCCGTGGCGAACCACTTTATCTTTCCATCGCTGGCGTTGATAACGACGGCGCGCCCGAGCCGCGTAATCATGACGACCTCCTGCGCGCCGTCGCCGTCCAGGTCTACGGCCGAGAGTTCTCCGCGCGGGGAATCATCTTCGGTCGCGATGCGTCCCGTTGGCTTTAAATTCGGATCGTTAAGATCGAGCGCGATCAGGTTGCCTTCGACTCCGAGCAATCCTATCGGGCCCTGCTGTTTCTGAACGATCAGGAGAGGCGTCGTCGGTTTGGTATCCAGCTTGACGGCGCGCAGGCGCTCGCCGTTGATGTTTCGCATCTCGATCATCCCGTTTTCCAGCACCACCATCACCCCGCGCTGATCCCCCATGACATAGGGAACGGGCGCGCCGATCGCTCCGGCGTCAAGTTTGACCTCGGCGATGAATTTCCCGGCTTCGTTGAGAACGGCCAAATGGGCTACGTCGTCCTCGGCGATGATGATCTCGTAATGGCCGTCGCCGTCTATGTCGGCAGCCGTCCCGGCGGTCGCGCGTCCCTGCAAACTCGTACGCCATAGCTCGCGCCCCGTCGCTCCCTGTAGCGCGCGCACGCCGCCCTCGAACGCGACCACGACATTGGCAAGTCCCGACTCGCCCTTAATAATCACGGGCGCGAAGGCAGCCGCCCCGCCATTGCCGGTCGGTTCTCCCTTCTTCGCGTTCGGCCTGAAGCGCGCCGTCCAGAGCGCCATGCCCTTCGAGCCGTCGAGAGCGTATACCATCCCGTCCGTATTCACGCCGACCAGATCGAGATTCGAGACCACGCGCAGCGGCGCGACCCTGGGCTGCCTGACCTCGCCCGTAGCCGTCCGCCATCCGGTATCGCCCGGCGATAAGAGCTTCGGCGTCGGTGTCGGGATTGGACGCGGCGTTGGTGTTGGCGTTGGCGTCGGTGTCGGCGTTGGAGCGGTCACCGTTTCGAGCTTTACGATGACCTGAACGGGCCGCGAATAAATTCCGGTTTCGGGAGTCGCCGGGGCGACGCGCCAGTAGTAGCTTCCGGCCGGGAGTTCCGTCACAAGATATTCGAGGCCCTCCACGGCGCGATCAAAAACGATGTCCCTGAACCTCGCATCGCGCGCCAGTTGCAGCCTGTATCGCGTGACCCGGCTGCGACCCCTCCAGCGTATGAGCGCCGTCGGGCCCGTCTGCTTCGCAGCGCGGTCGCCGGGCGTTTGTGCCGGAAGAAGGACGGGTGCGCCCGCCAGCAGCACTGCCAGCATGATGAAAAGGTTGCGAATGATCCTCGGAGAACAGTACATATAAAGATGTCTGAGTGGCGGCGCGGACGCCCGCGCTTCGCGCACGGACGGCGCGCCGGAAGTGTCTGCTAAAGAGCTTCGTTCAGTTTATAACCGACCCCGCGCACCGTCAGTACGTAGTGCGGGTTCTTCGGGTCTGTCTCAAGCTTTTTCCGTAGCCGGTTGATGTGCGGGTCTATGTTGCGCTGGTAACCCTCGTACTCAGTGCTCCAAACCTGATCGAGCAGGGCGTTACGCGACCAGGCGCGTCCGGGCTCCGAGGCGAGCAGCTCCAGGATTTGAAATTCGAGCGGCGTTAAATCGACGCGCGACCCGGCGCGCGAAACCTCGTGACGCCGCTTGTCTATGACCAGATCGCCGATCTCTATACGCTCTCTGCCGTTGGCTTCCCGTTGCTCGATGGACGGGCGGCGGCGCAAGAGAGCCTCGACGCGCACTTCCAGCTCGCGCGGGTTAAACGGCTTGGCCAGATAATCGTCGGCCCCGGCCTCAAATCCGGCCACCTTATCGTCAATCGCATCGTGCGCGGTCAGGAACATGGCGGGCGTTTGCGCGCCGCGCTCGCGCACGCGCCGCAGCAATTCGAGGCCCGTCATCCCCGGCATCGACACGTCGAAGATAAAGCAATCGAAGCGGCCCGAGAGCGCTGGCTCGATGGCGGCTGCGCCCGATTCCTCCTCCTCGACCTCGAAACCCAGTCGGCGAAAATACTCCGCCAGGAGCATACGCATGCCCGCATCGTCATCGACGATCAGCAGTCGTTTGCCTTTGTTCTGTGGTCGGGTTTGTGTATCCAATCTTTTTGCCCTGAAATGGGATGAATGTCGGAACCGGATTATAGCGCACTTGTCGCCGTTCTCGCGCCAAAAAACTGCGCGCCGCGCGCCGCCGCGTCCACCCACCCCCCGGACGCCGCATCTGCCCCGCGGGCCTTGACGCCGCCGTTTAAGCCTAAGTATATTTTCGATTTGCCGATAACAGGGGCGTCCGCTCCTACCTTTCGCTGACCGAAGCGGGGCCGAGGCAGCGCCGAGCGGGTGATGATGCACGATCTGCGGCGACTATTAAAATATCTCAAGCCCCATTCGGGAACCTTCGCGCTGGCGAGCGTCGCGATGGTGCTGGTCGGCCTTCTTGAGAGCGCGACGGGCGCGCTCATCGTTCCCATCTTCGATCAAGCCTTCGCGCAGGGTGAAGGACAGCGTACTCCGACCCTCTTCGGACTGCAACGCCTGATCCCCGCTTCCGGGGTCGGGGCGTGGCGTACGATTGCGATTTTGATCGTCGTCTTCACGGCCGTCAAAGGCATCGCCGAATATCTGTCTAGCTACTTGATGGCGCGAGTGGGCCAGGCTTCCGTGCTGCACCTGCGCCAGGACTTATACAGCCATGTACTGGCCCAATCGGCCAGCTTCTTCGAGCGGCATCGCACAAACTATCTGGTCTCGCGCCTCATCTCAAGCGCGGCGGCCATCGAAGTGGCCGTCACGGCCACCCTGCGCGATATGCTGCGCGAGAGCTTTACACTGATCGCTTTTCTCGCCGCCTCGTTTTACTACAACTGGCGGCTCACGCTCGGCTCTCTGATGATCGCGCCCATCATAGCCTTTTTGACGGCGCGCTTCGGGCGGGCGCTGCGGAATCTGGCGCGCGAATCGTTCGAGGGCAACAAGCTGCTGACGGACACGGCGCAGGAGGCGCTATCGAACCAGTCGATTGTTAAGGCGTACCGCGCCGAAGAGCGCGAGCGCGCTCGTTTTACGGAGGTCGCACAGGGGATCGTGCGCGCCAATCTGCGCTCGGCCAGGATCGCCGCCCTCTCGCCGCCGACAATCGAGATGATAGGCGTTCTGGCGGTCGTCTTTCTACTCTTCTTCGGGCAGCGCGAGATCATGGCCGGACGCATGAACGCCGCGCAGTTTCTAACCTTTCTATTCTTCCTGTTCCGCAGCTACGACCCCATGCGAAAACTCTCGCGGCTGTCGAACAGCATGGAGCAGGCGCTCGCGGCGGCCCGCCACGTCTGGGAGGTGATGGACGAGCACGCGGAGATTCCTGAAAGGAGCGGTGCGGTCGAGCTGGAGCCTCTCAAGCGAGAGATGGAGCTGCGCGAGGTCTCGTTCGGGTATGCGAACGAGACGCGGTCTGTGCTGCGCGGCGTGTCCCTGCGTATCCCCGCGGGCACGATGGTCGCGCTCGTCGGGGAATCCGGCGGGGGTAAATCGACGCTGACGAAACTGCTCCCGCGCTTTCACGATCCGGTCAAGGGCGCTGTGCTGTGGGACGGGACTGACTTACGCGATGCGCGAATCAAGAGCCTGCGCCGCCAGATCGCTCTCGTCACACAGGAGACCGTGCTCTTCAACGATACCGTGCGCCACAACATCTCTTATGGCCGACCGGAAGCGACCCGCTCAGAGATCGAAGAGGCGGCGCGCGTCGCCTTTGCACACGACTTTATTATGGAGCTGCCCTCGGGCTACGACACCGTTGTGGGCGAGCGCGGCATCTTTCTTTCAGGCGGGCAGCGTCAACGTCTGGCGATAGCGCGCGCCGTGCTTCTGGACGCGCCCGTGCTCATCCTGGACGAAGCCACCTCGGCGCTCGACGCCGAATCTGAGCGGCTGGTGCAGAGAGCGCTCGCCAACCTGATACGGAATCGGACGACCATCGTCATCGCTCACAGGCTTTCGACCGTGCGGCGCGCAGATCAGATAGTTGTTCTCGAACGCGGCTCGATAGCCGAGACCGGAACTCACACGGAGCTGCTCGCGCGCGATGGCCTCTACAGGCGCTTGTACGAACTACAGTTCGCAGACGAAGAGGAGGGCGATTTGGTAATCAGCAATTGAGAGTCGGTCGGCGGCCCGCAAGCGCATGGTGACTGACAACCCTGTTTGATTACTGACTATTTCTTATGAAATCAATGACCGGATTCGGACGCGGCGCGGCGACGGGCGAGAATTTCAGCGTCGCCGTCGATCTCAAGACCGTCAACAATAGATTCCTGGACGTTCACCTGCGCCTCGGCGCTGAGCTTTCCTCGCTCGAAGCCGTCGTCAAGCGGCGCATTGGCGGGCGGCTCTCGCGCGGGCGCGTCGATGCCAACATCGTCTTCGAGCGGACGGGCGAGGTGGCGTACGAGCTGAATCGCCCATTGATCGCCGGTTACATCACGGCGCTCAGGGCCATGCAGCAGGAGTTCGAGATCGCAGGCGAGCCGGACATCAACGTGTTCGCCCGATTGCCCGGCGCTATGCAACCCGTCCGCGACGGGATAGACGAGCGGATGATCGAGGGCGTCGAGCGCGCCATAGACGAGGCGCTGGACGAGTTGGAACAGATGCGCCTGCGCGAGGGCGAAGCGCTCGGCGTCGAGATGCGCGCCCGCCTGGACGAGATCGCGCTCCACGTCCCCGTGATCGAAGCGGCGGCGGGCGGGCTGGTCGAAGCCTACCGCACGCGGCTTCAGAAAAGGATCGGCGATCTGGTCGCGCGCAACGGCCAGCAGGGCATAGAGCTTGATCCGGGCCGCCTGGCCCAGGAGGTCGCCTACCTGGCTGATCGCAGCGACATCTCCGAAGAGATCGCGCGCCTGCGAAGTCACCTCGCGCAATTCCGCGAGACGCTCGCGACCGAAGGCGAGACCGGCAAGCGATTGGATTTTCTTCTACAGGAATTGAATCGCGAGGCCAACACGGTGCTCTCGAAATCCACGGAAATGGTCATCAAAGAAGCGGCCCTCGCCATCAAAGCGGAGGTCGAGAAGCTGCGCGAGCAAGTGCAGAATGTCGAGTGAAGCGAACAAAGGCGATGCGCGCCCGAACAATTGATGAAACAGGGATGCCGCGCGGCAGGCTGATCGTCGTCAGCTCTCCTTCGGGCGGCGGCAAGGGCACACTCATCCGCCGCGTGTTGAAAGAAATGCCGAATCTTGGCTATTCTGTCTCGTACACGACCCGTCGCGCGCGCCTCCGCGAAGTCGACGGACGGGACTACTTTTTCGTGACGACGGAAACCTTCAGGGCGATGGAGCGCGCGGGCGAGTTTCTGGAATGGGCCAATGTTCACGGCAATCTCTACGGCACGGCGCGCTCGCAGGTCGAGCACGAATTGGCCGAAGGGCGCGATGTTCTGATAGAGGTGGATGTGCAGGGCGCACAAAGCGTGCGCGCGCTGATCGCGGATTGTGTCAGCGTCTTTATTTTACCGCCCTCGTTTAACGTGCTCTGTGCGCGACTGACGGCGCGCGGCTCTGAACACCCGGACGATCTCTCGCTGCGCCTCAGCAACGCGCGCAGCGAGGTCGAGCATTATCGAGAGTTTGATTACGTCGTCATTAACGATGAGCTGGATCGCGCCGCCGGGCAACTGGCCTCGATCATTTACGCCGAGAGGGCGCGCCGCGAGCGGCAGGAATATTTAGCGAGGCGGGTGCTGGCTACGTTTCAGCCGACCTCGTCATAATCTTAAACGGCGCGTTCAGAGAGTCGTCATCGATTTTCCCTTTTCTCATAACAGGGCGGGCGCGGAGGCCCGAAAAGCCAATTATGCCTAAAGCACATGAAGCAGCAGCAGCAGAGATTGCAGAGGAGACTACGCAGCCTGAGATGGACTCGAAATATCGTTTGATTATCGTGGCAGCCAAAAGAAGCAAGCAGCTACAGCGCGGCGCGCGTCCGCGCATCGACATCGACCCGCAAAAGCACAAGCCGACGCGGATCGCGCTCGAAGAAGTGCAGCGCGGGAAAATTCATTTCTCCATCATCGAGGATGAGAAATAAGAGACGGCGGCCGCGTTGTAGCTGCCGCTCGCGCGCTGCATCAATCTTCGCGTTCCGTCTCGGAAGCGTTCTCGCGGGCGATCCACCTGTCATAAACCGCTTCGGATTCGCGCGCTTCGCATTCCTCATCGATCGCCAGATAGGCTGCCAGACGAGCCTCACGTCCCCAGTTGGGCTGCGCCCGCAAAGCGCGCCAGTACCCCGTCAGGTATGACACGAGGAACCCGACGAACCCCGCTCTCTTATACTGCCAGATGTGCGTCGCCTCGTGTGCGATGAGCCAGCCCGGAATGCTCGGATTCCCGCCGCCGTCGCTCGTGACCAGTTTCGGTGTCACTAGAATGTGGCGGCCCAGGGTAATCGCCCCGATTTTAAATGTGCTCGTAACCGCGCGTGCCAGGCGTCCTCTATAGATAAAGACGGGCGGGAGCCGGAGCGTCGCGAGTTGAAAACGCTCGCGCAGGAAGGTTTCAATCAATCGGTGGGATTCGGCCGCAAGACGCATATAAAAGCAGTGCTGAGTGACGGGCGGCAAGTGATAAGCTGGAAAGCGGCAGAAGATGAGTGAGAAAAATGGTTTCGACTCAGCCCGTGCCGCTCGTCACCGCTTTCACATCCCTTTGTAATCCGGCCCGCCGCCGCCTTCGGGCGTCACCCAGTTGATGATCTGGTACGGATCCATTATGTCGCAGGTCTTGCAGTGAACGCAGTTCGAGAAGTTTATCTGCAATTTGCGACGACCGCCGTCCTCCGCGCCGCCTTCGACCATCTCGTAGACGGCGGCCGGGCAGAAGCGCTGGCACGGATTGCCGTACTCTTCAGCGCAGCGCGTCGAGCAGATGTTGGTATCGAGCACATGCAGGTGAGCCGGTTGGTCTTCATCATGGCCCACGGCCGCGTGGTAGACATCCGTCAGCTTGTTGAAGGTGAGCTTGCCGTCGAAGCGCAGGCCGTCGTAGCGTTGCTCTATATCGTCGCCTCGATAGCCGTAGGCCGACAGTTTCTCAAGCGCTTCGTGTCCGGGCTCGGCGCTCGCCCTGTCGAAGATTCCCCATGAGCGCCCGCCCGTCAAAAATTGCAGACCCGCGTTGGCGATCCCGAGCCAGCGCCCGTGACGAAAGCCCGCGTGAAAGTTCCTGACCCGACGCAGCTCCTTCATCACCCAGCTTTCATCTACGAGTTGATGGTAACGCTGTAGCTGGCGAGCGGAGTAGTCTTCGGCCAGGAGCGCCTCGAAGATGGCTTCGGCGGCGAGCATACCGCTCTTGATGGCCGTGTGGATTCCTTTCAGGCGTTGCGAGTTGAGAAAGCCCGCGCAGTCGCCTACGAGCAGCACGCCGTCCGCATAGATTTGCGGCATCGCGAAGGGCCCACCGGCGGCAATCGTCTTGGCCCCGTAGCGTATCATCTTGCCGCCCCGGAGCAGGCGCTCTATAAACGGGTGCTGTTTGAAGCGCTGGAACTCGGCGTGCGGGTCGAGCAGCGGGTCTCGATAATCAAGCCCCGTAACGTAGCCTATGTTCAGAATGCGATTCTGCATTCCATAAATCCAGCCGCCGCCGTAGGTCTTCGCGTCCGACGGATAGCCCAGCGTGTGTGTGACGCGCCCCGCCGGGTAACGATCATCTGGCAACTCCCAAAGCTCCTTGATCCCTAAGCTGTAGACCTGCGGCTCGCGTCCGCGGTTCAGGTTCAGACGCTCCGTCAACCGCTTGGTCAAAGACCCGCGCGGCCCTTCGCCGAGCACCGTCACCTTCGCGCGCAAGTCAACGCCGGGCTCGAAATTCGCCTTCGGCTTCCCGTCCTTATCAATCCCCTTATCGCCCGTCCGCACACCTATGACGCGATCCTCAGCGTCGTAGAGCAGCTCCGCTCCCGGAAATTCCGGAAAGATATTGACGCCCGCCTCCTCGCACTTTTCGCCGAGCCAGGCCGTCAGACGATTCAGTGAGACTATGTAGTACCCGTGATTGACGAGCGGGGGAGGCGTAAGCGGCGAGCGCAGAGCGCGCCGCTCGGTCAGGTACAGAAAATAGTCCTCTTTGACGGGCGATTCGAGCGGCGCTCCCTGTTCCACGAAATCCGGTATCAATTCGCCCAGAGCGCGCGGATCCATCACCGCGCCAGAGAGGATGTGAGCGCCTACGTAAGCGCCCTTTTCGATCACCCCGATCTCAATTTCGCCGAGCGCCCGGCCCACGCGTTTCCCACCAGCCACAGCCTCGTTATGCTCGGCCACGAGCCGCGCCAGATGCAGCGCCCCGCTCAGATTCGCGGGCCCCGCCCCGACGAACACCACATCCATATCCAACGTCTCTCGCTCCACGCTCACCTCTCCCATACGGTTAGACCGCCAGAGCCCCGGCACGCACCTTCACAGCCGCCAGCCGCCCCCTTAAAAAATGAATGGTCATTCAGTCAGCAGTATAACAAAGTAGAGCGCCGCGCGTCGAAGTCAAACGCGCCCGAATCCTTCCCCAGGCCATTAGCGACACGGGAAGCGAGGCTGTAGAATGTACGGAAATCTCATTCGATCAAGAGGGATAATGATGACAGAGCACAGCCGTAAGCACACCAATCGCCTGGCCGCGGAAACCAGCCCCTATCTTTTGCAACACGCCGATAATCCCGTGGATTGGTATCCGTGGGGTGAAGAGGCGCTGGCACGCGCGCGTGACGAGAACAAGCCCATCCTGTTAAGCATAGGCTATTCGGCCTGTCACTGGTGTCACGTCATGGCCCACGAGTCGTTCGAGAACGAAGAGATAGCACGGCTGATGAACGAGAACTTCGTCAACATCAAGGTGGATCGCGAGGAGCGGCCCGACCTCGACCAGATTTATATGAACGCGGTTCAGATGATGACGGGGCACGGCGGCTGGCCGATGACTGTTTTTCTCACGCCCGAAGGCGTTCCCTTCTACGGCGGCACATACTTTCCGCCCGAAGACCGCTATAACATGCCCGGTTTCCCGCGCGTGCTCGCGGGCGTGGCCGAAGCTTATCGCGCGCGGCCTGACGAGGTGACGCAAACGGCCGTGTCGATTCTCTCGGAGCTGCGGCGCATGGGCGCGGCCCGCGAATCCCGCGAGGAGCTTTCGCTGAAGTTACTGGATGATGCGTATCGCGGCATCGCCCGCACCTACGATTCGCGTCACGGAGGCTTTGGCCGCGCCCCGAAGTTTCCGCCCGCGATGACGCTCGAATTTCTGCTGCGCGTGCACGCGCGCACGGGCGATTCGGCCGCTTTAGAGATGGTCAGGCACACCTGCCGCAAGATGGCTCTGGGCGGAATGTACGATCAGCTTGGCGGCGGCTTTCACCGCTACTCGACCGACGAGCGTTGGCTCGTCCCGCATTTCGAGAAGATGCTCTACGATAATGCGCTTCTCTCGCGTCTGTACCTGCACGTCTACCAGCAGACGGGTGACGGCTTTTACCGTCGCGTCGTCGAAGAGACGCTGGATTACGTTGTGCGCGAGATGACGGACGCGAGCGGCGGATTCTATTCCACGCAGGATGCCGATTCCGAAGGCCACGAGGGAAAATTCTTCGTCTGGACTGTCGAGGAGATCAAAGCGGTTCTGGGCGAAGAGGACGGCGCGCTCTTCTGCGCCTACTACGATGTCACGCCGGGAGGAAATTTCGAGGGCCTTAGTATCCTGAATGTCCCGCGTCCGCTCGAAGATGTGGCGAAAGCCGCCGGTGTTTCTGCCGAGCGTTTACTAGAGGCGATTGAACGCGGACGCCTTGAGCTTTTCGCCGCGCGCGAGCGCAGGGTCAAGCCCGGACGCGACGAGAAGATTTTGACGGCGTGGAACGGACTGATGCTCGCCAGCTTTGCAGAGGCCGCCGCCGTCCTGGATCGCGCAGATTATCTGGAGATCGCCAGAAAGAACGCCGTGTTCGTGCTCGAAAATCTTCGCCGCGACCAATTGATGCTGCGCACCTTTAAGGACGGACAGGCGAAACTGAACGGCTATCTTGAGGATTACTCTTTCTTCGCGGACGGGCTGATTGCGCTTTATGAATCGACTGGCGAGCTGCGTTGGCTCGAAGAAGCGCTCGCCATTACTGCGCGTATGACGAAAGAGTTCTGGGATGAAACCGAGGGCGGTTTCTTCTACACGGGCGAGAGTCACGAAGAGCTGATCGTGCGGTCGAAGGATTATATGGACAACGCCACGCCGTCGGGCAATTCCGTGGCCGCCGAAGTGCTGCTTCGACTCGGGCTGTTGACCGGGAATGAAGAGTACGGGCGTAAAGCCGTGACGCTCTTTCGGCTGCTGCGCGAGCTGGTCGCGCGTTACCCTTCCGGATTCGGAAGGCTGCTCGGCGCGCTCGACTTTCAGCTCTCGTCACCCAAAGAAATAGTCATCATAGGCGAGCGCGCAGCGACCGATACGCAGGCGCTTCGGCGCGAAGTCTGGCGGCGTTATTTACCGAACAAGGTGGTCGCGCAATCGCCGGAAGGAGACGCGGAAGCAGCCCGGATTGTGCCGCTTCTGCGCCAACGCGGCATGATCGAAGACAGGGCGACCGCTTACGTCTGCGAGCATTACACCTGCCAGAGACCCGTCACGACGGCGACGGAACTCGCGGCACAACTCGACTCGGGCACGGCGCGCGAGGCCAGCAATAGCAGCAGCGGCGGGGCGGGCTGACGCGCCCGACATAGCGTCTCTGCAAGAGAGGGCAGCGCCAGACCTTTGCGCGCAGTATTCCAGCCGCGAGGCGGGCCTCATTGTGATGATTGGCCCCTGTTGCCGTTGCCTGATCTGAAGGCTCAGGGGCGCGCCCGTTTCATGGAAGGTATTGCGCGGGCATAGGGTTATCCTCGCGCTCGTTGTCCCAGAGCATATTTACGATCCACCACCTGTTCCCGTCGTTGAAGAGTTGAATGCAATTGATGCCGCGCTTGAAGGGCACGGCCTCGC
This sequence comes from Pyrinomonadaceae bacterium, assembly GCA_035940775.1. GTDB lineage: Bacteria > Acidobacteriota > Blastocatellia > Pyrinomonadales > Pyrinomonadaceae > DASQYE01. Next base: position 125,017 of record DASZEN010000060.1, on the reverse strand, counting down.
CCAGTTGGGTGCGCGCCTCGTAGGTGCTCAATACCTGTGCGATGTTGCCGAACAGATCGGTGCGCCGCGCTATCTCTATTTCGTAGAATGCGTTGCGCCGGAAAAAATCGGCCGTGTCCCGCAGGTAGCCATCGACATCCATCACATTCGCCACGGGCGTCCCATCATCCCTGATAGAAGTACGCACCAGATTCGCTCCCGGCAAGTATAGCGAGCGCATCCGTGGCGTATCTCTCAGAGCGTCCGCTGGCCCCGAGACCGTCTCATAAATCGCGCGGATAATCGCATCCACGCTCTCCGTATCGCTCATTTGAATCTCTCCTCTGTCAGATAATTTCTACAGCGCTTCCGAATTTCATTTCCGGTCTGTCTTATCCTCGTCTTGTAAACCCGTCAACGCCTTTAGCAATTCTTCGCCGTAACGGGCGATCCTCGACGCCCCGAGGCCGTAGATGGATTCGAGAGCTTCGAGCGTTGCGGGCCGCTCGATGGCCATCTGTTCGAGCGTTCGATCCTGGCAGATCATATAGGCGGGTTTGCGCTCGGCGAAGGATTTCTCCAGCCTCCATTTTTTGAGACAGCGGAGCGTCTTCTTCTCCTCTTCGTCGAGCGGACGCAGCGGCGGCAAGGGTGCGCGACGTTTGCGCGGCGCGGCGCTCTGGTCACGCGTGGACGGATTGAGCGCGGCGATCTTGAGAGCGTCGTCAAAGCGTCCCTGCTCGGCGAGGATGCGCCGCAGCTCTTCGTAAACGAACAGGGCGAGGTGCGCGTCCGTCGCCGCATATTGTAGCTGCGCGCGCGAGAGCGGGCGGCGACGCCAGTTTGATTTCTGAAAGCTTTTATCCAGCTCGATGCCGAACAGGTGCGCGACCACCCCGGCCAGACTGTACGAGGGCAGGCGCAGAGCCTCGCGCGCGAGCCGCAGTGTATCGACGAACGAGACAGGTCGAAGCCCCGCGCGCATGAGCATCGCTTCATCAAAGCGCGCGTTGTGCGCCGCCATCGTGACCGTGGGCGAATCCGTCAGGGGTCGCAAGATTTCCACGTCCACTGACAGCACATCAAAGACAAGCACCTCTTTACCGGGCGGCGCGATCTGGACGAGCGAGACGTGCGAAATATTGGCCGAAGCGTCCCAGTAGGTCTCCGTGTCGAGGCCGACGATCATCTCGCGTGGCAGATGCTCCAGCGCGTCACGCGCCACGCGATCCTCCGTAATGAAGACGTAGTCCGGTTTGTCTACGAGGTCGATGCCGCTCACGATTCTTTCCGGCCCGATCCTACAGGCATTGTCGCTTCGCGGTGCGGGCCCGCCACTCTTAAAATGATAAGGCGCGTTGAATTGCCAACGCGCCTTTTTCCGTCAAAGGTCAAGCGAGCATCTGCTTGAGGTCGAGTACTTCTCTACCTGTTGCCATTCCTCGTATTGCCGTTGCCAGCGCCGCGCGCATTGCCATTGGCCGCTCCGCCCGTGCCGCCCGCATTGCCGTTTCTGGCGTTGGCGTTACCCGCAGCGCCCGTGTTTCCGTTCGCCGTCGTGCCGGTCGCATTGCCGTTCGTCGCCCCCGTGGTGCTACCTGTCGTCGACGTGTTGCCTGCTGTGGTCGTCGAGGTCGTCGTGCTTGTGTTGGTTGTGTTGGCGTTACCGTTAGTGTTATCGGTCGTGCAACCGGCTCCCAAAGCGGCAACGGCGACCAGAGCCAAAAGAGCAAAGGTTCTTCGCATCGAGTTGTCTCCTGTATTCTTCCCTGTAGGATGTTGTGAGCTGTGCGTGGGCTTGCTCCCAGTAAAGGGAGGGCCTGCGCCCCAGCCCGGTCAATGTTCGAGCCGCAAGACGACGCTCACTGCCCCCCTTTCAGTATTGCAGAGAGCGTAGGCTCGCGTGGCCCATGTTGATTATCCGAAAATGGTCTCTGGCCCGGCGTTCGATCCTTAATTCTCGCCCCCGAGCCGGGATTTAAGAGTGACCCCCTGGACTCTCCTTCGCCCCGAGGCCGCCTTCATAGAGAGTCAATTGAGCGAACAAACGTCCGGACGTGCAGACTCGGTCTGCACGTCTGCTATCCGAAAAAGCGACGCCTGACTGGCCTTCCTCAAATAAACTACTAAATGACTGTTGCAGCGCGCGCGCAGTGTAGCACTAGAAGGTTCGGAAATAAATGGATTTTTTGTGCTTAAAGCGTCTTCGGGCCTGCTGCCTTTTGAGCCTCAAAACCTCCAGCCGTAGCTGAGCCCTCGGGCCAAAGCTTTTCCACATGGCCGACCTTGCCAGCGCTCTCAACCGGCGGGCGAATGCTCCACGACGCGCGGCGCTCGAAGGCGGCACGGACGACGGCTTCAAAAGGGTTCAGAACCCTCGCTTGCGATCACCTGCGCCGGATACTCTGATTCCAGGCACACTGGGCCGTCCGGGCGTGCGAAAAAGGGCGGCTGGCTGGCAAAAAGGAGCGTAAATCATCAAAAAGCTTGACGTTATAAAGTAAAGGCTGTATTGTTGATCGTGTGCTAAACATCTTTGGCACATTGCCAAGTTGTTTTAGCCAGCGACTTACCACCAGGCGGTGCGTTCCGCCGTCAATCTAAACACTATTTCTTTCGAGGGGTGCGCATCCTTTGCCGCCCGACTCTCTCCTCCGAACCTTTGTTCCATACCTACAACACTTAAGGGGAATCTCTAAGAGCCATGCCAAAAGGAAATTGGAAAAGCCTGGCGCTACTGAGTGGTATCGCTGCGCTGGCGCTGGCGCTACTTGTTTACGCTCTGGTGTCGATTGCGAGCCTGCCGCTACTGGGTTGGACGGGGCTGGCCCCATGCGGGGTTTTGCTTCTGCTGACGCTGGCGGCGACGCGCTTCACTGTTTCGGTTACGAACGCCGACGGGGTCACCCAGAGCCAGAAATCCGTGGCCGACGCCTTCATATTCCTGGCGGCGATGATGTACGCCGTCGCCCCGACCAACACGGCTGCGCCAGCGGTGGTGCTCGCGGCGGTCGTCGGCGTCATCTCCTCGCGCAACTCGGCTGACCGGCGGATCACGATCTTCTCGACGAGCGCTGCCATCATCTCGACCTTCGTCGCCGCCTCGCTCTACGGACTGATCGTAAACAACTTCGTCGGAGCGCCGAGCGATAAGGGCTTCCCCCTGAACGAACTGGTGCTGCCCCTTTGCGTGCTGGCCCTGGTTCAATACTCCCTGAGCACGATTGCGACGGCCGGGTACATCGCGATTGATTCCGGGAAGATGCGGCTGACGTTGTCGCGCGAGAGCCTGGTCTGGACATCCGTGACGCAGATCGGCGGCGCAGCCTCGGCCGCGCTCTTCTATTCATGGCTGCAAAATGGCGGCATCCCGTTTATCTTTCTGGGCGGCCTTATCATCGCGATGGTTTATCTGCTCTATCGCTTTGACGAGCAGCGTGTCGAGGAGGTTCGTCGAAGCGAAGCGGAAAACAGTCGCCACACGCAGGAGATGGCGATCCTGCATATGAATACTATCGAATCGCTCGCCATCGCCATCGACGCCAAGGATCAGACGACGCACGGCCACGTCCGCCGCACGCAGATTTACGCGACCGAGATGGGCAAGCTTCTCGGCGTCAACGAATCTGAGACGCAGGCGCTCCTTGCCGGTGCGCTGCTGCACGACATTGGCAAACTGGCCGTGCCCGAATACATACTGAATAAGCCGGGCAAGCTCACCGAATCCGAGTTCGCCAAGATGAAGATTCACACCACTGTCGGCGGAGATATTCTCAAGCGCGTCGGCTTTCCCTACCCGGTCGAAGACATCGTTCGCTACCACCACGAGAAATGGGACGGCACGGGCTACCCGAAAGGCTTGAAGGGCGAGGCGATTCCGCTCGTCGCGCGCATCATCGCGGTCGTCGATTTTTATGACGCGACGCGCTGCGACCGCCCCTATCGCAAGGGTATGCAGCGCGAGGATTCGCTCGGGCTGCTACAGAAGATGGCCGGTTCATCCTTCGACCCGCGCGTCGTCAGTATGTTCGTCTCGCACGTCGAAGCGCTGGACAAGATGATCGACGCGCAGGATATTCAGGAGCAGGTTTCGTCTGAGATTATCGATCCTGAAAACAACGCGCGCCCCGATGCCGGTCTGGCCTCCGATATCATGGGCACGCCGAGCGATGATGCGGGCTTCCGCTCCATTACTGAAGCGCAGCGCGAGGTCTTTGCGCTGCACGAGATCGCGCAAACCATAGGCTCTTCACTCAACATGACGGACACGGTGACGCTCGTCTCCAACAAGCTGCGCGCCATCGTCCCCTTCGATACCTGCATCATCTTCCTGGTGGACGAGAAGACGGGCAAAGCTCATGCCGCGCATGTCGCGGGCGAGTATGCAGGCACTTTCGCCCGGCGGCGTATGAACATCGGCGATGGGATTACGGGCTGGGTGATAGCCAACGCCCGCTCCATGTGCAACGCTTCGCCCGAGCTTGATCTGGTCGGCGTGCCGGAAGATATCGTGAAGGACATAAAAGGCGTGCTGGTCTCGCCGCTGATTCGCGAGGACGGCGCTTTCGGAGCGATCACGCTCTATTCAAAGAGCGTCAAGTCATACACGAGCGAGCACGTACGCCTTCTCGAATCGGTTTCGCAGCACGCCTCCTCGGCGCTCAATAACGCCCTGACCTTCGAGAAAACCAAGGAGAGCGCGCTGACAGACCCGCTCACAGACCTTCCGAATGCCCGCGCCTTCTACATGATGCTGGAGCAGCGCCTCGCCGAATGCCTGCGCATGAACCGCGAATCGCTGGCCGTCATCAGCATGGACATAGACGATTTCAAGAAGATCAACGACCTCTACGGGCACGCGATAGGCGACCGCATACTGGCTGGCATCTCCGGGGTTATCAAGAAGGAGCTGCGGCAGATGGACATCCTGACGCGCTATGCCGGAGACGAGTTCGTGGCCATCATGCCGATGGCTTCAACGACGATGGCGACGATGGTGGCCGAGCGTATCCGTTCAGCCGTAGAGGCCCACAAGTTCCCCGTTCGCACCGGCAAGACTGTAGATATAGGCGTCAGCATGGGGATTTCGTGTTTCCCTGCCGATGGCGAGACGACGGAGCACCTATTGACCACGGCGGCGCGTAATATGCAGCGCGACAAACATGCGCGCAAGGTTCTGCCGACCCTGGCCGCTCAGCCCACGGCATCATCCATGGACAACTTCCGGTAAGCTCTCGGCAGAACGCTCCCCTTACCTGCGCAAAGCGCACATTGCTTCTACGGCAGTGTGCGCTTTCGCCTTTTACCGACCGTTCGCTTTTGCACGCGGTCGCACATCTCGCGTATAATCCGGCACATTAGAATCGGGCTTTAACAGCAACATTTGCATACGCGCTGCTGCCGAGCCGGGCGCCCTCTTCGGTCGGCCATTATCAATGGACGAGAGCGCGCCCGGCTCGGCAAACGGCCAAAGAATAATTTTATGAACAAACAAGCCACCCAGACCAAATCCGGCCCCGATCAAAAACAATCCGGCTCGGCGGGCGTCGTCGACGAAGACGTGGCGGCGGCCTCCGACTCGGGCGCTGAAGTTTTGAGCAGGGAGCATGAACAGCTCAAAGAGGAACAGAAGGGCCGCATCGAAGCGATTGACCGCGACACGCTTCTGCATCTTCTCTATCAAATGGTTCTCATTCGCCGCTTCGAGGAGAAGTCGGCCGAAGCCTACAGCCTGGGGAAGATAGGCGGATTCTGCCATCTATACATAGGCCAGGAAGCGGTCGCCGTCGGCGCGCTCTCCGCGCTCAGGCCGGATGATTACGTCCTGACGAGCTATCGTGAACACGGGCACGCGCTTGCGAAGGGCATGTCGGCCGACGAGGTGATGGCGGAGCTTTACGGCAAGGCCGGAGGCTGTTCTTCCGGCAAGGGCGGCTCGATGCACCTCTTCGACGCGGGCCTGAATTTTCTGGGCGGCCACGCCATCGTCGGCGGGCAGATACCACTGGCCACGGGCGTCGCCTTCGCTTCCAAGTACAAGGGTACGGATCAGGTGACGCTCTGTTTCTTCGGCGAGGCGGCTGTCAACCAGGGCGCATTCCACGAATCCTTGAACATGGCCCAGCTATGGAAGATTCCCTGCATCTACATCTGCGAAAACAATCAATACGGGATGGGCACTTCGCTTGAGCGCGCCATGTCTTTGCAGGATGTGTCGCAGAAGGCGTGCGCTTACGAGATGGCTGGCGAGTTCGTGGACGGGATGGACGTGCTCGCCGTGCGCGAAGCCGTCGCACGCGCCGTCGAGCGCGGGCGCAAAAGTTATTTGCCGACGCTGCTCGAAGTCCGCACCTACCGTTTCATGGGCCATTCGATGTCCGATCCCGGCAACTATCGCACGCGCGCAGAGATAGAGAAGTACCAGGAGCGCGACCCCATAAAGCTCTTCATCGCCAGTCTTAAGGAGCAGGGCGTGATTGACGATGCGGGCCTCTCAGAGATCGAAAATCGTGTCCGCGAAGAGGTCGAGCGCGCCGTCAGGTTTGCCGAAGAAAGCCCGCTGCCTGCGCCCGAAGAGCTGTACACACACGTTTATGCAGAGCAATAGGGAGCGAGCGGCGCGGGGTCAGCCATCCCTGGCTTAAACTCTTACCGCTTACCTTTCACAGAGGTGTATTGAGATGGCCGTTATCACCATGCGCGAGGCGCTTAACCAGGCTTTACGCGAAGAGCTGGCGCGCGATGAGAATGTTTTCCTGATGGGCGAAGAGGTCGCCGCCTATCAGGGAGCATACAAAGTCACGAAGGGATTGTTGGAGGAGTTCGGCGAAAAACGCGTTATCGATACGCCAATCACAGAGCTTGGCTTTGCGGGCCTCGGGGTGGGCGCGGCGATGGTCGGCCTGCGGCCCATAATCGAGTTCATGACCTTCAACTTTTCGATTCTGGCTACAGACCAGATCATCAACTCGGCCGCCAAGATGCGCTATATGTCGGGCGGGCAGTTCACGATTCCGATTGTCTTTCGCGGCCCGGGCGGCTCTGCCTACCAGGTCTCGTCGCAGCACTCTCAGGCCCTGGAATCCTGGTACGCATACTTTCCCGGTCTCAAGGTGGTGATGCCCTCGACCCCGGCCGACGCAAAGGGACTGCTGAAATCTTCGATCCGCGATGATAATCCGGTGGTCTTCATAGAGCAGGAGAGGATGTACGGCAACAAGGGAGAGGTTCCCGACGAGGAGGATTTCACGATTCCGCTCGGAGTCGCGGACGTAAAACGCGAGGGCAGCGATGCGACCATCGTGGCGCGTTCGTTGATGGTTCCAATCGCCTTGAAGGCCGCCGAGGAGTTGGAGAAGCAGGGCGTCTCCTGCGAAGTCATAGACCCGCGCACGATCCGTCCGCTCGATATCGAGACCATCATCACGTCCGTCAGGAAAACCAATCGCGTCGTCATCGCAGAAGAATCGCATCCGTTCTGCGGAGTGGGCGCGGAGCTGAGCGCCCAGATCAACGAGCGCGCGTTTGACTATCTGGACGCTCCCGTGCGCCGCCTGTCGGGCGTTGACGTGCCCATGCCATACGCCAGGAATCTTGAGAAACTGGCGATCCCCGGCGTCGAGCAACTCGTCGCGGCGGTGCGCGAAGTAGCTTACCTGGAGTAGAAGCACAGAAGTTAGGCGCGCGACGGGTGCGGGAGTCTTAAAGCATAATGCCGCTCATCCCTCGGACTTGTCGCTCAACACTTTCATAAGGAAAAAACGATGGCAACGCAGGTCGTCATGCCCAAGCTCTCTCCGACGATGGAGGAGGGACAACTAGCCAGGTGGCTCAAAAAAGAGGGCGATCAGGTATCGGTGGGCGAACCCATCGCGGAGGTCGATACCGACAAGGCCACGATGGAGATGCAGGCGCTCGGCTCCGGCGTGCTGCGTAAGATTCTGATTGAAGAGGGCGAGAGTGCCCCGCTCGGCCAGATCATAGCCATCATCGGCGAGGCGGACGAAGACATCTCTGCTCTCTTGAGCAAAGCCACATCAGGGCAGGAGGCCGCGGAGAATAAGGAGCGGATTGAGGAATCTGTAGAGGGCGGCCAGGACGGCGCGCAGGCCGAAATGGCGCGCGTCGTTGCCGACGGCGCGCGCACGCAGGCGACCGTCCACGGCGACCCCGTTAAGGGCGATGTCGGCGGCGCGCCACAAGCCCCTGACTCGAAGCAAACCGCAGCCGCCCAGACTCAGCCCGCCGCCGCGTCGGGCAACGGCGCGGGCGCGTCTCGCGGCGAGAGCCAGCCGCAGCAGCAGGAGGCCGCGGGTGAGCGCCTGATCGTCTCGCCGCTGGCGGCGCGCATGGCTGCTGAAGCGGGCATCAACCTTCGCTCCCTGAGCGGCAGCGGCCCCGGCGGGCGCATCATCAAGCGCGACATCGAAGCGGCAATCAACTCGGGGAATCAGGCCGCCGAAGCGGGCGAGGCCGCGCCCGCCGAGACGGCGACGCCAACACCACCACCGCCGCAGCGTCACCTGCGCGCCGTCGAAGCCGGAGCGCAATCCTCGCAGCAGCCTTCCATGGAAGGCCCCGCGCCCTATCGCGATGAACAGATGAGCGTTATGCGCCAGACCATCGCGCGACGCCTCGTGACCTCCATTGGCCCTGTGCCGCATTTCTTCCTGACCACGGAGATCGAGATGGACAGGGCCGCCGAGATACGCCGCTCCATCAACGAGGCCGAGCCGGAGATGAAGGTCAGCATCAACGATCTGATCGTCAAGGTGGCCGCCGTCTCGCTCATTCGGCATCCACAGGTCAACGCGTCGTTTCAGGACAGGTCGATACGCTATTACGAGCGCGCCGACATAGGCGTGGCCGTGGCGGTCGAAGACGGACTTATTACGCCCGTGGTGCGAGCCGCCGAGCGCAAATCAATCGGCGAGATCGCAGCCGAAGTGCGCGAGCTGGCCCAGCGTGCGCGCTCTCGCAAGCTTCTCCCCGAAGAATATACGGGCGCGACCTTTTCGATCAGCAACCTCGGCATGATGGGCATAGACGAGTTCACGGCCGTCATCAATCCGCCCGAAGCGGCGATCCTAGCCGTCGGCGCGATGACGCCCAAGCCCGTTGTGCGTGAGGGCCAAGTGGTCGTGCGCCAGATCATGCGCGTCACGATGTCCTGCGACCACCGCGTCATAGACGGCGCGACGGGCGCTCGTTTTCTACAGACATTCAAGAAGATTTTGGAGAATCCGCTCCTGCTTATCGCGTAAGCTCCGGATTCTAAAAAGAGAGTGTGGTGACAAACAATGGACGAACAGGATAAGCGGCAGCAACAGCAGCAGCAACCGCAAGAGGGCCAGCCGGAGACGCAGCACGGCGGAGTGCGTCGAGGCGACGCATCGACGGCGCAGAATCGCGAGCAGACGCGCTCCTCTTCGCAAGGAGCGCCTGACCAGATACAGCACGCCGATGAGGTCACGGGCGAGGGCACGGGTGCGCGCGGCGGTGAATATAGCTGACGGGTAAGGCGATACAAGCAACAACTCTTGCGCGCCCGTTCAGGCGAGCGTAGCTCAGACAAAATGGATCGTGAACGGCCTCACGATCCATTTTGTCTTATTTAGTCTTGGACTTCGATTATCCTGCGCGCCGTTGGTAGAGCGGCGATTCCGAGGGGAGCTATGAGTAGAGGGGCCGAGGCGGGCGGTGGTGGCGGCGTGCGGCCGCATCTGGCGCTGATCGCGGTTCAATTGCTGTTCGGTTCCTGGCCCATCGTCGGCAAGATCGCCCTGCGTGCGTTGCCGACGACGGGTCTGGTCGCATTTCGCGTCGGCGGCGCGACCATCGCCTTCCTGATTTTGCAGCGCGCGCTCGGCCGCGTCCAGCACATCGGTCGAAAAGATTACGCGCGGCTCGCGCTCTACAGCCTGCTCGGCGTCGTGCTCAATCAGCTCCTCTTCGTCAAGGGCCTATCGCTCACCTCCTCCGTGATAAACGCGACGCTGCTCGGCACTACCATTCCTGTTTTCACGCTGCTCGTCAGTATCACGCTCGGCTACGACGCCGTCTCATTTCGCAAAGCCTTCGGAATCATCGTGGCGGCGACCGGCGTCATCTACCTCGTAGACCCGATGCGCGCCGACTTTTCGAGCGCCAAGACGGTCGGGAATATTTTACTGGTCGCCAATTCCCTCTCCTACGGCGCATACATAGCCATCTCAAAGGACATACTGAAACGCTACGGCGCGCTGACCGTGATTACCTGGATATTCATTTTCGGCAGCCTCATCACCATTCCGGTGGGCGTCTACGGTCTCGCGGGCACTCCGTTAGAGACGGCTGGCCCGGGCGTTTGGCTCGCCGTCCTCTACATAATTCTTGCGCCGACCGTGGGCGCTTACTACCTGAATGCTTGGGCACTCCAGCGCGTCGCCCCGAGCACGGTGGCGGTCTATATCTATTTACAACCGCTGATAGCCTTCGCGCTCGCCCCTTTGATTCTAGGTGAAAGTTGGAGTTCCCGAGCGTGGGTCGCGTCCGTTTTGATCTTCGCCGGGGTCGCCATCGTGACGTGGCGCGTGCGCGACTCCGTTATCGAGGAGGTCTCGGAACATCCGGACGCGCTCGGCCATTGAATCAGGTCATTGAAAGGGCGGCCCCCTTGATTCATAATCTCTTTGCATGACGCCGACGAGGACAACAACAACCGTATCCAGAGAATCTGCCCATACGGCGCGTGAAGAGGCGGCGAAGATTTCTGTGGCGCGTCTCTCTATGCTGGCCGCCGGTTTCCTAATCCTGCTGAAGACCGCCACCGGCTTTCTCACAGGCTCGATCAGCGTCTGGGCTTCGCTGATCGATTCGGCGATGGACATCTTCGCCTCGGCAATTAACCTGGTGGCGGTGCGCGCCGCGGCGCGTCCGGCCGACGAGGATCACGCCTACGGTCACGGCAAGGCCGAATCGCTCGCCGGGCTCTTTCAATCGCTGGTGATCGCCGCCTCCGGCGCGTTTCTGATCTATGAGGCGATACGCAGATTAGTCGAACCGCACGCGACGAGCCAGGAATGGATCGGGATTATGACGATGCTGGTCGCCATCATCGTCAGCGTCGCCCTTGTCCGCAGGCTGCGCCGGGTGGCGCGCGAGACGGAATCGCTCGCCCTCGCCTCCGATGCCATACATTATGCTTCCGACATCTTTACAAATTCGGGCGCGCTCCTTGCCCTCCTGATCGTCGTCCTGACCGGCTGGCAGATGGCCGATCCGCTGATCTCCATTATGATCGCGATCTATATTCTGTGGTCGGCCGCCGCCGTCGGGCGCGAGGCTATGGATGTCCTGATGGATCGCCGTTTGCCGATAGATATTGACGAACGCATCGCCGCCGTAATCAATCGTTATCGCGAGCAGGGCGTGCTCGGTTTCCATGACCTACGCACGCGCCGCTCCGGCTCGCAGAAATTTATAGACCTTCACCTTGAAGTCGAGCGCGATAAGCGACTGGAAGAGGCGCACGACCTGACGGTTCAAGTCCTGCGCGCCATCGAGGCCGACATCCCGCGCTCGCGCGTCCACATTCACACCGATCCGGGGTGAAGCATGAAATAGTTTAGATGTTGTTAATGCGTTATTATCAGAAGCATGTCCCGGTCATGCGCTGATGTTGGAATCATTCGTAACACCGCTGGCTAAACCCCATTTTCGTGCACGGGTTTAAGCTGTAATTAGCTGCTCCATGTAAGTGAACATGAAGAAGATACCCATTGTGCTCTGCATTGATGTGGAGCCTGATGATCGCGCCATCGACCCAAACGTTCGAAAAGACTGGGTCGGATTTGAACAATCCTTCGAATTCTACAGGAAGCTCAGGCCGCGCATTGAGAGGCTAACCTGCTCGCCTGTGCATTTCTCATGGTTTTTTCGAATGGATCCGCAGGTCGAGCTTGTCTATGGAGACCCCGCCTGGGCGGCGAGCCGCTACCACAGGTTGATTGAGGAATTGGGAAAAGCGGGCGACGAGTTTGGATTACATACTCATGCATGGCGGTGGGATAAGGTCACATCCCGCTGGTTTGCTGATATGAGAGATCAGAAATGGGTGGATCATTGCGTTCGTATGAGCTTCGAGGCGTTCCAGAAAAGTTTCAATCGGCCCTGCCTCTCTTTTCGGTTCGGTGATACCTGGATAAATAACAAAACCTTAGACCTGATAGAGAGGCTGGGGGCGCGTTTTGATTTGACTTTAGAGCCGGGATTGAAAAGGCTCCTGATCCCGGAGCACTTCGTTGGCTCCGCTCCTGATTTTACACGTGTTCCACGACAACCATATCATCCCTCGAAGTTTGATTTCAGAAAACGTGGCGTCTGGCGGAAAAGAGGTATATGGATGATACCGCTGAGTACGGGGAATATGGATTGCGCGCTAACGCCATTGAATCGAAACGGCGCGGAAAGGAGTTCTAGCGAGAGGAATCCGGGTGAGTCTCCGTTTCGAGAGCGTGCCAGCTTATCCGTAACCAATCCGGATTCGGCTTACGAAGGTTATCTTGATCGAATTGACTGCCAGATCATAGCGGGCTGGGCTTATGATGCCGCCCAACCTGATCGCCCTGTCGATATAGAGGTCTATGATGGGGAAGCTCTGCTGGCCGCTGTCCCCGCCTCCATCTTCAGACCCGACCTGGTGGTTGCAGGTAAGGGCAGGGGGAAACACGCCTTTTATATTCTTTTCCCTGAGTGGCTGAAAGATGGCAAGCCGCATTCACTTCGCTTGAAGATCGCCGGAAGCGATTTCGAGCTGAATCAGAGCCCGGCAGAAATAAAGTGCAATAAGGCGTATTGCGATCCGGAGACTATCACATTATTCCTGGATGCCGATTCGTGGGTCATGAGCCGAATAACAGAGACATTGCTGAACGCGCAGGAGAACCCATATTTAGCCCTGGTAGCGAGGAGTAGCGCTGTTATTCACCCTTACCAGCGATCCAAACTGGAAGAAAATTTGAGTTATATTTTGTCGCATCCTTTGGTCAGCAGATTTGTGTTTGAGACCCCTGCTGAATTGATCAGGCGGGTGGAATAAACCGTGACGGTATAAATTTATAGTAGAGATGCGCCTGACCGGTCATACCTGATGAGCGGCCTTGTGGCATGGCTCTCAAGATGTTTCCACACCCTCGACCCTTCTGTCTACCACTAGGCCGTCTTAACGACTCTCACGGCCTTTTCCGCGTCGGCGAGCCGTCGCAGCTCATACAGCTTCATCAAAGCCTCGACCGGCGAGAGCGTATCCAGGTCTATGTTGACGAGCGCCTGCGCGAGCTTCGTCTCGTGCGTCGAAGCATGCGTCGCGCCGCCGAGCCCTTGTGTACCTTTGCCCGCGCCGTCTCTTGCATCCGCCTGTGATTCGTACTCTCCTAAAAGCTCTTCGGCGCGGCGCACGACGGGGCGCGGCAATCCGGCGAGCTTCGCGGCATACACGCCATAACTCTTCAGCGCGATCCCCGGACTTATCTTGTAAAGGAAGCTAAGCTCGCTTCCCTCTTCGGCGATCTCGACGTGCAGATTACGCAGGCGCGGCAGGACGTGGGCCAACTCCGTCAACTCATGGTAATGCGTCGCAAACAGCGTCTTGGAATGAATCTGCGGGTGGTTGTGTATGTATTCGAGAACGGCGCGGGCGACGGCCAGCCCGTCGTAGGTGGACGTTCCCCGCCCCAGCTCGTCCAGTAGTATGAGCGAGCGGGGGCTGGCGTGATGCAGAATCTGCGCCGTCTCGATCATCTCGGTCATGAAGGTGGACTCGCCCGCGCCGATCCGGTCATAGAGCCCTATGCGTGTGAAGATGCGATCACAGAGGCCGACGGTCGCACTGGCGGCCGGGACGAACGAGCCGGTCTGGGCCATCAGTACGATGAGGGCCGTCTGGCGCAGGTAGGTCGACTTGCCGGACATGTTCGGCCCCGTAATCAGGGCAACCTGCGGCGCTTTGTCATCGCCGCCAAGCTCCGCATCATTGGCGACGAAAGCGCCCGCCTCGATCGATCTTTCGAGCACGGGATGGCGGCCGTCCCTGATACGCAGCTCCGGCGAATCGACCAGCTCCGGCCGCACGTAGGCATAAGCCTCCGCCACTTCGGCGAAGGAGGCGACCGCGTCCAGATACGCAATGGTGTCGGCGGCTGAGAGAATCTCCGTGCGATTCTTACAGACCTCGACGCAGAGATGACGAAACAGGCTCGCCTCCAACTCCGAGATGCGCTCCTGCGCGTTGACTACCAGAGATTCATGCTCCTTAAGCTCAAGCGTGATGAAGCGCTCGGCGTTCGTGAGCGTCTGCTTGCGCCTGTATTCTTCGGGGACGAGATGCAGGTTCGGGCGCGTGACCTCTATGTAATGGCCGAAGACCTTATTGTAGCCGACGCGCAGGCTCTTGATTCCCGTGCGTGCGCGCTCGCGCTGCTCCATCTCCGCCAGATAGGTCTTACCGTTTCTGAGCAGCGCGCGCAGCTCGTCCAGCTCAGCCGAGAATCCCTCTCGAATGAGACCCGTATTCTTACTGCGCGGCAGCTCGTCAGAGACGGCGCGGCGGATAAGCTTCGCCGTCGCTTCGCAAAGCGGCAGCGCGGCGAGCGCCGCGGTGAACCGTTTGGCGTCGCGCTGCAATACGGCGCGAACGCGCGGCAGCGCTTCGAGGCTCTGGGCAAGCGCCTGAACCTCCTGCGCCGAAGCGATCGAGGCGCGGGCGCGCGATGACAACCTCTCAAGATCATGTATGTTTTCGAGCGCGGCGCAGAGTTCGGCCCTGTTCCTGGAGTGCTCGATCAACCAGGCGACGTGCTCCTGGCGTCGAACCAGCTCGGCCGCGTCCAAAAGCGGTTGACGCAGCCAGCGCCGAAGCCTTCTTCCGCCCATCGCCGTCCGCGTCCGGTCAAGCACGGAAAGCAGCGTCGGCCCACCTGCTACGCCGCTCTCGAAGATTTCAAGGCTCCGCATTGTCTGCGCGTCGAGCATCATGAAGCCTTCGATGTGATAGCTCGAAAGCCTCATCAATTGCCCGGTCGCCTGCGCCTGTGTGTCGCGCAGGTACGCGATCAGAGCCCCGGCCGCAGATGCGGCCAGCGACCACCGGATCAGGCCCAGGGGAACGAGCGAACGTGTCTGGAAATGTTCGAGCAGCGTGCGGCGAGCGTTGGCAAACTCGAAATGACGGTCGGCGACGCGTGTGATGAAGCCCGGCAGAGCGGCGCCGTCGTCGTCGTCGTGCGCCAGGCTCGCAGGTAAAAGCAGTTCGGAGGGCGCGATGCGCTGTAATTCCGTGACGGCAGCCTCGCCCTCCAATTCCGTGGCGGCAAACTCTCCCGTCGTCACGTCCGCATAAGCGATGCCTGCGCGCGTGCCTTCGCGGACGTAGGCGGCCAGGTAGTTGTTCGCTTTGCTTTGAAGCAGACCGGGCTCGATGACCGTGCCGGGCGTCACGATCCGCACCACGTCGCGCTCTATCAGACCGCGCCCCGCTTCGCCTTTGACCGGGGCGCTTGAGAGTTGTTCGCAGATGGCGACGCGATGGCCGCGCCCGATCAGGGTCGAGAGATGCCGCTCAAGGCTGTGATAGGGCACGCCCGCCAGCGGGACGCGAATGTTCTTTCCCATCGGCTTTGAGGTCAGAACAATATCAAGCTCGCGCGCCACGAGCCGCGCATCATCGTCGAAGGTTTCGTAGAAATCACCTATGCGAAACAGCAGTATGGCGTCGCGATGGCGCTGCTTGATCTCCTGGTACTGCTTGTAGAGGGGCGTCGTGGCCGTCATCACTCGAAGATTTCCGCGAGAAGGTCTTCGACCGAGGTGAGGGCACGGTGAAGCTTTTGTAGTTGCTCGAAACTGAGGATCGTTGCCACACGACCGATCTCATGAAAAGCGCCGGAGCGCGCCTGGCTCATGGATTTGAGCGCGCGCACCGTATCATGCTCGCTCGTGACGATGAGGAAAGGTTTTGAGCGCTGCGCTTCATAGGCGCGCTTTAATTTGGCGAGGGCCGCGTCTATATTCCCCTTGCGCTGAACCTCGAACACATGACTGAGACGCGGGCTCATTTGATTCGCGCGCCAGACGACATCGTAATACTCGAACTCGCGCTCGGCGTGATAGCCGAGCACGCGCGCTATGTCCAAAAGCATCTGCTGCACATCGGCGTGCGAAAGCTGTGCGGCCTGCGTAGAATTTTCTGCCCCGCCTTCGGAGAGCGAGAATTGCAGGCCCTCGTCGGTCGCCCGGCGTCTTCCAGCCTGCGTCACGCTCCAGTGGCCGCGACGCCGCTCGATCTGGCGCTTCTCCGAAAGCGTCCGACCGGCGCGCTGCACCAACCTTCGCCATTGTGCCTGATGGCCATTGCCAGGGGGGCGAACATCGTCTGCCGCAAGTTGAGGGAAATAGGCGACCAGCCGCTGGTAAAGGAAACGCACGTCTTCGTCCCCGCCTGTGGCGACGAGTTCTTGTAGAATCGGAAGCTCGATCCGTGCGACGCCCGGGTATGCCATCGCCGATATTCGTAGTGTTGGCCGTCAGGATTTGGCAGATTGAGAAAAACCGTTTTTCGGCTGCCTACGCGATTAAAGTTACAGGAGAAGCGCTCCCACAGGCAAGCGCGCGCGCCGTGCACCAAAACCAGAAGGCAGGCGGGAGAAGAAAAGTCTCTCCCGCCTGCCTTCGACGTGTTTTCAGCAGTAATGCTGCCGGGCTCAGGCGGCCTGCGCCGCCGCCGCCGTCTCGAGGTCGAAGCAGTGGCGTATCTCTTCGGCTTCGAGCGTGTCGCGCTCCATCAGTCCTTCGACGAGCCGGGCAATCGACGCGCGGCTCTGGTCAACGAACTCGCAGGCGCGCGTCATCTGCGCGTTGATGATGTCGTTAATAGCATGTTCGACGCGGTCGAGCAGGGCCTGGCTATGCGGGTCTTCGGGTTTGCCGAGGTGAATCGGCCCGAGCGGGCTCATGCCAAACTCAGCGACCATCTTGCGAGCGATCTCGACGGCGCGCTCGATGTCGTTGGAAGCGCCCGCCGTCATCGTCTCAAGCAGCAATTGCTCCGCAGCGCGGCCTCCCAAAAGCATAGCGATCTGGTCTTCCAGATACTCGCGCTTCTTCATCAGGCGGTCGCGTTCGGGCAAAGACTGCGTCACGCCGAGGGCGCGCCCACGCGGCAAGATGGAGACCTTATGAATGGGATCGCCATTTTTCACCAGGAGACCGACGGCGACGTGGCCCGCTTCGTGAACTGCGGTCGCATAGCGCTCCTCCGTGTCCATCATAAAGCCCTGACGCTCTGCGCCCATCAGGATTTTGTCGCGCGCGTACTCGACGTGTTTGCGACCGATGGCTTCGGAGCCGTCGCGCGTCGCCGAGATGGCCGCCTCGTTCAGCAGGTTCGCCAGATCAGCGCCGGAGAATCCAGGCGTCCCGCGCGCAATCCAACTGAGGTCGAGACCCGGTTCCAGTTCGAGGCCGCGCGCGTGAACCCTCAATATCGCTTCGCGCCCGTTGGCGTCCGCAAGGTTGACGGCGATCTCGCGGTCGAAGCGACCGGGCCGCGTCAAAGCCGTGTCCAGGATGTCCGGGCGATTGGTCGAGGCGATGACGACCACACCGCTCACCTGCTCGAAGCCGTCCATCTCGACCAGCAGTTGATTGAGCGTCTGATCCTGATCGGCTGAGGCCGAATCGTTGCCGCGCCCGCGCTGACGACCCAGCGCGTCTACCTCGTCTATGAAGATGACACAGGGCGCGAGCTTACGCGCCTCTGCAAAGAGACGGCGGACGCGCGCCGCGCCCAGTCCCGCGAACTTTTCCTGAAAGCTTGAGCCGGAGACGGACAGGAAGGGGGCACCGGCCTCGTTCGCGGCAGCACGCGCCAGAAGGGTCTTGCCCGTTCCCGGCGGGCCCGAGAGCAGTATGCCGCGCGGCGCGCGTCCGCCCAATCGTCCGAATCTTAAGGGGTCGCGCAGAAACTCTATGGTCTCCGAAAGCTCCTGTTTGGCCTCGTCGACACCGGCCACGTCCGCAAAGCCCACCGCCTGCTTTCCGCTCGCATCGGTCGGGTTAAAGTCTCCGCCCCGGCCTCCCATGCTGGCGTAGATGCGCCAGCCTATGAAGGCGAAAACGGCGAGCGTCAGTATGGGGATCAACCAACCCATGGCGGTCGAGATGGGGCTCGGCTTCAGGGAGAGAAATTCCACTGGGACGTTGCTGCGCGCAAAGGCCGCGACTATATCCTGCTTGGCCGTATCGGTGGTCACTATTGCCTGCGAGATCGCACCGTCGCGCCCGACGACCGTCAACAACTCGCCGTCGACGCTCAGAGAGACGGCCGCGCCTGATTCGCTGAGCGCTCGCAGCTCCGTATAGTTGATATCGCGTACGACGGGTTTGTGCCGCGCATAGAGGGTGTAAAAGCTGGCGACGGCGAGCAGCAGCAACAGGGCTACGGCGATGATGAAACTCGGTTTCTGGGTATGGGGGAGCAGACGCGGTAAAGGGGACGGCATAAAATTCTCCTGAAGCCCGGCGACTTAAAACAAGGGGAAAGCAGCGCGGGTATTCACAAGCTAAAAAAAAGCAAGGTATCTGATTTGAGAAAAAGCGTCGGAGCTGCGGAAGGAGCAACCTGCACGCGAGAGCGTCTTATAGGACGACGCCGATCAACAGAAACGCACTCGTCGGATGGCCCCGTTCGGCGGCCACGCGCGAAGCGTCACTCTCACTTTACCAGCCCAACCACATAGAAGTCCAGTTTAAAGAAAAAACTACGGCCCGATTGCGACGGGCCTTGAATCCAAACGGGACGCGCAACCATTATCCGCCTGCTTTAGTCCCGCTAAGCTTTCCGATGACGCGCGGGCCCGCCCGGTTGCCGTCTAAAGCGACGGAAAGAGGCGGCGTGGGGGATTTGCTCTGAATCGAAACACCGCACGAGAATATCGCCTGCCGTGTTTTGATACAAAGCGCAGTTAAATTGACGGCCCGGCGGGCCCACGAGAGCTTCCCCGCCCCCCTTAAACTCCTATACAACATGGGCTTAGGCGGCGCACCGGCCTTTTCCGGCGCTGCTGGCACGGTCATTGCACAAGGGAGAGGGCGAGGGGTTCGATAGAACCAAAAACATTTGAAATTGCGACGCTCAAGAAAAAAGGAGACGGCGAAATGTTGTGGACAATTCTGGTGGTGCTTTTGATTTTATGGGCGCTCGGCGCCTTTGCTTTCCATGTTGGCGGCTTGATTCACCTGCTGCTCGTGGTGGCGCTCGTAGTCCTGGTCATCAACCTTCTGACTGGTCGCCGCACGGTCTAAGCGGCGTCGTGAGGGTTGCGGTAAGCGACCGATGGTTTTCAGGCAATAACTAAAACTGGTCTGCGAACACTTTTGAAGGGGTCAATCTCGCTCTCCGGGTGAGATTCAAAAAAGGAGACGACTAAAATGTTGTGGACGATTCTCGTGGTGCTTCTGGTTCTTTGGTTGATCGGTGCCATCGGCGGCATCGGCGGTGGTCTGATTCACTTGCTGCTTGTCGTAGCATTGATCGTGCTGGTGATTAACCTGCTGACAGGTCGCCGGACGGTCTAACGTCAGACAAAAACATATAGAACAGTCGAGAGAAGGGGCGCACCCCGAGAGGGGGTTTGCGGCCCCTTCCCTCTTTTTATGCTCATCAAAAGTCGGCCAGCTTCACGTCTGGCGGCGAGACGATGCGTCCGACCGGGTAGAGGTTCAACTGCTGATCCCAGTAGGGCGAGCGCTCGTAAAAGAAGCGCAGGCGCGCGCCTGGGCTCGCCGCAAACTGCGGGTCACTGACCACGCGCCGCCCAAATTCACGCCGCAGATTCTCATCCTTTTCGAGCATCTCGCGGGCCAGTTTCTCCAGTATGTAATCCTCGCCGTACTCTTTCTGTTCAAAGATCGCGTTGAAGAATCCCCACGCGACGAATGAATCGGGCGCTTGCGGCTCAAGCAGGTGCATGATGACGTGAGCCGCCGGTTGGGCCAGCGGCACGACGACCGAACCGGCCGGGAAGAGCCGCTTTTCGCGTACGGGGTTTGTCTTGAAAGTCGGCATCACGCGCCCCTCGAAGGGGGCGGGGGCCCACTTCGCGTCGCTGAAGCGATAGCTTTCGACCTCTAAAGTTGCGGGCGCGGCCAATCTTTGCAAACGCAATCCGTGTGCTGCGAGGACAGCGATTACATCCTTCCATTGCGGCGGCACGACGTAGTAAAGGGGCGTCGTGGCGGCCTCTGTGACGCGGACTTCATCATAAAGCGGCACGGTCAGGTCGACGGGCTTCGTGCCGAAAACGACGCGCATAGCGCCCGAAACATCGCTCAGCTCCGTGTGAGACTCGACGGCCTTCAATTTAAATGGCGTCGCTTTATCCGTCAGCTCGAATCGAAGCGGGTACGTCCTCGAAGGGTCATACTTCTGCCCCTCCGCGATGGCCTGTTCGTCCGCCTGACGCACGGCCCCGAGCAGCGCTTCCCGGTCACGATTGACCTCTTCGAGCGCGAATCGCAACAGGTCATAGGTTCCGCGCACGCGCGAGCGGTAATCCTTGAACATGTGCGTTTCGATCAGCAGCCCCGGACGATTACGCACGGGCGTATAGCCCGTCGAAAAGCGGGGCGGGGCTATGAAGCTGTCGATGCCTTTGGAGAAGTCGCGATTATCGCGAAACTCTAAATAGGTACTGAGGAGGTTTCCGGCCGCTTCGGTCGCCGGAACGATACGCTCGTCAAAGGCCGCGCGCTCCCACGCGAGCACGGGCGCGGGCACGTTGCCGTGATGCTCGTACTGATACGTGATATTGTAGCGATAATCAGCGCCGTCTGTGACGTGGCAATCGATGAAGAGGTCTGGATTCCACTCAGTCCATAGCCGCAGCCAAGCGCGCGTCTCCGGCGCGTCCGCCTTCATGTAATCGCGATTCAGATTGAGATTCGTAGCAGTGCCGCGCCATCCCATCTCGGCCGGGCCGTTCTGGTTGATGCGATTGTAGGGACTGAAACGCTCGTGCCCGTCCGTATTGTAGATCGGTATAAACAACAGGACGACGTGATCCAGAAGATTCGGGTGCTCCCTTGTGATGGCGATGTCGCGAAGCAGCGCGAGGCCAGCGTCTTTTCCGTCAGGCTCGCCCGGATGAATGCACGCCTGTACGAGAATGATCGCCTTACCGGCGCGTCTGGCCTCGGCGGGCGTGAAGGCTTCGCCCTGCGCAGCGATCAGGAGCGGAAGAGAGCGCCCTTCCCCGCTCTCTCCGAAACTTGTGAGACGGATGAGCGGCGAGGCTTCATCCAGACGGCGACTATACGCGATGGTCTCGTCATAGCGCGGCGTCTCGCGATAGTCGGTCTTCTCTGCGTAGGTTTGCCATTCGGGCGGAACGGTCTTTTGATTATTCTGGGCCATAGTCTTAGGTGTAAGTATCAGGGTGATAGAGACGATTGATGAAAAGAACAGCGACTTGACGAAACGAAGCATCAAAATGTTTCTCCGACGATCCAGGGAGGCGGCGAGGTCGTCCCGCATCTTTTGCCGTAGGCGCGACGCCCTTTGCCCGTATCCACGATAATATAACTATACGACTGCCGGACTCATACTCAAAAGAGCAGGCGCGCCTTATGCGCGCTCTCTGAAATCATCGGAAACCGGCGGCAGGTCATTTCGGGCCCTCGGAAGATTCGAGTGCTACGGCGAGCCAAACAGAGTGGCTTCGGGGCGGCGCGTGCGCTTGACTCTACTTTGCGGCGGGCGGGCCGATCAGGCACAATGAAGCGCGGGGTTTCTATTTTTTCAGGGATACTATCGGCCATCTAAATGCTTTCAGGAATTATTTCGCGTCGCGCCACAGCACCACCGCTGCTGCTACTATTACTGCTCGCCTGCTTTGTCACCAACGGCATCAACTCGTCAACGCTCGCCAGTCAAAGGCTGGAGCCGGGCTCAAAGGCTGGGGCGGGGCAAAATATCCTGCCGCGCAGGTCGCCGCCGCAAGGCCCCGTGCAGCTACCGCCCGCGCGCACCTTCGACGTTCAGCACTACCTGATTCGCACGCGCTTCGACGCCCAGACCAGAACCGTCATCGGCGACGAGACCATCACCCTCAAACCGCTCAACGCGGGATTCCGCTCCTTCGCGCTCGACGCTTCCGACATGAAGATCGAATCGGTTGCGCTCTCGCCCTCACAAGCATTGCTTGAATGGACGCAGCCGCCCGACAAGCTTTTGATCGCGCTCGACCGCGCCTACGGGCCGGGCGATACCATTTCGGTGCGCATTCTCTACCGAGCAAATCCGCAGCGGGGTCTCTACTTCGTCCCGGCGAGACAGGGGACTTCCATCTCAAAGCCAGCGCAAATCTGGACACAGGGAGAGCCCGAAGAGAATCATCACTGGTTTCCCTGCTACGATTATCCGGACGATAAGGCGACCTCCGAACAATACATCACGACGAGCAATAGCGAGATAGCTATCTCAAACGGCGCGCTCGTCGAGACCGCGTACAACGCGGACGGCACGCGCACTTTTCACTGGGTTATGAAGCAGCCCCACTCGACCTACCTGACTTCCCTGGTGGTCGGCGACTATGTGAAGCTGACGGACGCGTACAAGAGCGTCCCGCTCGAATATTACACCTATCGCGGCACGGAAAGGGTCGCGCTTCGCGCATTTTCACAAACGCCTGAGATGATGAGCCTGTTCACACAGGTACTCAATTACAAATATCCGTACGACAAATACGCGCAGACGATTGTTTCGGCCTTCTTCTCAGGCGGGATGGAGAATATCACGGCGACCACTCATTCGGATTCGGAGATTCTGGCCGCCAACGACGCCGCCGGAGGTGTGACGGAAGCGACCGAAGACCTGCTCGCGCATGAGCTTTCGCATTCCTGGTTCGGCGATCTGGTCACCTGCAAAAGCTGGAAGCACCTGTGGCTCAACGAGGGCTTCGCCACTTTCATGGAGGCCGTTTTCAGGGAGCATA
Source organism: Pyrinomonadaceae bacterium (assembly GCA_035940775.1). Taxonomy (GTDB): domain Bacteria; phylum Acidobacteriota; class Blastocatellia; order Pyrinomonadales; family Pyrinomonadaceae; genus DASQYE01. Next base: position 102,011 of record DASZEN010000060.1, on the reverse strand, counting down.
AAGAGGGACGCGACGCCTATCTTTTGCAGATGCGGCAGAACGCGCGGCTATACCTGCTCGAAGACCGTTTAAGGTATCGTCGCCCTATCGTTTACGACCGCTACCGGAATCCGTCGGACATCTTCGACGCGACGCTCTATCAGAAGGGCGGCCTCATCATACACATGCTGCGCGAAGCGGTGGGCGATGCGCTCTTCTGGAAATCATTGAACAGGTACCTGGACGAGCACAAGTATGGACTTGTCGAGACGGCCGATTTACAGCGCGCCTTTGAGCAGACGAGCGAGAAACGGCTCGACTGGTTTTTCGATCAATGGGTTTACAAGGCTGGCTATCCGGAGCTGCGCGTGCGTTACAGCTATCGCCCTGCATCAAGGCTGCTGACGCTCAGCGTAGAGCAGACGCAACTGGCAGACGACACGACGCCCGAAGTCTTTCGCCTGCCCGTAGAGATAGAAGTGACGACCGCAGGGGGCAGATCGCGCGTCCTGCCCATCGTGATAAACAGTCGCAAGCAGCTATTCACCTTCAAGCTGGAGGCGAGGCCCCTTTTGATTCGCTTCGACAGGCGATCAAGCATTATCAAGAAGCTGGATTTTCCGCAGCCCGAAGCAATGGTCGCCTATCAATTGGCCCACAGCCCGGACGCCCTTGGGCGGATTGAGGCCGCCGAGGCGCTGGCGCGAATAAGAGCGAGCCGCACTCAGTCTGCGCCACCAGGGCGCGTGGCGGCGAAAAGTATGCGTTTGAATCCGTAGAAGACGGGGCTTGCGGGCCAAAGCGCACTGAGCCTTTCGCGGTATCGCTGCATGAACGGCTCGTGAAGCTTTTCCGGTAAACGCTCGAAATATGGAACAAGCGTCGTGCCCCGCGTCCATTCAGCGATAGCGTCGGATGATTCGAGCACGTGCGGGTAAACTTTTTCAAAGACCGCTATCTCCTCCGCGCCGTGCTCATACAAAAGCTCCGCATAAGCCTCTATCGACAGGACGGGGGAAGCACGAGTCCAGCCGCCGAGCGCCAGCCTGAAGGGTTCTTCGAGCGCGACCTCCGTAATCAGCGTGTGAGAGGCGTGCCCGTGATTGGATGGTAGCTGCACGGCCAATTGGCCTCCACGCCTGACCAACCGCAGCAGGCGCGGGACGAGCGATTGATGATCCTCAACCCAATGTATCGCCGCGTGAGAGAAGACCAGGTCCCATTCCCCAACGGCAGTCTCTATAGAGCCCTGCTCAAAACGTAACCCTCGCCGCGCGTGCTGCTCTCGGGCGCGGGCCAGCATCTCCGCGGAGGAGTCTATGCCCGTGACCTCGCTCGCGGGCAGCCCATCGGCCAGCCGCGCCGTCAATTCTCCGGTGCCGCATCCGAGGTCTACGACGCGCATGCCCTCGCTTCGCTTCACCAGTCGTAGAAGATCATCGAAGGGCTGAAAGCGCTCTTTTTGAAACTGCCGATAGCGATCAGGATTCCAGGGCATCTCAGGCGAAGCGGTTTAGCAGAGCTTTTTCGTTCGGTTAAGATAGCGATAACACTACTTCTGAGCCCCGAAGGGGCGGCGGAGTGTAGCCCACGGGTTCAGCCGCGGGAAGAAGTGAAACAATAAATGTCAGGGCCCCCGGATGGGGCGAACGAAACCTTGATTTCAGAGTCTCCGGATTGAATTTCTTTCGCCCCATCCGGGGGCCTGATGCTATCCGCCGATCTTGATTCCCATGGCTAACGCCATGGGCTGCATTCTATCGCCGCTTGCGCGGGGCTGCTAAGGTAACACAGCATTGCAGGCCCGGCAGTTGGCGCGACGCTTTGCGTTGAGAGTTCCGCAAGCGCCGCAGCGATTGTACATCGTGCGCGCGAACCAGTTTGTAACTATCGCGCTCAGGACGAGTATGCCGAGCATCAGGGCTACGCTCAACAGTGTATCCCTCAAGCTTTATACTTCTCCTTCAAGCCGCGATGATAAGCCTGCCCGCGCTCGTAGCCGCGACGGAAAGCCTCGTGCTCGTAGGCGCCCGCGTGGCGCTCGCGCAGCAGCTCCGAGTTATCCTCGTAAGACCGATCACGAAGCTGTGGATGCAGGGCGGCCTCGAATCCCTTTCTGTAATACGGCTCGTCCCTCTTAAAATCGCGGCCCTGGCCCGCGTACTGTTCATCTTCGGCGTCGCGCAAGCCGACCCACCAGCTTTCACGCGCCGCATCTATGCTCTCGGCCCCGGCCTGCGCCAATATGTTTCGGGTAGATTCGCCCTGCGCGTCGTCGTCGCCGACCACGATGACGACCGTTCGACCCTGCCGGAGCGCATCCTCATAAACATAAAGCTCGTCCTGCGGCAATCCTTCGGCGACGGCGTCTTCGAGCGCGCCGCCTGCGGCTAAGCCGACGCTCGCGCCGCCGATCCCCAAAAGCGCCGCGCCGATCAATCCGGCGGCGATCACAGGCCCGACGCCGGGGACGAACAAACTGGCGGCTGCCGCGCCAATGTGCATGCCTCCGGCGACGCCGAGCGCTCCACCGGCCCACCCGCCGATTGCTTTGCCCATTCCGGGCTGCTCCGTTTCCGTCGTGGGCACACTCGCGTCCAGCTCCTCTGTCGATGTGCCGGGGGCAAGAAAGCTGATCTGTTCATCCTTGATGCCGATGGAATGAAGATGCGCGACGGCGCGCTCCGCCGCCTCTCGTGTCTGAAAGATTCCGGAGACTGTTCTCATCAAAGACCCTCCTGTGCAGAGTTATTTGAGTTTAGTTTTATCCTGTTTCGGCCCACTCTTCAAGCCTCGATTGCGCCCCCCTACGGGAGAGCCAACTTATTGAGTAAAGCGGCTCGCCCGTGTTAGAGTAAAGCGGTTCTTAAAACTACCATTATGAGGTTGCGGCCTGAGAGGCAATTTTTTGCATGATTGAGATCATAGAAAAACACTGGCCGATGTCGGCGGGCGACGGCAAAGCGACGCGTAAGAAGAAGCCCAGAATACTGGCCATCACGACCGACTGCTGCACGGGCTGCGCGGGCTCGCCCGCCTGTATCGAATATTGCCCGATAGAAGCCTGCATGTTCTGGGTTCCGGACGAAGACCATCCTCCGTTCGGACGCATCGAAGTCGATCCGAACCTCTGCATCGGCTGCCAGAAATGTATCAGCAAAGGCCCCGACGGTGCGTTTCTAGACGGCTGCCCCTGGGATGCCATCGAGATGGTTCCGACAGACGAATGGGAGGCCGCGCACGGCATCGAGCTTAATCCCTGAGCGTCGAGCACTACTGGGGCGCGCGGCGACTGTTTTGCTGTCGGCCCGCGCCTTCCATGCGGCTCTGAATGGCCCTGGCCGTTTGGGCCGCTTGTTGTTTGAGCTGATCCGTGACGCGCCCTCCTGCCCCGCTCGCATAGCGCTCGACGGCGGGCAGGTCTTCGCGCTCGCCCACCAGATAGAGAGCGCGTAAAGCCTCCCAGACGAACTGGCCGTCGGGCGTGATTATAAAAAGCGCCTCGCCAGTGCCCACGCGCGCGCCCTCCTGCTTTAAGACCTCGCCGACCCTTCCGGGCAAAGGAGAGCGCACCTCCTGAACATCAACACCGCCGCTCGGCGGCTCGATGCGCGCCATCAAACTTCCCTCCCTGACGATTGAGCCTGTGGAGAGGACGCTGCCGAGCGTGCCTTCGGCGGGCGCCTGGACTGTGTAGGGCTCAAGCATCGCGCGCAGCTCGGCCCTGCCACGTGTGTCGCCAAAGGTGACGAGCGACAATGCCGCCTGACGACGCACGCTCGGCTGTCCGTCTTCCAGAAGATGCAGGAGCGTGGCGTGGAACTCTTCCGAGCTGTTATCGAAGCCCATCAGGTAAGCGGCCGTCTTGCGAAATTCCGTGACCGGGTTGGCCGCAAGCGTCTGGATGCGCGGATACCAGCGCCTAGCGCTCTGGTCGTGCCTGACCATACGCTCTTCGATCTGTGAAAGCGCGTGCTGGATGCGTCTCGGTTTCTTCTCGTCCGAGAGATACTCTTCGATCTCCGCGTCAGACAGCTGCCGTCCGAACCATGTTCCATACCACGTCAGGAAGGGCACGACGACGAAGAGAGCGGCGACGATTATCAGGGGCAGGTTTGAGCGGCGGCGCTGCTGCGGCTGCTTGGGCTCTGTGCCCGTGACCGGATGATTATTGTTCGTGGTGCTGTCGGACATACGACCCCTTGGCTCTTCTGCATTCGCATCAAGGCGCGAGCGATTGTCGCCTGAATTTCTGTCTCTCTGAAAACGGCCCCGCCTCCCCGGCATACGCGACGCGCACAGAGGGCCTCATCCTAGCTGAAAATCCTCAGCATAAAGAAGATGAGGACGCCCGTCACGGAGACGTACAGCCAGGTCGGGAATGTTACGCGGGCGATCCGCCTGTGCGCGCCGTATCGGCCCGTCAGGGCCAGAAAGAGCGTCGTCAGGATGATCGGCAGGGCGACCACCGTCAGCAGTATATGAGAGATCAGGATAAAGAAGTAGATGGGACGGATGATTCCCGTTCCCCGGAAAGGAGTATCGCCGTGCGTGCTGTGGTATGCGATATAGGAGATTAAGAAGAGCGCCGAGAAAAAGAGAGCGCCGAACATGAACCGGCGATGAATGCCGACCTGTCCCCTTCTGATCGAGAGAAAACCGGCGACGAGCGAGCAGGCGCTCAGGCCGTTGAGCAGCGCATTGACGGCTGGCAGAATACTACCGGAAGCGACCGGCGCGGCGGCGGCGACGGGCGTCTCTTTAAAGTAGATCAGCCAGAGCAGAAAGCCTATCACGAGCATGCTAATGAGCGTGCTCCAAAGCAGAATGGTTCTACTGCCGACCGCTTGTTTAAGCTCAACCGGGAACGGTTTCATAAAAGAGTTTTGAATATCCGCAGCAACCGTAAGATCAATCCGGCGGGCAAGGCCGCGCTCTCGAACGCGTTACCGCACCTATCCGTCTTCATTCTCGATCACGGGGCTGTCGATGGAGAGCGCCGCCCTCTTACCTTCTTCGGTCAGGGCGTAAAAATCGTTGCCGCGCTCTTCGAGCAGCCCTTCTCGAACCAGCCTTTCCACGATGTCGAACACGGCCGTACGCGCGTCCGTGTCGTTGCCGCCCGCCTCAAATAATTCGTGAAGGTCGAGCGTATCTTTCTTCCAGTAACCGAACATCCCTAGAACTTTTTGCGTCAGAGTATCCATCGCCTTACCCTAAACCTCGCGGCGCAACCCGAGGGGGGACACCGCATCTTATCTTTCATTCGTGAGCGAGAGCGTCATTCCTTCCCGTGCTTTGGCTTCTCGGCCTTGCGCGGCTCGTAGACCTCCTGGTAGCCGCACCTCTCGCACTGCCAGCTCGGGAACACGGCCGAAGGGTCGCCGGGGCTTTGATAGACGGCGCTATCGGCCGGGATGATCTTGCCGCCGCATCGCGGACAGACGCGCCCGCGTATGCTCTGTCGTTCGCTATCGAGTTTCGATTGATTCTGCTGCTCTGCCATCACTCTCGCCTCACAAAAAAAGTTCTTTACGATTTGCTTTTTAGAATCAGGCGGGGTCGAAGGGGAAGGATGCGCGCCGCGTGCGCGTCGCTGGAGCGTCAAAAAAAAATGCGTGCCCGAGTCAGGTCGCTTTCGCGAGCGCCCTCGGCCTGTCGCCGTCTCCCTTGCTTCGTGCGCGCTCGTCCGCATCATTCTGTCTGTCGCGCCGCCGCTGCTCCGCCGCCGCCACCGCCGCCTCTTGATCGTGCGCGCTCGCGGCAAACTCTCCGGGAGCTTTCCTGTGCCTGTAGAGGAGGACGATAAATGAACAGAACAAGGCCACCGGGGGGATAATCAACGCCATGACCGCCAGGTTCATGCTACCGGCTATTGAAGAGGCTTCGGCCGAATTTCCAACCGCCGCGCGGCACATCGCGCACTGAGAAGGCGCAGACGTGCACGCCGCCGCCAGTATCGCCGCGATGTTCAGTAACTTACGAGCCTTGTCTCGTACCGTCATCAACTGATCTCCATACGTGTCACCCTTCACATCACCTGTAGGGACGAAGCGCCAGCGATCTAAAGCTGTCGGGGAAGAAAACCAGGAGCAGGCAGATACAGACGACGAGCATCGGGACGAGCGTAAACACGAGGCTCAATCGCTCGAACCGCAGGTGCATAAAATAGGCGACGATCAGCACTGCTTTTATGACGGACAACCCGATCAGGATCGTCAGCATGAGATGGAGCGAAACCTGAACGTAGGCCAGAAAGACTTCGACCGCCGTTAAGAGGAGCAGCCAGCCCCAGACGATCATAAACAGCCGCGCCGAGCCCTCGAAATGAATCGGCCCTTCTTCGACGACCGCCGCGCCCGCGCCGCCCGCCAGTGGATTCTTCAGGTAGCCGTGAGAATAGGCCCACATCGCCGGGCTGATGAGAAAGACTCCGGCCAGCAGAAGAAAGACGGTCGTGATGAAGAGGCTGTCGATGGATATAAAGTTCCCGGCCATCCGAACATTTGAGATTACCAGGGCGATGAATCCGATAGCGATGGCGAGAGAAATGAGATTCAGAACCACTTCCTCCCGACTCGACCAGCTCTTTAACGTCTCATTAAGGCGACTCATCTCGTTTTCATGTCTCCTCAACTCTTTTCTTCTAAACCGTAGAGCGCTCGCTCCCTGTCCCGCCGCCCCTTAACACGCGGCCCGCCTTCGAACCCTAATGGCCCATGTCCACGGACATCAGATAGATCAGTGGAAAGACGAACATCCACACCAAATCGACAAAGTGCCAGTAGAGGCCGCTGATCTCGACATCCTCGTGGCGCGCGCGCCGAACTCTAAGCGCGATCCAGCCCAGGTAAATGACGCCCGTCAGAACGTGGAACATGTGAAGCCCGGTGATGGCGAAGAAGGTCGCCCCGAAGAGAGGCGAAGCCTGCGGCCAGCGGTGAAGCCACTCTTCGGGCAGACTAAAGGGCCGCAGGTGCTCGTCCCTTATCAGGTGCATCCATTCATATATGTGCAGGACGAGGAACGAGAGGCCGCCGAGCATAGTCCCGAATATCCAGAGCCTGACCTTCTTCTTGTCCTGGCGAGCCGATGCCGCCACCGCCATCACCATCGTCAGGCTCGACGACAGAAGGCAGAGCGTCATGATGGTCGAGAAGACGATGCTCGGAGAAAACTTGAACGGGGTGGGCCATTGATCGCTCGACGCGCGCACGTAGCTGTAGCCGATCAGGAGCGCCGAGAAGGTCAACGCATCCGAGACTATGAAAAGCCACATGCCGAGCTTTTTATGGCCGATGTGATAGGGCAGCGCGCCGCCGCTCCACTCGGTCGCCAGCATTTGATCCGCTCTCGCTTCAGTGCTCAACTCTTACCTCCAAAGGAAAAGGAGTAGAAACAGGTAGATCCAGAGCCCGTCCATAAAATGCCAGTAGAGCGCCACGGCTTCCACCGAATCGCGCTGCCGCGCGCTTGTCCGCTCGTCGCGTCGCCTGCTGCCCCAGGCGCGCGCCAGGAGCAGCCCGAGCATCAGAATCCCGCCCAGCAGATGCAGGCCATGCACGCCGGTCAACAAATAGAAGAAAGAGCTGTGCGGGTTGCTGGCGAGATAGATCCCCTGCGCGACCAGTTCGCGCCACGCGAGCAACTGTGTCGCCAGGAAGGCGAGCCCGAGCGCCACGGTCGCCATCAGCCAGCGCCGATACCCGCGATCATCGCCCCGCTTAATGAACCTGCGAGCCGCCTCAAAGGTCGCGCTGCTCAGGATAATGAGCGAGGTGCTCAGCCAGATCATGCGCGGTATGGGAACGGGCTGCCAGTCGCTCGCCGTGCCCAGGCGCGAGCGCACGATATAGGCGCTCGTCAGGGCCGTGAACAGCATCATGATCGAGGCCAGCGCGACCCACATCCCTATCTTGTAGCGATGATCCGGCGTCAGATGGCCCGAGCCGTCGTCGCCGCCGCCACCGCCGCCGCCCGGCCCACGTCCGCCCGTGCCGCGCGTGCGGCCGCCGTTGAACCTGCCGCCCTTTGCAATCCCCTTTGGTCGGGTGACGGTCTTCTCAGTGCTTATGACCGTTGTGCCCATTGCCTGTGCCTCTCCCCGCTACTGAATCCCTTGCGCCGTGTGCGCTACCACCCGCCTCGGTCGGGTCTGGCTCCGTCTGCATAATGAAATCGTCGGGCGCGCCCGGCACGGAATATTCGTACGGCCCCCTGTAGACGACGGGCGGAATGCCCGCGAAGTTGTCGTGCGGAGGCGGCGACGGAATGGCCCATTCCAGCGAGGTCGCTTCCCAGGGGTTATCGCCCGCCTTCTCGCCCTTGAACATGCTCCATATGAAGTTGAAGAGGAAGACGAGCTGGGTGATGGCCGTCACGATCACGGCTATGGTGACGAAGACGACCAGCGGGTGCAAGGATTTCAAAAACTCGTACTCCGTAAATTGCGCGTACCGACGCGGCATCCCGACTATTCCCATAATGTGCATCGGCACGAAGATGCAGTAGACGCCCGTGAACGTAATCCAGAAATGAAGCTTGCCCAAGCGCTCGCTCATCATGCGCCCGAACATCTTCGGGAACCAGAAGCTTATCCCTGCGAACATGCCGAAGATGGCCGCCACGCCCATCACCAGATGAAAGTGTGCGAGCACGAAATAGGTATCGTGCATCGGCAGATCGAGACTCGTCTGGCCCAGCACCAGCCCCGTAATGCCGCCCGCGACAAACAGCGACACGAACCCGATGGCATACAGCATCGGGCTGACGAAACGTATCTTGCCGCCCCACATCGTGCCCAGCCAGTTGAAGGTCTTAATGGCCGAGGGCACGCCGATCGATAGCGTCAGGATCGAGAACGCCATCCCCGAATAGGGGCTCATGCCGCTCATGAACATGTGGTGGCCCCAGACGAAAAAGCCCAGCAGGCCGATGCCGAACATGGCGAAGACCATCGCGCGATAGCCGAAGACGGGTTTGCGCGCAAACGTCGCCAGGATGTGCGAGGTCGCGCCCATGCCCGGCAAGATAGCTATGTAGACCTCCGGATGCCCGAAGAACCAGAAAAGGTGCTGCCAGAGAATGGGTGAGCCGCCCTTGTGATTCGTCAGAAGAGTATCGCTCACCACCAGACCGCCCGGAATGAAGAAGCTCGTCTCGGCCACGCGATCCAGCAGCAACAGTATGCCGCCACCGAGCAGTACCGGGAACGCCAGAAGCGCCAGCACGGCCGTCGTAAACCAGGCCCAGCACGTCAGCGGCATCCTCATCAGCGACATTCCGCGACAGCGCATATTAATGAGCGTCGTGATGAAATTGAGCGCGCCCAGCAGGGAACCGACGCAGAAGATGGCGATGCTGATGATCCACAGATTCTGCCCCATGCCCTGGCCCGGGCCCGCTCTGGCGCCGATTGCGCTCAAGGTCGGGTAGGATGTCCAGCCGCCGATGGGCCCAATCGTGCCGCTCGGCTTCGCACTGAACCATCCGGCCACCGTGCCCGTGCCTTCGGCGAAGATGGCGAGCACCAGGACTAAGAATCCGAGCAGCGTCACCCAGAAGGACATCATATTCAGATTCGGGAACGCCATGTCGTCGGCCCCGATCTGGATCGGCAGGAAGTAGTTGCCGAATCCGCCCTGCGGCGCGGTCGTCAGGACGAAGAAGACCATCATCGTCCCGTGCATCGTCACCAGCGAGAGATAAAATTCCGGCAGCATCACGCCGCCCTTTGCGCCGAGCGGGAAGAGTGTCGCCAGCCCCGGCCAAGCCTGTTCCGACCACGTCAGGCGCAGGCGCATCAGGACGGATAGAAACATCCCGACGAAGACGGAAACGAGCGCCAGTAAAATGTACTGGATGCCGATGACCTTGTGATCTATGCTGAAGATATACTTGCGTATGAAGTTGGTCGGGGCCGGGTGGCGATGCACCCCGGCATGAGCCTCGTCGTGAGCCTCGCCTTGTACCCCGTGTGTCGTTTCCGCTTCTGCCATTGCCCTTCTCCTTTTAGGCATCCTCGCCGGAGGACTCTTCCTGGCTGGCCGCCATCACAGGATTACTTCCCCGGAGGCAGCGGATACTTCTTGAGCAGTTCGTTCATGCGCGACTGGAATTTCGCCTGCGGCATCGCCATCAGCTCCGCGTGCTCGTTTTCCGGGAGCACCAGCATATTGGCCCTCATCTTGTAATGGAGTTGCCCGCACAACTCGGCGCACGCGACCTCGTATTGCCCGACCTGATTCGCCGTGAAATGGAGTTTAATGTTCATGCCGGGAACTACGTCCTGCTTGATACGCAGTTGCGGAACCCACAGATCGTGCGTCACGTCCTTTGAGCGCATGGTCAATTCGACCGGGCGGTTCAAGGGTACGATCAGTGTCGAGACGACCGAATCGTCCGTCGAGTTAGGGTCTTTGTCGTCGAGCCCTATGAAGTTGAGCGACGAATCGCTTATCAGCTCCGGCTTCGTCGAGCCGAGCTTATTGTCCGCCCCCGGATAATGAAAATTCCATTGGAATTGCTGGGCGACTACCTCTATATGGAAGGCGTTGGCGGGAGCGGACTGGAAATGAAGCCGCGCCCAGACCCTTTGGCCCATCACGCCGAGCCCTATGAAGATGATGGCCGTTATCACCGTCCATACTATCTCCAGGCGGTTGTTGCCGTGTGAATAGGTCGCGCGCTCGACGCTCTTGTTGTCGCGATAGCGCCAGAGCGTGTAACCGAGCCCGACCTGCGCGGCCGTGAAGGCCAGCCCGACGACGATGATCGTAATCAGGAATTGGCTATCGATGCTCGGCCCGTATTCGGAGATCGAGGGCGGAAACCACCACCCCGCAAAAAACAGGGCCACGGAGCCAATCGTCAAAAGCCATATCAGTAGTGCCAGTGCGCGCCCCATCTATTCGGTTCTCCTTACAGTTCATAGGGTCAACGGCTGAAAAGCCTAAGGCAAGGAAAGAGCCCGCTTCCCTTCGCCATGCGACTCGCCGTCGACGCTCAACGGTTTAAAACCATCAAGGCAAACAGCAGCGGCAGATAGAGCACGGAAGCCAGGAGTAGCCGTCGCGCCTGCTGTCTCGATTTTGAGATCGCCGCGCGAATGCTGCTGTAGAGAAACAGCACGCCGAGCACCATCGCGCCGTAAAAGTATACCGCGCCGGAGATGCCGACGGCCGTCGGGAGCAGGCTGACGGGCAGAAGCAGCAACGTGTAGACGACTATCTGCTGCGAGGTGACGCGCCCCTCGGGCTCGACCACCGGCAGCATCACTATGCCCGCGCGCCCGTAATCCTCTCTGTACATCCAGGCGATGGCCAGGAAATGCGGGAACTGCCAGAGAAACAGGATCGCAAACAGCACCCAGGCTTCCATGCCGACGGTGCCGCGCGCCGCCGCCCACCCGATCAAAGGCGGCATCGCTCCCGGAAATGCGCCGAAGACGGTCGAAAGCGAAGTCCTCGTCTTGAGCGGCGTATAGACGAACAGGTATCCGGCGACGACCGTCAGACCCAGTAGCGCCGTCAGAGGATTGACCAGCAGCGCGAGATAGATTTCCGCGCCCAGCGTCAGGCCCAGGCCCAGGGCGCACGCCTCGACGGGCAGGAGCCTTCCGGAAGGCAGGGGCCGCGCCGCCGTGCGCCGCATCAGTCCGTCCAGGTCGCGCTCCATATACTGGTTGAGCGTCGCAATGCCGGACGAAAGCAGGGCGATGCCCACCATCGCATGTGTAAATAAGAGATAGTTGATGGCCCCGGTCGTGCCCAGGCAGAAACCTGCGGCCGCCGTGAGCACGATCAGGAAAGTGATGCGCGGCTTGGTCAGCTCCACGTAGGCCGAGAGCCTTTCGCGCCCGCCCGCGCGCGCCATTTCCAACTGCGTCATCCCGCCTTGTGTGAACTCTACTGCGATACTTTTCATAAAGAGTTTCTAAGCTTTACCTTGCCGCCCTGAAAATTTTCGCGCCGCGCCTGCTATGGAGAGCGAAACCGCTCTCGCTCCGACAGTGTGAAGCGGCCCTTCAGATGGTGGCACTCCTGCTCCTCGTGCGCGCCGCCGCCTGCGGAACCTCGAACGCCGCCCGCGCCGGTCGAAGCTGTCTGAAAACGCGCAGCGCGAGCACCACGATTGTCGCCAGCACGAGCGCGCCGCACGCGACGTGCGCGACCGTGATCGTGACTATCGGCTTGAGCGGCTGCGGCGCATCGGGCGAGGCGCGTCGCGCCAGATAGGTCGCAAGCCCAAGACCGAGTTGCAAGGCCAGTAACGCCGCGCCCACCATCGCCGGTCGCGCCAGATACGCCTCGCGCCCGTGGCGTCTGAGCACAGTAATGAGCGTGCCTCCGAGCATGAGCGTGACCAGCAACGCTCCCAACACATGCGCGAGCACCAGATTCGCAGGCAAGTGCTCGTCCCATGAAGCCGAGTGGCGCAGCGTAGCGCCGAGCACCAGTTGTATGAAGGTGACGGCGAAGGCCGCGACGCACAAGGGTCTGAGCGACGGCCCGTCCGTCTCTTCTATAACGGGGCGGGGGTCGCTCCACGCGGGCGCTGTGAAAACCGAAAGGCTGACCAGCGTACAAAAGAAGAGCTGCGCCAGACAGGCGTGGGCCGACGAGACCCAGACGGGCAGCATCAGCTTGACGGTGAGCCCGCCGAGCAACCCCTGTGCAATGACCGCTGCGAGCGCGACGAGCCCGAGCCGTCGCACCCAAAGCCTCTTCTCGCTCTTCCACAGCCAGACGTTGAGCGCGATGGTGAGCAGGCCGACAGACGTGGCGATCAATCTATGGCCGTGCTCGTAAAAGAGATTGCCCACCATCGGCGGAAAGACCCTGCCCCAGGAGAGCGGCCAGTCCGGCGCGGCGAGCCCAGCGCCATTGCTCGTGACGAGCGCGCCCGCGACGATCAGTACGAAAGTCGCGCACGTCACAAAGAGCGTAAAGCGATGGAGACCTCGGTTCATAAACGAGCGCTGTGTGACCATTGATGCGCGACAGGCGGAAAGAGAACCCTCTTTTCACCCGTCACACGCATACAGAGAGAGAGGGGGGCGCGTGTCACTACTATTGCCTTCAGTGTCCTCCGAGCATCGGCAGCTCGATTGCGGGCAGTATTTGAAGCGAGCCGCCCTGGGGCGCTCCGGCGTCGGCGGTCGCCCCCGCGCCCATCTTAAATTCCTGAGTCACAGTGCCCTTGTTATCGACCTTAACCTGCGCCGTCTTCGTGCCGAATCGCTCGTGCCAGGCTTCGACCGTGTATGTGCCCGGCGGAACATTTTTGATCTCGAAGCTTCCATCCTCCTTCGTGACGGCGAAGAACGGATGCTTGAGCACGCCGATCCAGGCTTTCATCCAGGGATGCTGGTTGCACTTGACGGGAATCAAGACCTCGGCGCGCTTGAAGACGCTCGTGATGGGCGCGGCGTTCTGGCCCTGCGCCGTATTGAACGGATCGTTATTCTTGGGCTGCACGTTGACGTTGTGCGTCGTCGGATCAGAGTTGGTGACGTTCAACTTCTGCCCGACCTGAACGGCGACGACGTGCGGCACATAATGGCATCCGTTCTGATCGAGCGTCGCGTCCGCAGGCGCGTCCCACTTGAAGCTGTCCAGCTTCTTAGAACCCTCCGTGGTTTGCCCGTCCTTGATGTAGACGAAGACGTATTCGACGGCCCCGTTTTTGACGACGACATCTTCGGCGACCGCGTTCGGGTTCTTCGACGCGCACGCCGCGTCGGCCGCCATGTCTATAGGCTTCGGGACGGGCGCGGTCGCCCCGTCAAAGAGCACCTTGCCCGTAATAGTCCCCTCGTTGCCAGTGGTCTTGTAGGGCGCTCCGGCCGTTTCAACCGGCGCGTCATCATCCTCATCGTCATCATCACTCGACGAGCAGGCGACGACGAAGGAGAGCATCGCTATCGCCAGTAAAACGGCGAGCCAGTAACGTCTGCGTTTGGGTAACATGATTACTTCCTCGATTATAAGTATAAAACTGAAGCCTGACCAAATGGCGGCAGGCTTCACGGTGAAAAGTTTACGAGCCTCCTCTGGTGTGCCACCGCCACCCGATCCAGAGCGGCAGCAGCGGGCCGCATCGGCGCGGGACGGTTGTAGGCGAGCGTGCGGCGCTTCGAGCCGCGCGCGGATGGCGAAGCGCGGCTGACTCCCTGCTGCGCTGGTGTGGCCGACTCAGTCTCCCTGGGCGCGGGCGTTTGGCCGCTCGTCGCCGGAGGCGAAGTTGAAGCCAGTCGGCGCTGCTCGTCCGCCGTCAGCTCGAACATGTAGCGCACGAGCAGGTCTGCATGATCGCCGTGGTAATCGTTGAAGGCGGGCGGCGTCTCGCCGCTGAAGACCCAACGCTCCTGATCCTTCTTGAAGAGCCCGGAAGGCATCGCCGTGCCGGGACTGATCTGCTGCGGGTCTAGTATCCAGCGGAAAGTCCAGCCCGGCTTCAGGCGCTCGCTGGCGAGAAGGAAGTTCGGAGCCAGCGCCGTTTTGTCGTGCTCCGGCTCGCCCGTGATATGACACTTGAGACACGGCGCGCCGCGCGAGGTGAATAGCTGTCGCGCGAGGTTGCGCTCCTGCTCCGTCAAAGGCTCAAGCTTTTCGGGAATGTACGGCTCCTGCTGCGCCGAGACGGCCATGAAGAAGCGCACCAGTGTTCGCAACTCCTGCGGCGAGAAGCTGAAGGTCGGCATGCGCGCCTTCAGGTAAGGCCGCACGCCGTTGCGATCCATGCCGGGCTGCGGCTTGAGCTTCTCGGCGGGCGCGTTACGGTTCTGGCCCGCGCCGCCTGCACCATCCTGCCCTCCGCCGCCGCCTCCTGCGCCGGTTGTGCCCGTCGCAGGCGATGATGTGCCGGTGCTCGCACTGTACTGGTTGCCGGTCGCCGCATTGCCCGGCGCTGGGCCCACGGTCTTATCGCTGCGACCGGGAGCGGGGCGTCCGTGCTCGTCGCTGAGCGACGGGTCGCGCAGGAAGCGCAGGAGCCAGTCGGGGTCGACGCGCGCGCCCTCGCTCGTCAGGCGCGGCGGTAACTGGTCTCGCCACTCGCTCGACTGGTAGAGCGGCAGGCCCATCAACACGGAGGGCTGACCGACCTGTATGCTATGGCAACCCATGCAATTGTATTTCTTAACGACCCACCACCCGTCCTGTATGTCCTTCTGCCGGTCGGTCGCCGTATAGAAGAGCGCCTGCGGGACGTTCGCGCCCTCGACGCCGACGCTGCCTATCAGGAAGGTCGTCAGCGCCCTGTTCCACTCCTCAGTCATGAAGGGCTTCGGCATCCGAAGCATGTCCTTCGGCTCTTTCTCTTTGCCCTTATCGTAGATGCCGGGGTCGTTTATCTTGTGCGAGATGAAGCCGTGCGCGTTGTACCAGTCCTCTTTTTCACCCGTGCGCTTATCGACGACCGGCTGGTTGGTGTAGGGGTCGAGGCCGTCCTCGGCGGGCTTGGTCAGAAGCGCGAAGTCGAAACGCTCGATGGGAGTCGCGCCCTCGGCGCTCAACTCCTTACCGATGCGCTGCTCCTCTTCCAGCCCCTTGATCTCGTGGCATCCGGCGCAACCGTAGGTGCGTACGAGCGCGCGCCCCTTATCCTTGAGCGCGGGGTCATCCATAAAGGACGCGTCCGGGTAATTTCTACGCTCCGATAGCGAGAAGAGATAGGTGGCGATGTCCTCCGCGTCCTTCTCCGTGAGACGGAAGTTGGGCATCACCGTCATGTTCTGCACCTGTATCTCGGCTCCGTCGTTCGGACACTTCGAGTGATCGCCGTCGAAGACGAAGGGCTTGCCGTTTCGCTCGTAATCCTCGCGCGTCAGGTCGCGCTTCTCTTTCGGGCAGTAGGGAGCCCAGCGTTCGCGTGGGTTGTAAATCCAGCGCACGATATAATCGTAGCTGGCCTTGTCGCCGACGCGGGTCAGGTTGGCGGCGAAGCTGGCCGCGTTCTCGCCGCCGACGAGTTGATCGCCTTCGCCGATGGAGTGACAGGCCATGCAGCCGCGCGTCTCGAAAAGCTCTTTGCCGTGCGCGGCGTCGCCCTTCTGTCGTTCAGGCACGCGCCCGTCAAAGCCCTCCTGCCAGATAAAGGCGGCGATGGCTTTGCGCTCCTCGTCCTCGCGCGTGTTGTCTTCGCCGCGCCGGTTGTCGCGGCCATCGATGCGCCAGAAGGTAGGCATCTTGGTGCCGGGCCTAAACGCCTGCGGGTCTCTGAGCCACTCGGGTATCCACTCTTTTCTGAGCTTCAAGCGAACGTCCTTGAGATTCGGCCCGACCTTCTTCTGATCCTGCATCAAATATTTCGAGGTCGTATTGAGCTGCTCGATCTGCGCGGCGAGCAGGCTGTTGGTGACGCGCATGGATTCGGCGCGCGCAAGCAGCCGCTGCGCTTCCACGTCGTTCTCGGCAGCGCCGCTCTCTTCTTTGGCCAGCCGCGACTCGCGCTCGTTAGTCGCAATCTGCTCTTCGAGCTGCTTGATGGTCTGGCGAGCATTCGAGAGAGCATCCGATTCGCGGTCGTAGCCCTCGTAGCGATGGCAGCCGACGCACCCTCGGTTCTGGAACAGGTCTTTGCCCTGTGTAAGCGTCGGCGCGTGGTCGAGCACGCGGTCGGTCGAATGGCACTGCTGGCAGCCCGCCTCCATGTTCTCGCGGGCCCAGAGCGGGTGCAGCCAGAATGGATTCTGGCCGTGGGCCTTGATGACGGTCGTCGTCGCGCGACCGTTGCCGCCGTGGCAACTGGAACAGCCGAACCGCTCCGGATTATGTATTTGCAGCAGCTCTTTGTTCGGGTGCGAGACGGAGGCGTGGGCCAGCGCATCCGGCTTCCGGCGCGTGGACGGAGCCATCGCGGCGGCCGTGATCCGCACGGGCTCGCGCACCCCCAGATGACACGTCTCGCAGCGATCCACTATGTTGTGTTCGAGGACGCTGATCTGGCGCAGCGAGTAATCGAAGTTCTCATTCCGCTTGATGAGGCTTCTGATCTGATCGTCGGTCAAGCCCGTGACGTTCTCTTTGAGATAATCGTCGCGCTCCTTGGCAAGCTCCGCAGGTTTTTTCAGTAGCTCGGCCTTGCGCGTCAAAAGCTCGCCCTTCTTATCCTTGAGCGCCGTGTAGCGGTCTTCCAATTCAGGGTAGGTCAGATCAAGCCTCTGGGTCTTGTCCGAGCCGTCGCCCACGGGCATCTCGACCCTTACCTTTTTCTGTTTCTCCCCGGCCACCTGCTGGCGCAAGCTATTCCTGCTCGAATCGCTCGAAGCGGTTTCGATCCTGTAATTGAGCACGGAGATGTAGCCGCGCGCGTTCTGGAAGGGATCGGTGATGGCATCCAACTGGCTCTGAATAATGGCAACCTGACGGTCTATGTCTTTGCGCTCGGGCTCGACGGCGGCGGCCGCCTGTTTGGCCTCCTCGTCCAGTTTCTTAAACTCCTCGGTCTCCCTGATCTCCTTCTCCGTGCCGGGCCCGCCGTTGCGAGAGTTGCGGAGTTGTCTGCGCAGATAGCGATTGTAGCGCTTGACGAACTCCTGCTGGACGCCCTTCCAGGCGCGCTGGCCGTAGACCTCGTCATACAGCGCCCAGGCGAGCGAGCCCATCAAAAGGAGCGCGCAGACGAGCAGGATGCCGCTCGTCGAGCGACTGACGATCGGATCGCGTTGCGGCGATTCGGGCTCTTTCTTGACAATTGCTTCGGCGTCAGGCGAGTCGGCCACCTTTTATTTTCCTCCGCGCGTTCGACATCAGATATTGAACCAGGGCGTCACCCACACGTACTTGATATTGAAGAGCAATCGCAAAAGAAGCTTGACGGGCAAGGCGAGCAGCACGGAGACGGCGAAGAACTGAAACGTCAGATACTGCAACAGGCTCGTGCGCGCCAGAAGCTTCTCCTCCAGTTCGTCCCTCGTCGTCGCCCATAGCTTGAGGCGCTTCCACCAGGGAAGCCCCCGGTCAATGCGATCAAACCCGCCCCGCGTCATCAACCAGTGGAAAAACATCCCTCCCAGAAGATAGAAGGCTCCCACGACGATGGCACCGAAGATCATCTTGAACGGATTGATCGAGAGGAAGCCCAGGCGCAGCGTTCGCCCGAGCCAACTCGTCGCAATCCAATCGTGCAGGTCTATGTTCTTATCGAAGACTACGGCGTTGTGATCCCAGGTTTGTCCGGGCCAGAACCATATCCAGCCGGGGCCACGTATGAACGTGCCGATGAAGATCAGTATGATCCACATCAACCATCCCCAGCCGTACATGGTCAGCGCGACGCGACGATGCTTGATGGTGTAATAACCGTTACCAAGCGGGTTGGAATCGACATACGGGAAAGCCATCAGGCCGACCATGATGATCGAGGGCATCACGACTCCGGCGATCCACGGATCGAAATAGACGAGCATCTCCTGCAATCCCAGAAAGTACCACGGAGCCTTGGACGGATTCATCGTCAGGTTCGGATTGGCAGGCTCTTCAAGCGGCGCGTCCAGCAGGATAGACCACACGAAGAGGATCACCGTGACGATCACGGCGGCCAGAAATTCGATGCGAACCAGGTAGGGCCAAACGTGCAGTTCGCGCGCCCAGCCCGGACGCCACGGCTCGACCTTCCGGTGGTGGGTCTTCGCCAGTTGCGGATCGCGTTCGAGCGTATCTATCAGACGGTCGTTGGCCCGCGCCTGCCTGATTCCATACCACGTAAAGAACGGAACCAGAAAGAGCATCGCCACGATGGGCACATTGTCGGGCGCAGACGTTATCTTCCAGAGCTGATGCCAGTCCTGTACCGACCAGATAAAGAGTGCGACCGCGACCAGCGCCACCGCCATCAACACCCATGTAGTAGTACTAACCTTCGGCCTGGGCCTTATATTTTGCATCTCCCATTCATCTCCGCTTAGTCAACACGCTCACAAAAAGAGAGAGAGCAATCCTGCAATCACGAAATCCGAGAGAGAGCCTTCCAGCGCGCGACTACTTTTTCCTGACCGCCTTCATCTCCGCTTCGAGCATGACGGGCGCGGGCCCGCTGATGCCCCCGTCCTTACGTATGCGCCAGAAGTGGACGGCCATAAAAATGGACGCGACCAGCGGAATGCCTATGCAGTGCCAGATGTAGGAGCGCAACAGCGCATTGGCATCGACGATGGAGCCGCCCAGGAGCCCGAAGCGCACGTCGTTAAAGGGCGTCATGCCGAGTTGCGGCCCGAACGGGCCTTCGCTGCCGAACATGGGCGTGGCGCGCGCCATGTTCGTGCCCACCGTCACCGCCCAGAATCCGAGCTGATCGTCCGGCAACAGGTAGCCCGTAAAGGAGAGCAGCAGCGTGAGCACCAGCAGCACCACGCCGACGCACCAGTTGAACTCGCGCGGGCGTTTGTAGGAACCCGTCAGCACGACGCGGAACATGTGCAGCCATGTGGTGATAACCATCAGGTGCGCGGCCCAGCGGTGCATATTCCGTAGCAGCTTGCCGAACGGTACGTCGTGCTCGAGATATAGAATGTCGCGAAACGCCTGCACCTTAGTCGGGTGGTAATAGAACATCAGGAGCACGCCCGTGAACGTCAGGACGATAAAGAGGTAGAAGGTGATGCCGCCCATGCCCCAGGTGAAGCCGTAGCGCACGGCGTCGCGATTGACCTTGGCCGGGTGCAGGTGCAGAAAGACGTTCGATAGAATCGAGAGGCTGCGATTGCGCGGGTCTGAGCGGTCGTGCGAGACGCGAAAGATGGATTTCCAGAGCTGCGTCTGCTGCGGGTCTTTGTAAGACTTGGCCTCTTCTTTGGCCCTCTCCTTGAGCGCAGTCCCTTCGGCGCGCACTCTCTCCAGCAAACCCACGTTAGACGCACCGCTGCCAGTGCTGCTGCCGTCGGCGAGTTGTTTCGTCCCCTTCGGTGTTACGTCAGGATTTTCAGGCTCCATCTCAACCCTTCACATTTCGGATTCTGGACTTTAGATCGAGGCTTCCGCCATCCCTGAATTTCGGAGTCCGGCTTTCAAATCCGGCAGCGCGCCCCACTCGGGATTCCGAAATCTAAAATCCAAAACGGTTTAAAGTGGAATGTACGATCCTTCGTCGTTGAACTCGTTTTTCTCGCCCTTGGGCCACTTGTAGAGCTTGCCTATGTTGACGACGATCTGGCCTTCGGCATCGAGCTGCACCTGGGCGCGATCCATAGGTCGCGGCGCGGGCCCTTCAAAGTTGATCCCCTCGCTGTCATAGCCGCTGCCGTGGCAGGGACATTTAAACTTGTTCTCGCTCGCCTTCCAATCCGGCGTACAGCCCAGATGCGTGCAGCGCGCGTAGATCACGAACAGGCGGTCTGAGGTCTTGTCCACCCAGATGCGATATTGCTGCTGATACTTGGTATCGACGCCGAGGCCGTAGTCTGCCGGGTAGCCGACGCGAAAGACGCTCGACGGCTCGAAGATGCTGCGCGGCAGGAAGAAGCGCAGGAACATCAGGAAGCTGGTGGCCAGAAAACCAAAGATGCTGGCCCAGACGATGCGCCGCCGCATCTTGTTGACCGGAGGATCAGGCGTGCTCTCGACGACCGCGCCCGTCGCCCTGGCGGCCACGGGCTTCGGCACACCCTTATTGACGGCGGCGGTCGGAGTCGCAGTCGTCCTGGCCGCGCCGCCCGCTCCGGCGACGCGCGCTGCGGGCGGAGCGCCAGCGGGTACTTCCTTGCCCGGAGCAGCCGTCTTGTCTACCGTTTCGGTTGGCGGAGTGCTCGGCGGAGCCCCTGCGGCGGCGGCCGCCGGTTTCTGAGGCTTGGCGGCCCGAGGGCTCTCGTCGGCTGTTGTAGCTTTCCCGGCGTCACCTGCTGCCGGGGTGGAATCCTTGACGCTCTCGGCGGATTGATCGGGATTTTCTTCAGTACCCACTCCGCAAACCTCCATCTGAAAACATGGCGTAATGTGGCTAAAAAACCATCATCGGGCTGGCGATAGACCGCTACTGTCGGGACTGGCGACAGAATATACAATTCCCCGCTTCACAGGGAACGACTCTCTGCGACATCACCCAGAACTCTTAGCATTATCATGAAGAGCGCCGTGCCAGATGATATTATTAATTGGCTCGGTTGCCTTACTTTATACTCTTTTCACAGGAATGTGGCAAGATTAAATTCTACTATGAAGAGTTGAGAGCGAGTGGCGCGCGCGCCGGTCGTGACGATTTTAAAGCGCGCCGCAAACCGAGGCGAATCAATCACGGATGATGAAAAAAGCCCTGGTTCAACTCTACACGCGGCCCGGCTGCCATCTATGCGAGGAGGCCAAACGCGAGATTCTGGCCGCCGATTGCGCCGACCGCTACGTGCTCGAAGAGATCGATATAGACGCCGACCCGGCGCTCCTGGAGCGTTACGGGTGGGAAATCCCCGTCATCACCATCAACGGCATCAAAGCCTTCAAGTATCGCCTGACCTCCGCCGAGTTTCAAACCAAACTCCGACGCCTCGCGGGCGACTGAAGACGCGCCACGCCGGGGGCTTTAACGGCTTCCGAACCTGTGCCGGTATTCCAGAGAGTTCATAAATCCGTTGACCATCTGCCGGTAGTTGTTCGGGTCTGCGCTCATGGTTTGAATCCAGTTCAGGTAGAAGCCGTCCGGGTCTCGTCTGAGATAGCCGAAGTACTGCATCACCACGAATGATTCGACGAAGAACTTTGCGTCCACCTCCGGGCTCTCGACGAGCGCGCGCAGCACCTGCGCACGGCTCTTCGTATTGTTATCGAGCGCCGCTATCCAGGCGTCGCGCTGTGAGGATGAAACGCCCGCCGTTTGCAGCAACAGGTCTACGTATCCCTGATTGGTCGTCCCATTGTAGCGATTGCGGAACTCCGTGCGCGAGACGAACTCCTGTGCGAAGGCGGCCTTGCTCGCCTCCAACTCCCCTGTCGATTGGAAGCCGCTGACCTTCGCAAGATCCGGGATGAACTCGGCGTAATGCGGGAAGGCAGGATTGCGGCCCAAGCTCGCCGCATAGAACTTGTATATGAAATAGCCTCGCTCGCGGAACTCTGGCGAGCGGAAGAAACCCGAAGAGACCTCCACGCGGTCGCAAGTGGTGTTGCCCGCCGCGCAGTTGTTGAGAATGTTCTGCCAGTCGGCGAACCCCTGCGGCTCGGGCTCGCGGTTGAGAAAGTCTATATAGTGCTGGCGGACGAAGAAGCTGGCCGCGTCTATTGGGTTAGCGGCGTTGGCCGCATCATTGCCGTTATCATTGAGCGTCACGCTCGAAGCATTGGGCGTGCCGAGCGCCGCCGCCCCGCTCGTCGGATTGCTCAACCTGATACTGAACGTCTCGGCCCCCTCCACAAAGACATCATCAACGATGCTCAAAGCGAAGGTCTTTGAAGTCTCGCCCGGAGCAAAGCGCAGCGTGCCCGCCGTGGTTGCGTAGTCGCACCGAGACGAGGCCACGCCCGTCAGGCCGCTCGAAGCAGGATCACACTCGGCCAGCGCCGCCGTGTCGGAGGATGCGTAATTGACGGCGACAGCCGAACTGGTTTTCCCAGTGCGTATCACAGTGACGTTGAAGGAACGGACGCCCTCCGACAGGTTGTAGCTGCTCTGGCCGAATTTAAGCGCGGCGTTCAAGGCCAGAAAGCTCGCCCTGTAGGTCGTACTGGCCGACGGGACGTTGATGTTATGAGCGGCGGCGAGCCCATCCGACCACGAGCCGAATCCATAGGTTACGCCGCCGAGAGTCTGCGGCGAGACGACGCCGATGGTTCTCCGCATACCGACGACGTTCAATTCCGTGTAGGGCGCGACGTGCGGCTGCCCGTCCAGCGTGATTTGCAGGCCGGAGGGGTTCGTCGCCAGGGTGATCGTTGAAGTCAGCGGCGTTATGTCGCGAAAGGATGTGTGCGTCAGACCCTTGGAATCCCTCACGGTCAGGGTAATCCTGTAACGGACATTCGCGGAGGTTTCGCCGGTCGCAGGGATAACGAACGAGCCGCTCTTTGCGCCGCTGGTCGCGGGCAGGAACGGATGCACGTGGGCGTCGTGATGAAAGTCAACGCGCCAGGTAAAGGCGCTCGCCGGAAGCGTCCCGTCCTCCGCATCCGTACCCGTGCCTGAATAATTGATGGTCTGGCCCGCTCTATATCTGGTGCCCGTGGCGGGCGACGTGATCGACCCCGTGGGAGACTGATTGGTCGTGACCGCAAGCGTCGCGCTGTTGCTCGTCGCGCTTCCAAAGTCGTTCGATACGACGCAGCGAAATTGCGCCCCGTTATCCGAAGCGCTCGCGGGCGCAGTCGTATAAGTCTGGGAGGTCGCGCCCGCGATGTTGACGCCGTTTTTCTGCCATTGATAGCTGAGCGGAGGGGTTCCGCTCGCACTGACGCTGAAGGTCGCCGTCTGGCCCACCGCCACCGTTTTGTTCAGTGGATGCTGGTTGATGCTCGGCGGCGTCTGGTTGACCGTGTATTGAATCCTGAAGACAGCGCCCGCGCCCCTCGCCAGGTAATAGAGGCTGCCGTCGGCCGCGATCTGCAAATCCACAGGAGATGAGATGCCGGTGGCAAAGCCTGTCGCCGTGTGGTCTATTGGGTTCAGCCTGCGAATCCAGCCACTGCAAAAATCCGCGAAGAAATATTTGCCCACGTAGTCGCTCGGAAACTGTGCGACCGCAGGATTGTAGAAGGCTCCGCCCGTGATGGCGCATCCGGTCGTCGCGCTGCTGCCATGCGTGTAAGTGAAAAGCGGATTGCGAAAACCCGGATTCGAGCAGGAGCCCTCGCAGGTGGGCCAGCCATAATTCGCCCCGGCGACCCCGTCGTTGATCTCTTCGGTAGTGTTCTGGCCGACATCGTTGATAAACATGCGGCCCGTGCCCGGCTGAAACGCGAACGTGTAGGGGTTACGCAAACCCAGCGCCCAGATGGCGCGGTTGTTCCCCGTCGCCGCGTTGAAGAAGGGATTATCGTTTGGAATCGTGCCGTCCGCATTGATGCGAAGCATCTTTCCGAGAAGATTAGTGAGCGTTTGCGAATTGCTCGGCGTGGCGTTTTCGCCGACGGCTATATAAAGCTTTCCGTCGGGGCCAAAATGCATCGCTCCGCCGTTATGATTGGTCGCGCCGCTGAGGTTGTTCAAATCCAGCAGCACGAGTTCGCTGCCGGGCACGGCTATGTCGCCGTTGGCTGTGAAACGACTGACGCGATTGTGAATGGCCGGAGTCGTCGCCGTGTAATAGACATAGACAAATCGGTTCGTCGCAAAGTTCGGATCGAAAGCGACGCCGAGCAACCCGCGCTCGCCCGCCGAGTCTACCCCCACGGTCAGGAAGGGCGTCCCCAGCAAAGCGCCGTTCCTGATGACGCGCAAACGCCCGCCCTGCTCGCAGACGAAGAGCCGCCCGTCCGGCGCAAAAGACATCGCCGTCGGACTGTCGAGGCCGCTCGCAATCAGGGTCTCGGCGAATCCGGCGGGAAGAGTGGCCGACTTCACAGTGGATGAAAGGGTCGCTATGAGGAGCGCCAGGACGAATAGAATTTTCGAGCGAAGGAAAGGAGCATGCGCGCTCGCTCCGCGTCCGGTTTCTACTCCTGGCGTGTGATGCCCGCCGCGATTTAGTAACAGCATGATGCCCCCTTGGAGTAACGCCGGAAACACTGCGGCCTCGTTTCAACCTATTACAAGACAGCCGAAAGCCGTGACCTTCATACGACGATTATGTGGGGAGGTAATTCCAGGGGCTAGTTCTATTCTAGGCGAGTTCCATTCGCGATGCCAGCTTAAAATTCAAGACGCTTCGGCCAAACCGGCTCTTTATGATTTCGCTTCACTGTGAGGTGCATGCATTCTCAAGCTCCGGAAACAGCCTGGGGCCGGGCCGAGTCAGTCGTCTTGAAATTGGCGGAGCGCGCCGTCTCTTCGATGGCCGCGAAAAGCTGCTCACGCTCGGCTTCGTCCTGCGCCTGCCGGTAGGCGGTCAGAAGCTCTTTTAGCGAGGCCAGCTCTTTATAGAGCCCCGCGTTCTCAATCGGCGGCGTCAAATATGAGACCAGCTCGGCATAAGAGCGGCGCTTGGCGATTGAGCCCTCGGACGGATTGTTGACGCTGTAGACGTAGATGTGCGGCAACTCTCCGATCAGGCGATCAGGCCAGCACGACCCTGAAAGCCCGACCTGCTTGCCGGGCATAAACTCAAGCGCCCCGTGCGTGCCGACGTGTATTACGGCATCCGCCCGAAAGACTTTTTCCAAATAGGTGTAAAGCGCCATGAAGCCGTGATGCGGCGCGCCGCTTCGCGCCATCAGGAGACGTATCGGGTCGCCCTCGTATCCGAAGGTGGGCTGCACGCCCAAAAAGAGATTGCCGAGCGTAATACCCTGAATCAAAAGCTCGCCGCCGAAGGAGTTGATCGTGCCGGGCGCAGCGCCCCATTCCCTTTCGATCTCTTCGACGTACGGGCACAAACGCCTGTACTCGTCCGTCGTCATGCGATAGGCGACGTTTGCGGCCGCCCCGAAGCTTTCGGAGTTTCCACCCAGAAGCAATTCGCGCAACGCGTCGGGACTTTCGGCCATCTCGACCGCGTAGCCTTCCGCCTGCAAACGATTGAGCATCTCCCAAACGCTCGGGAACACGTCCAGATCGGCCGCCGTGCCGATGTTGCCCTTATTGGGCGGAAAGCAAAAGGCTACGAGCGCCACGCGCAGCTCCGAGCGGCGCGCCGTTCGCAGCTTGTTCCACCGCCGCAGCCTTCGCGCCAGACGACGACAGCGATCTTCGAGCGCGACGGGCGCTTCGCCTCCAGCCCGCATCCCGCCATAGACGAACGGCTCGGTCGCGCCGTCTATCTCGGGAATGGCGATCTGCATCCCGGCCTGAACGGGATTAAGCCCCGTGCCGGACTCCTCCCACGCTTCGATGGTCTGCACGTCAAGGCTGACGGCGGAGCGAAACGGCCGGTTCAACTCTGAGAGGAAGCGCGCCGCCGCAAGGCTGTCATTCATCGCCGGGCCGCCGACAAAGCTGAAGCCCGTGAGCGAGACGATCTGGCTCACGCGCGACCCCTGATTCAATCCGTCCGCTGGCCCGACGCCCTTCGTAGCGCTCGCCCTGCCCCTTCGCCCTTTCGCACTCCCTTCATCCTTCTCAATGAAAAACTTCGAGCACGCCTCGCGATTGTCCATCAGCGTCGAGATGGCGGGCACGACCGAGAGCCCTTCCGATTCTATGGCGCGTATCAACCCGTCGTAGTGCTGGCGCGTGTTACTTATAATTTGCGGGCGCATCAGGAGCAGCCCGATGGTCTCTTCGGGCACGAGCGAGCGCGCCCCCTTCTGTCCTCCGGCGCGTCGCGCGCTCCATTTCCGGTAATCCTCGAAGGATTCAAACAATCGGGGCGCGTCCGGGTGATAGATTGCGACCGTCGGCATCGTCTCCGGCTGCGGCACTTCGATGGCGGCCCGCGCCACGCGCTCGTCCGCCACATACTGCTTGATCGCGTAGAGCACCATAGAGTAAATGTTCGCGGGCGTCGGCTGCAGGAAATAACAGAACAGGTAGAGATAGTGCTTGATATCGCGCAGCCTCCCGGCCGTAGGCACGAAGCGCAAAATCGACGGCAGTCGATCAACCAATTTTAGATATTGCGTATGGCTTCCGGATTTGCCGCTACGGTGCGCGCGCGCCTGCTCGCCCATCCACGACCCCACCCTGCCGATCAAACGAGCGGCCCGACTCGGGCTCGTTGCCCCCTTCACCGAATCCGCATCATTCTTTTCAAACGTTGCCGCCTTCAAAGAACGAAACAGTTGAGAGAAGTCGAGTTGGCCCATGCGCGTGCGGCGCATCAGCTCCGGCATACAATTGATGACGACGACGGCGCGATGGCGCTCGACATACCTTTCAAGGGCCGAAAGAAGACGCGTCGCGTTCTCGCCATCCATGACGTGTATGACGAAGACCACGTCGGCCACACAGAGGTCACGCTCGACCTCGGCCCACTCGCTTTCAGTCAAAGAGAGGCCGAAGTTGTAGGCGGCGATCCGCAGATCAAGATGATAGGCGCGGTTGATCTCAGCTTCCGCCTGCCTGAGCGGCGCAAGCAAGCTCGACCCGACATATAGAACCGTGACGTTCAGACGTTCACCTCATCGCAAAGAGACGGCGCGGACGGATACAATATATCGCCTCGATGGTTGTTGTCATACCCTACTCCCTCACATTAACCTGACTTATCCTGAATTATAGCCGTTAAGCAAACCACAACAACCGAAAGGGCCGCTATTTATAAACATTTGCGCCGTCAAAAGGGTAAAAGGTCTCGCCGTGGCTCTGAGGTTTTACGACAAGATTATCCAACGCCTTCGAGTTGATCTTCGAGCCCTGCGAATATTTCGCGCAGGCGGTCGAGAACCTCGCTCTCGGCCTGCCAGAAGCCGCGCCCTTCGGCTTCCAGGAGCCGGGCGACGAGCGAGCGCGCCGAATGCGGATTAAGGCTTCTGAGGCGTTCGAGCATCTCGCGGTCGAGCACGAACGTCTTCGCCACTTCGGCGTAAACCCAATCGTCCACGGCATCGGCGGTCGCGCTCCAGCCGAAGGTGTTGGCGACGTGGCTCTCGATCTCGGCGACGCCGCGAAAGCCGTGATTGAGCATGCCCTCGTACCACTTGGGGTTGAGCGTCTTGGCGCGCGTTTCGAGCCTTACCGTCTCTTCGAGCGAGCGGATTTTTGCGGCGCGCGAGAGCGCGTCCGAGAGATAGATGGCCGGACGCGAAGCGGCGCGCATCTCGACGGCCTTAGCCACGCCGCCCAGATACTCGAAGTAATGATCCACGTCCGTGATGCCGATCTCGAAGGTGTCTATGTTCTGGTAGGCGGCCTCGACGCGCCCGAGCGCGCGATCCATAGCGCGCCGCGCCTCAACTCCCTCGACCGCGCGGCCCCTTTGATCGCGCCCGTAGGCGAAGCACTTGCGCGTGACGAAAAGCTCGCCGAGCGCATCGTCGCGCTCCCACTGCGAATCCATCACCATGAAATTGACGTTCGTGCCGTAGTTGCCCGGCGCGTTGGAGAAGACGCGCACCACTGCTTCGTCAAAAGAGCACTTGTCGGCGCTCATCTGCCCCGTGACGTGATGGCGCAGGTAGTTCAGCTCGGGCGGCTCATCCAGCGAGGCGACGCACCTGACGGCCTTATCGAGCAACCCCATCGTCGCGCCGAACAGGTCGCGAAAGATGCCCGAGACCGTCATCACCACGTCGATGCGCGGGCGATTCAGTTGTTCGAGCGGGATCGCTTCGACCTCGGTTGCGCGATTCAACTGATCGCGGCGGGGCCGCACGCCGAGCAGCCACAAAGCCTGGGCCACGCCCTCGCCCTGCGTCTTAATATTGTCGAGCCCCCACAGGATCAAAGCCATCGCGCGCGGGTAGCGCCCGTGCTCCGCCAGGTGTCGCTCAAGCAGGGAGTTGACGACCGCTTCGGCGCGATGGTAAGCGACATCGGACGGCACCGTGTAAGGATTGATCGCGTGAGTGTTGCGGCCCGTCGGAAGGATCGAGGGGTTCTGTACGATGTCCGCGCCCGGCCCCGGCTCTATGTACTCGCCACGGAGCGCGCGGGCCAGGGCGTCCAACTCGCCGTTGCTCTTTAATTGCTCAGAGATTTTTTCGAGCAGTGAAAAAACGGGGCGCGACTGTTGCGGCAGAACGCGCGCCCGGTTTTGGAGCCAGTCAACGGCCTCGTCCGCGCCGCCTGCGATGAAGAGTTCAATTGCTTTTGAGACTATCTCATCAACGCGCTCGCGCTCCCTTAGGCTTATCTCCGAAGCGCTCGCGGCTCGAAGCAGCGTGGTGTAGGAACGTAGACCCAGACCTTCAGCGACCATGTCCGTCAGGGCGCGTGCGCCCGCCTCCGGCCTATCAAATGACGCCACCATCCGCAGCATGTCGGCGAGCGCGGGCGTCTGCGGCACACGCCCGAACACATGCAGACCCGTCGGAATCAAGCGCTGCTCGATCTCCAACACCTGCTCGTGAAGGAAGAGCACGCGCCGGTCGCGTTCCTCCGGCGAAAGCTCTTTTAATATGGCGTCCTCTTGATTGCTCACGTTCTTTGTAAGGCCAGTTCGGAGTATTGCGAGCCGTTCCCCGTCGTATTGGATGACAGGGCGACGTGCCGCCCGCCGAGCGTCGCGGCAAGCGCGCGCGCCTCGCCCCCGGATACGAAGCGGTTCTGTGTATCTACGACTATGGTACGGACGCCCGCTCGCCTGAGCGCAGCGCCCGACCCCTTCAACTCTTCTTCGATCACGCGGCGTCGCATCATACGGTCAAACGTCTCGTCCGCGCTCAAAGCGACGTTGGCCCGCCCGTCCGTGAAGATCAGCAGAACTACGCTCTGCGTCCCCTCGCGTGCGGCGCGTCCGGCTATTTCGATTGAGCGTGCGAGCCCGGCCGCGAGCGGTGTTGCGCCGCCGACGGGCAACGCGTCCAGTATATGTTTGGCGCGCGCGACGCTACGGCAGGGCGGCAGGAGTATGTCGGCCCGCCGTCCGCGAAAGCTGACGAGCGCTACGCGGTCGCGCCGCACATAGGATTGGCGTAAAAGATGTGCCAGCGCGCTCTTCGCCTGGCCGATGCGGTTCAGCGCCATGCTCCCCGAAGCGTCTATGGCAAAGATGAAGAGCGTTCCCCTCTTTTGTTTGAACCGCTTATAGCGAAGCGTCGCCGCGTCGATCAGCAGCCAAGGCTTTGGGCCCGCAGCCGCTTTGGAAAATCGGTCGCCTGTGTCCGGCGATTTCCGAGCGATGCTTCCGGCATTGAGCGCCGCCGCGCGCAACGTCGCATCGAGCGCGATCTTTGACCCGCCCCGTGAATCCAGGGCCGAGCGCGCGTAACGACCGCGCCGCGTGTTGTAGGCGCTCTGCCCTGAGTTTCTTTGTCCGCGTGACGCGGACGACTGCGTAGACGGTTTCGGCTGCGCAAACGAGCTTTGATCGAGTGGGATTTCGGGCGATGGAACGCCCGTTGACGGCGAAACATTACGAGTCGCGCCGTCGTCGTCGTCGTCACGCGTACCGTCTGCCCCGTTGCCGGTCGCGCCGCCGCCCCGCCCCTTCTTAGAGCCGCCGCTACCAGACCGCCCCACACGTTCCTCCTCGTCCTCCTGTGTACCAGCATCGCCTTCGCCGGTTTCGTCTACGGTCTGAGCAGGGTTCTCTTCGTCAGGGCGCGTGGGAAAGAGTTGATCGAGCGCGTCCTGAATGCGCGCATTCCCGGTCGACTGTTCCAGCGGGTCACGGCGCATGCGATGGCTGAGCGCCATCAATGCAACGCGGCGCACGTCCGCCTCGGAGACTTCGCGCCGCCCCTCATAGGCGGCCAGAGCGCGCGCGGCGCGCGTGATGGTCAACTCGCCCCTGTGGCCGTCAATCCTCAGACGCAGACAAAGCTCCGCGATGCGGCGCAGTAGCGGGCGCGCAAGCTTTACTTCTGCAAAGCGTTTGCGAGCGCGCCCGAGTCGCAGGCGCAGGCGCTCCTGTTCGGCCTGCGCGCTCAATCGAAAGCCCTCCGGATCGCGCTCGAAAGAGGCGCGGCGCTCAACTATCTCTACGCGCTGGTCAAGATCGTCTACCGTTCTGACTTCAACGTGAAGGCCGAAGCGGTCGAGCAGTTGCGGGCGCAACTCGCCTTCTTCGGGATTGCCGGAGCCGACGAGCACGAAGCGCGACGGATGCTCCACAGAGATGCCCTCGCGCTCGACCAGGTTGCGGCCCGTCACGGCCACGTCCAGCAATAGATCAACGAGGTGGTCTTCGAGCAGGTTGACCTCGTCTATGTAGAGGAAGCCACGGTTGGCGCGCGCCAGCAATCCCGGCTCGAAAGCCCTGACGCCCTCTATGAGCGCGCGCTCGATATTGATCGTTCCGCAGACGCGGTCTTCGGTCGCTCCGAGCGGAAGATCGACGACCGGCACGGCCGCAACCGCGCTCTTCAACCTCCCCTCAGAGCTTAAACGCGCTGCACAATCGTCGCAGAGGCTCGCCCTCTCCTTCGGATCGCAACCGAACGGGCAATCGATCACCCTGCGAATCGACGGCAGGAGGTCTGCGAGGGCGCGCACGGCTGTCGATTTGCCAGTCCCGCGATGGCCCATCACCAGCACGCCGCCGATTGTCGGGTCGATGGTGTTCAGTAGTAGCGCGAGCCTCATCTCCTGCTGTCCGACGATGGCCGTGAAGGGATAGACCGGAGATGTCCGCCGTTGAATGGTCGGCTTCGAGCGCGACGATGATGCGATGCGGCGATTCATCTTCTACAAAGCCAATGAGATCAGGCTCTTCGGCTCTCTACAGTCGGCCTTACGAATTTAATGAGACGGGATAAATTATGCTGGCAAACGTATTTCCGGGGCCCGCTGGCGCACTGTTACGTTGCGGTTATCAGTGCTCCGGGCGGGCCGTTTGCGGCTATCGCTTCAAAGGCCCACCGAGTGTATGCGCGACCGCTGCCCTACTCTTTTAACCGAAATGCAGGAGAGCGGCAAGCGGCGGCGGCGCGCGCCAAAGCGGCGGATGACAAACTTCCTGATCTCGGCTATGATGCAAGGCATCTTATCGAAGATCATGGCGTCCTGCGCGGCCATCTGATTTCGCCAGAGCAGGCACGCCGCAACCGCTTTCATTCCGTTCTGCAAAATCAAATGTCTGCTGTCGAAGAAACTAAAAAGGATACAGTTGTACGAACAGGAATCAGTTCGGGGAAAGGGGCGTCGGCGCTTTCGCCCCTGAGCTGGCTTCTTAACCTGCTCAGCTCCGTGCGTTTCGGCGTCACCCTGCTCGTCCTGCTGGTCGCCGCCAGCATGGTCGGCATGCTCATCATGCAGCAGAACGTCGATGGCTTCGACAGGTACTATGCCGAGTTGACGCCGTCGCAGAAGCTACTTTACGGCGGCCTCGGCTTCTTTGATATTTACCACTCGTGGTACTTCAACGCGCTGCTCCTGGTTCTGTCGCTCAACATCATTCTGGCCTCCATAGATCGCTTTCCGAAAACATGGAAGATCGTTTCGCGCCGTAAGCTGGAGGCCGGGCGCAAATGGCTGGCGGCGCAGCAGCACCATGCCGCCATACGGGTCGAGGGCGAGAGCGCGAGCGCCGTCGCCGCGCGCCTTAGCGCCGCGATGCGAAGCGTCGGGCTCAAGCCGACCGTGACGGAAAAAGATGGCCGCGCGTACGTCTTCGGCGAGCGCGGCGCATGGAATCGCCTCGGCTATCTGGCCGTGCACGTCGCGCTGTTGACGATCTTCACGGGCGGTTTTTTGACGGCGCAGTTCGGGCGCGATGGACAGATGCCCCTGATGCCCGGCTCGTCCACGAGCGAGATGACCAATCTCACTTTCCAGCTCGATCAGGTCGCGCGCGTCCCCGTCCCTCTTCCCTTCACTGTCACCTGCACGGACATCCAGCAGAAGCTGATAAAAAAAGACGGCTCGATTCAGGCGAACAATACCATCGACTGGCTGACGCGTATCAGGATCAAGGACGAACGGGGCGAGCGCGAGGCGCTGGTGCATCTGAACACTCCGTACGACTATCGCGGTTATCGTTTCTTTCAGGCGAGCTTTATCTCATTCGGGCAGGCGCGCAACATCACCTTGCGCCTGACGCCGCAGGACGGAAGCGCGCCCTTTGAAGTCACAATAGGGCGCGGCGGCTCCGTCTCGCTTCCGGATGGAACGCGTATTGTCTTCGATAATTTCCAGCCGGATTTCACCATCGGGCCGGGCGGCAAGCCCGATTCGCAGAGCGGCGATTACAATAATCCGGCGGCTGTCCTGAACGTCACGACGCCCGCGAATGAGCAGAAGACAGTCTACGCTTTCGCGATGGAGCTGCCGTCGGGAGCGCCCGTCGGAGCGCCCTTCGGCGGCTATAAATACAGGCTCGTCGATTTCGAGAAAGTACCGCTTCAGCATGTCCTGGCCGTACAGCGCGACCCCGGCAAGATTCCCTTCTACGCGGGCGGACTGATGCTGATAGCATCGCTCGGTTCCGTCTTCTTCTTCTCGCACAGGCGCGTCTGGGCCATGATCGAGCATCACGCGGAGGGCGGCTATGAGGTCATCCTCGGCGGCAATACCAATCGCAACAAGCTCGGGTTTGAAGATCGCTTTAAGAGATTGGTCGGACTACTCGGGGGAAAATCATCTGAGGTAGAGCAATCATGAGTGAGACTATTAATCAAACGGAGTCGGCTTTAGCATCGGATTCGGACATGGGCTCGTCCCTGCGCTCTTACCTACCGGCCATCGCGGCCATCGCGGGCGCGCTCCTGATGGTCGGGCTTCGCGTGCAACTCGGAGGCGGGCGCTTTATCTCCGACGGCGCTTTGATGATGCTGGCGCTGGCCTGTTACCTGACGGCCGCCACGTTTCACCTGATGAACCTCTACGCGCCTTCCGAGATGGCCCAAAAGATTGGACTCTGGACGGCGACCTCGGGCGTCTTCTTCAATCTATCGAGCTGGGGCGTGCGCTGGATCGCGGCGCATGATCGCGAGCTTGCCATCCTGGCGAAAAACGGTTACGGGCCGGAGCAGATGCCCTGGTTCTTCCGCTACATACCGTTCGCCAATCTATATGATCTGAGCCTCGCCTTCGCCTTCGGCGCTGGCATTACGACGCTCCTGATCGCGCATCGAAGGAGCTTTCGATTCCTCGGCGCAATCACTTTGCCGCTCGCCTCTCTGATTCTTCTTTTGGCGCGATTTATCGGCAACGAGTTTATCGATCTGCCGCCGATACTGGATTCCTACTGGCGGCCGATTCACGTCGGCATCGCATCGCTCTCGTACGGCGTGGCGCTCGTCTGCTTTGCCGTGGCGGTCGTCTATCTATTGAAGGACGGGGTCAAGACGGAGGCGATGGCGATCTGGGCGAGCATCTTCGCGCTCGCGGTGTTTGCCACCATCAGCAAGTTCTCAGTCTTTACGAGCCTGACCTACAGCGCCTCGACATTTCTGCCGACGGGGACGGGCGGGCGCAGGCCTATCCCCTTGCGCGTCGATATTCCGTGGGTCGGGCCAATGCTGGTGCTCGCCGGGCTGCTGCTGGTCGGCGTCATCGTAGCCTTCGCCGTCTACCTGTCGAAGGAGGATTTGAAGGCCCGCGACTGGGGCCATCGTCTCCTGAAGCTCTCGCTCGTAGTGCAGGCCGGAGCAATCGCCTTTCTCGTCTCGCAGATTAAGACTTTGACGGACATCGCGCCGCGCGTTCAACAAAAGCTCGCCGCCGACCCGCTCGGTTACGAGCGCCTGGGCCGCTGGATGGCCGAACAGGAGGGATTGAGGGGCGATCAGATAGCGCAGATTCCCGTCGAGCGCCTTGAAGGCGTGGCGCAGCAGTTTATAGAGCAGAACGCATCGCGGCTCGTCCTGAGCATCAACGCCAACCCGGTCGAGCTGGCCGCGCTCATCACGACCTTCGCCGCCACCCTCTTCGTCATCATCTTCAGCTTCCGCACCGAACGATTGCGCGCCGTGCTCCCGCCCAAGGAGAAGCTCGATAGCCTGATGTATAAGACGGCCAGTGTCGCCTTCGCCGGTCTGGCGATGCTTCTGATTACGGGAGCGGTCTGGGCCAACGAGTCCTGGGGCCGTTACTGGGGCTGGGACTCTAAAGAGACGGGCGCGCTCGTGGCGTGGCTGACCTACGCGGCCTTTCTGCATACGCGCATCTCGCGTGGGTGGACGGGCCGAAGCTCCGCTT
This sequence comes from Pyrinomonadaceae bacterium, assembly GCA_035940775.1. Taxonomy (GTDB): domain Bacteria; phylum Acidobacteriota; class Blastocatellia; order Pyrinomonadales; family Pyrinomonadaceae; genus DASQYE01. The sequence continues at coordinate 67,274 of DASZEN010000060.1, read as the reverse complement.
ATTTCGCGCTCGTCGGTTTTCTTCTGGTGATCTTTACTTACCTGGGCGTCAGTTACCTGCTGCCGGGTTTGCATTCATACGCCTAGAGAGAAGATTGAGAGCGGGCTCTCTCTCGCTTTTGTCGTCACTTGATTCAATCATCACCCCGCTTTCGACGGGGAGGCAAATGATAGCCGAGAAGATGGCGGAGAATTTCCAGCCAGCAGAGCGTCGCCCGACAGTCACCCATGAGTAAAGAGAACGTTCTATATTCAATTATCGGCCTGCTCCTCGGGTGCATCGTCGGATTCATCTTTGCCAACTCGGTCAACCAGAAGGGCGGTTCATCGCGTCAGCCCTCGGGAAACGCAAACTCGGCAGCCTCGCGCCAGAACTCAAACCTTCCGCCCGATCATCCGCAGATTCCCTCAAACGAGGTCGCCGATCAGTCCGGGATGCAGGAACAGGTGACGGCGCAGATTCAACAGGCGCGCAACGAGCCGACCAATTTCGAGGCGCAGGCGAAAGCGGCAGACCTCTTCTATCAGATACGCCGCTTCGACGAAGCGATAGAGTTTCTGCTGCGCGCCAATCAGGTTCGCCCCGAAGACTACACGACGATAGTGAAGCTCGGCAACGCGAACTTTGAGACGGGCAATTATGAGACGGCTGAGAAATGGTACGCGGCGGCGCTCATAAGGAATCCCGACGACGTAAATGTTCGCACAGACCTCGGCCTCACCTTCTACCTTCGCAACCCGCCCGACTACGAGCGCGCCCTCACGGAATACCGCGAATCTCTGCGCCGCGACCCGCGCCACGAGCAGACCTTGCAGAATATGGTCGTCGCTTTGACGCGCGTCGGAAACGCCGCCGAGGCTGAGGAGATGCTCGCCCGTCTTCAGCAGGTAAATCCCGCCAACGAGGCTCTCTCCAAGCTACGCTCCGATCTCGATGCCTTGAAATCGCAGCCCGGTACGCAGGCGGCCGCAAACGGCGGTAAGCAGACCCCGGCAGCGAAAAAGAGGGGACGAAGGTAAAGCTGATTCCGCCCTAAACACGGCCGCGAGTAAAGGCCGCATGTGAGCTTTCGGCGACTAGGGCTCGATGGACATGCGCAGGATCGAGGCCAGAGAAATCCGCTCCGTCTTTCCGTCGCTGGCAACGACGACGACCTGCCCGTTGCGAACCGTCACGCTGCGCACAGTGCTCATGAATCGCTCGGTTCTCATTCCGTCCCTGGTCTCTATGATGAGCCGTGGATTGAGGGCGGGCGCATCCGTCGATGCAGCCTCCGTTGCTGAGGGCGTCGGCGTGGTGGCTGAAGGCTCGCTCGTCGTCGGCTGCGGCGACGGTTGCGCAGCGGCCCTGGCGCGTCGTCTTCCGGGCCGACTGGCGCGCGTCGTTCTCACGGGTCTGCGCTTCGCTGGCGGTTCGACGGGCGCAGTCCTTTCGGTCGCCGTTTCGGTCGCAGCAGGCGCGGTTGAATTTGTAGTAGGCTGAGGCTCCGTCGTCGTCTCGGTGCGTGCGGATGGCTCGGGTTCAGGCTCATCTATGCGTGCGCCCGCCGAGGTAACCCGTCTCACGTTTCTCTGCGTGCGCTCCGTATCCGTCCGAGTGTTGTTGGCGGAACTCTCCGCTTCCTGCGCCGGAGGCGTCGGCGCTGTCAACACGGGCTCGAACGTGCCCGCGAAGCGAATGCTGTAAGAGCCCTCGTTATCATTGGCGCTGCGGGCCTCAACGCGCAGGATCAGAGATTCGCGCTGGCGCAGGAAAATCGTCCTCGCGGCGGTCGTCGGGCTCGCGCCCGCATACACGCTTATCTTGCCCAGGGGGCGCAGGCTGCCCGCCGTGAACAGGTCAACGTCACCGTTCAAATTATTGCTCGTAACCGTAATAACCAGATCGCCCTGCCCGCCCGCCAGGATGTAGAAATGTCTGGTCAGGCGCGCGTCTCCGATGTCCCTGGCGGCGATTGTGCCGCTCAGCTCGTTCGTGGTGACGGGCGTCGGGAAGGCTAAATCCTGCGACTGCGCGCGTGCGCCTACGGCCGCCAAAAGTGATACCGACAGCACGCAGAACAGGGCGGCGGCAAGTCTGTGGTACGGAAACGGAGCGCGTCTTGAATCGTTCATGGCATGTACCTTAAAGCGAAAGAGAGTTCTTCCAATACGGATGACCTACCGGCGGAGATTTGACCGACGCCCCTCGGTAAACTTACTGGTGACTTAAAGGTTAGCAGATTTAGAGACAGAAAAGTAATCAACCGAAGCTCTCGGCCCCGTCCCACCACAGTTATAAGAAGCTTCGCGGCGAAGGTCATTGCCGCGAGGCGCTATCCGTATAGCGCCCAACACACCTGCTGTTTTTTAAGCCGTTATTGACATCCACATCTCACCCTAATATCTTCGACAGAGAGAGGCGCGAGCCGCGAAAAGCTCTATGGATGATGATTTAAGCCCGCGATGAGGGATCGCCGCGCCGTATCTCAAATACATTCAGATCGAATACAACTACGCGTTATACTGACACGAGGAAGCGCCTGGGAAGCCTTCTTCTTTAAAGCTCCGCTGATGAAAACCTGAGCAGCCGTTGCGCAAAGTGTGTGTATGAGACGACGTTCAGATGAAGAGATTCGAGAGGCTTGCCGTTGGCCAGGCTCTCTATAGGGCGATCCTAAAGGGAAGACGATGGATGCCGAAGGGGGGACTCGAACCCCCACGAGTTACCTCACACGCCCCTCAAACGTGCGCGTCTACCAGTTCCGCCACTTCGGCTCGTAGAATCATTTGGCTGGCGTGACTCAAAACAAAACTGTCAACTCTGTGTCGCCCGCCTTCACCAGTCTACTTCTGTGCCGGTGATGCCTGCGGGCTGCTGGCGGGCTGCTGTTGGCCCGCAGGTGTCGCCGGGGTCGTAGCGTTCGAGTTGCTGCTGGCCGGTGCATTACTGTTACCGTCTGCGGCGGGAACAGTGGTTGCACCCGACGGCGGTGCGACCGTTGCTGCGGGCGACGGCTGCTGCTGCGGAGTCGGCGACGCGGTCGGCTGCGATTCATCGGGCGTAGATTGCAGGACGGAGCGAGTGCCGAAGATAGGCAGCGACAGTAGTAAAGCGATCAGCATAAAGAGCGCCGCCGCGCCGATGGTGATCTTGGCCAGGAGCGTCTGTGTGCCGCGCGGCCCGAAGGCTGTACTCGAAACATTGCTGGAAAAGAGATCGCCCGCGCCCGCCTTGCCCGGCTGTAAAAGCACGGCGACGACCAGCACAAGGCAGGTCAAAATAAAAAGGCCGTATAAAACGTAAGTAACCAAAACTCTCTTCCTTTAGCTTTATCTATCGTAGTTGACGATCTGCGCGAAGGTTTCCGCCTTGAGGCTCGCGCCGCCCACGAGCGCGCCGTCGATGTCCGCCTGCTTCATCAACCCGCCGATATTGTCCGGCTTGACGGAGCCGCCGTAGACTATACGCACCGCACCGGCCACGTCCCCGGAGTACTTTTCCGCGAAAACGCGCCGGATAAACGCATGCATTTCCTGCGCTTGCTCCGGCGTCGCCGTGCGTCCCGTACCAATCGCCCAGACGGGCTCGTAAGCGATGATAATACGGGCCAGATCAGAGGCTGTCAACCCGCTGAGCCCGCCGCCCAACTGACCGCTGACGACCCTTTCGGCGTTGCCCTGATCGCGCTGCGACAGGGTCTCGCCGACGCACATGATGACCGTCAGATCGGCGGCCAGCGCCGCCTGCGCCTTGCGGCTGACCATCGTATCCGTCTCGAAATAGTATTGGCGTCTCTCGGAATGGCCGACGATCACATAGGTGCAGCCGACATCGCGCAGCATGTCGGCTGCAACCTCTCCCGTATGCGCACCATACTCGACTTCGGTCGAGCAATTCTGGGCCGCGATCCGTATGTTCGAGCCTTCGAGCCGGTCGGCGACCGTCTTCAGAGCCGTATAAACGGGCGCAATCACTATCTCGCAATGGTTCGCATTGGCGACCAGCGGCCTGAGCGCAAGCGCCGTCTCGACCGCCTCCGAGACCGTCTTGTACATCTTCCAGTTTCCGGCGATGACAGGTTTTCTCATAAAAAACAGGGATCAGGGGTCAGGGATCGGGGGCCTGTGGGAAAGCGGATTTTCAGTCCGGCCCCAGCTCCCCGGCTCACGGCCCCTACTTATCGTTCAAAGCTGCGACGCCGGGCAGTTCGTCGCCCGCAAGGTATTCGAGTGTTGCGCCGCCCCCGGTCGAGATATGTGTGATGCGGTCGGCGACGCCCGCTTTGGTGACCGCCGCCACGGAATCGCCGCCGCCGACGATGACGGTCGCGCCCCTGTCGGCGGCTTCGGCGACGGCGCGCGCAACCCCGATTGTGCCCTGGTCGAAGTGCTCCTCCTCGAAGACGCCCATCGGCCCGTTCCAGATGATCGTCTTCGCATCCTTCAAAGCGGCTGCGAAGAGCGCGACCGTTTCCGCCCCTATGTCGAGGCCGACCAGCCCGGCGTTCGTAAATTCTATGGGAATCGTCTTGCGGCTCTTGAGCGGGTCGTAGCTATCGACGACCTGATGATCCGTGGGCAGAATCAACTCGACGCCAGCTTCCGCGGCGCGCCGTTTGATCTCGCGCGCCGTTTCCAGCTTATCATTTTCGACGAGGGATTTGCCGACCGTGAATCCTTCGGCTTTGAAGAAGGTATAGGCCATCGCGCCGCCGATCAGGAGCTTATCCACGCGCCGCTCGATCAGAGCGTCGATGACCGGAATCTTATCCGAGACCTTCGCGCCGCCGAGGATGGCGACGAAGGGGTGCTCCGGGTTGCTGATTACGCGGCCCAGGTAATCAAGCTCCTTCTCCATCAGGAGTCCGGCGGCCGCACGGCTCACGTGCTTTGTAATCCCTGCGGTCGAAGCGTGAGCGCGATGCGCCGCGCCGAAGGCGTCGTTCACGTAGAGACCGTCACAGAGGCTCGCCAGCTCGCGCGCGAAACCGTCGTCGTTCTTCTCTTCCTCCGGGTGAAAACGTAGATTCTCAAGCAGCAGCACATCGCCGTCCCCGAGCGCATCGACCTTCTCCTTCGCTTCGCCGCCGACGCAATCGAGCGCGAACGCGACCGTCTTGCCGAGCAGTCCGGACAGGTGCTCGGCGACGGGTCGCAGGCTGTACTTTTCGACGCGCTCGCCCTTCGGTCGCCCCAGATGCGAGGCCAGTATGACGCGCGCTCCCTCTCGGGTCGCGTACCTGATCGTCTCAAGCGCCGCGCGGATGCGCGTATCATCATCAACCACGCCGCCCTTGACGGGCACGTTGAAATCCACGCGAACGAAAACACGCTTGCCCGCGAGATCGAGGTCTTTAATGGAAAGTTTCTTCATAAAGGCGTCGGGGGTTTCAGGGGCCGGGGGCCGGACTGGAAATCCGCTTTCCCACAGGCCCCTGCCCCCCCTTTACAATCCTTTTTGCGCGATGAACTTGACGAGGTCGCGCACGCGGCAAGAGTAGCCCCATTCGTTATCGTACCAGGAGAGCACCTTGACCATACGGCCCCCGATCACCTTCGTGTACTCGGCATCGACGATTGATGAGTTAGGGTTCTTGCGATAATCGGAGGAGACGAGCGGCTCTTCGGAAAACGCCAGGATGCCGCGCAGCTCTTCGTTGGCGGCGTCTTTCAGGGCCTTGTTGACATCCTCGGTGGTGGTCTCTTTCTCAAGCTCCATGACGACATCGACGAGCGAGACGTTGGGCGTGGGCACGCGGACGCTGATGCCGTCGAACTTGCCCTTTAATTCCGGCAGCACGAGCGCGACGGCCTTGGCCGCTCCCGTCGAGGTCGGAATCATAGAGAGCGCGGCGGCGCGCGCGCGACGCAAGTCCTTGTGCGGCAGATCGAGCAACTGCTGGTCGTTCGTATAGGAGTGAATCGTCGTCATCTGCGCCGAGCGAATGCCGAATCGCTCGTGCATCACTTTGGCGACGGGCGCAAGACAGTTGGTCGTGCAGGAGGCGTTGGAGATGACATTATGCTCGGCAGCGTCGTACTTATCGGCGTTGACGCCGAGAACGATGGTAATATCCTCGTTCTTGGCGGGGGCGGAGATGATGACCTTCCTGACCGTGCCACGCAAGTGCTTTCTGGCATCCTCGGCATTGGTGAAACGCCCGGTGGACTCGATGACGATCTGCGCGCCGACCGACTCCCAATCAATGGCCGCCGGGTCTTTCTCGGAAAAGACGCGGAACTCGTCCGACCCAACGCGGATGCCGTTCTCCGTGGCCGAGATTTCCTCTTCGAGATTGCCGAGCACGGAATCGTATTTGAGAAGATGAGCCAGCGTCTTCGTATCCGTGAGGTCGTTGACGGCGACGAAATCTATCTCAGGGTCGCCGAGCGATGCGCGCAGCACATTGCGTCCGATGCGTCCGAAACCATTAATGCCGACTTTAACTGCCATGTGTTAAGGGCCTCCTCGCCTTGCGTTTTTGGGAAGCGGGAATCCCATTTGCGGACAAAAGAGCGGCGCTGCTAATGATCGCGCACGCGTCCGGACGGGGACATCCCGAACTCGTTTATTCAGGAATACGCTTTGCTTAAGAATGAAAGGCAAGATAATGCGCGCCCGGCTCGACTGTCAAGCCGATGGAAACCGAGGGGCCCGCAGGTCAGGCACGAGCGCATGGTTGAAAGGAAAATCAGCGGCAAAGGGCCTTCAAACTCCGGCCGCCAACCTCTGTTTTGTTGAAACCGGGCGTCCGGCTATGACGTAGTAAGCTAGTGACTTGCCGCGTTTTACACCAGAAGCATGGGCTCTCCCGAACACGGCAACGCAATTTCCCAGGTCTATCATTTAAGGAGCTTCCGTTTTGATGTCTATTTACCTTGTGCGACGGGTCACACAGGCGTCCCTTTTATCGCTGCTGATCGCGGTGACGGGGGGGCTTCATGCGGCGCGGGCGCAGACGCCGACCGCTACGCCGCCCACCAGCCCTGCCCAACGCGATGCGACGCGTCCGCCCGGCACAGAACGAAATCAGCCCGTACCGGAGCAGGCACGCCCGACGACGCAAGACCCGACCGCGCCTCCCGGAACAACAAGGCCCGACCCGCAAGCGCCTCCGGGCACGAGCGTTGCGCCGACGACCAGTGTGCCGCAAACGGACACCCTCGCGCAGCCCAATGTGACGACCGCGCCCGCGACCGCCCCGGCCACAGGCGATGAGACGACGACGACGACCGGCTCGGGTTCCGGTGAGCCGCGCGACCCCGCGTTCCCGAACATCACGGCTCGGCCCCTTCCGCCGCTCCCCAATCTAATGCGACTCGGCGTCACCAGCGACAACACCTTGACGCTGACCCTGAACGATGCTATCCGGCGCGCTCTTGAGAACAACAACAATATAGAGGTGGCGCGCAACGACGTGCGTTTTAACGAGACGACGCTGCGCGCGCTCGAAGGGATTTTCGACCCCATATTCAGTTTCAATCCGCAGCTCAATAATCAGGTACAATCGCAGCAGAGCACGCTCGGCGGCGGCTCGACCGTGACGACGACTGACCTGACCGGAAATACGTCCGTCAATAAGCAGTTCTCGACGGGCGGCGGCAACTATAACTTCTTCTTCAACAACAATCGACGCACCACCAACAATACCTTCAACGCCCTGAACCCGGTCTATTCGGCGAGCCTCGGCGTGACCTTCACACAGCCTTTGCTGCGTGACCGCTCGATAGACCGCAACCGCCGCGACATACGCATCCAGCGCAAGCGGCTCGAACAATCGGACGCCGATTTTCGTCGCCAGACGATTGATGTCATAGCGCAGGTTCAGCGCGCCTACTGGGATTTGGTCTTCGCGCTGCGCGACCAGCAGAACCTGATCGCCAACCTGAACCTGTCGCGCGAGTTGTTCCGCCAGACGGAGGCGCGCGTCGCCGCCGGAGCCAGTGCGCCCTTAGAGCGCGCGGAGGTGCAGACCGAAATCGCCAATCGTGAATCGGCGCTGCTGCAAGCGACGCAGGGCGTCTCGATTGCCGAGAACAATCTGAAGCAACTGATTATCCGCGACCCGAACGCGCCCGAATGGACTTCGCAGATCACGCCGACCGACCAGCCGAGCTTCGACTCGACGCCCATCAATCTCGACGATGCGCTGACGGAGGCGCGCGCCAATCGCCCCGAGCTGCGCCGCCTGCGCCTGCAACGTGACATCACAAATATCGACGAGAAGTTTTTCAAGAACCAGACGCGACCGCGCATTGATATTCAGGCGACGCTGGCGACCACCGGCCTCTCCGGCTCGCCCGTGCAACAACAGGGGACGGGCGAGTCCGTTCCGATCATCGTCGGCGACCCGGCGCAGAACGCCAACGCATTCCTTTTGGATCAGATTAATCTGTTACGTGTCGGGCAGGGATTGACGCCTGTGGATTCGCCGCTGGTGACGGTGACCGAAGACAGCGTGCCTTCAAATCTGATCGGCGGATACGGGCGCACGCTGCGCAATCTTTTAGGCTTCGGCACGCGCAACATCGTCGTCGGCGTGGCGATTCAGCTTCCCTTCCGCAACACGACGGCCGAGGCGAATCTGGCGGGCGTGCGGATTCAAAAGACGCAGCTCGAAGCCTCCATGCGTTTGCAGGAGCAGAGCGTCGAAGTCGAGGTGCGTAACGCCGCGCAGGCCGTCGAGACCTCGCGCCGTCGCGTGTTGGCCGCGCGCGCCGCGCGCGAGAACGCCGAGCTTCAACTACAGGGCGAGCAACGGCTCTACCAGGTCGGGCGCTCGACGACGTTCCTCCTCTTCCAGCGCGAGAATACGCTGAACAACGCGCGCAACCTTGAGCTTCGCGCCGAGACCGATTACAACAAGGCGCTGGCAGACCTTCAGCGGGCGACCTCGACGACCCTGCGCGCCAACAACGTGATCGTCGAGACCCCCACCGTCCCTTGAGCTTCGGCTTGCCACTTCTCCGGGGCCGAACACGCAACCGCGAGCGGCGTCACAGTTTTTAGTTGACTGTGCGCCGCTCGCGCTCTTATAAGGGAGGAGAACGAAGGGATGAGGGCGGCAGCGATGAGGGATGAAAAAGGGTGATTACTCAAGTTGAATAATCCTTCTTTCATCCCTCATCCCTTCGTTCCTCCTTCATGAAGATCACCGCGACCATCATCGCCTTCAACGAGGCGAACAATATTCGTGCCGCGTGCGAGTCGGTCTCCTGGGCCAATGAGATTCTGGTTGTTGATTCGGAATCGACGGACGAGACGCGCGAGATCGCGAAGGCGTGCGGGGCGCGCGTCATAGAGCGCCCGTGGCCCGGCTTTGCCGCGCAGAAACAGTTCGCCGCCACCGAGGCCGCGCACGAATGGATCTTCAGTCTCGATGCGGACGAGCGCGTCTCGGATGAGCTGCGCGCGAGCATAGAAGACCTGCTCTATACGAGCGAGGCGCAACTGGCCGACGGCTATCGCACGGCGCGCCGTACCTTTTACATGGGCCGCTGGATACGCGGCGGCGGCTGGTATCCCGACTATCAGTTGCGCCTTTACAAGAGATCGCGCGGGCGCTGGCAGGGAGCCCACATACACGAATCCGTCAAGATGGATGAGGGAGCGCGGGTTGAAAGCCTGAGGGGAGATATTCTGCACTATACGATAGACGGCGGCGCGCTTGAGCATCATCGCATGATCGGCGAGCGGTATGCCCCGCTTGCCGCGCGCCAGATGTTTGAGATGGGTCGTCGCACCACGCCCGCGCGCATCGCCCTTTCCGGCCCGGCCGCTTTCGTCCGCAGCTTTCTACTCAAGGGCGGCATCCGCGACGGTTTGGCCGGATTCTCCATCGCCAGCTTTGCCGCCCATCACGACTTCCTAAAGCAGATGCTGCTCTGGGAGATGCAAAGAGAGAGCGACGAGCGAAAAGCCAGAGGTCAAAAACCTACTCGCCGTTCTCGTCGGTGATCTTCAGGCTTGAGGGCGGCAGCAGCTTGCGCGGCGTCGGGCCAGCGACCCCGAGCGGCGTGGCCTGAGATTTGATCGCGTCGGCGAGCAATTGATCCTCCATCTGCCTGTGATCCCAGATGCGATTTCCCTGATCGAGGATGGCGAAGAGAACTATCCCGGCGTCGTGCGTGTAGACGAGCCCGCCGAGGCTGGACATACCGCCGTCAACTTCGGACGTGAGCGTGCCGGTCTTGCCGACCACCGCACCTTCGAGGCCCGTTCCGGCCAGTCGCCGACGGAGCGTGCCCGCATCGTCGCTCGCCACGGGCATAATATCTGTCGGTTCCAACCCCTGCCGCCTCGTCTCTTCGACGAGCGCGCGAATGACCATCACTACGCCGCGCGCCGTCATCCGATTATGCTCGCGTCCGGAAGCGCGCGCGATCGTGACTTCGCTCGCCGGAAGATGAAGCTGATCTATCAGAAATTGTCGGAGGCTGATTGGCCCGCCCGCGAGCGCGCCGATCCGCTCGGCGACGAAATTGCTTGAGCGCGCGTTCATGTAGAGCAACATCTCGGACAACGTATTGGAGTTGAAGCTGAAGAGCAGCCGCCCCTCGACCTGCTCCGAGACGCCGACCTCAGTCTTGCCCAGATTGAGAGCCCTGGCGAGACGCGCTCCGGATTCCTCGGCCGATTCGCTAAAGTTGAAACAGAAATCGGGCGAAACGACGAGCGCCTCGCTCACGCTCTTGATTCCGCGCGACTTCAATTCGTCGGCGATGAGATGAGCGCCGATGTCGCCGAAGGTCGGATCCGAGCCGTAGACGAAGAGCCTGCCGCGCAAGGTTCCGGTCTGATCCGTTTCGCCAGCGGCGTAGACGCGTATCTTGAAGCGATAATCCGCGCCCAGCTTTTTCAGCGCGACGAGCGAAGTGACGAGCTTGATGAGCGAGGCAGGGTTGAACGCCTCGTCGACATTATGCGAGGCGAAGGTGCGAGTGCCTTCCAGATTCTCGATCAGGACGCCGTGCGTTTCCGGCTGCTCTCCGCGCTCGGCATACCACGCCGCGACATCGAACGCGGGCTCGGTGCTCGTGCGCTGCGGCGCGCTGACTTGGACGACAGCGCCCGGCGCGACCATACTCCTTAGCTGCGCGATTGAGTTGCGGGCCAGCGAATACGGAATAAGGCTGAGCACGAGGATCATACTGATGCCGACGACGAGCATTACTATGATCGGTTGACGACGATTCAAACTTTCCCTCCCGCTAATTTATGTCTTTCGCAAACAGACGCAGAGGCCGTATCATGCGTAAAGGCCGCCGCGCGCGTCAAGTCTGCGCAAGCTGAAAGTCGGCGCGCCCGACGCTTGCGGCGCATCGCGGCCCGTAACGCCGAATCGATCAAGAGGCGCGCGATTTGTGAGCTTTTCGGGAAGCTCTTCCGGCCCCCCGAAGTCGCGTGGGCCGTCCACGGTTAATCGAAAACCCTAGCATGACTCTCCTTTACGACCTCTTTCTGCCGGAAGCCACGCTCGGCTTGCCGCTGCCGCTGGCCTGCGCCTTCATCGCCGCGCTCGGAGCGATCATCGGCAGCTTTCTAAACGTCGTCATTCACCGCCTGCCGCGCGAAGAGTCCATCGTCTTCCCCAACTCTCGCTGCCCTTCCTGCGGCACGGCCATACGCCCTTATGACAATATACCCGTCATCAGTTATCTAATCCTGCGCGGGCGCTGCCGCTCATGCGGCGCAGGCATCTCGGCCCGCTACCCGGCGGTCGAAGCCTTCACCGCCCTTCTCTACCTCGCGGTTTTTTTGAGGGACGGAGCGACGCTCGCGCTCCCCTTCGATCTGGTATTCGTCACGGCCCTCGTCGCGCTCATTTTCATAGACGCCGAGCACATGATCCTGCCGAACCTGATTACGTATCCGGGCATACTGTTTGCGCTCGCCGCGCGCCTCGTTCTTCCGCTCCTGATGGGCAGACCCTTTTTCGATGATCTTGAGGCGCAGATGACGGGCGCTCCCCCGGATTGGCCCATCTGGGCCGCCTCGCTCCTGGGCGCGATGCTGGGAGCGCTCGCCGGTGGCGGCTCGTTATGGCTGATGGGATGGCTCTGGGAGCGCCTGCGCGGGGTCGAGGCGATGGGGCTGGGCGATGTCAAGATGATGTTCATGGTCGGAGCTTATCTGGGTTGGAGATTGACGACCGTTACGATCTTTATGGCCGTGCTGGCGGGCTCGCTAACCGGGATCGCGTTGATGCTCAGGCGCGGCCAGAGAGATATGCAGATGCTTCTGCCCTTCGGCATCTTCCTGGGCGCGGGAGCGATCATCTCTCTGCTGGTCGGCGGCTACATAGTCGAGTGGTACGCCGCGCAGTTTGGAATACGGTGACGAGTGACGAGTTGAAAACTTAAAAATCTTGCAAGACTAAAACATCTTGTCCTCAAGGCGCGTTTCGGGTCTCGCCGCTCTGCTTTTATGTTACCGCGATATAGAAATCGTGTGCAGTTAGTGCTGGCGCTACTGGTCGGCCTCTTTCTGCTCGCCAATCTGTTTGCCGTCATGCTGATCGCGCGCGCGTCTGCGGTTTCGACCGCACGCGCGCCGATGCTTCTGGCGATCCTCGCGGTTACGCTGCTCGTCAGCCTGCTCTGTCTGGTGCTGCTTCTGCGCTGGCTACTGCGTCCGTACCGTCTGCTTGTGGGCGAAGCCGAGCGCGCTCCGGTCGCGGCACGTTCGGGCAAGGCGCGCGACGAGGCCGAGTTCGTGCTCGAAACTTTCCAATCCGTAGTCGCGCAGCTACAGGCCCAGCGGCGAGAGCTTGAGATGTTGACGGCGCGCGCCAGCCTACGGGCCGACTCGGCCGAAAAGTTCAGCGAGCGTATCGTCGCCAGCGTCCCTTCGGGGCTCGTCGCCTTCGACGCGCGTGGGCGTGCCACGGTCGTCAACGCTGTGGCCCGCGCGCTGGTCGCAGCCGACGGCGAGGCCGAGGGGCAACACCTGCGAAGCCTTCTTCGCAACGCGCCGGAGCTGGCCGAGATGGTCGAGCGCTGCCTTCAGACCGGCAACCTGTACAGGCGCGAAGAGGTGGCGGCGACCACCGCCAATGGCAGCCCGCGCCGTCTGGGCGCGACCGTCGCGCCGATTGACCCGACGCCGGATCAGGGCGCGCGCGGCGCTCTCTGTTTGCTGACGGACATCACGGAGGTAACGCAGTTGCGCGAGCAGGTCGCGCTGAAAAACAATCTTGAGAGCCTCGGCGAGATGTCGGCCGGGTTGGCCCACGAGTTCAAGAATGCGCTGGCGACCCTTCACGGCTACGCGCAGCTTATGCAGAACCTTGAGCAGACGGAGCGCGGCCAGGCCGCCGCCTCTTCGCTGTTACAGGAGGTGCGCAATCTATCGGCGATGGTGACGGCGTTTCTCAACTTCGCGCGCCCGCAACCGCTCGAGCTGGCGGACGTTTCCCTTCACGAAGTGATAGAGGATTGCGCGCTGGAGCTTAAAGCCTTCTTTGAAGAGCGTCGTATAGACCTCGCTATCGAGGGCGACTTCCCACGGATTCGAGCGGACGTGCCCGTGCTCAGACAGGCGTTGCTCAACCTGCTGCGTAACGCCGCCGAAGCCATCGACGAGGAGTGCGCCCGGCGGCGCGTCACTGTTCGCGGCGACCTCATGACGGATGCGGCGGGCAAAGAGTGGGCCAACGTGGAGATAAAGGATACCGGCTGCGGAATTGCCGAATCGGACTTACAACGCATCTTCATTCCCTTCTTCACCACCAAATCCAAGGGTCATGGCGTGGGTCTCGCGCTCGCCCATCGCGTCATTACGGATCACGGCGGAACGCTCGCGGCGGCGAACGCCCCGGAGGGCGGCGCGCTTTTTACCATCCGCCTCCCTTTATAAAGCGTATGGCTCATACGCCTCTCGCGCCAGAGCAACGACATACGCAGGGTCATAGGCGTTCTCGGTCAAACTTTGAGCCGATGGGCCGTTGCTGTTTAGACCGCGCCGCGACGGTTGTTCTTATTTAGCCGGAGCGGTTGAGGTAACTGTGATGAGGGAGATTTCGGGCGGCACGCGAAAGCGAACCGGGATAATACTCGTACCGATGCCGGGTGTGACGAAGAGGTGATGACCGTTCTCCTCTACGTGGCCGATGGCATAGCGCTCCCCGAAATCCGACGGCACGACGCGGCGTCCGAGGAGGGGCAGGTTGACCTGCCCGCCGTGCGTGTGTCCGGCGAGAGTTAAGAGCACGCCCGAAGGTATCTGTGGGAAGATGTCGGGTTGGTGCGTCAGGACGATCACGTTCGGCGCGGGCTCATTGATTTTCGCAAGCGTGGTCGTAATCAGAGGCTTTCTAGTCCAGAGGTCGGCCAGCCCCGCGATCCATACCCGTTGACCATCGCGCTCGATTCCGGCCACGTCATTTTCCAGCACCCTCACACCTGCGCTTTCCAGGGCGCGAGTAATGCGGTCGCCGTCATACCACCAATCGTGATTGCCGAGCACGGCGATGACGCCATCGCGTGCGCGCAGGTTCTTCAACTCCGAGGCGATGGCTTCCGGCTCGACGAACTCTCCGCCCATCACGTCCTGAATAACGAAGTCCCCCGCGATGAGTATGAGGTCTGGTTGTTGCTCGTTGATAGTGGCGACGATCTGCCGCAGCTTATCTATCCTGATGTGCGGCGAGCCGACGTGCAGATCCGCGATGAGCGCAATCCGCAGGCGGTCGAACGCGCGCGGCCATTGCGGAATGACGATCACCGTCTCTCTGACCACGAGGCTGTCCGGCTCCAGGACGAACGCCCACAGGATCAGCGTCGCGCAACCCGCCAGCAGCGCGCCCGCCACGATGAGTCCGAGCTTTTTCTTTCGTCCTGATAAAAGCATAAGAGTCCGAAAATGGAGCGATAAGGAAAGGCCAACGATGAAGGCGAAAGGATGAAGGGTGAAGTGATAGCCGGTCGAGTAAATCTTTCAACGAGCAATCAGCACTAATATCTTCGCCTTTCGTCCTCTGCCTTACTCTTCCCACTGCGCGCCGCGCGGGAAATAGTCGCGCCAGCGCCGATCAACGAGCGCGGCGATGTCTGGCCGAACGATCAGTTCCGCCGGATAACCGGGCTTCATACGCGCATCGATCACGACGGGAGCACGGTAAGCCAGATGATGTCGATCAATGGAGGTTTCCGCCGCGTGTATGTCCGAGGCTGGCTCGAAGCGCGTCCACGTCGCCCACAGAAAATTCTCTACAGCATGCGCGACGCTCGCATCGTCTTGAAGAATGACGAGGGGCCACTCCGTAAACGCCTCTGCGCTCGCAAGACGCGACGCCTGCTCCGGCTCTTCCGTAAAGGGCACGCCCTGAACGACGAGGCAGCCGCCGCAGAAGACTTCTGCGCGCGAAACCCCCTGCGGAAGCGGCGCGCGAAACTCGCGCGGCAATTCGCGCACGGCCTCGCCCAGACCGAGCAGTATAGCCTTGCTTCCACTGTTCACCTTCCCGCTCGTGTAATCGAGCGTATCCATCGAAACATTCGAGAAGATGAATAGATCAGTCTCCCAGCGGACGCGCGCCAGCACGTGCTCGAAGAGTTTGCGAAAATCCGTCAGGTCTTGCGGCGTGTCTGTGAGGATTAAGAACTTGGTGAGCGAGAGCTGGCCCTCGCCGAGGATGCGAAAGCCTGAGACGAGGGCTTCGCGCCCGTAACGCTCGCGCACGACGGCCGCGCACAAGCTGTGAAATCCGGTCTCGCCGTAAGTCCATAGGTCGCGCACGCTCGGCATCACCAGTGGAAAGAGCGGCGACAAAAGTTTTTGCAGGTAATCGCCGATGAAGAAATCCTCCTGTCGCGGTTTGCCCACCACGGTCGCCGGATAGACGGCATCACGACGGTGAAAGACCGCCTCGACGTGAAAGACAGGATAATCATGTTTCAATGAGTAGTAGCCGTAATGATCGCCGAAAGGCCCCTCCGGTCGCCTTTCGTGCGGCGGCACATGGCCCAGAAGCGCAAACTCGGCTTCGGCGATCAATCTTCGATGTCCAGCCGACAGCGGGTTCTCGGCCATCCTGACCTTCTCGCCCGCGAGCACGGACGCGAGCACAAGCTCGGGCACGTCTTCGGGCAAGGGCGCTATCGCCGCGAGTATCAACGCGGGCGGCCCACCCAGAAACATGCTCACCGGGAGCCCTTTGTTTCTCGCCTCGGCCTCGTGATAGTGAAAGCCGCCGCCCTTGTGTATCTGCCAGTGAAGCCCCGTAGTCCGAGCATCGTAACGCTGCATGCGATACATGCCCAGATTGTGCTTGCCCGTCGCCGGGTGCTCCGTGTAGACGAGCGGGAGGGTGAAGAAGGGCCCGCCGTCCTCCTGCCAGGTCGTCAGGACGGGCAGCTCGTCGAGCCGCGCCGGTCGATCCAGAACTTGAGTGACGGGAGCGCGCCGCGTGTTGCGTGTGCCCAGGCGGAGCGCCTCGATGGCAAGCGCTCGATGTTGCCAGAGTTGGGCGGGGCGCGGCGGCAACAGGCTTTCGGCCACCTGCACGGCCTCGCGTACGAGCGCCTCGGGCTTCGGGCCGAAGGCGCGCTCGATGCGCCGCGCAGTTCCGAAAAGGTTCGTCGCAACCGCGTAGCGGCTGCCCTTGACGCGCTTGAAGAGGAGCGCCGGGCCGCCCCGCGCAATCACACGGCGATGCACCTCGGCCAGCTCAAGAAAGGGATCGACTTCCGCTTCGATGGTGACGAGGTCGTTTTCGCGCGCCAGCAGGTCGAGAAATGAACGCAGATTCCGGTGCATGATTTCAGAAGCGACAGTATAGCCTGTCGGGCGAAGATTCGTCCGCGCCTGACGGCCGCGCGTCGCTTATTTCTACGGAATTTATCGGCAGAAAAAGGGACGGGAGCGAGCCCTGAAGGCCCGCCCCCGCGACATCTTAGCCCCGCTCCTGTTGGCTTCGCGCTCGCGCGCGCTCAAGGCGTCTCTTCCGTCTCCGATTCCATCTCCGTCTCTTCGGAGCCGCTGCCGACCTGTCGCGGGCGCGTCTCACGCTCCGGCTCAAGTTGGCGACGGTTGATTTCGCGCAGAGCGAACTGTGCGGCCCCGGCCACGCGCGGGTCTACGGATGCAGCGTAAGGGTTGATACGATCTATCGTTCCGGCGTCGCCGAGCCTCGCTAGCACCTCCAGGAGTTGAACCTTAGTATTGTCGTTCGCTCGCTCAAGGAAGATGTATAAGGGCTCCGGCCCTTCCAACTGCGAGAGATAGGCGGCCGACTGGTTGCGCCGGGAGCCGTCGAGGTTACGAACGATGGCAAAGAGCGCCTCGGTCTTGCCCATGCGGTAAAGAGCCCAGTCGAGCGCCAGGCGCACGCGCGCATCCTTCTCCTGCAAGCGATAGCCCTCGACCATTCTACGCTGCTCAGGGGGGGCGGTGCGCGCCAGTTCTTCGGCGGCGCGCTGTCGCTCAAGCGGGTCGCGGCTCGAAAGTCTACGCACGGCCCCGGCGGACGCCGTGGTGGCGGCGGCGTTTTCCGTCCTCGCGTCCTGATCGGGACTCATCCCTTCATCCGATTGAGCACGGGCGGCGGTCACGCCTCCGCCTCCGCCGCCTCCTGTTGCTGCGCCCGCACAGAAGATGAGCGCGAGCGCCAAGACGAATGCGAGACGTTGGACGCCCGCGAAGGGTCTGGAATTTTTCATGGCGAAGACGACCTCCCCCGCTTCAAGGCTTGCTCGGCCGCAAGCGGCTCAATGCTTTTTACTCATTCGCCTGGGCCTTCTTTCTCAGGGTCGCGGCGTTCAGGTCAAGCTCGGCTTCGCGTATCACTTCGACGTTCGGAAATTGTTTGCGCAGCTCCTCTATAAAATCGCTGGCCTTGCCGACGATGATGATCGAAGCATCTTTCGCGCCGAGACGCGAACCGGCAAACTTCTGTATGTCGCCCGCCGTGACGGCCTCTACGTTCCTGATGTAGCTGTTGATCTCGTCCAGGTTCAGACCGTAGAGGGCGAGCGCGCCGATCTGCGTGACGAGGCCGCTGACGGTTTCAAGGCTGCGTCCGAAGTTGCCTATGAGGACGGCCTTGCGCGGCGTTAATTCCGTCTCGGTGACCGTCTCGCTGGCAAGACGATTAAGCTCGCTGACGAGTAGCGAAGCGACTTGCGCTCCGCTCGGATTCTTAGTCTGTGTGGAAGCGATGAATGGGCCAACGTCGCGGCGCACGTCGAGCGAGCTGCGCGCGCCGTAGCTCAGGCCGCGCTTGATGCGAATCTCCTGATTGAGCCGCCCGGAATATCCCGTCAGGACGGAGTTGGTGACGATGCCGCGAAAATAATCCGGGTCAGTCCGTTTCAGTCCCGTGCGGACGAGGACAACGGCCGCCTGGCCCGCGTCAGGCTTATCGACGACGATGACGCGCGGCGCTGCGCTCGTCGCCCCCTCTTTCGCCGGAAAGGAGGGCGCGACCAGTGGCGTCGAGGGCTTTTGCCAGTCACCGAATACGCGCTCGGCCATCTTGAACGCCTCTTCGGCACGGAGCTTGCCGCCGATGACGAGCACGGCGTTGTCCGGCCTGTAGTAGTTCGAGTGAAACTTTACGATGTCGTTGCGGGAGATGCGGGCGATGCTCTCGGGCGTGCCCGAAAGCAGGTGGCCGTAGGGCGACGCGCCGAAGACGACGCGCGTGGCGACGAAGCCCGCGACCCTGCCCGGATTGCTCATATCGACGGCGAGCTGGTCTAAAAGCTGCTGGCGCTGGCGCTCGATCTCCTCCTCTTTGAAGGCGGGATTGCGAACGATGTCGGCCAGAATCTCAAGCGCCGGATCGAGCTTTGACGACATCACGCCGACGCGCGCGGCCGAAGCATCCCAGAGACCGCCAGATTCAATTGAGCCGCCGAGCGCTTCTATCGCTTCGGCGATCTGCGGCGCGGTGCGCGTCGCCGTACCTTCGGTCAGCAGCGCGGCCGTCAGGTTGGCAAGCCCCGCTAATTCTACGGGGTCGGCCTCGCCGCCCGTCTTGATTAGAAGCTGCGCGGCGGCGAGCGGCACTTCACCTCGCTCGATGACGATCACGCGCAGGCCGTTTCGCAGAGTTTTCTCGACCGGCCTGGGAAGGGTGACGGAGCGCGGGGCCGAAGGCGGAGGCGGCGTCTCCTGTTGGGCCAGTGATCTCAGAGGCATAATCGTTATCAGGACGACGAGCGCGGCATACATTATAATGGTGCGGCGGAAAGTTCCGGCTATCATCTTCTGTTTATCTCCTTTCATGCGTCGCACTAGAAAAGCGTCTTCGTCAGAGAAGCGTTGCGCCGCTCCTCCCTGTTTTCGGAAGACCCGGCCGCGGGCTTCGCCTGTTCGGGCAAGTACGTGATGACGACGCGGTTCGATTCGGTGAAATATTTTTTCATGATGCGCTGCACGTCGGACGCCGTCACGGATTGAAGTCGCTCGATGTCTGTGTTGGCACGATTCGGGTCGCCCAAAAGCACGGCGGCATTGCCGATCGCCTGGGCCTTATCCTCGTTCTTCTCGCGCTCGCGCAGCTTGCTCGTCATGAGCAGATTCAGGGCCTTGTCCAGCTCGGCCTTCGAGACGGGCTCGTCCTGAAGGCGCTTGATCTCTGCGAGCAGAGAGCGTTCGGCGTCTTCCGGCTTCTTGTCGCTCGCGAGCGCCACGCGCAGGCCGAAGAGGCTCGCGTCCTCGCGCAGGTCTGTATAGGAGGTGGCCTCAAGGGCAAGCTGCTGGCGATAGACGAGCGACTGGTAGAGACGCGATGACGTGCCGCCGGACAAAATGGCATCGGCGACCTGAAGCACGATAGCGTCTTCGCTGGCCGCGGGCGGGACAAGGTAAGTGACAGCGATGGCCGGAAGGGGAACATTCGTGCCGTATTCGGTGAACCGTTTTTCTGCGGTGCGCGGCGGCTCTTTAACAGTCACGCGAGGCAGCGGCGTGTTGGGCTTCGGAATGCGCCCGAAGTATTTGTCAACCCAGGCGTCGAGCTGCTTCTGATCGAAGTCTCCGGCGACTATGAGCGTCGCGTTGTCGGGCCGGTAATAGGTGGCGTGAAAGGCGCGCACGTTTTCGATGGTGGCCGCGTCCAGCTCCTCTATGTTTCCGATGCCGGGGCGCTTATAGGGGTGCGTCGTCCAGGATTTTTGCTCGACGAGCAGGCTCAGCTTGCCGTAGGGCGGCGCGGCGTAGTTCTGGCGGAACTCTTCCTGAACGACGGCGCGCTCGGACTTGAAATTGGGCTCGTCCACGTTGAGACCCGCGAGCCGGTCGGCCTCGGCCCAGATCAGCGTCTCAAGATAATTCGACGGCACGACCTCGTGATAAACCGTCACGTCGTCGGCCGTGAAGGCGTTGTTGATGCCGCCGACATCCTCCGTCAGGCGATCCATCATCTCGGCCTTCATGTTCTTAGTGCTCTTGAACATGATGTGCTCGAAGAGGTGCGCGAAGCCGCTGCGGCCCTCGGGGTCGTCCTTCGAGCCGACGTGATACCAGACCTGTATGGCGACCGTCGGGCTCGCGTGGTCTTCGAGGCTGTAAACCTTCAGGCCGTTACTGAGCGTGCGCTCTTTGAACTTGAGAACGGGCATGGTTGTCTGTGCGGAAGCTGACGGCAAAAGTTGCGGGCTCAAAAAGGCTGTGGCACACAGGATCAGCAGGGCTGAAAAACAACGACGCATGATGATTTGCTCCAAAAGATTCTTGAATGGATGCTACGACCGTTGACCTTCTGCAACATGCGAAGGCATCCCTCCGTGGCGATTGGATGCGCGTTTCCTTAAAGGATGTTGCATGATGCAGGGGTTTACGCCTTGTGGGAGAATATGGTTTCACTTTTTCAAGATCGTAGAGAGTGCGCGCGCTCTCAGTCAATATCGAGCGGGTTGATGTAGGGCTTATCCTTGTCCTTCTCGGCGCGCTTCATGGCCGCCTGGAACTTCTCTTCCAGAAGACGCTCGCGATCCTTGAGCGAGCCCAGCTCCTGCTGAAATATCTGCTCGCGCTGCTGCTTCTGCTTGTCCAGACCCTTGAGCATCTCGTCGAAAGAGGCCGCCGGTTTAGACTTCTCTTCGTGCGAGATAAGCGCGCCCGTCTGCGCATCAACCGTCAGCGTGGCCTCGCAGCAGGGGCAAATGATTGTGTAACGCGATGTCTCGGTCATGACCCTTACTCTCCTCTTCGTTTATGGCGGACGTAGCCGTTCGTCTTTTTGAAGATACTCCGCAAAGGACGAATACGATCGCCGCCAGTATAACAAAGGGGAGGGGGCAAACTCGAATCCGCCTGCCCGAAGGCAGACGGATTCGAGCGCCTCTCGCAATCCTTCACGGGTCTGGAAAAGAGAACGGGCGGCCCCGTTTCCGGGGCCACCCGTATCAAAGTCTTCCGAAGCTGCGTTGCCGAAGCGTTTAAGGCGTGACGGCATCCTTGACAGCCTTACCGGCCCTCTTTGCTCCCGCAGCTGTTTTCTTGCCGACGGTCTTTGCGCCTTCAGCCGTTGCTTCGCCGACGGTTCTCGCTCCCTCGGCGGTCTTTTCACCGACGGTCTTCGCGCCTTCGGCGGTCTTCTGGCCGACGGTCTTGGCGGTATTAGCGGTTCTCTCGCCGACGGCCTCAGCGCCCTCCTTAGTGGCGGAGGCCGCGTCCTTAGTCTTATCCACTACGAAACCGGCGGCATCGGCCAGCGCCTCGCCTGTGTCTTCGAGCGCGTTGGCTACCTTATCCTCGGGCAAGTCTCTGGGCTCGCCCGTGCGCGGATAGACCCTGGCTGTCCGCTTGCCCTCGCGCGTCGTCGTGACCACAACTCTTGAGACGCGCTCGTTGTTCTTGAAAGTGCGCGTTTCGGTTCTAGTCCCGCTGGTGGCAT
The DNA here is from genome assembly GCA_035940775.1 of Pyrinomonadaceae bacterium. Lineage (GTDB taxonomy): Bacteria > Acidobacteriota > Blastocatellia > Pyrinomonadales > Pyrinomonadaceae > DASQYE01. Next base: position 45,448 of record DASZEN010000060.1, on the reverse strand, counting down.
CCGTCGAAGTCGTGATCTCGGAGTCGCCGGGAGCCGGACGCGCTTGCTCGGCTGTCGTCGTCGTGTTACTGGTCGTCGCGACGGTCGTCGTGTTCGCGTTCGTGTTCGTCGTCGTTCCGGAATCGGAGCATCCGGCAATAAGGCCGGAGAACGCGAGCAACGCCATCCCGACCATCAACTTAATACGCACGGTAATTCCCTCCTGTAAGTTTTTAGAGCGTTAAGCCCCTTCCGAGGAGCAACCGTTGTGCCAGCGCCTAAGTAAACTAAAGCCTTTATTTGCACGGACGCCGAGACACGCCAGACCGCCAAAAGCGTACGCTGCGCCGCGCCGCTGCGTTTTCTAACAATACGATGGTTTTTGATCGAAAATTTATAGTGAGGCGATGATTTTGGAGCGGGCGACGAGGCTCGAACCATCAACTTGAAATATGGAGCGCGAGACGGGGATTGAACCCGCGACCCTCTGGTTGGGAACCAGATGCTCTACCACTGAGCTACTCGCGCTTACATTCAGCCTGCGCGGCTGAGTGATGTCAAAAGGTAATCCACAGCCCAGTTGATATTTTGAATTTGTCCGTCCACCGTCGGCGTAAGTCTTAATGAAACGCCGGTTGTGCCGAATCTTTCAACCGGGACTAAATATACTTCTCCACTCTCCGGATGCAAAACCGCAAAAAGGTCAGCTAAACCATGATAACCCTGCTTCGTAGCGCCATTACCCGATTGGCTATAGCTATTAAAGATCAGGACACCTTTTTTGACCCTGCCGGTTTTACATTGCACGCGCCATAGGCTTACCGAATCATCAATAACAAAATCGTATTTGTGTCCCTCTCCAAAAGGTACGGACACTAAGTAACCTGCCGCGACTAAGGCAGCCAGAATTTTAGCCTCAGCCAAGTTGCCCTTTTCTCTGGTTTGCACGAATGCGCTGCCTCTGAGCTGCGCCAAAACCGCTCAAGCGCAAAAGGATGAAGCAAAGGGAGAAGCTCATCCTTATCTGCGCTGGCGCAAAGATAAACAACCTCGTGCCGGGCTGTCAAATAGGCAGGGAGAGCGGCCAGCCCTCTTCAAAATTTGATGTAGCGTTTCATCAGGTCGGCCCAGTGGCCGTGCGCTTTGAGGATTATTTCGGCGACTTCGCGCACCGCGCCGTAGCCGCCCGGCAGCTCTGTGACGTAGTGTGCGGCGGCGCGCGTTTCAGGCACGGCGTCGGCGACCGCAATCGCAAATTCTGCGCGCGCCATAAGCGGAATGTCCGTCACGTCGTCGCCGATGAAGGCCACCTCGGATTCCTCCATCTCGGCTTCCGCCAGCAGGTCTTCAAAATCTTTTATCTTATCGAGCGCGCCCTGTCTGAGGTAGGTGACGCCCAGCTCGCGTGCGCGGCGCGAGACGGCCGTAGAGGTGCGACCTGAGATGATGCCGGAGCTGAGCCCGGCGCGATGAAGGAGTACGAGCCCGTGCCCGTCGCGCGTGTGAAAGCTCTTCTGCTCGTCCCCGTCTCCGACGAGTTGTATCCGCCCGTCCGTGAGCACGCCGTCGCAGTCCATCAGCAGCAGCTTGATGCGCGCCGCGCGGCGTTCGATCTCGGCCAACTCGTACATAAACGGCTTATCGCACCTCGAACAACTGTATGTCGGCCAGTTTCCAGGAGCCGCCGACGCGCGCCAGTATGAGAACGGCCGTGCCCGAAAGGTCGCGCCCGAACTGGCGGGCGTTGATCGTAACATCGGCTGCGAGGTGATTGGCGTCGAGCATCTCCGTTCGCAGGACGCGAGTTTGCCACGCTTCGGGCTGACTGCCGACGATGCCCTTGGCGAAGGAGACCAGCTCGCCCGGAACAAGCTGCGTATCCAGCTCGGCTCTTCTTCCGCTTCTGATCGACTGGTCTAACTGGGCTACGAATTTTTGCGCGGCATCGTCAAGGGCGGGCGCGGCTCCGCCTGCGGCCTCCGCTTTGATTCGCGACAGGCGCGCGGCGAGCGTCGAAGCATATTCGCCATCGGCGCGCACCGCGTCGTTGAAACGCCGCGCCGCCTCGGCCGCCTGCCCGCGCCGCACGGCTATCTCGCCGAGGCCGTTGTTGGCCCAGGCGAGCGCCAGCGGCGTCGGAAGACGCTCATCCAGGAGGGCGCGAAACTCGCGCTCGGCCTCGTCCAATTTATTCTGCCCGAGCAGAGTGCGCGCCAGAAGAATGCGCGCCTCCTGCATGCGCGGCGCGACCGAGAGCAATTCGCGCGTGATGCTTTCGGCCCGCGCGTATTCCTGACGCACGAAGGCACGGGTCGCCTCGGCGAGCGCGTCTTCGCTCAAATCCTTGCGCGGGACGACATCATTGGCGTAATCGAGCTGCGGATAATACTTGTCAGGGTCAACCTCCACGCGGACGAGCCGCGCCGCGGTTTTGAAGACCGCTTCGCCGAAATCGCGCGCCGGGATCGTCGCGGTGGTCGCCACTCGCTCGCCCCTTTCGGTCGTCGCGACAACCGTCACGGCGACCTCCAGCGAGCCGGTATTGCGCAGCGCAGAGACCCACTGCCCGCCGCGTTGCTGCGGCAGCCCGACCATCAGATCGATGTCCGTCGGCTGATCCAACCCCTGATCGAGAATCGTCTTGACGGCAGCGCCGCCCTTTTCGGATATGGCGGCGCGAAGGTTTGCGAGCGTGAGCCCGACTGATTGCTCGCGCGCGCCCGCCTGCAATTGCGCGCGCAGAATCTCCATGAAGGCGTCGCGCCCGAGCGAGCGGTCGACCAGCCGCCAGATCATCGCGCCCTTGTTCGTCACCGTCGTGAAATAAGAGTCGTCGAGCAGCGTAGTCAGAGACAGCGGCGCTTCACGCCTGGCGATGGCCGTGTAGGCGGCGCGCTCGCGCATGCGCTCGGCCTCGGCCGTCTCCGCTCCGTACTGCTTCTCTATAAAAAGAGAGGCGAGAAAGCGCGACAGACCCTCGCGCAGCGCGCCGTAGCCCTCGCCACGAATAACGGTCGCTCCGCCGAGCCACAAACGCGCGACCGATTCGCTGATAAGCAGCGCCGTTGACGAATCTATCTTCGTTCGATGAAACGCCGCCGCGTCCAGCAGCGCCGTCCCCCCTTCGTTGAATCCCGCGCCGCGATCAACCGCCACCAGTCGTATCGGGCTATCGGGCGCAGGGCCCAGCAGCCCCGCATAGAAGGCGCGCGCGCCCGATGCCAGCGCCATGAGCGCTTCGGCCTGTTTGCGCTCGTCCGCACCCGCGCCCTTCGGGAGCCACGCGCTGATACCGGCCGATTCGCCCGCGCCCGAAGCCACCTCCCAATCGCCCGTCAGAAAAAAGGGCTGCGCGTTGAGCGTCTGCTCAAAAGTATTGCCCGTGGCTTTGCCGGAAGAGAGCACCATTTCGCCCGCCGCGCCGTTGACGGTCAGGCGATAGGGCGCGCTATCGGCGCCGCGCACGGCGAATTGAGTATTGGCCGCCGGATACCAGGAAGAGAGCGGAAGGAATTGAGTCCCGACGGGCGAGATGGCCGCGAGCCCGTTATTCTCCTCGACCGGAAAACGATAATCCATGGCGACGTTGACGACCCCATCGGGCGCGACCGGCGCGGGGAGGTTGATCGTCACACGCTGTAGATTGCCGCGCGATTCCGGGGCCGTGCGAAAGGTCGCGTTAGCGTCGCCGACGCTCGTCGTCCTGACCTCGGCCCTGGCGCTCAGACGCAGGGAGAGGGTCTGGCCCGCGCCGCGCCCTACGTTGCGCGCCCTGAGAATGGCGCGCGCGCTCAGCGCACGATCCGTCGGCGGCGCGCTGATAGTGATGTCAAAGCGCGTCACCAGCCAGGCGGCCCGCGCCTCATCCTGCGCGCGCGCCTCGGGCACGCCCATTCGGGTCAACGTTAATAGACAGAGTAAGAGAAAAGAATAGAGCTTGTTCATATTTAGTGTGCGTTGAAGATTTGATGAACGTCGTTCGGCCCCCGGTCAGCAACAGTCCCTCGGCTTCAGCCCGCCGCCTGCTGTTGCTGCTGCTGCTGCTGTGCGCCGCCGCGCCTCACCAGTTCGTGAATATCACGCAGCATCATAAGCAGTGGGCCCAGCCTCTCAAGCGGCAGCATGTTCGGGCCGTCGGAGGGCGCGACTTCCGGACGGTCATGCACTTCCATGAAGACGGCATCGACTCCGCAGGCGACTCCGGCACGGGCGAGCGGTTCGATGTACTGCGACAGACCGCCGGTTGCATGGCCCAGCCCGCCGGGCAGTTGCAGCGCGTGCGTGACATCGAAGACGACGGGCGCGCCGAACTCGCGCATGATCGGAAACGAACGCATGTCGACGATCAGGTTATTGTAGCCGAAGCTCACGCCGCGCTCCGTCAGCAGGAGCTTTTCGCATCCTTCGGCCCGCGCTTTCAAAACGATCTGGCGCGCATCCCGTGGGGCCAGGAACTGCCCTTTCTTGACGTTGACGGCGCGTCCCGTCCTGGCGGCCGCGAGGATCAAATCCGTCTGGCGGCATAGAAAAGCGGGGATTTGCAGGATATCAGCGACCTCGGCGACGGCCTCAACCTGCGCTATGTCGTGAACGTCCGTCAAAACGGGGAGGCCCAACTCCTCTTTGACGCGCCGCAACGTGCTCAACCCCTCTTCGAGCCCCGGCCCGCGAAAGCTTTCGATGGACGAGCGGTTGGCTTTATCGAAAGAGGATTTGAAGACGTAATCGAGCCCGGCGCGGCGCGCGCGCTCCATGCACTCGCGCGCCATCATCAGGGCGTGCTCGGCCGATTCGATGACGCACGGCCCGGCGATCAAAGAGAGACGCCCGTCCCCGAAGGTCGCGCTGCCCACGCGAAACGCTCCCGGCGGCAGCCCTTTATCATCAGCGCTACTGGTCATTTGATCTCCTGCGGCGCGCACTCTTGCGGTCTCTTCAGAACGGCTTCTTGATCGCCCGCTTGATCTTGTTGAAGAACCCGGCGCCTTTTTGCGGCTGCCTTTGTTGCTGTCGCTGCGCCGTCGGGCTTGACCGGCGACGCGGGCCGCCGCTCGCACTACGCGCCGGTTGCGCTCTCGACGCATTGGCGCTCGCAGACTCAGGGTCGGGCGACGGCGACGGGTCGGCGCGCAGTGTGGTCGCGCCCACCACAGGAACATTTGCCGCCTCAGCCCCGGCAGTGCTGTTCGTAGCCGGTTTGGTTTTGCCCGAAGAGCGCGTCTGGACGATGGCGAAGATGACGACGGCAAGCATCAACACAGCGAGGCAGATGCAGGTCAGCACGACCGGATTCCTGAGCCAGCGTAGCCATATCTCCGGGCGCTCGAAAATCATGCGTATTCTTGAAGGGGCCGTCTCTCCTGGAATGAGAAGGGCAGCGGTCGCAGGTGATTCGTTTGACGCCGTATCAGCGGCCATCGCTGCTACTGCTGGCTCCGCCTGCGCCGCCGCCGGGGCCGGATACTCTTTTGATATGTCGGCGCCCCTCATTATCTCGCCCGACGTGATGGCGGCGCGATGCTCGCGGACTCTGACCATATCGACAATGAGGCGGCCCGAAGGGGTCTCGGTTCCAGCGCCGCGCAGGCTCTCCATCGTCGGCGCGGTGTGCCCGCCCGCATGTTCCAGCCCGAGCCGCTCGGCCATCGCGTATAACTCGCGGCGAAAAGCCCCGGCGTCCGATGGCCTGTTGCCGGGCTGCTTCTCCAGGGCATGGAGCACCACGTCTTCGAGCTGGGGCGGGATGGTAGAGACGAACTCGCGCGGAGGTCTGGGCGTCTCGGAAGAGTGCTTCATGGCGATGGCGAGTGCGGTCGAGCCCGAAAAGGGGGTCGTGCCCGTGAGCATCTCGTAAAGGATTATGCCGAGACTGTAAACGTCGGACGCGGGCGTGAGCTTTCCGCCGTCGCATTGCTCGGGCGACATGTAACGCGGCGTGCCGATCATCACGCCCACCTTCGTCAAGGTCTGTTCGTGTTCCTCGTCATCCTCGATGGCATCGGCGGCCAGCTTGGCGATGCCGAAATCCAGCACCTTGACGACCGGCGGCGCATGCTTTCGCTGTACGACGAAGATGTTTCCGGGCTTCAGATCGCGATGGATGACTTTGGCCTCGTGCGCCGCCGCCACGGCCGCCGAGATTTGCAGCATCAGAGAGACGGCCCGCGCGGCATCGAGCGGCGCTTCGCGCGCCAGCACGTCGCGCAGGGAGCGGCCTTCGAGCAGCTCCATCACGATGTAGACGAGGCCGTCTTCCGTGCGTCCGAAATCCGTGACGGCGGCGACGTTCTGATGCTGCAAGCGACCGGCGGCGCGGGCTTCGCGCCGAAAGCGCTCCTGCGCCTCCTCGTCTTCGACGAAATGCGGGTTGAGAACCTTGATCGCCACGGGACGGTCGATCAGGAGATGCGTCGCGCGATAGACAGTGCCCATGCCTCCCTTGCCCAGGCGTTCGACGAGACGGTACTTGCCATCGAGCGTGAGGCCGAGGAGCGGGTCTACGGGGCGCTGTTCGGCCACCGTTTCGTCGGCACGCAGTGGCGCGCCGTCCTCCGGGCACGCCTTCACGTCGTCCGCGTAATCCTGGCCGCATGTAGGGCAATGAAGCATAACGATAACCAACGAGCACGCTGGGGGTTTTGAACCGGCGACCCTCGCTGTCTCTCACTCTGCAAAAGCTGTGCGGTGAGGACGCGGCCCGCTCTATAGCATAGTACACTTCCGGCGAATGTATGAAGCGATGCGCCCAGAGGGGCCATGCGAAGAGCGCGCGTCCCCGTCAACCAAAGGGTTGAGAGAGCGCGCCGTCGGTTCTCCCCTGCGAGCATGATTAAAACCCTTCGTCACGGCTTGAGATCGAGCGCGTAGTAGACGACATCCACATTATAATAATTCGCGTCGCGCTCGTACTTCATCCCGGCCTTCTCCATCACGCGATAGGAGCCCACGTTCTCGGGCCGGGCGATGGCGACGACGCGGCCGAGCTTCAATTCATCGAAGCCGTAACGAATGGCGGCGCGCGCGGCCTCGGTCGCCAGTCCCTGATTCCAGTATTCTTTCGCCAGCAGATAAGCGACCTCGACCTCCGGCGTCTTTTCCAGCCTCTGTAGGCCGCACCACCCGATCAATCTGCGATCCGCCTTATGCTCCAGGGCGAAGATGCCGAAGCCGTGCTGCTCCCAATGGCGCAGGATGGCGTCAATCGTATTCCTGGTCTTCTCGCGCGAACGCGGCTCGCTCGTTCCCAAATATTTCATCACTTCGGGGTCGCCCGTGATGAGGGAAAGAGCATCCAGGTCTTCTTCCGTGAACATACGTAGCCGCAGTCGTGAGGTCTCTATCTCGGTCATCGGCGTTTTCCCTTTAACTCTTTTTAGTCGTCGCCCGCCACACCCGCTCGCTCGTGCGCGAGCATTTCCACCTCGTCCGTCTTCTCCAGAGATGTCTCGTTGTGGAGGCGATTCTCGTAAGCGGCGCGCACGAATGAGGCGAACAAGGGATGCGCGCTGAGGGGTTTCGATTTGTATTCGGGGTGAAACTGGCAGCCCAGAAACCAGGGATGCGTGTCGCGCGCCAGCTCGATCATCTCTATGAACCTTCCGTCGGGCGAGATGCCGCTAAAGATCAGGCCCGCGCGCTCAAGCGTCTCGCGAAATTCCGGATTGAACTCGTAGCGATGACGGTGGCGCTCGCTGATCTCTTCCGCGCCCGCGTAGATTTCGCGCGCCAGAGACCCTTCCGCCAACCGGCACGGATACGCCCCGAGGCGCATCGTTCCGCCCATCTCCTCGACGCCGATCAGGTCGCGCAGCTTGAAGATCAAGGGGTAGGGCGTGTTCGCATCGAACTCTGTCGAATCCGCATCCTTCAGGCCGCAGACGTTGCGCGCATACTCGATGCAGGCCGTCTGCATGCCGAGACAGATGCCGAAATAGGGCGTCCTGCTTTTTCTGGCGTAGGCTATGGCTTTAATCATTCCGGCGACGCCGCGCTTGCCGAAACCGCCCGGAACCAGTATGGCGTCGAAGTCGCGCAGTCGATCCTCGTAATCCTCCTCCATCAGCTCTTCCGATTCGATCCAGCGAATATCGACGCGCAGGTTATTGGCGACGCCGCCGTGCGTCAAAGCCTCGCGCAGAGATTTATAGGAATCCTCCAGCTCTACGTATTTGCCGACGATGCCGATGGAGGTCTGCCCCGTCAAGGGCTCCCTGATGGTCGAGACCAGCTCGCGCCACTCCGACAGATCGGAACGCGGGGCGCGCTCCGTCAGGTTGAGCAACGCCACGATCAGGTCATCGAGTCCCTGCTCATGAAAGGCGAGCGGGACTTCGTAGATGGTGTCAACGTCCTGCGCGCTGATGACGGCCGTTTCCTTGACGTTGCAAAAGAGCGCGATCTTGGAACGCAGCTCGCGCGAGAGCACGCGGTCGGAGCGGCATAGCAGTATGTCGGGCGCAATCCCTATCTGCATCAGGTCGCGCACGGAATGCTGCGTCGGCTTGGTCTTCAACTCCCCCGCGGCAGCGATGTAGGGCACCAGGGTGAGATGTATGTAGATGGTGTTTCCGTGCCCCTCTTCGTTTCCCAACTGGCGGATAGCTTCGAGGAAAGGGAGCGATTCTATATCGCCGACCGTTCCGCCGATCTCGACGATCACGATGTCGGGCGCGCCCTGCCCGGCGACGGCGCGCACGGCGTCCTTGATCTCATTGGTGATGTGCGGGATGACCTGTATGGTCTTGCCAAGATAATCGCCGCGCCGTTCCTTCTCGATGACCGAGAGATAGATTCTGCCCGTCGTCCAGTTATTCTTCTGCGAGAGATGCGCGTGCGTGAACCGCTCGTAGTGGCCCAGGTCGAGGTCTGTCTCGGCGCCATCGTCCGTGACGAAGACTTCGCCGTGCTGGAAGGGCGACATCGTGCCCGGATCGACGTTGATGTAAGGATCCAGCTTGATGAGCGTCACGCGCAGACCGCGCGCTTCGAGCAGACATCCGATTGAAGATGCGGCCAGCCCCTTGCCGAGGCTGGAAACCACGCCGCCCGTGACGAAGATGTATTTTGGCATCGTTGACCTCTTATGGAAGGTAAAGGTTCGGCTCGAACCGCTTTTAAAGAAGATCGTATTCCGCTTTTGACTCCACGTCTGCGTTTTAACTCTTTGGTTCCGCCTCGAAGATCAGGGCGCGCACGCGCTCTAAATCTGCAATCGTATCAACGCCGATTGACGGCGTGTCGGTCTCGAAGACGCGAATCGTCGCGCCGCGCTCAAGCGCGCGAAGCTGTTCGAGAGCCTCTGCATTTTCGAGCGCGGATCGAGGCCAGCCCGCGTATTTTAACAAAAAGCCGCGACGGTAGGCATAAAGCCCCGTGTGCTTGCGAAACAGCGAGAGCAAGCCGGGCTCGTTTCGGAGCGCCGCTTCCAGCGTGCCGTGACGGCGCACCGCATCGCGCGGGAACGGTACGGGCGAGCGCGAGAAGTAGAGCGCGCGTCCGCGGCTGTCCGAAACCACCTTGACGACATCCGCGCTCAACACGTCGGCGGCGTCCGTGATCGCCTCGCAGCTCGTCACCACCTGCGCTTCCCTGTCATTAATCAGCTCGTCTATCGCGCGCTCAATCGTCAGCGGAGAGATTAAAGGCTCATCGCCCTGGACGTTTACGATCACGTCCGCGTCTTCGAGCGCGGCGGCCGCCTCGGCCAGCCGGTCGCTGCCGCTCGCATGATCGCCTCTCGTCATCAGCGCCTCGAACCCGGCCCCGCGCACCGCTTCCAGCACGCGCCGGTCATCCGTCGCCACAAGGGCGCGCGCCACATTACGAGCGGAGAGAGCGCGCTCGACGACATGTATAATCATGGGCCGTCCGGCGATGTCCAGGAGCGGCTTGCCGGGCAAGCGCGTCGAAGCGTAGCGTGCGGGGATTATGGCGACCGATTTTGCTCTGGGGTCTGAGGCCGTGTGATTCACGGGGCAACAAGATAACTCGCCGCGCGAACGGGTGTCAATGGAAAGGGATGAGGGATGAAGGCGTAGCTGTTCAAGTTGAACAATCCTTCTGTCATCCCACATCGCCGCCGCCCTTCGTTCCTGCCCTTGTTTGACAGCGCCGCGTGTGCGGGCTACCATGCCGCCTTTAGCAGCCAACAGATCGGGACGCTCTTGCTGTTCATTTCCGTAAAAGTTTAGCCGGTAACTCAATCGCATGCCGCTCCGCATCAATGAGAACATTCAAGTCGTCAGTGTGAGCTAGTCAGAGGCTTACGGCCGACTACTGATGACCGATTGCTGAGCACTTCTTAAATTTATGGGTTTCGCAACCACCGCCATACACGCCGGACAGGATGACAAAGACCCCGCTACGGGGTCGGTCACTGTTCCGATTTATCAGACCTCGACCTACCAGCAGGAAGGTCTCGGCAGGCACAAGGGCTTCGAGTACGCGCGGACACAGAATCCGACCCGGCTCGCCCTTGAGCGCAACATCGCCGCGCTCGAAGGGGCGCGTTTCGGCTACGCCTTCGCCTCCGGGATGGCGGCCATCGATGCGACGCTGAAACTGGTCAAAGCGGGCGAGCACGTCATAGTCTCAGATAATACCTACGGCGGCACGTTTCGCCTCTTCACGCGCATTCTGGCGAACTACAATATAGAGTTCGATTTCGTAGACACCTCGGACGCGGCAAACGTCGAGGCCGCGATCCGCGAGAATACGCGCATGGTATTTGTCGAGACGCCGACGAATCCCGTGATGATCGTCACAGACCTTCAGGCGGTCTCGGACGTGGCGCACAGGGTCGGCGCGCGCGTGGTTTGCGACAATACTTTCATGTCGCCGTATTTGCAGCGCCCGCTCGATTTTGGTGTTGACATAGTGGTGCATTCCACTACTAAATACCTGAACGGGCATTCGGACGGCGTCGGCGGCATAGTGGTCTTGAACGACAAGAAGGATGCCGAGTGGCTCGCCTTCGTGCAAAACAGCGCCGGGGCGATTCTCTCGCCCTTCGATTCGTTCCTGGTCTTGAGGGGCACGAAAACCCTCGCGCTCAGGATGGAGCAGCATGACGCGGCGGGCCGCGCCGTGGCGGCGTTTCTCGAAGAGCATCCGAAGGTGCAGAAGATATATTATCCGGGCTCGCTCTCGCACCGCCAGCACGATCTGGCGAAGCGCCAGCAGAAGGGTTTCGGCGGGATGGTCGCCTTCGATGTCGGGTCGCTTGAGGCCGCGCGCACCGTCCTCGAATCTGTTAAGCTATGCACGCTGGCCGAAAGCCTCGGCGGCGTCGAGACGCTGATCTCTCATCCGGCGACGATGACGCACGCTTCCGTGCTGCCGGAGACGCGTGCCCGCCTCGGCATCACAGAGGGCCTGGTGCGTATCTCGGTCGGCATCGAAGACACGGATGACATCATTGCGGATTTGGATCAAGCGCTGAATAAGATAGAGTAACGAGAGAAGCGACCGCCGGGCCAAAAGGGTTCCCCGGATTTTTTGCCCCGGTCACTCGTCGCTCGTCATTTAACATAATGATCATAGAGATTCACGCAAAATCTGACGTTGGGCGTGTACGGCGTGGAAACGAAGATAATTATCTTCTGCTCGACCTGTCGAGCGGCAAGACCTGGACGGGCTCCGACGGCGCAGAGCCGCCCGAGGAATTGCACAATATCGAGCCCGGCGATAAGGGCGTCGTCTTTGTCGTCTCCGATGGTATGGGCGGGGCGCTCGCCGGAGATGTCGCGAGCCGTATGGCGGTCGAGACCGTGCGCGAGATGCTGGTCGGCAGCGACGGCGAGGAGGGCTGCGATCAGGAGACGCCGCTCGTCGAGTGCCTGCGCAACGCGACCGTCTACGCCAATCTGGCGATTCATCACAGGAGCCAGGAGGATACGCGTTGCAGCGGCATGGGCGCGACCTTTACCGGGGCCGCAATCAAAAATGACGTGCTCGATCTGGTTCAGGTCGGCGACAGCCGCGCCTACGTAATCCGTGGCGATCAGATCAGGCTTGCGACAAAGGATCAATCGCTCGTTCAGCAACTCGTGGACGTGGGCCAGATCAGCGAGGAAGAGGCCGAAACGCACATGTTTCGCAACGTCATCCTACAGGCCCTCGGCGCGCAGAACGAGTTGTCGCCCGTCAGCGGGCGCATCCGCATACGCCGGGACGACATTCTTCTGATTTGCAGCGACGGGCTTTCGGGCAAGCTGCGCGCCGAGGACATGCTGCGCATCGTGACGGAGGCGAAGGGAGATTTGGAGGCCGCCTGCTCGGCGCTCGTCGACGAGGCCAACCATCGCGGCGGCGAAGACAATATTACGGTCGTCTTGGCGCGCTTCACGGGCGACGATCTGGAGGAGCCGACCTCGACGCGGATCACTGTCGAACTGCCTCCGATGGAGGAGGATACGACGCTCGGCGATACGGAGTCCTCAGCCTCGAGCGCGCCCACGGAGATTCCCTGAGCCTTCATTTTCCCGAATCAACATCCATAATATTGACAAGTGGGCCTGCCATCGGTAACATCCCTTTCGTTTTCAAATCTGAAGCGCCAGATCGAGCGGATTTAAGGCTCTCTTATTTTTCAGACGACGGGCCCCGACTGCTCGATGCCGGAGTCTATGACGCACAAGGCGCGCTCAGCCCACTCTGGGGCTGCTGCTGCGCATCACTCGTTCCGCCGAGGTCGTCTTCCGCTTAAACAGGCGGGGGTGATATCTGACACAAACAGCATGCCTTTACCCGAGGTGGATTCCGTCCCTTTCAGGATGATTCGCATCGCATGACTAACCTTCAGACGCGGTTCGCCTCGTATGAACACGTCCGATTCGGAAGCGGCCCCTGTCTGACCGGGGCGGCGGCTGAATTTCACGGGTTGCGTTTCAAACCCGAGACCCCCAACGGAGCGCGACTGCGGCCGCCCCTAAGCCCAAAGGCTTTCTGCTAACGGGAAGCGGCCACGCGCCCAAAAAAGATTAGGAGGATTTGCACATTATGATACGACGTTCGATTAAGATGAAAATTCTGTTTCCGGCGGCCATCATCGCAGCCGTAGCGGCGCTGGCCCTGCCCTTAACCACCCGTCAGAGTGCGGCGGATGACCTGACGGGCCGCGAGCTTTTGAGCGTGACGCGCGTCGCGCAGGGCGGCAGCGAATACGCCAATTTGCAGTATGTGACGGCCCGAAGCGGCGGTTTCGTAAACGTCGCTGCGGTCGCCTCTCCGGGCGCGACAGCCATCGCCGGAATGGTTGAGCTTCGCCTGAACGTGACCGATTATCAGGATCGAGACCTTCGCCGTCGTCTCGACGTGGCACCGGCGGGCGGGATCGTCGCAGGCCCCACCTTCCTCGTCTACACGGGCACGGAGGGCGGCGGTATGTACATGGGCAATCCCTTCCGCGTGAGCGAAGTGGCGGCCTCGCGTCAATGGGCGCTGATGGGCTTCGGCACGCTGAATCGTGCGGTCGAGGGCCAGCTTTTCACAGCCCGACAGCGCGACGAGGGCAACAACTACGTCGTCGAAGTCAAGTTCAACCCGACCGACACGATTCGCTTCTGGATCAACAAGGACACGTTCCTGACGAGCCGCGTCCAGACGCGCTACAACAGCCGCGTCCTCGTCGAAGAGGATCGCAGCGACTACCGTCGCGTCAGTTGCATGATGCTGCCCTTCCACATCGTCACCAAACTACAGGGCCAGCGTCTCGCAGACCTGACGATTGACAGCTACGACCTGCAAACGGCCGTTCCCGCCGCGACCTTCACCATCACCACAAGGTAAGGAGCGCAAACGGAGAGTAACAGGCCCCTGCGGGCCGAAACAAAAAGAGACCCGGCGCGATCACCCATGTTGATGATCGCGCCGGTTCTCTTTTTGTCCGGGCGGATGAGTGGGGACGGCGAGCGCCTGCGCGCGACGGCTTGAGCGCAGGGCCCGCCTTATTCAAGTCTGCCCGCCGATCCTTATTCAGGACTTCCCTTCGCCTCCCTTTAGAGACTTCTGCCGCCAGTCCCGACTCTCTCCGACTCTTCGGACATAGATGGACGCGCCCTGTATCCTCTCCACTTCGACTCTATCCCCGGCTTCGAGCGGTTCTTCGCCCTCGGCCGGATAAGCCGTCCACGTCGAGCCGAAGACCTTGACCGCGCCCTCGTTGAGCGGCCCGTGGCTCGAAGAGACCACAGTGCCGATCTTGCCCGGCAACCCATCGACGCCCGACTTGAGGTCTAAGCCCGATTTTTCGCGCGAGAAATAGTTGACGAAGATGGTGCGCGAAGCGGCCGTGAGCGAAACGGACACGATTACGAAGATGAGAAACTGCAAAGGCAGGCTGTCGAGGCCGACGATTCCGGCGAAGGCAGCGGCGAGCGCGCCGATGCCGAACCACAACAGGACGAAGCCGGGCGTAAAAACTTCGGCGATGATTAGAATGACGCCGAGCACCGTCCACAAAATCCAGGCTATGTTATCCATCTATGCTTCCTGCATCGACGCGTAAAAGCCAACGCCGTCATCCCTTGAAGATGTTCTTCACGATGAACCAGATATTGGCGGGCCGCTCGGCAAGGCGGCGCATAAAATAGGGATACCAGTGCTTGCCGTAGGGCACGTAGACGCGCACGTTGTAGCCGTCGCGCGCCAGCTTCTCCTGAAGGTCGCGCCGCACGCCGTAGAGCATCTGAAACTCGAAAGCCTCACGGCCGATCCCCTCGCCGCGCATGAAACGGATCGTCTCGTTAATCATATTCGGATCGTGGGTGGCGATGCCGTGATACGTCCCCGACGCGAGCAGTAGTTTCATGACCCGAACGTAGTTGGCATCCACATCTTTTTTATCCGGGAAAGCGACATCCGGCCCCTCGTTGTAAGCGCCCTTGCAGATGCGTATGCGCGCCGGAATCTTTAACAGCTCGACGGCGTCATCGTAGGTGCGTCGCAGGTATGATTGAAGGACGATGCCGACATCGTTCAAGCCGAACTCGGCGCGCAGGCGCTTGAAAATGTCTATCGTCACCTGCGTTACGTTCGACGCCTCCATGTCTACGCGCACGAAGTTGCCGCGCCGCGCCGCATCGGCGACCACCTCGCGGGCGTTTCTGTAGGCAAGCTCCGGGTCGATCTCAAGCCCGAACTGCGTGAGCTTTATAGAGACGTTCGAGCGGATGCCCGTATCGTCTATGCGTGCGAGGATGTTCAGATACTCTCGCACCTCAAGCTCGGTTTCGGAAGCGTTGGCTACGGACTCGTTGAGATGATCGAAGGAGGCTGTGCAGCCTTTCAGGTTGATCTCGCGGATGGCGGCGATGGCCTCTTCGATGTCCTCTCCGGCGACAAAGCGCGTCGTCAGTTTCTTGAAGGGGCGAAAGCGGGTCGCGAAATCCTTGAGCCCTTCACGGCGCGACAGGTACAGGAGCGCATTTCTCGTAACCATTTTAGTTGAGGACGAGTGGCCGGGCGACCCCTGAAGAGCTGAAAACAGACCGAAGCTTTATCTGCCGCCGCCGCCGGGCCGCTCGTCCACCCTCGCCTTTCATTTTTTCGTCACCGACCGCTTGTCACTTTCGACTGCTGTGATATGCTCTGCACGGCAGTTCACCACCTCGTATCTATCAACGACACAGGATCGGGCATTCGTTTTACCGCCGAAAAGGGCCAACGCCGCATGCGCTGGAAGCTACTACTGATTGCATCGCTCGTCGCCGGGCTGGTCGGCGCGGGCGCTCCGCTCGGCATCATCTTCGGCTTATTGGGCCCAGCGCAGAGGCTCGCAGCGCCCGGCCCGCTCGTCCTCAGCACCCTGCTCATCCCCGTCCTGGCGATCACCGCCGCGAGCGTCTTCGTCTATCGTCACACGGCGCGCAGGCGGCAGTTTCAAGCCATGCTGACCGTGCTGCTCGCAACCTCTCTGACGCTCGCCATCCTACTCTTCGGTTCGGTATTTCTCTCGAAACCCGCGCCGGAGACAGCGCCCGCCCCGCGCCGCAATGTCGGATAGCTCCGTTCTCGCCACCACGGCAGCATAAGAGAAGCGTGCGCCCCCGGCAAGCGATCTCTACTCGGGGGGCTGCGCGCCGCCGAGCCCTATCAGGGGTTGGATGGGGCGCAGGGCATCTATAACGAAGCGTATGTGCTCGTCCAGTTCGACGCCCAGCTCGGCCACGCCCTGCCGTATATCATCACGATTGACCGTGCGCGCGAAGGCTTTGTCCTTGAGCTTCTTCTTGACGGAGGAGACCTCCAGATCGTCGAGGCTGCGGGAGGGTCGAACCAGCGCGCACGCCACCAGAAAGCCGCACAGCTCGTCAGTGGCAAACAGCGCACGCGCCATCAGCGTATCGCGCGGGACATTCGTGTACGTGGCGTGGCCCATGATCGCACGGATGATGCGATCCGGATAGCCGCGACCGCACATTATCGTCGCCCCTTTGAAGGGATGGCCGCCCTCCGGGTCAGGGAACATCTCGTAGTCGAAATCATGCAGCAGGCCGACGATGCCCCATTCATCTGCGTCCGCGCCCGGCTCGCCGTATCGTGACGCGCAGGCGCGCATCGCCGCCTCCACGGCGAGCGCGTGCTTACGCAGGCTGTCTCCCTTCGTGTACTCGCAAAGCAATTCCCAGGCGTCGTTTCGATCAGGCAGCATAACCAGGGGATGAGGGGCGGCAGCGATGAGGGATGAAAGGGGTTGAGTGAATGCGTCAATTACCAGTTCACTCCATATATCATCCTTCATCCCTTGTTGTCCCTTATCCGTCCTCCCTTATCTTTCATTCATTCTTGAGTATGCCGCGCGAGATGACGATGCGTTGAATCTCGCTCGTTCCTTCGTAGATCGTGGTCACGCGCGCGTCGCGGTACATGCGCTCGACCGCGTAATCGCGCGAAAAGCCGTTGCCGCCGTGAATCTGCACGGCGTCGGCGCAGACGCGATTGGCCGTCTCGGAGGCGTAGAGCTTCGCCATCGCGGCGTAGTAGCCTGCCCGCTTATGACCGGCGTCCTTCAGGGCGGCGGCGCGAAGCGTGAGCAGGCGCGCGGCCTCCGTTTCGGTCGCCATGTTGGCCAGCTTGAACTGAATCGCCTGAAACTCCGCGATTGCCTGACCGAAGGCATGCCTCTCTTTGGCATATTTCAAAGACTCGGAGAGCGCGCCCTGTGCGATCCCGGTCGAGAGCGCGCCGATGCCAATGCGCCCGTTGTCCAGGCTGTTGAAGGCCACGCGCAATCCGTTGCCTTCGCCGCCGAGCACGTTCGCGGCGGGCACGCGCACGTCCGCGAAACTCATCTCTGCGGTTTGAGAGGCGCGTTGGCCCATCTTGTGCTCGATTGCGGAAACCGTGAGGCCGGGCGTATCTCCTTCGACGATGAAAGCCGTCGTCTGCGCCTTGCCCTCGGCGCGGCCCGTCACGGCCATCACGATGTAGGTGTGCGCCTCGCCGCCGCTCGTGACCCAGGATTTGGTTCCGTTGATGACGTAGGACGCGCCGTCGCGTACGGCGCGTGTCCGAAGGTTGGTCGCGTCGGAACCAGCCTGCGGCTCCGAGAGGCAGAAAGCGCCGAGCGTCTCGCCGCGTGCGAGCGGGACTAGATACTTCCTCTTCTGTTCGTCGGTGCCGAAGCTCAGAATCGGGTAACAGCAGACGGAATTGGTCACGCCGACGATGACGCAAACGGACGAGTCGGCCCGCGCTATCTCTTCCAGGGCGAGCGCGTAGGCGACCGTATCGAAGCCCGCCCCGCCCCACTCCTCCGGAATAATCATGCCCATCAGGCCCAGCTCGGCCAACCCCTTCAACTGCTCGCGCGGAAAGCGCGACGCCTCGTCGTATTCATGAGCGCGCGGCGCAACCTCCGCTGCGACGAACTCACGCACGGAAGCCTGCACCATCCTCTGCTCTTCGGAAAGCTCGAAATCCACAGTTCGGCACGCTCCTTTTTTTCACTGAAACTAGCACGGGAAGCGAGCGATGAACAAGCCCCTCGGGGCCGCCCTCACCCGCCTTGCCGCGCCTTTTGATTATCGATTAGAATACGGATTGTGTTGAAAGTATCTGTGCTCTGGCGATGAAACCGCTCCTGTTCATGGTGCTCGCCGCTTACGTCGTGGCGGCGATTCATTCCGTCCTCGCGTTCGTCAACAAACGCCGCGCGGTCGAGCGAGTGGCGTTCGCGGCGCTGGCCGTCGGCTTTACGATGCACACGGCGGCGCTCATCACGGATTGGACTCAAGAGGGACATTACCCTCTGTTCGGCCTGCGCGAAACGTTCTCTTTTCTGGCCTGGACACTCGTTATCAGCTACCTGCTGACGTTGAGCCGTTATCGCGCGACGGCGCTGGGCAGTTTCACGTTGCCGCTGGTCGCATTGCTGACGTTTGCGGCGACGGTGATTCGGCAGAGGAGCACGACGCCGGGCGCGATGACCGAGAGCGGTGCGGCGTGGCTCTTTCCGCTTCACACGACGATGCTGCTCTTTGCTTACGCCTCTTTCTTCGTCGTCTTTATCGCGAGCATCATGTATCTGGTGCAGGAGCGCGAGTTGAAGCTGAAGACCTTCGGCGCGTTTTTTCACCGTCTGCCGTCGCTTTCGACCGTCAATGAGATCGCCGCCCACGCCGCCGGTATAGGGCTGACGCTGCTCACGCTCGGGATAGCGACCGGCATGCTCTGGTCTTCGTCGCGTGACGGCCGCCTGTGGCACAACGATCCGAAAGAGATTTTCGCGGCCCTGACCTGGCTGCTCTACCTGTTGCTCATACTGTATCGTTCGACGGCGAACTGGCGCGGGCGCAGGGCCGCCTGGATGGGCGTCGCCGGTTTCGGGCTCGTGCTCTGCACGTTCATCGGCGCGCGCCTTATCGGAAGCTATCACGTGTTCGGATGACAAGACTAATGCAAGGGATCGGAAGCCAACGATCAACCGTACGTGTTGAGAGCCTGACTACCGGCGACTGATTAACTGACCGCAACTCTTTATGGCAATCGTACTGGTCGGACTCAATCATAAGACCGCGCCCGTGGCCGTGCGCGAGCGGATCGCTTTCTCGGACGAAGCGTGCGCCGAGGGCTTGCGCACGCTCGTAGACGGCGAAGTGGTGCGCGAGGGATTGATCGTCTCGACCTGTAATCGCGTCGAGGTGCTGACGGCGACCGCCGCTCAACATGCGGCAGAGAACACCGAGCGCATTACGCGTTTCCTGAGCGAAGCCCGCTCGGTTCCGCACGAGCTTATAGGCAAACATCTCTACAGCCACGCGGACGACGAGGCCGTGCGCCACGTCTTTCGCGTCGCCTCCTCGCTGGATTCGATGGTGGTGGGCGAGCCGCAGGTTCTGGGCCAGGTGCGCCGCGCCTACACGCTCGCGGTTGAGTCCGGGACGGCCGGGCGCGTCCTGAATCGACTGGTTCATCATGCCTTTCGCGTCGCCAAGCGCGTCCGCACAGAGACGGGGATTGCGGCCTCCGCCGTCTCGATCAGCTACATGGCGGTCGAGCTTGGGCGCAAGGTTTTCGGCTCGCTCAAGGGTCAGACGGTTCTTCTGATCGGCGCGGGCGAGATGGCCGAATTGGCGGCACGCCATCTGGTGCGCGCGGGCGCGGCGCGCGTCCTCGTCGCCAATCGAACCTATGAGACGGCGCACGCGCTCGCACGGGAGTTCGGGGGCGAGGCGGTGGGCTTCGAGCGGCTCACAGATCATCTGGCCGAGGCCGACATCGTCATCTGTTCGACGGGCTCGCCCGACTACGTCGTGACGCCGGAGATGGCCCGCGAGGCGCTGGAGAGACGGCGCAACAGCCCCGTCTTCATGATAGACATCAGCGTGCCGCGCAACATAGACCCGGCCGTCGGCCAGATCAGCAATCTTTTCGTCTTCGACATCGATGATTTGGAAGCCTTCATCGCCTCGAACATACGCGAGCGCGAGCGCGAGGCCGGTCGCGCAGAGTTGATCGTGGAATCCGAGGTGATGCAATTTCAGCAGGCGCTCAGAGCCCTGGACATTGGCCCGACCCTGGGCGCGCTTCGCCGGAAGATGCAGGACATAGCGCGCGACGAATTGAAGCGCCAGCGCCATCGTCTCGGGCCGCTCTCCGCCGAGCAGGAGAGCGCCATAGAAGCCCTGCTCCTTTCGACCGTCAACAAAATCTCGCACCCCGTCATTCATCGCATGCGACGCTCCTACGATACGGGCGAAGACGAGAACGTGCGCGCCTGGCGCGTGGCCTTCGGCCTTGAGCCGGAGGACGCTGATGAGGAGTTGGACATTGATGAACCAGACTCGAAAACAGACTACTGACGGCACATTATCCGGCCGGAGACAGGCCGCGCCCGCAATCTTCGGCCACGAGTGCGCGCCGCTCGCCCTTTAGATCGGAAGCTTAGCCCTTTTAAATCTGATGAAAGATCGTCTCGTCATCGGCTCGCGCGGATCGAAGCTCGCGCTCTGGCAGGCTGAGTGGGTTCGATCACGCCTCGCTGCGCTCCATCCTCAGACCCGCGTCCGAATCGAGGTCATCAAAACCAGCGGCGATTTTTTGAAGGAGGCCCCGCTCTCGGTCATCGGCGGCAAAGGAGTATTTACCAAAGAGATAGAAGAGGCGCTTCTGGCCGGGCGGATAGACCTGGCCGTTCATTCTTTGAAGGACTTGCCGACGGTGCTGCCCGACGGGCTCTCGGTCGCGGCCACGCCCGAGCGCGAAGACGCGCGCGACGCGCTTGTGCTGCGCCCCGGCCTGTCTATGGATCGACCCGCAATCGGGACACTTCCGTCGGGAGCCGTCGCCGGTACGTCGAGCCCGCGCCGCCTGGCCCAGCTAAAACACCTGAGACCCGATCTGGTCGTCAAGGAGCTGCGCGGCAATGTCGATACGCGTCTGCGCAAGCTGGACGCGGGCGATTATGACTGCGTGATACTGGCGGCGGCGGGTCTGCGGCGGCTCGGCTTTGCCGAACGCATCGACGCGGCGATTCCTATTGATGAAATGCTTCCGGCCGTCTCGCAGGGCGCACTCGGGCTCGAAACGCGCGCCCATGATTCGGCCGTCATAGAGCTTCTGGCCCCGCTCGATCATGAGCCGACGCGGCTGGCCTGTACGGCTGAGCGCGCACTGCTGCGCGGGCTCGGCGGGGGTTGCCAGTTGCCCATCGCCGCGCATGCAGCGGTGAGCGCAGACCATATGCGGCTCGAAGGCTTAGCGTCGTCCCTGTCGGGCGATATCCTTATTCGTGAAGCGCTCGAAGGCAGGGCCTCGGATGCGGCAGAACTCGGCGAGACGCTGGCCCGCAGATTGCTCGAACGAGGCGCGGGTTCCCTGCTCGCCGGGTTCATGTCCGTGTAGAAATGACGACCGGGTTCGCCCTCTTTTGGCTCCTGGGGAAAGCGCGCCGGTGGCTCGGCAACTGCGACTATTGCAAACTGAGCTTTTATCTTTTTGATGGCTGATATTAAAACAGAACCTGCGTGTGCGCCCGAAGGGGCGCACACTCCTCTGGACGGGCGCACGATTATTATTACGCGCGCGCGTGCGCAGGCTAAAGAGTTCGCCGCCGAGCTTGAGAGCTACGGGGCGCGCGTCATCGAGTGTCCGACGATTGAGGTCATAGAGCCCGAAAGCTATCGGCAGTTGGACGAGGCGATTGACGATCTTTACGGCTACGACTGGCTCGTATTTACGAGCGTGAACGGGGTCGAACATTTCATGCGCCGCCTGACGGCGTGCGGGCGCGACGCGGGCGAGCTGGACGACTTGCGCGTGTGCGCCATCGGCGAGGCGACGGCTGAGCGTTTGCGCGAGTCAGGCGTCCACGTCGATCTGATTCCAGACCAGTTCAAGGCCGAGGGAGTATTCGCCGCCCTCGAAGGCTTTCTGGGCGGGCGCGAGAATTTACGCGGGCTGAATTTTCTGATCCCGCGCGCGGCCGTCGCCCGCGATTACCTGCCACGCGCGCTTGAAGCGGCGGGCGCGCGCGTCGATGTCGTCCCTGCCTATCGCACCGTTCAGCCGCAATCTTCCGAACGCGGCCGCGTCGAAGCGATGCTCACGGGCGGCGCGATAGATTGCATCACCTTCACCAGTTCCTCGACCGTCACCAATTTCGCGCGGATGTTCGAGGCGACCAGCCTGAGCGGAATGCTGGCGGGCGTCGCCATCGCCTGCATCGGCGACATCACCGCCGCGACCGCCGCGCAGTACGGCCTGCACACAGACGTTCAGCCGGACGAATACACCACTCAGGCTCTCGCTCGCGCCATCGCAAACTATTACAAAGCAAAGATGGAAGGCGAACGATGAGGTGGGAAGGCGCAACGCGTAATGAAAGCCATAGTGCTCTTAATTCAACATCACCGCTTCATCCCAAGCCCTTCATCCTTTCGGCCTCGCCATTGCGCTCCGCGCGCATCCCTTTGCGGCCTTCATCCGTCATCTCCGCTTTTCGTATGCTAAACTTCGATTATGTCGAAGGGACGCGTCCTCATTGTCGATGACGAGCCGTTGGTGGCCGATGTCCTGTGCGAACATCTTCTCGCGTGGGGCTACGAGGCCGTGACCGAGGCGGACGGGCTCGCCGCTCTCAGGCGCGCGGGCGATTTTATGCCCGCCGTTGTTATTACGGACGTGTTGATGCCGCGTCTCGACGGCTTCGGTCTGCTGCGCGAGCTGCGCGAGCGTTACCCGGAGATGGCTGTCATCTTTCTTACGGGTCAGGGTTCCGTCGAGATGGCGCTGCGGGCCATTCAGGATGAGGGCGCTTATCACTACTTCGAGAAGCCGATTGACCCACACAAGCTGCGCATCGTCGTCGAGCATGCGATGGAGTACGGCGAGACGCGGCGCGAGAACGAGGCGTTGCGGCGACAACTGCGCGACCGTGGCGCGTTCGGCGAACTGGTGGGCCAATCCGACTCCATGCGACGGATATACGCTTTGATCGAGCAGGTCGCGCCCTCGTCCGCCTCCGTTCTGCTGACGGGCGAATCGGGCACGGGCAAGGAGCTGGCCGCACGCACGATACATAATCTGAGCCCGCGCAAGGATTCTCAATTCGTCGCCATCAACTGTTCGGCGATTCCCGAAACCCTCATGGAATCCGAGCTGTTCGGGCACGAGAAGGGCGCTTTCACGGGCGCGGGCGCGCGCCGCCAGGGCTGCTTCGAGCTGGCTCATGGCGGCACGCTGCTGCTCGACGAGATCGGCGAGATGCCGACGCTCTTGCAGGCGAAGCTGCTGCGCGTACTGGAAGAACGCACCATACGCCGTCTCGGCAGTATCAACGAGATTCCGATTGACGTGCGGCTCCTGGCGGCGACCAACAAAGACCCGCACGAGGCCGTCCGCATGGGCCATTTCCGCGAAGACCTGCTCTATCGCCTCAACGTCATCACGATCGAGATGCCGCCGCTGCGCGAGCGCAAGGGCGATCTGCCGCTGCTGGCCCAACACCTCGTCACGCAACTTGCGGAACGTCACAGGCGTCCGGCGCGTTTCTTCTCCTCGGCCGCGCTCGAAGCCCTGCGCTCGCACTACTGGCCCGGCAATGTGCGCGAGCTACGTAACGTCGTCGAGCGCGCCGTCATCATCTGTTCCGGCGAAGAGATAGAGCGTCATCACCTCGCGCCGTATCCGGTCGAGCAGCGCGAGCGCGTCCGCAATGAGGACACTCTGTCGCTCCCCATCGGCACGCCCATCGAAGAGATGGAAAGGCAGATGATCCTGCGCACGCTCGGAAAAACCGACAATAACAAGACGCGCGCCGCAGAACTGCTCGGGATCAGCCTCAAGACCCTGCATAATAAGCTGCGCCTCTATAGAGATCGCGGGCTGATGGGCGACGGCGATAAAATTCGCGCACAAAGGGCGGACGCTCAAACTGAGGCTGGCGAGCGAGGCTGAGAAGTAAGGGGTGCGCGCGAGTGGGAGAAGCGCGCCCGCGCGAGCGGAATGAGAGGCGCGGCCGCGCGCCCCTGTATCGCCGAACCCTTCGTTCAACATAAGGGTGCTAAAAACCAAGCCGACTTTGCCTTTCAGCCTTGCGCTCGACGGGCGATGAATGTTATTCATCGCGCACATGCCCGTTCTGCTCTTCTTCGTTGACGGATTAGGTATCGGCGCGCGTGGGCCATTCAATCCCCTGGATGGTCTCGAAGGGGCTGCGCCGCTCGCCGTCTTTCAGGGCGAAGACGAGGAGATCATCTACGACGGCAGGCTCGTACACACGGACGCCTGCCTCGGCGTCGAGGGCCGCCCGCAGAGCGCATCCGGACAGACGACCATTCTGACGGGCATCAATGCGCCCGCGCTGCTCGGCTATCACAAACAGGGGTTTCCCAACCAGGCGCTGCGCGAGATCATCAACGAGCATTCCATCTTTCTACAGCTCAAGCGCAAAGGCATCGGGCCCAACGCCTTTGCCAATGCGTACACGGGGAGATTTTTTGCGTCTCGCCCGCGCTGGGTCTCGGCCACGACGGCGGCGGTCGAGGCCGCCGGGATGGGCTTTCGCGACCTCGAAGACCTACGGGCCGGGCGCGCCGTCTTTATGGATTTCACCAACAGCTTTCTCATCGACAGAGGCGAAGAGGTCGCCCCGCGCTCCCCCGAAGAGGCGGGCGAGACGCTGGCCCGAATCGTCTCCGAACACCGCTTTACCCTCTACGAATACTTCATCACGGATAAGGTCGGCCACGCGCAGGACATGACGGCCGCGCGCTTTATTCTGCCGAGCCTCGCCCGTTACCTGCGCTCCGTGCTCCGTCAGCTCGATCTCAAGCGGACGACCGTTATCCTGACGAGCGATCACGGCAATATCGAAGACCTGTCTTTACGCAACCACACACGCAACGAGGTTCCAACCCTTCTGTGGGGCGCGGCCCGCGAAGCCCTGGCGCGCCGCATACGCAGCCTCGCCGACATCACGCCCGCCATCATAGACGTTCTCGCGGAGGAGACCGAAGAATGACAGATGCGCCGCAATCATCAGTCGAAAAGAACGACCGGCGCGAAGTTTTCGGCTGGATGATGTACGACTGGGCCAACTCCGCCTTTTACACTACAGTGGTGGGCGCGCTCTTTGGCCCATATCTGACCGCCCTGGCGCAGGCGGCTGTGGGCGAGAACGGCACGGTCTTGAGTCTGGGTTTTCTGGGTTCGGTTACGGCCAAGTCGCTCTCGACCTTCAGCGTTTCCGTGGCCGTCTTCTCGCAGGTTTTCATCCTGCCGATACTGGGAGCCATCGCCGATTATTCGCACTTGAAGAAGCGGCTGATGGCGATATTCTGCTACATGGCGGTCGCGGCCAACTGCCTGCTCTTTTTCGTCTACGGGAAGCTTTACCTGCTCGGAGCGGTGCTGTTTATCGTCGCCAATCTATGCTACGGCGCGTCCATAGTCTTCTACAATGCGTTCCTGCCGGAGATTACGACCGAGGATCAACGCGACAAAGTGTCGAGTCGCGGATTCGCGCTCGGCTATCTTGGCGGCGGTCTGCTGCTGGCTCTGAACTTCGGGTTCGTCCTTCTGGCGCCGCGCCTCGGAATCGAGACGGGCATGGCCGTAAGGCTTTCGCTCCTGTCCGCCGGGCTGTGGTGGGGCGGCTTCGCCATCATCACTTTCAAGCGCTTGAAGGCGCGCCGCGCCGCCCGCGAGCTTCCGCCCAATAGAAGCTATCTCACCATAGGCTTTACCGAGCTTGGCTCGACATTTCGAGAGCTGTTGCGTCTGCGCCATACCCTGCAATACCTGATCGGTTACCTGTTCTATAACGACGGCATTCAAACCGTGATCGGCGCGGCATCAGTCTTTCTGGCCCAGGAGTTGTTCGTCGCGCGCGGGATGGAGGCCCCGCAATCTTTTCTGCTCGGCATCTTCCTGCTCGTTCAGTTCGTGGCCTTCGGCGGGGCGCTCTTGTTCGAGAAGATAGCCTATGCGGCGGGGACGAAGAGAGCCATCCTCATCGCGCTCCTCGTCTGGTCTGTGATCGTCATTTACGCTTACGGATTCCTGCAAACCATCAGGCAGGCATGGGTGATGGCGGCGATGATCGCCGTCGTGCTCGGCGGCTCGCAGGCGCTCTCGCGCTCGCTCTTTTCGAGGATGATTCCAAAGGGGCGCGAGGCATCCTTCTTCGGCATCTACGAAATCTCAGAGCGCGGTACGTCCTGGATCGGCCCCCTCGTCTTCAGTATCGTCGTCGCCAGAACCGGCTCCTATCGACAGGCCGTCCTCTCGCTCATCTTCTTCTTCATCGCCGGTATGGTGATACTGTTTTTCACGGACACAGACCGCGCCGTGCACGAGGCCGGTAATGCGCTGCCCGAAGAGGCTGAACGAGAGAGGGCACGCCAGAGAGGCGGGAGAAGGAAGAGGAAGGGCTAGGCCGAGCTTAATGCGGATTTCCGCTCGCCGCCCTCGGTTGACGGCCCTCTGCGGCGCGTTCCAGGCAGGCGTGCGAGCAGTAGTAGTAGTTGTTGTTGTTGTTTGAAGCGCCGCGCCTTCGACCGGGGCTAAGCGCCCGCGTCTCGGGAATCCACGTTCCACAAGACAGACAGCGAACAAGCTTTTCGCTCAGCGACGGGGTGCGGCCCGTCGTTGCAGTAGTAGCGCCGTGCTCCGGGGTGCTGACGCGGCGCACGTCGCGCACGACGCCGAGCACGCGGCGCGCCGCCGCGATGTACGGCCTCAGCCGCCAGTAAAGAAACGCGCCGAAGGCGACCAGGACTGCAAAGAATATTAAGAGCTTCAAATTTACTCCGGGTTACGATTTCTGCTCTGAGCCATCTGGGCGCGCAAGTTGGGCAGCGCTGGATTCTGCGGATTCAGACCGCTCAACTGCTCTATGATCTTCTGCGCCTCGTCCGTCTTTCGGGCGGCGATGAGCGCCGCGGCCAGATTTTGCAGCGTCGGCTCGTGGCGCGGGTCGAGCGCCAGGGATTTACGATATTCGGCGATGGCGCGCGCCGGGTCGGAAGGCTGGCCGTAATAATACGTCAGCCCGAGGTCAGTACGCACGTTCACGTCGTCCGCCTTCAGCTCAAGAGCCTTTAGATAGTACTCGCGCGCATCCGCAAAGCGCGCCGGATCGGACGCCTGCCCCATATCGAAGTACACGTTGCCGAGCGCCACAGCGAGGTCGCGGTCTTGCGGGTCGGCATCGTAAGCGCGTTTGAGCATCCGCGCGACCGACGGGAGAAACTCCGCGTTCTGCGTCTGGTTGGCGTAGCGGTAAAGCACCATTCCGAAGTTGCGCTGCAAAGCGACATCCTCCGCCCGAGCATCGGCTTTGGCTATCGCTTCGCGTATCTCATCCGGCGAGGGCGAGCCGGGCGTACTACTGCCTCCCCTGGCATCACGCGCTCCGTTATCGTTCGTCTGCGCCGTGTTGGCGTTCGGGCGCGTCTCCGCAGGTGGGCGCGCGCCGCCCGACTGCTCACGGTTCACTTGATTGGCGTAGATGAAACCGATGATGAAGCCTGCGAGAAGTCCGATGATCGCGTAGAGGACGTTATGCTTGTTCACCGTTATTGTTGTCGTTGATATGAACGGATAAAGGTTTACTTACCGAAGAGAAAGTTTAGCAAAAGCAGTTGTAAAAGGCGACGCGCGCCACCCCCGTAAAGCAATGGCGCGCGCTCTCTCATGTAGTCTGTTCGGATAAGCTGAACTGCCGCCCGTCGCCGCAGGGGAGTTGATGGTCGAGCGGATGATCTGGAATAGCGACGGCGCGGCTTACGACGGCGGCGGCTGCTCTGCGGAGCCCCTCGCGCTCGAAAGCAATCAATCGTCACCGGAGGAGGTGTCGGTCGAGACGTAAGGCACGTCGACGACGCGGCGGCGTGGGGCCGGATCGGTCGAGCGCCGTCGCGGAGTAGATTCCATTTTGCGCCGGTCGATACTTCCGGGCGGTAGTCCGCGCCCGTGTATCGCTTCGGTTAAAATCCGCGTGATTTCCTGCGACAGCGTGCGATGCTCGGCGGCGGCGCGGCGGCGCAGGGATTCCTTCAGTTCATTTGGCACATAGGCCCCAATGAACACCCCTTTTCGGTTTGCCATCTTTCCTATGCCTCTCCAGATTGAGAATTAATGATGCCGATCAGGGAAGAAGATTCCTGACCACCCGCCTTGGAATGTCGGGGCCATGCAATTAGAGAGCAGGTCTGTAAGCCGAATTCTGTTCTCCGGCAGTGGGCCGGAGCGGCGATCATTCATCTAGCCCATCCGTTGCCGAATGGGTCAAGCGACCTACCCGGAGGTCGAGAGTCGCGCTGGCCTTGCCAGCACGACTTCGGGCGGGCAGCCCTGTGTGACGCCTCCCTATTTGGTCTTGCACTGCGAGGAGTTTGCCTGGCCGCGTTGTGTTACCACACGCGCCGGTGCGCTCTTACATTAAGCCCCGAAAGGGGCCGCACCGTTTCACCCATCACCCGCAACAACCAGCGCTCCGTCGCGGAGCACCGGCTGCCCGCTGGCTGGTCTCTTTTCTGTTGCACTTGTCGTCGCCCGACCCGTCCCGATGCGAAAGAAAGACGATTTTCTCGCCGCCTTCGCGCGCGACCGGGGCGGACGCCCCGCCGTTAGCGGGCTCGCTGCCCTATAGTGTTCGGACTTTCCTCTCCTTCGGCCCCTAAAGGCGAAGCAGCGACCGCCCGACCTGCTCTCTTGCAAGGCTGGACGGATTATAGCAAATCATTGTTCAACACGTACAGTACAAAAAAATTTCCACACCTCAGCGCCCCGCCTGAAGCCCGCTGAGGCACGGCAAACCCGCCTATTCGAAGAACTTAAACCCGACGCGCATGCTTCTGAGGGCGGTCGTCGGGAGGGCGGAAACCAGTAGCACGGAGATCAGCCCGTGTGACAGGGCGAGTGCGAAAAGGTTTGGAACACGCTGGTAGACGTAGGCGCAGATCGTGCCGCCGATCAGGGTGGCGAGCGAGAGCCAGAGGTTCGGCAGATGCAAAAGAGCAAATATAAATCCGACCAGAAGAATGCTCGGCCAGCCTCTGCCCCAGATCAACTGCGCGCGACGGTTGATGAACCCCTGCATCACATACTGCTGCATCAGGGCCCAGGCGGGCAGCCACAAAAAACGGGGCCTCAGTTGCGATCCCTCGAAGCGCAGGCTCCCAGCCAGCCATCCGAGCAGAATAATCAGTATCGCCAGTCCGAGCGTCGGAATCAGGAGTAAGCGTACGGCCCTGAAAAAATTGTCTGCGCGCCAACCTATCTCCAACCGCGTCTCGCCGCGAATCCTGTGCGAAGCGAACATCAGGGCGAAGGCGAGCGCGACCGGAAAGGCCCAGACCAGCTTATCATTTCCGGCGAAGGGCAGGATCAACCATGCCGCGATCAGAAACGATGTCGTGACGGACACTATCTCCCAGGCCGCCAGCGCCGCGTCGCCTGACGTTCCGGCAATAACCGCATCATAGCTTTTATCTTCCGGCAGCATCTCTCAGAATCCTCTTTTTCCCTCTCTCTCTGCTGCGCCTGATGATTGGCGGCAGCAGCAAGCACTCATCAGCGCGGATTGTCGTCCGTCGAAGTCACGGCATTGCTCTCGCTAATTTGAAAACGTATCGGCTTTCCCAGAAGCTGCAAAGTATAACGAGCGCCCGCGCCGCTCCCATGAAGAGCATAAACGCGCGCCTCGTGTTCCCCTGCGGGAAGCGGCGGAAGCTCAAAAGCATAGCCGTGCCATTCGTCCCTGGCGTAGCCCGCTTTCTGCACATCCGGACGAGAGAGATTCGCCGTGCGAGCGGTGACGAAACGACCATCTATGAAGAGCTGGACTTCGACGCGATCCCAGACGGCCGATTCCTTGACGGCCCAGCCTTCGATGCCCCGCGCGGTCGCTTCGCCCCACCCGCGATAATCCGTCGGGAAGGCCGTAAAGTAGAAGGCAATCGTGAGGGCCGCGACAAAGAGCGTCTCGACGATTGCTTTACCGATGAGAAGATGGGTCAGACGCGCCCGCGCCGCGTCCGAACGCAGCCGCGCCTGGCCCCCACTGGTCGCGCCGCCATCACCCGCTCTATTAACTTCGATCTCTTCTTCGACCATTGACTCTCGAACAGAGGCGCAAAGGGGCGGCCTCCGCAGAAGCCGCCCCTTTGATTAATCAGACTGACGTTGCGTGCCCTCTCGGCTCACTGGCCCTGATAGCTATTGCCATTGGTGTCTTGATACGAGAGCGTATGGCGCGTCGTGAGCACGGCGTCGGCGGGCAGGTTGGGGCGCAGGCGCACGGCCACCCTGAGCACTGCCGTATCGCCCGGCGCAAGCTCGCCGACCCGCCACGTGAAGCGCTGCGTATTGCCGGGCGCATCCTGCGTGCTCAGAGCCGGATCGGAATTGACGAACTGCAAGGCGTCCGGCAGAGTCTCGGAGACAACCAGACTCTTCGCCAGCCCGCTGCCCTCGTTGATGAGCACGAGGCGATAAAAGATCGAATCGCCGGGGTTGTTCGCATCCGAGACCTGCTCCGTACGCACTCTCACGCGCGGGGCCGCCACCGTCAGCACAGTGCTCGCCTCGCTCGCCACGCGATTACTCGCAAGCGAGCGCGCCACTATGTTGTAGGAGAACTGCTGGCGATCAGCCGTGCTGCCTGGAATGCGCACTTGCAGGAGCGTCGGGAACTGACCGCCCTGCGGGTCAATCGGAGAGGTTTGCGTGATGGCGGGCTCGCCCTCCTGATGTTGCCCGTCGCCGTTGGCATCGGCATAGATAGTGCCAGCGGGTGCGCCCGGCGCGACGACCCTCAGCTCGTAAGCGTCGGGACTGTTACCGGGATTACGCACTATGAAGGGCACGTAGATGGTGTCGCCCGGCGTCGCCGTCAGGCCGACGGAGATGGCCCCGATCTCCGCTCTCGGAACACGGCCAATCGTAATGCTCGGGCTATCGAAATTCGAGGGCGTCGGTAGCGACTGCGTTCGCAGCATGCCGCGTCCGAGCGTGCTCGTCGCCGCGAGCGCGTCGGGGACGGCGCGCAAAGTGACGCTGATCTCGCGCGAGGCGCGCGCGCTCAGATCGCCCAGGCTCCAGATGGCCGTGCGTGAAGGACGATCATAAGCGATGGGAGACGGGCTGGCGTTGACCAGCTCGAAGTTCGGATCGAAGACGAAATCGGCGCGCGCGCTCCGTGCCGACGCGCTTCCCGTATTTCGCACCGTGATGATCTGCGTAAAGGTCTCGCCCGGCATCACGGAAGCGTTCGAGACGTTCGAGGCGGCGGAGAGCGCGGCGGCGACAATACTGATCGCTCCGTCGGCGACGCGAAAGACCTGATCTTTGGATTGCGACGCGGCGCGCACGAAGAAGCGCCGCTGCTGACCGTCGATTGCCGTTTCCGGCACGCGCAGGTTCAACATCACTTCGACGCTCGCACCGCGCGCGATCTCGGGCGTGACCAGAGTCGGTAGACCCGTATCGGTTCCGCCCTGCGCGAGGCTGAAGCTCGGTTGAAACTCGGCTGGTAAGTCCGTGTCGAGCCGGAACTGATCCACCTTATTTCCGGTGTTGGTCACAGTCAGCGGCAGTTGCACGCTCTGACCCGGCGAAGCCGACTCGGCTGAATTACGCAGAGCCAGCGACAGATTCGGTACTTGCCTGACCGTCAAACTTAACCCGGAACCGCCCTGCGTTGCGGCAGGAGCCATTGTTGTCGCCGCCGTGGTCGTTTCAGTTGCCATCGTCGTCTCTGTGCTGGACGGTGGCGGTACGGGCGTCGGCGTCGCAATCGGGCGCGGTGAAGCAGTAGTGGTTATGACGGGCGACATCGAAGGCGTACTGCTGGGCACGGCGGCGCGCTCCGTAGTAGTGGTCGTCGTCGCGCGCTGCGTCGAGGTGCGTCCGGTGTTGCGCGGCGTGGCGGTCGAAGCCACCTGCGCCGGGGTCGGCGTCGGTGTCGGCCTCACCCGTGGCGGAGCCACAGTGCGCGGTGGGTTATTTGTCGCGGTTGTAGTGGTGTTGGCCGCTGTGGTTCCCTGTTGCTGCTGCTCTCGGCCCCTTCTGTTCTGACGCCTCGGGCGCACGTTAGAGCGGGAAGCGGTCGCCGTCGGCGCGGGCGTGGTTCCAGTAATCTCAAGCGTCGGATTTCCGCCTATTTGCCTGGCCTGCTGAGAAGACGCTGGCGGCGTTGTTGTCGTCGTCGTCGTCGTGCCGGTTCTCGCCGTATTGACGGGCGGAGTAGAAGTTGTGGTGGCGGTCGTCTTCGGCCTGACGGCGGCGGGCGTTCTGGAAGTGCTGCTCGCAGACGGAGTGCGTACGGGCGAAGGCGAAGGCGTGACGGTGGCGACCGTGGTGCTCGCGCCGCTCCCGGCCTCTGGGTTGCGCGCGGGCGACTCGCGCCGCGCAGTCATCAACTCGCTCTCGTAAATATCGGCGAACGGCGTGTCCTTGATCGTGCGCAGACGTTGGCCGACCTGTTCAGCATCGTCCAGCTTGCCGAGCTGCATGTAGGAGCGGCCCAGCCAGAGCAGCGTCAGGTCGGTGATGATACTGTTCGGATAAGACTTGAGAAAGTCTTTCAGAACAGCCGCCGCCTGATCGTAGCGTCCCTGGTTATACAGGTTCTGGCCTTTGGTGAACATGGCCTGTTCGGCGTCGCTCGGCACATCGCCGTCCTGCAGGATGGTGCGAACGGCAGCCGCCGCCGTCGCTTCAATGTCCGGTGTAAACGGGGCCAGCACGAGCGCGGCAGCCAACGCTGCTGCGCCTAATTTGTTTCGAGTACTCAAGGCAATCAACCTCCGGCAGGAAGGGGCAATCTTTTCTGTGAGTTGTCTTAGTAAAAGTTGTCGGTGCACGCGCTGATGAAGCTACGAAGCCGCGAACGCCGACGCTGAAGGACGTTATTACTACGACACTCACTACATCATACATATTCGCCCATCGGGCGACAAGATAAAGAACGATCAAGACGGCGAACGACTGGAAAGGCTGAGCGAGAAAGATATGCCGAGACGCACGCTCGCCGCCTCTTCCTACACTTTATCGACAGGTCTCCCTTTACCAGCCCCCGCGCGTAATCTCCAGGCGGTCGCCGGGCTGCAATAAAGGGTCTGGGACTTTTCCATTCTCGATCTGCTTGAGATTGTACTCGGTCGTCACCAATCTTCCATCCGCGCCCTGGCGCGAGACCTTGACCTTGTTACCGGCAAAGCGAGACGGCCCGCCCGAGGCGAGTATCGCCTGCGTTAGCGTGAGCCCCGCGTGGAAATCTTTCTGGCCCGGCGAATTGATCTGACCGCCTATAAAGTAGTACTGCGGCGGTTTCGGCGGAGCCACGGACAGGGTGATTACGTCGCCCGGATAAACGAGCGTCGCCGTCGCCGTCGAATCCCCCAGATCGATTGTGATGGGGCTCGCGCCGCGCATGATCGTGGCGCGCGCGGCTTCGGGGCGCGGCTGCGCTTCGGCGAGCAGGACGTAGAGCGGCACGGCCTCGCGCCGAAGGGCTTTCGCGCCCGGTTGCTCAACCAATCCCGCTACCATAACACTGTGGCTTGCATACTGGCGCACGGCGACGACCACCTGCGGCTTATCATAAATCTTGATCCCGGTCGTGATGCGCCCCGCTATCTCGTCGGTGGTCAAACCGGCGACCGCCAGCGGATCGCCCGCCAGCGGATACTCCAACAGTCCGCCCTCCATGACCGTGAAAAGAGTTGATCCGCTCGTGTTGGCGTTGAGCAGGCGTATGTCCAGCACATCGCCGACGCCGACTCGATAGGTATCGGTAGGGGCCGGTGGAGTGGCTGTCGCGGGTGCTGAGGCGACGGTCGCGGGATTCTGCGCCGCTGCGGCGGGAGTGGTCGCTGCCGGAGGAGCGCCCGGCACCGTGACGACCGTTTTAGCAGGAGCATCGGTCGTCGTCGTCGTGGTCGCCGCCGCCGGGCCATTGCCGTCCGAAGTCGTCGGCGTCAGCGTCGCCGCCGCCGTAGCGGCAGCACCGGAGGCCGACGGCGGAGCCGTGGGCTTCGTCGCCTCGTCCGTCTTTTCCGTAGCAGCCTTGTTCCCTGTCGCTGTACCTTCGCTGGCCGTCGCGCTGTTGCCGTTCTCGGCGGCAGCCGCCGCTGGAGGCGAGGCATGGGCGTCATTGTTTTGGGCCTGCATGGCCGGGAGTTGTGCTCCCAAAGCCAGCGCAATGGCGATGGCCTGTAAAAATTTCTTCATAAAAGCACTCTACTTCCAAGTTCCCTTTGGTTTGAGACGGCTCCGGGCGCGCCGGGCAATGGCGACGCCAGAGCGCAAATTTCCGGCCAGTGGCCGTGCTTAGAACGGTCGCCCGCGCGTGTCGTTGCGCCGTCCCCACTCGAAAACCAGCGAAAGCTTATTCCGGTTAAAGGTAAAGATAGGGATGGTCGCATCGCGCCGCAGAAAACTGTAGACCAGACGGCCGCGCAAAAGCTCGCTCCAACGATAAGCCGCTTCGAGCGAGAAGCCATAGAGATGATCGGCCCGGCGGCGGCCCGCGAAGTCGCCGACGAAGATACCGCCCGAGGCGGTCGAGCCGGGGACGGCCACCAGTGGGTAGCCTAAGTGTTGATAATTAAGGGTTAAACCCAACTTCAGAGCCTCCACCGGCCCGTGTTCCAGGCGGCCCGAGATACCCGTTGTGTCGAGGCGCGCGTTGCCTCCTTCCAGATTAAATATCGAAACCTGCGTTTTTCGCAGAGCCGCAAGCTCCAAACTCGAATTTTGCCGGAAATTTAATCGGTACGCCATATCAAAAACAAGCGTCCGCAGGTTGTTTGCGCGCGGCGCATGGCGATACTCGCTCTGCTCGTAACCGACGCGCATGGCGATGCCGCCCGCCTCCGAAGTCTGTGACCGCCCGCCGACCATGAAACCATACCGATAGTTGTCGTTGAAGCCCGCGAACTGCGGTCGCAGCGAGACGAAGGTATTCGTGCTATCGAAGAATACAGACCCGAGCAGCGTAGTGTCGGGCGATATGTCGCGCTCGACGCCGACGGCTGATGACACTATGTCGTAATCGAGGAAGAGCGGCGCATTGGCTATATAGCGGTCGCCCCAGCGCACTACGTTATAGCCGAGGTCGAAGTTCATGCGCGTGCGGTCGTTCATCTCGAACTGTAGGCGCGTGCCCACGTCGTTGCGCGTGAAGGTATCGCCCACGATATAGGATTCGCTCGCCGGATCGTATTCATTCGGATCCATCGCCGAGCGCGCGAAGTGGTTTCGCAGCGCCACGTTGAAATTACGCGACAAGCGGAGGCGCGCGTCGAAGTCCAGAAAATGACCATTGGCCCAACGGCCGAGCGAAAGGCGACGGAGCCGCGCTTCGTAGGCGATACGCATTGCGCGCTCAATGCCCGGTATCTCGTATTCGAGTCGGGGAGCGACTGTAAAGGTCGTCACATGCCTGCCGTCGCCCGAGCGGTAGAACAGGTTGTCGTCGTATTGCGCGCCGAATAGAAACGATGGGCGTAAGATTCCGGGCCCCAGAATATGGCCGCCGACCTCGTCGGTCGCCGCGGCGGTCGTGCCCGGAACCCACACGCCGGGACGCGCTCCGGGCGCATCGAGCGTCATCTGTGTGAAATTCTGCATCGCCACCGAAGGCACGCCGAGCGCGGCGTTCGAGGTCTGCAAGAACATAGGCAAGACGCCAGCCCTGCCCGGGCGCGAGAGGCGACGCGCGGCAGCAATCGTAGTTGGCAGATTGCTCCGAATCGTCTGGCCCGCGAAATCAAACTTCGGCGTATTCAAAGTGGCGACGAGCGGGGATGCGGCGTCCACGGATTTTGCGGCGACAGCATCGTTCAAGCGATCCTGTTCGCCCTCGTCGCTTTTCACACGCGCGATGGTTTGATTGGCGTGATCTACCCTGGCGACCGGCCCGGCGCTGTCAACGGCGATTGAGTCTGCGGCGGCGGCATTTCTCGGCCTGATCGTCGCGTGCCGTGCCTGCTCCTCAACGTTGGTTTGACGGGGGCGACGACGCAGGCGCGCAAAATCCGAAGCGATGGCGATGACGAGACGATTGAAGTTGACGCGCTGTGCGAGTGTGCCTCCATTGCCGCGAGCGATCACGACATCTACGAAAGGCTCGCCGCCGTGCTCGCCGGAAACAGTACGAACGTTGCGCGCGAGCGCGTCGTCAATAGAGTAGTTGGCCCGCAGCAAAGACCTGGCCCCGCGCACGCGTATGATTGTCTCGCTCCCGCGAGTGGATTGTTCGATCGTCGCTTCGCTCAAAGAGCCGTCGGCTGTAATCTCTATGCGCACCAGGCCGGAATCGGAGCTGACGCTGAGGCGTACCAACTGCAAAGTATTTCCGGCGGCCTCGCCCGCCGAGTCGGCCAGCCACGCATAGCCCGCAAAGCACAGGATCAGCAGCGAGAGCGTGCAGCCCAGACTGCCGATCCAGTTTCTGCGCTCTCGACGGCCCATCATTTTGTATAAGCGACTTAACATCACCGTTCACCCAGACCGATGGAAGATACTACTTCCAAATCAACGGTTCAAAGAATCGCATCCCCGCACGGCACTATAATTAGAGGAAACGTCACGCTCCGGCCTGCGCCTGATGGCGTTGAAGCCCTGCGCGGCCAGATCGTTAATGAAGGGCTCTTCCGGTCGCAGTCCGTGCCTTCGTGTGGGCGAGACTGCTCGAAACTCGCTGGCGACAAGTTAAACTCTGGGGCAAATGGAGTTCACCTGCGCCTAGATTTTACTCTCTATGCTTAGGCGCTGGCAAGGTTTCTGGTGGAAAAAGATGCGGCCATCGCGCGGTGAGACTTACGCGGACAAGCTCTTCCACCTCGTCGGCAGACTCACAATCGAGAAGCGGCCGCGCGACCATTTGCGCCTCCGCGTATTGGATTCCGGCGATGGCGCGCCGGACGCGCGGGATGGCCGACGGCGTCATGCTGAAGATGGTTGCGCCCAGGCCCACGAGCAGCACGGCATAGACAGGGCTGGCAGCCATCTCGCCGCAGACGACGGCCGGAATCGAAGCCCGGCGCGCCGCCTCTATCGTATGCGAGATACTGTGCAGGACTGCCGGGTGCAGGGATCGGAACCAATCGGCCACCTCGTCATTGCCGCGATCTACGGCGAGCAGGTACTGAACCAGATCGTTTGTGCCGAGGCTGAAGAAATCGACCTCGCGCGCCAGTTTATCGGCGACCCAGACGGCCGAGGGGACTTCGATCATCGCCCCTATACGTACCCTTCCGGTAGCGCTTCCCTCCTGTTCGAGCCTGTGCCGCTCTTCATCTATAATGCGGCGCGCGCGCCTGACATCCGTCACGTCCGAGATCATCGGCAAAACTATGTCCAGACGGCCCGTCGCTGAAGCGCGAAGCACGGCGCGCGCCTGCGTGCGCAGGACATCCTCGTGGGCCAGGCAGAAGCGAATCGCGCGCAGGCCGAGGGCCGGATTGCGCTCGGTTTCCAGCGCCAGTCCGCCCATCTTATCGCCGCCCAGATCGAAGAGGCGCACGGTCGCGCCGTCCTCACCCGCGAGACGCGCGACCTCCGTGTAAGCCTCGCACTGCTCTTGCTCGGAGGGCATCACGCCGCGCTTCGACATCAGAAATTCCGAGCGGTAGAGACCGATGCCGCGCGCCCCGTACCGGCTCACCCCCTCGTATTCGGCGGGCAGCTCGACGTTGGCGCGCAAGGTTATCTCGACTTCGTCCTGCGTGCGCAAGAGTCCGCGCGGGCCATCCGTGGTCGCCGCGCGCGCTAATGTCGCGCGCCTGGCGATTGATTGATACGACTCTTTGGTATCGGTCGCAGGATGAAGCACGATCTCGCCGCCGAGCGCATCGACGATAATCTCGTCGCCCGTGCGCGCGCGGCGATAGAGGTCGCGCAAACCCACCACGGCCGGAATGCCGAGGCCGCGCGCGATGATCGCCATGTGCGATGTCCACCCGCCGACATCGGTCGCGATGGCGCGCACGTGCTCCAGGTCAAGCTCGGCCATCGCCGAGGGCAGCAAATCCTCGGCGACGATGACAGCATCCTCCGTGAGTTGGCGATAAGCGGGCCGCTCGCCGCTCAACGCGACCAGCAGACGCTGGGCCACGTCCTCTATATCGGAGCCGCGCTCGCGCAGGTACTCGTCCTTGATCTCGCTATAGACGGCGAGCAGACGATCAGAGGCGACCTTGATGGCCCACTCGGCGTTGGCGTGCTCGCGCCGTATGTAGTTCTCCACCTCGTCGAGCAGCTTGCGGTCTTCGAGCATCAACAGATGAGCATCGAAGATGTAGGCGTGATCCGCTCCCAGCTCTTTCTCGGCGCGTGCCTTGACGGCAAGCAACTGGCGTCGCGCCAGACGCACGGCGGCGCGAAAGCGGCGCGTCTCGCGCGCCACGTCCGTCTCGTCCAGAGTCGCGCGGTATATTTGGCGCGTGCCCGTATGGATACGCAGTACGCGTCCGACGACGACGCCGTCCGAGACGCCCAGCCCGCGCCAGCGCTCCTCTTTCTTTGTCCCTCTGACACGTTCTCTCAAGCTTCCGTTTCTCCAAAGCCGCAGGCGATCAGCTCGCACAGGGCGCTGGCGGCCTCCATTTCATCCGCCCCCTCGACGGCCAGCCTAAGCTCCGTACCGCGCGAAGCGGCCAGCATCAGGACGCTCAAAATAGATTTTGCATCGGCCCGCGCGCTTCCGTCCGTACGCTCCAGACGCACCATGCTCCGGTAGCCGTTCGCCATTCGCACCAACTGCGCCGCCGCGCGCGCGTGCAGCCCCAGACGATTAATGATACGGACGCGCCTTTCGACCATTTAGCTCTTCTTGTGCGGAGCGAGGATTTCGCCCGCGAGATAGATTCCCTCGCGCCCCTGGTCGCGCACGCGCCGCGCCACCTCCGCGAGCGATTCCTCTTCCGACTGGCTCGCCAGCTTAATGACCATCGGCAGATTCACGCCCGTGACGACCTCGACTTCGCCCTCGGCTAAAAACATGGAGGCGATATTGGTCGGCGTGCCTCCGAACATATCCGTCAGCAGAAGTACGCCGCGTCCCTGCGTAACATGGCGGATGGCGCGCTCGACCTCGGTGTGCGCCGCCTCAACGTCGTCGTGCCAGCCGATGGAGACGAAGGTGATGTGCGAGACCGCGCCGACGATCATCTCGGCTGCCGCCAGCAGATCATTAGCAAGATGCCCGTGCGTCACGATGACGCCCGCGACAAGCTGCCGGGCGGCGGCGGCGGTCGCCCCTTCTTTCTTATCAGGATTATCTATCATAATCGAAACGGCGAATGCTGAAGGAGACCCGGAAAGCCCTGCGCTCACGCCGAAAGAGAGAGAGAGAGCGAGCGCACGAGGGAGACGTTCGTCATGGCGCCTTCATCATTTCTCCTTTCTCTGGCGTCGTTTTACTTTTCGCACGTCGCGGTGAATGGCTTGCGCATTGAATCCGGCGCGGCGCAGCCGACCCGCGAGCGCGTTGGCGACCATAACCGAGCGATGGCGACCGCCCGTACAACCGATCCCGACTGTGACATACGACTTTCCCTCGCGCTTGTAAAGCGGCAGGAGGTAATCCAGCAGATCGTTGAAGCGCGTGATGGTCTCTTCCACATCCGGCTTCGACTTCAGGAATTGAACCACGCGCCGGTCGTGGCCCGACAACTCGCGCAGCTCAGGCACGAAATGAGGATTGGGCAGGTGACGCACGTCGAACAGCAATTCCATGTCGGGCGGGTTGCCGTACTTGTGACCGAAGCTCAAGACCTGCACGCGCATGGGCCGGGCCGCCATGTCCGGGCTGAAGCGTTCGACCAGCAGCGCGCGCAGCGTATGAACCGTATGCTCCGAGGTGTCTATGATGTGGTCGGCGTGCGCGCGTATCTCTTTCATGGCGGCGCGCTCGGCGCGGATAGCGGCCACGAGGCCGTCGTCCGTATCGGCCGGATGCGGGCGACGCGTTTCGCTGAAACGACGCTGTAGCACTTCGTCCGAAGCTTCGAGAAAGAGTATGAAGACCTCAAGCCCGCGATCGCGCAGGGATTGAAGCTTCGCATCGAACTCGGATAGGAAATGGCCCTCGCGGATATTGATGACGAGCGCGGCGCGCTCGATCCTGGCATCGCCGTCCTCGCCCTTTTCAACGAGCCGGGCGAAGGTCGGCAGCAGCGTGATCGGCAGGTTATCAACGCAGAAATAGCCCAGGTCTTCGAAGGCGTTGGTCGCCGACGACATGCCGGAGCCGCTGAGGCCCGTAATGATGAC
This sequence comes from Pyrinomonadaceae bacterium, assembly GCA_035940775.1. Classification (GTDB taxonomy): domain Bacteria; phylum Acidobacteriota; class Blastocatellia; order Pyrinomonadales; family Pyrinomonadaceae; genus DASQYE01. The sequence continues at coordinate 5,239 of DASZEN010000060.1, read as the reverse complement.
TATGTCGGGCGCGTGGCCGCCTTCACCCAGCTCTTTTTTATTCACCATCTCCCGCCGTGCAGGTGTCCGAAAGCGCCCCGCTCGCGCCCCGTTCCCTACGCCTCCCGCCCTCCGTTTCCATGTTCGCGCCTGACGAAGAATCACCGGCCTCTTCAAGCATACGCGCGTGGCGCTCAACAAACGAGCGCGCCGCGTTGTAGCCGCCCATACGCAGCAGTTGAACGCGCACGGCCGTCTCGACCAGCGTCGAAAGATTACGGCCCGGACTGACCGGTATCAAAACCTGCGGCACGCCCACCCCGAGGATGTCGAGCACCTGCGTGTCGATGCCGAGACGATCTACTTCGAGCGCCTCGTCCCAGCGCTCGAACCTGATCGAGAGGTCTATGGTTTTCGTCGCGCTGATGGCCGATACGCCGAACAGGTCTCGAATGTTGATGATGCCGAGCCCGCGAATCTCAAGATGTGCCTGCAAGAGTTCGGGCGCGGAGCCAACCAGTCGATCCGGCCCCGTGCGCCTGATCTCAACCACGTCGTCCGAGACGAGACGATGGCCGCGCGCCACCAGATCGAGCGCGCATTCCGATTTCCCTATCCCGGAAGCGCCTTCCAGAAGGACGCCGAGCCCGTATAGATCGAGCAGGACGCCGTGATGCACGGCGAGCGGCGCGAGCATCTCCTGAAGATAGTCGGTCGCGATGTTTATGGCGATAGAGCTTAGAAGCGGCGTTCTGAGGAGCGGAAGCGCGGCCTCTTCGGCCGCCGCGATAAGTTCAGGCGGCGGTTCGAGACCTTTCGTGATGAGCACGCAGGTGATGGTGTGGAGCGTCAGATTCTCGATGGCGGCGCGGCGACGGTCTGGCTCAAGCTGGCCCAGATACCAGATTTCGCTCTGGCCGACGATCTGTAGCCGACCCGGATGGATATAGTTTGTGAAACCGGCGAGCGCGAGCCCTAGCTTCTGGACGCGCGCGTTGTTGAGCACGCGCCGCTCGGCTCCGGCCGCTCCGGCCATCACGCTCAGCTCAAGCCGGGGCGGCGCGTGCGCCAGAAATTCGCTGACAGTGATCGAAGGATGATCGTTCGTGGCGCTGTTACTACTACTACTACGATTGCGCATATCAAAGTAGATCGTAGACCGTCAGTCGCAAATCGTAAAGCAGAGAGCGGTCGGCGAGAAACGGCTGTGCCACCTTCGGCCGACCACTCTTAAACAGTCAGGTTTCACTTACGGCTCGATGAGACCGAAATTGCCGTCCGTGCGTTTGTAGAGCACGCCGACGCGATCCGTATCGGCGTCACGGAAGACAAGGAACTGGTCGTCCTCGCCCGAGAGACGAAGCGCCGCCTCTTCGGCCGTCATCGGTTTGACCGTGTAGCGGCGCGCGGCGATGATGCGCGGCGGGCGTGGGCTCGGGCTGGATTCCAGTTGGCCGTCGGGTTGCGGGGCCACGGCGGCCGTCGGTTTTGCGCCCTGCTTACGATCGATGATCTTCTTCTTCAGCTTGAGCGCCTGTTTTTCGATCTTGGCGATGGCGCGCGTCAGCGCCTGGTACATGTCGGCGTTGGTATCCCTGGCCGTCAGGGTGTGTTCGCGCCAGTGGACGAGTATCTCTCCGATCTGGCGATTCTTCTCAACCTCTATAATGACATGGGCGCGCGCCGTCGAATCATTAAAAACATGTTCGATCTTCTGGAAATGATCTTCGACGTGGGCACGCAACGACGGCGTCACCTCCACGTGACGGCCTGTGTATTCAAATTCCATCAGGACATTCCCTCCTCGTCTGTATTCAGCACGGGGGCCGCGCGGGAAGGGACACGTCCGCCCCCGTGCGGATGCTGATGTTTCAGTTTCGATAGCTAAACTTTTTCGGGCGCGCCCGTCAACGCAGGCTTGAACCCGGAGCGAGCGCGAGCGCGCACACGCGCCTGAAAAGAGAGCGCGAATGGGCGCGTACGGGGAGCGCTCGGCGGCGGCTTCACGTTACGGCGCGGCGCTCGCGCGAGCCCGGAATCTGCATCTGATCGCGATACTTGGCGACCGTGCGGCGCGACAGCTTGATGCCTTCTTTGGTCAGAATCTTGACCACCTGATCGTCCGTGATCGGATTGTGCGAATCCTCTTCCTCGATCAGTTTTTTGATCCTCAGCTTGATGATGCGCGTCGAAACCTCTTCGCCCTCTTCGTTCATCATGCCTTCGGTGAAGAAGCGGCGCAGCTCAATGACGCCCTGCGGCGTGTGCGCGTATTTGCGATTGACGACGCGCGACACGGTCGAAAGGTGCATCCCGATGTCTTCGGCGATGTCCTTGAGCATCATCGGCTTGATGTACTGGACGCCCTTATCCAAAAATTCATGCTGGCGCTTGATGATGGATTCGACCACCTTGTAGATGGTCTGCCGCCGGTGCTCTATGTTGCGCAGCAGGTCGACGGCCGAGCGCATCTTGTCGCGTATAAAATCGCGCGTCTCCTTGGTCGTCGTCTGCTGCGAGAGCATCTTCTGGTAGTTCTGGCTGATGCGCAGGCGCGGGCTGCCGTCGTCGGCAAAGTAGATGATGTAGCCTCCAAGCTCGTCCCCGGCATCGTCCTTCAACTCGTCGAGCTTCTCTATGTAAATCTCGGGCGCAATCAGGATCGGCTCTTCCGAGGAGTAGCGACGGCCCGGATACGGGTCGAGCGTGCGAATAATCTGAAGCTCGGCGAGCAGCGTGTCCACATCGACGCCGATCTGTTTTGAGAGATTCGGCAGCTTGTGTTGCTGCAAGTCGTTGAGATGTTGGCTTACGAGCGTGGCGGCGAGGCGGTCGCCCTCGCCGCGCGCTTCGAGCTGGACGTGAAGGCACTCGCGCACGTCGCGCGCGCCGCAGCCGACCGGCTCTAATCGCATCACGGCCTGGCGCGCCTCTTCGACCAGCTCCAGAGACCAGCCGCCCATCGCCGCGATCTCTTCCTGGGTCGCGTTCAAGCGCCCGTCGCTATCCAGGTTCCCGATCACGCAAAGGGCTGCGTCGCACACCTCTCCCTTGATGGGGCTCATGTGGAGCTGCCACTCAAGGTGCTCGGAGAGCGACGGAGGCCGCGTCAAAAACTGCTCGAAGGTGGGCGCGTCCTCTTTGTACTCGAACTCCTGGGTTTTATAGCCGGGGTCGAGATAATCCTGAAACTCGCGCCCGAAGTCTATCTCCTCGAAAGAATCGCGCTGCGGATCGTCGGCGCTGAACTCTTCGCCGCCCTCGATTGTAGAGCTTGCCTCGCCCCCCTCGCCCACGCCCGCACCCGCTTCCGCGTACATAGCAATGTCGTCGGAATCGCCCGAGCCGTTGGCGGACGCGCCGTTCAGGTCATTGCCTGCGGGCTCCGATGCAGCCACGTCAAAACTGCTCGCCGGGTCGCCGTCCGCCAACTGGTCGATGATTTTCTCGGACAACTCCTGCGTCTCTTCGTGGGACGCGACCTCTTCAAGCACGGGGTTTTCCAGGAGCTGTTGCTGAATCAGGTCTGTGAGTTCGAGCGAGGTCATCTGCAACATCTCTATGCGCTGGCGCAACTGCGGCGTCAGAACGAGACGTTGCGAAAGACTGGTTGTGAGCTTGACGGACATACCTTGCTTGAATTACTGCCCCTTGAGTAAAACTTCGTCTCTTATGATTTTAGAATCTGCGCCAGATGAGCGCGAGGGAGATTATAACTGAAAAACTAATCAGTAGTCAGTAATCGGCACTAAGTTAAAAGAAAAAATTTGTAAGAGAAAGCGAATCCGCCCCGAAAGCGGTCTCGAAATGTCAAGCCCGCTGTTAACCGGCCATCGATCATTTGATTGCTTCCGCGCCTAGAGGCGGAACTTTTCGCCGAGGTACAGCCGCCGCACTTCCGCGTCCTCGGTCAACTCCTGCGGCTTGCCCGTGCGAAAGATGCGCCCCTCGGCCATGATATAAGCGCGATCCGTAACGCCCAGGGTTTCGCGCACGTTATGATCCGTGATGAGTATACCAATTCCACGGTCGCGCAGGTACAGGATCATACTCTGAATATCGTCTACGGCTTTGGGGTCGATTCCGGCGAAGGGCTCGTCCAGAAGGATGAACTGCGGCTCGGTGGCGAGCGCGCGAGCGATCTCCGTGCGTCTGCGCTCGCCGCCCGAGAGCGCGTCGCCCCGCGTATTGCGCACGTGAGAAATACCAAACTCTTCGAGCAACTCTTCCAGGCGCTTGAAGCGCTCGCGGCGGCGCAAGCCCAGTGTTTCGAGCACGGCGAGAATATTCTGCGCCGCCGTCATACGGCGAAACACGGAGGGCTCCTGCGGCAGATAGCCCACCCCAAGACGCGCGCGCAGGTACATCGGAAGCCGTGTGATGTCGCGCTCGCCCAGGTGAATGAGGCCGCGATCAGGCTGCTCAAGCCCGATCATCATGTAGAAGGTCGTCGTCTTGCCCGCGCCGTTGGCTCCGAGCAGGCCCACCACTTCGCCCGGCTCGACGTGCAGGCCGACATTATCGACGACGCGCCGCTTCCCGTATGATTTCTGCAAGTTGATCGCCGACAGGGCAGATTTGGAAGGGATTATTTCGCCGTCACGCGCACGCGCCGAAACAGCCGCCGAGCGAGCGCCGACGGCAGCCGTGGCCGAGACGGGCTCTTTCTCGCCCGTCTCGGCAATCGTCAACTCTTCTGCCTGTGTGCCACCCATGATGAACGCTTGATTGATGAATGCGTAGTGCGTAGATGAAGAGCCCATGGCTTTTCATCTACGCACTTATACTTTACGCATCCATCATGGCTTTCTGATCTTGTGCGTGGAACGCACGCGTCCGGGCGATTGTGCTCCTCTGGAATCGTCTGCGACAACTCTACTATCGCGCAGATAGACAGTCAAACGACCGCCCTCAGTGGTTCCCTGTTCCGTATCTTCGACGCGCGCCGGATTGCCCTTGAGGATCACGGTCTCGTCGGCTGCGGTGTACTGGGCCCAGTTTCCGGTGCCGCGTCTTCCGGGCTGCGTCAGTATAACGTCGCGCTGTGCGACGGTCTTTTCCACCTCATTGCTCTCTTTAAGCAGGTAGACATCGGCGACCGCGCCCGTAATTCTGTCCGTGCTCTGCTTGATGTCCACGTTGCCCTCGTAATGAAGGAGGCGATCCGTATCGGAATAAGAGATGCGGTCTGAGGTGGCGAAGACGGGGACGACCTCACCGCCGCCCTGCGTCCGGCGCCGCGCCTGATAGAGCGCGCTCT
>DASZEN010000059.1:0-194328 GCA_035940775.1 Pyrinomonadaceae bacterium | reverse complement strand
GCTGGCCTCAGTGGTCGAGGCCCGCGCCGCCGATGACTGTCGTTCAACCATCATGGTTAAGTCCTTTGGGCCTCGATCAGCGACGCGAAAGCGCGCAACGCCTGCGCCACTGAACCTAACTCGGGGGCCGCAGTGCCGTTGCCCTGGTGGATGACGTTGAAGGACTCGCTGACGTTACTCTCGCGCGGCGGTGGCGGCTGCAAAAGCAGGTGCGCTCGCGCCGAAAGGGCAGAATCGAGTTCGGGGTGCTGGCGCGGGTTCGGGCCGAAGCCATCCACGACGCGCCGCAGGAACTCCTCGTTGGTGATACTACCCTCGACATGCCGCAGCAGCGGGACTGCTATCCGTGTGAAATCGCCGTGACCCGCGGTTTCCCACGCCAGCTCGCTGTCGAGGCAGGCTGAGAATGAGACGTTTTTCATCAAGCGCGGCTCACGGCGACCGGCCAGACTACTCCTCCTGCCGTACCTGCTTCTGAACTCCGCGTGCGCCTGCTCTAACTCCAGCGTCGGCGGGATGAAACGCGGACGGCTGTCTACACCTCGCGCTGCGCCCGGCGTCGGGCCGACACCAAACCGCGTGTTGGTCTGGGAATAGCAGCAGTCCATAAAGCTCGTCATGTTTACCCCGTCGCGGATTGCGGCGAAGATGTCGGCCACGTCGTCGTCAATGATGAACGCGCCGGTGGCGAAGTCGTAGGGGCAGATTGCCTCGTCCCGCCCGTCTATCTCGTCGTCGCCGTTGTTGTTCGGCATGGTCGTCCCGTGGGAGGAGCATTGAAAGACTATAACGTCGCCCTCCGTGCCCTCCGTGCTGGACTGCACCAGGTCAGAGAGAGCGCTGGTGATGGCCTTGTAGGTCGCCTGCTCGTTGAGCAGGAGCGATACGTCAAAGCCGAGATGCCTCAGAGCGTCGGCCCACTCGCGTGCGTCGGCGACACAGCCCGAGAGCGGTGCGGTCGGGTAGGTGTCAATGCCGACACAGAGGGCGCGGCGCTGGCCGCGCGGGGCGCTGGTCGCGCGCGAACTCCACGGAGAGGCCGAAGCTGCCCGCCACCCGTCCCCCCGCTTATAGGCGTGATAGGTCTGCCACGCGTCTCCGCCGCCAGCGGCCCATTCGCTTTGCCCTCGGGCGACGGATCGGGAGCGAATCTCTTCGAGGCTGTAGCCTACAGGCTGCGCCGCGCCGTCCTCGACGGGCATCTCCTCAAGGGGTTCTGCTTCAGGCGGGTCGTTGGTACGCGCGCTCTCACCACTCAGCACCTCCATGAAGGCATCCGTCTTCTCGCGATAGCTACGCGCCTCCTCCGGGAACGGTGACTCGGCGAAGGCCGCGCGCGACCGGGCTGGCTCGCGCTCCAGGTCGGCGCGCACCTCTCGCACGGTTGCAAGCGTTGCGGCATAGCTGATCGAACTGCCGGGGCAGGTCTTCGAAGAGAGCTGGTTGTGGAAGCGGAGCGACTCGACCGGTAGGTTGAAGCGCCTCTGGACGCGGGCGACAACCTCCACGGCCACGTCCAGTTGCGGAGCACGGAATGGGTCGCGCCCGCTGTCGAAGTCGCCAATCATCTCGAACATGAAGGGCCCAGCCCGGCGCGTGCCGTTGTGGCCTTTCGCACTGGCCGGGGGCTCGTTCCAGCCGCGCCCCGTCCAGATCGTGCCATCCGGCGCGATAGTGATGTGCTGCGCAATGTCGCTCCACCCGTTCACCTTGGTGTGGTAGCGCCACATGCCCTCGACGGTCGTCTTGCCTCGGTAGTCTGCCTGCCTCGGCCTCCAAGTGTGGTGCATATGCACAGAGTTGATAGTCCGGCTGAAAGGGAATCGTTCCAGCAGGTCTGCGAATTCGGCGATGGTCATTTCCTTAAATGGTGGCGGCATAACTATCTCCTGAAGTTGTGCTGAGCGTTGAGTATCAAACGGTGAATGGGTTCTGACTCTCAAATGCCGGGTTGTCCGAGCCGACGACGAAGAAGTTTGGTGTCTGCGTGGAGGGCATCAGGCTTTTGATATCCCTGTAGAAGTCCTTATATGTGCCAGCGAACGTGCCATCGGCCCACACCTCGCGTAGCATCCCTGTAAAGAGTCCGTCCCTGAAGCCATCGAGCGATAGCTGGTTGTCCAGAGTCCCCAGTAGTGAATCTGTCCTGACGGATAGAGCGACGCATAGGTAATCTCCTTCTCAGTTGAAGAGTCCGTCCGCCGCTCCCGCAGCGGGCATAAAATCATCGGGGAGCGATACACGTGAGGCTCTTACTTCGTGCCGGTAAGCGGCGGGAAGAATCTGTCGGCCATGCCGCGCAGCATTCTGACCTCCGTCGCCGGTGGAGATGCGAGCACTCCGGCTGCCGCGGCAGGCGCGCCCTTCGCGCCTTGCGCGCTCTCCAACTCCCGCACGCCTTCGGCCAGTGCCCGCCCGTTCGCTACGCTCTGCGCGGCGACTCGCTGTGCAGAGTTCGACTCCCGCCGCGCACTGTCGGCGCTCTCTTCGGCCCTCTCCGCGCGCTGCCTGTTCACCTCGCGTCCGAAGAGGAAGCCCGCCGCGGCGTAGGCCAGAGCCTCCACGCCGCCGTACAGGTAAGCGTTCCTTCCCCACTCGACTTCGGTGATGGTTGGGCCTGTCAGGCCGAACATCCGCTTCATGACTGTGCCGAAGTACCAGAGGACGAAAATGGCTACCAGCAGCGGCACGAGCCCCTGAGTGAAGGACAGGATGGCCGTCAGAGTGGCCTTAAGGTTGCTCTCGGAAGGCTCTGTTGGCGGAGGCGTCTCATCGCCCAAGTCGATAGCTTGATAATCGGTCGTCATGTTCCTCCTTCGCAGATATTCTGCTCTCGTGTTTCGTGCGGCAGCAGGCGCACGCCTCGCATCCGGGGTGCCTTCACCTGCGGGTAGTAAGGTGTCAGTGAGTATGGATCACTCCTCTAACCGGCTCACTTATCCCTTATGACCGAGGCTGTCGAAAACGTGTCGTGAGGAAGAAAAAATGATGGCGGAGGGAAAGAGCGGCGACAAGAAACGGCGAGGCAGCTCAAAACGTCCGAGCTGTTTGAGTAGTCCCGTCTCCCCTCACAAGACGGCGAAAATTCCCTTGCTACTACGTTTTTTTCTGAGATAATTCCGCTTGTTGTTTCCGCTCGCGTGCCTTTAAAGCGTACAACTCAGTTGAAGCTCACTCCCTAGCGAGGGCGGACGAGAAGATTGTCAACTATCACGATCACAAAGGAATTATTTGACGGTCTATTAGAATGGCTAGACCTTAACCGCGAGGTTGCAGGGCGAAAGTACGAAAACATCCGCGCCGGGTTAACCAGGGTTTTCATATCAAAAGGATTTTCCGACGCCGAAGATTTGACCGACGAGGTGTTCAACCGAGTCAGCAGAAAATTGCCGGACGTTGGGGCGGAGTACGACAGGAAGCTAGCCTACTGCCGGGGCGTTGCCCGTAACATCATGCTCGAAGCCTGGCGGCGAAAAGAGATCGCGACTGACAAAATCCCGGAACGGTCGAGTCCTGTGGCGACCACCAGCGATCGATACGATTGCCTGCTCAAGTGTCTCAAGCTTTTACCCGAGGAGAGACGTGAATTAATACTGGACTATTATCTATATGAGGGGAGGGGCAAAATCGAGTTCCACAAACGTATGGCCGAGGAGTTCGGCCTCACACCGGGCGCTTTACGAACGCGGGCGCATCACATCAGGGTCGAGCTGGAAAAGTGCATGGCGGTCTGCGTCCGCAACCTCTCGTTAAAACAAAAAACGTCTTGGAAAGCATTATTAAAGAGGCGGCAGAAGGCAGGCAGCATCAACCGGGAGGGGCGGCTATAATCCAGGAAGAACAGGAACAATTGCGGAGGTATTTGCTGGGCCAACTCGCGGAAACGGACGAGGAACGGGTGGAGTTGCGCCTGCTGTCCGACGCCGACTATGCCGAAGAGTTCGACGTTCTGGAAAACCAGTTGATTGACGAGTACGTGAGCAATGGTCTTTCGGCGGAAGACCGCGCACGGTGTGAGCAGTATTTTCTCAAAGCCCCCGAGCGCAAAGGCAAGCTGGCTTTTGCCACCTCACTGAATCAGGCGGCCCTGGCCCGAGCTTCCGAAAAGCTGCGGCCTGAGCCTTCCAGCCCTCCCGGCGTGGCCCGACCTGGGACGCCCGCACGACGCCTCTTCTGGCCGGTGTACTTGAAGGCTGCGGCCATAGTCATCATCGCCGTAGTTGTAGGGTTAGGCATCCGGTTTTTTTTGGCGGGGCGGTCTGATGAAGAACAGGGGCTGGAAGACCTCAGAGCGGCCTATAAGAATGAACGCTTGATTGAGGCGCGCGCCACGCAAATGCCCTACGCGCCGCTGGCCGTAACGCGAGGAGAGAGAAAGCCGAACATAAACGAGGATGCGCGCAGGCGTGCCGAGCTGCTGGTGCTGAGAGAGCTTGAAGATCATCCGGGCGTCAGGTCGCAGCACGCCGCAGGCCGTTTCTATTTAGCCGATGGGCAACTGGATAAAGCGATCAGCCACCTTGAAGCGGCGTTGAAGGAGAAGCCGGACGACGCGCAGATTCGGAGCGACCTGGGCGCGGCCCTGTTAGAGCAGGGAAGGCGGGAGCTTCAGATTAACGAACCCGGCAAAGCTTTTGCATCCCTGGCGCAGGCTCTGGAACATATCAGTAAGGCTCTGCAAATCAATCCTGACTTGCTTGAGGCGCTCTATAACAAGGCGCTTTCCTTGCAGTACGTACAAGCCCCGGAGGCGGCGCGAGAGGCATGGAAGAATTACCTTTCGCGTGACCCTCAATCCCGGTGGGCCGACGAGGCCAGACGTAATCTCCAATCTCTATCGGCGCAGACTCTTTCACCGCCGAGCGCCTCCCAATTACTGGACAGCTTCATCGCCGCCTACCGGGCGCGCGACGACAATCGCGCCTGGGACATCATGAGCCGGAGCAGAGAGCCCGTCACCGGCAAAATGATCGCGCCGCAGTTAGAGCGCGGCTACATTTCATCTACGCTGAAGGGTCAGGTCGAAAGCGCGCAAGAGAGTTTGCGCGCTTTTGTTTATGCCGGGGAGTTGGATAGGCAGAGGGGGGGCGACCTCTATATATCCGAGCTGACTCGTTACTACGAGTCAACGTCCGCCGCAAACCTCAGCCTCTCAGCCGAGGCCATCGAAAATATAGACGAAGGGTATAGGCTGTGCCTACTTGAAGACTACGAGAAAGCTTTGCAGCGCTTCGAGCGGGCGCGAGGTTTATTCGTCGCTGCCGGTAACACTCAGGGGACGGCATTGACAGACTACTGGATCAGCTATTGCTATACCCGTCTGGATCGGGTTGCCGAAAGCAGCGCCCTGTTGGAGACGGTGGCCCGATTCTGTCGCAGCCGCAGTTACAAGTGGCTACTCGCTCAGGCTTACGGGTGGCTTGCCACCAACCACGCGATTCTCAGCGAGTACTCCATCGCTATTAAATACGACGACCAGTCGCTCAGCCTGGCGGAGGCCATCTCAGACACCTACCAGATACAGAAAGTGTCGAGCGAGTTGGGCACTCTGTACGCGTACCTGTGGCAGCCTCGGTTGTCTCTTGAGCATCACTACCGCAGCTTGTCTCTAGCAGCGCAATCCGGCGGCAGTCCACGACAGGCCTGGCGCAATTTCTTGTACACGACGGCTGCCCTATTCGATTTCAAGTATTATGAAGCCGCCGCCGTTTTCGCACAGGAAGCGGTAGTCCTGGGCGCGAGGGAGTTTAAGAATCCGTCGCTGAATTACATGCTACACCTGAAACTCGGGCAGATTTACAGCAAGCTCCAGCATTTCGATGAAGCGATTGAGCAAGCCAATTTAGGCTTGCAGATCGCCCGGTCGGTGCCGGACCCGATGGCTGGCGGATTGTACATAGCGGCGTCATATTTGAAACTGGCGGACATCTGGCGCGAAGCTGGCGACTGCGGACAAGCGACCGATTATTACAACCAGGCCCTGGGACTGTATGAGCATAAGGAGTTTGACCTCTATCGGTATGCCGCTTACAAGGGACGACTGCTCTGCGCGCTGGTGCTCGAAGATGAGGAATCTATACGACGTGATCTGCCAATCCTGCTCGGGCTTTCTGACCACAAACGCTCTCAAATCCGTGAACAGCAATACCGCAACAGCTTTTTCGATATCGAAGATGATATCTATGACATTGCCATCGAATATGAGCGCCGGAAAGGGAACGACATCAAAGCGTTCGACTATGCCGAATCTGCGCGCTCGCGCTCTCTGCTCGACGCCCTGGAGTCGGGCGTGCGTGTGGAAACCGGCAGCGCGGGGTTAGACGTGGTCTCACCCGTGGTCTCTCGACCCCTCGATCTTGAAAGCATTCGTCAACAAATCCCCTCGCACATGCAGGTGGTGATGTACGCAGTCCTCCCGGACAGACTTTTAAGCTGGACTGTTTCGCGAGACCATTTCACCGTCCACGAAGAGTCTGTAACGGCTGCGAGCCTGGAGGCGGATGTCATGTCGTACCTCGACCTCATCAGGCGTGGGGATGACGATTCACGCCAGGCTTCTTTGGAGCTGAGCGCCAAGCTGTATAGAACTCTGTTCGGCGGGGTCGCGAAACAATTAGACGCGGGGAAAAGGCTCTGCATCATCCCCGACAAGTCACTTCACTACCTGCCGTTTGCCGCCCTCTTCTCCGCCGAAAGTGGAAGATACTTGATCGAAGATTGGACGGTTTTTTACGCCCCAAGCCTGAATGTGCTATGGCGCTGTTCCCAGATAGCCCATGGCAGGGGCCGCTCGGATCAGGAAATGCTCCTCAGCGTTGGCAACCCGACCTTCAACCGACGAGCTTACCCGAATCTCCCTCCGCTCCAATCCGCCGAACGAGAAGCCAGAGGTATCGCCGAGCTTTTTAAGAACCCGATACAACTGTTCGGCCCTGATGCCAGTAAAGAAAGGGTGCTGCGCGCCATGCAATCGGCGGATGTGATTCATTTCGCCGGGCACTATGTGATAGACGACTCGACTCCTTTGCTGTCGAAAATGTTGCTGGCCGCAGAGGACGATCGCGACCCCGTAGAGCACAACTCTGTGCTCTATGCGAACGAAATACTGCGTCACAAATTCAAGCACACAAAACTGGTAGTCCTGTCGGCTTGCCAGACGGGGCTCGATAAGTATTACAAGGGTGAGGGCGCTGTGGGCCTCTCGCGCCTCTTCATCGAAGCAAAAATCCCTGTGGTAATCGCCAGCCAATGGCCCGTTGATTCCAACGCGACGGCCGACCTGATGCTCAGCTTCTACCGTCAACGGCAGTCGGGCCTGCCCACGGTCGAAGCCCTACGCCAGGCGCAGATCCGGATGTTGCGCGGCCCCGACAGAACCTATCGGTCGCCCCATTACTGGGCAGCATTCCTCTGCGTCGGCGGCTACGCCGAATACTAAGCCGATTCCAACTCGAAAAAAATCTCTTAGTGTGGCACGTTTCGCCTTCATTTGTTCATATAAGGTTGGGAGAAATGCTTAAGCACGACGGTGTAGGCAAAGCCGCATTCCGTATTTTCTCGCGGAAGAGCAGACGTGCTCAAAACGATCCAGTACGGGTCGGAACGAATGAGAACCGTCTCGGCTTTGTTGCCTGCGACCCGAAACTCAGTATGAATCTTATCGCGCCCAAATGAAGGAGGTCACACATGTTGACGGAAGTTCTCAGACCCGCGAGATACAACACGCCCGTCGCCGCGCTCACCCTCGACGGCCTGGGCATCTGCCACTTTAATCCCGACTCCAAGGAATGGCAGGTCGCTTTCCTCAGAAAGGGACACAGGTTGGCGATCGGGGTCAAGCAAGTGAGTCTGGAGGGAAGGATAATACGGAGCTTCACTCCAATCGAAGTTGATTCATCAGTAGAGCGCCTCAGATTGACGGTGGACAATCCTTCGGAAGTCCACCTGGGTGCCGACGAGTTCCCCGACGGATTTTTCAAGGCTCAGCCAAACTTTACGATCGAGGATAGAAAAACGAAGGATGACAGCTACGATTACAGATGGGTGGTCGACCTTATCAATGAAGTCCCGCATCAATTCAACAGATTGCTCAGAAAAAGCGAACGACCGCGGGAGGATCAGGTAACCATCCTCAGTATCCCGAACGCGCTCTTTTACACGCAGCGGGTCACCGCCGATAGCGTGCTCCTCGCACCGGAACCAAAAGGGCCGGATGATCCAGAGAGCTTCGTCTTCGGCCGCACCAATGAACTGATCGGCGCTGCTCTCTATTCCACGCAGCAATCGGCAGGAGTTACGCTTGTGAATGAGGCGACTAACGAGCCGCCACCGGGTCTTCCGGAGATGCCCGCCGGGGCCGGGCGCTTACACGAGATTTCCATCTTTAATTTGGACGGGCGGGCCGGGGGTAAGCTCGGCCCTCGGCCGCGAGACTTGATCGGCAATTACGTCCCCGGAGACCTCGATCTTTATTATACTGTCATCGATGCCGCGCCGAGGCATCAATTATTCGCGCCGCCCAGATCAGGCCCGCGTGCTATAGACGGGGATTGCCACTTGGGCGGGTCGGGACACAGTAGTAGCGGGAGCCTTCCCAACTTCGACTTGATGACTTTAATTCAATCCTGAGAACTTTGCCCTCGACCCACGGCTCGGTACACATCACCGACCGGCGGAAGGAGAGCCGCTCATGTTGCAAAGAATCCTTCGACCTGCGAGATACAACACGCCCATCGCCGCGCTTACCATCGATGGCCTCGGTATCGCTTCCTTTCAGCGCAGCAAGCAGGAATGGCAGGTCGCTTTCATCAGAAAGAGACACAATCTGGAGATAGAGGTCACGAAGTTGTCACTGGCCGATGGGAGCACACAGACATTCACTCCGATCAAAGTTCCCGAGACATTAGAGGACATCAGCTTCAGTGTGGGCAACGGCTCGACGGATCACTTTGGAGAATTCCACGAAGGATTCTTCAAAGCCACGCCGGATTTTCGACACGGAGAAAGAAGAACGAGGCGTGACGATTTGGATTTCAGATGGGTGATAGACTTCCTCAGCGAAGTCCCGCACGGTCCGTTCAAAAAATTAATCAGGAAAAGAGAGAGGAGGAATATTCCCGTCACGGTCATCAGAATACCGAACGCGCTCTTCTACACGGTGCACGTCACAAAAGAGAGCGTAATCCTCGCGCCGGAACCAAAGGGGCCGGATGACCCGGAGAGCTTCGACTTTGGCCGCACCAACGTAGAGATCGGTGCCGTTATCTATGCCAAACCCACGGCGAAGGGGGCGACCATAGATCTCGTGGACAAGGGCGGCAGACCCTTGGGGCTGAAGCCTTTTCCGCTGGCTTACGAGGCCGGTCACCTGTATGAAATCTCCATCAATAACAAAGAAGCCGGGTTCAAAGCTCAGATCAGCGAATTAACCCTCGGAGACCTTCATGAGCATTATAAAATCATGGAAGTGAGAGGCCCGCGTCATCGTTTATTCGCCCCACCGAACATTCTCTTAGCGATAGACGGTGACTGCCACCCGATTGGGTCGGGGCACAACGGCGGAACCAGTGTTAACCTGGCGGATTTAAATGCTGGCTGAGAATCCGACGGAAAGGTTTCGCTCCAATGTTCTGCGCGGTCGAGAAACTACTGGCAACGGCGGCAGCCGCTGAAAACCCCCCTCACCTCCGCCTGAAAATAAAGTTCAACAACTGAACCCTCCTCCAGCCGTCTGCCTTGGCGAGTAATACTACTTTGCTATTCGCCGTCAGCCTCAAGCCCGTGTGAGCGGCAGCGGCCGACGATGGCGTGGCCCACCGGGCCCCGCTCAATATGTTCAGCCCCGGCCCGCGCGACGAGGTGGCCGAGTTCACGGCGCGGAGTGCGTCGGCGATGTACTCGTTTCGAGAAAGATCCGGGTCGGCGCTCCCGTCCTCTAGCTCGGTAGGGCCCGGAGCGGCGGCGCTAGAGGAAAAATGATTGACTAAAAAACGCTTTCCCATAGAATTGTGCGGGCATCATGCTGACCGACTTCAATAGTTGACGGAGCATCACCCCGCCCGTCTGTCAGGAATACCTTACATGGCACTACGCATTGACGAAGGTGTGGACATCACGGTGGAGCGCTCGCCGAATCGCGAACATCTGAGCGGCTTTCTGAACGACAACGGCGGCGCGGGCGGCGACACGACTGTCAACTTCAGGTGCAGGCTTGCCCTCAGGAACGGCGCGATCATGTTCGGCGGGGCTATGCTCTCCTTATGATGGACTTGCTCAAAGAGTTGGTGAAACAGCCATACTGGGTCATTGCACTGATCCTGGGCGTGGCGCTCGTAACTTTCCCGAGCGTAACGATTGACAAGGATTACCATTGGACAACACATCACCCGAGCACCATCATTCCGGTTTATATTGGTATCGGACTTTTGCTGCTATCTTCGGTTGGTTTCTGGTTTACGCTCCTGTCGAAGCCTTCAAAAAATGGTGAAGATATCGGCGGCGGACTTGATCTGACGCGCGTTAAAGAGAGCGATGGCGTACTTTGGACGACTGTCGGCGGCTGCGAGATTCGCGTCGTTAATGGACGAATAGAGGATCAGGTGGGCAAAACAGGGGTCGCGGTCGCTCTCCCCTGTAATGAATATTTCGATGATCGCTGCGTCAGCGATACGAGGAGCGCCCTCGGTGCATACGTAAACCGAGTGTTCGACGGTCAGGTGGAGGAGTTCGTCTCGATCACGAAGGATGAATGCAGGAAAAAACTGGGGGCGGGAGTTGAGCAACAGAAGACGGACGACGAGCGTGCGGAGAGCTTCGGTGCGGGTCGATGTGTGCTGCTAACAAGGCCGCTCGCCCGCTCGGTTCCGGTCGCTATCGTGTCCACGACGACGCAAAGGGCCGGTCATGGACTTGCCGCCCGAATCTCCTACCTGTTTGATGGGATGCACGAGTTGGTCACACGCCTCGCCGACGCGCGGCTCAACGAGGTGATAATGCCTGTCCTGGGAGCCGGTCATGGCGGGATCGACCCGCCGCTCGCTTTCGTCGGGCTCATCCTTGCCATTGCTGAGGCCGCCCGTTACGGACAGGGAGGACAGCGCCTGAAGAGAGTGACTATCGTCGTGTTTAAGGCGGACGCAGACAGTCCTCCGGAAGTGGACAAGGTGATCGTCCGTCGGGCCCTGGCGCTTATAGGGTCGCGAGACTGATCGTTACGCCCGTCGCATGCAGGGTTGTGCAACCGCGGGCCCTGCGCTATGTCGAACATGGATGTGAATGATCCTTACAATCTGCAACGCTTTGTGGATGCGCAGAACCCCGTCTACAAAGAAGTCTGCTCGGATTTGCGGGCGGGCCATAAGAGCGGGCATTGGATGTGGTTTGTCTTCCCGCAGCTTAAAGGCTTAGGCCACAGCTATCTGGCGAACATGTTCGCAATCTCTTCGAGAGAGGAAGCCGAGGCGTATTTGAAGAATCCGATTCTTGGGCCCAGACTGCGAGAGTGTACCGGGCTTATCAATCAAATCGAGGGACGTTCGATAAAAGAGATCCTTGGGTATATTGACAGCCTGAAGTTTCGATCCTCTATGACTTTGTTCGCCCATGCCACATCCGACAACGAGATTTTCAAGTATGCCTTGCAAAAGTATTTTGGAGGCGAATTTGATCCCGTGACGCTTGAGCGCCTCTGATTATCGAAAGCTCCGCTTTCGAAAGTGAGTGTTGAAAATCCCTTACTGACGCTTCCACTTCAATTCTATCTCCACCTCCTCTTCGTCCCCCTGTCGGTCATACTCGAACTCGACTGTCGCGTAAGGAGGAATATAGATACGCTCACCGGCGATCTGTATCTCAAAGGTTTTCTGAGCCTCCAGAGCGTCAGCCAATCGTCGCAGCTTAGCGACCACCTCGTTAGTGGAGTATGATTTCTCAACTTCCTTTTCACGTTTCATCGCGCGTCTCCGAAAGGGGTTGTTTGAATGTTATCTTGAAATCCTGTTACGAGCGCCTCGTCCGAGCGAAGATGGCGGCACTTGGGTTGAGAAGAAAGCGCGCGCCGCGCATGGAGGCTGGCGTCCGCGCGGCGCGCGCTTCCCCGGGTTTTCAGCCCTTAATTCTGGGGCAATCCCATATCCATGGACAGCTTCCAGGAGCCGTCCGGTTGGCGTTTCCAGACCGTGACGTAGCGTCCCTCGTCGGTCGCAGGCTTACCCTTTTCCTTATAACTGTAATGATATTTCCCAGTCTCGTAAGCCGTCTCGCCGTCCACCCATAAATCCAGCGTCGTCACCGTCACTTTAACGCCGGGGTCAACCGATTGCATGGCGGCCTTCTGGCGCTCAAGGATTTGCTGGCGGCCCTTGATGATCTTGCCGTTGCGCGCCAGTATGCTTCCGTCCTCCATAAAGAGGGCGGCGACCATCGACGCGTCTCCTTTCTCCCACGCCTCGGCCCATTGTGCGTTCCCCTTGTCGATGGCACGCCGCGCTTCCGCCAGGTATCCCTGAGAGGAAGCAGAGGAAGCCTCCGAAGGCTTTGAAGCCTCGGCGGGCTTGGACGCCTCCGGCTTGGTGTCCTGCGAGCGAGTGAGGGCGGCGAGCGCGAGCGTCAACAAAGCGCTCAACAGGAAAGCGGCCGCTGCTCGGCGGATGAAAGGGGTTCTGTGGATGGAAGGGCTGCTGTCGCCGCACGCTCCTGAATAACGGGAGCCAGTGTTAAGTTGAATCATAGGGAACATCTCCTTCGGTCTGAAAAGTTGGAAACCGGAATTTCGGGGAGACACTTTTCGAGTCGGATAAACAACCGCGCTTCTTCAATCGGCCTGGGCCGCGACGGGCTCGTGCTCCGGGTCGAGGGTCGTCAACTCGGCCATCACCATTCGCTCGCCGGTCTCGGCGCAGCAAGTATCCTCTGTCGGCGGCTCGGTCGCGCCGTCGCCCTTACGCGGCAGGCGCAGGGATACCAGGAGCGCCAGGGCCGCCATCGCCGTCCCTACCCAGAAGACTTTGTGCATCGCACCCGCCATCGAGCCCTGAAGCGCGGCGAGCGTATCCTTAGAGAGCGCGGCGCGCGCCTGCGGCTCGATCAGCGCGTTGGGGTTGGCGGCGAGCGCGGCCGCGCGCTCCGGCGTCAGTGCGCTCTGCCCGCCGCGCGCAACTTCCTGTAGACGAGAGGCGAGCCCGGCAGAAAGGACAGCGCCCATCACGGCGACACCGATGGCGCCCCCGATTGAGCGTGCGAACTGGTTGAGCGAAGTCGCTATCCCGAGCTGCGTGCGTGGAACGGATTGCTGCACGGCGATAAGCAGCGTCAACATCGTCAGGCCCAGCCCCGCGCCGATCAACCCCAGATCAACATAGAGCCAGACGCGCGCCATCTCTCGGTCGAACGTCGAGAGCAGTATAAAGCCGAACGTCAGCAGCGCGAACCCCGCGATACACGTCGGGCGGTATCCGACCCTGAGCAGAAGACGCCCGCCGATCACGGACATCCCGACCCAGCTCAGCATGAGCGGCGTCAGCAGCGAGCCCGCCTCGGTCGCCGTCGCTTCCAGCACGCCCTGCGCGAAGAGCGGGACAAACGAGATCGCGCCGAACATCGCCACGCCCGCCAGAAATCCTGCCACGACGGCGACCGATACTACTCGATTGTCGAATAGCTTGAAGGGCACGATGGGGTCTGCGGCGCGGCGCTCGACCAACACAAAAAGGAGGAGGAGCGAGCCCGCACCCGCGAACAGCGCAAGGTTGCGCGGCGCGAATAGCGTCGCCAGACTCGCCCCGCCCTCGACCAGGGCCAGCATCAGGAGCGTGATGGCGATCATCAGAAGCGCCGCCCCCGCATAATCGATCGCGGGCCGCGTCCTGCGCTTAGGCTCTTTCAGCGCCAGCCCCAGGATCAAGGCCGCCGCCAGTCCGAAGGGGAGGTTGATGTAGAAGACCCAGCGCCACGAAAGCTGGTCGGTGATAAAGCCGCCGACGATTGGGCCCAGAACGCTCGACAACCCCCAGACGCCGCTGAAGTAGGCCTGTGTCCGGGCCCGCTCGGCCAGCGTGTAGATGTCGCCGATGATCGTCATGCCGAGCGGCACGAGCGCGCCCGCTCCCAAACCCTGCACGGCGCGAAAGATTATCAACTGCGCCATCGTCGTCGATAAGCCCGAGAGCACGGAGCCCACCAGGAAGATCGTGATTCCGAGTTGATAAAGAAGCCGCCGACCGTAGAGGTCTGAGAGTTTGCCCCAGACCGGGACGGTCACCGTCGAGGTAATCAGGTAGGCGGAGAAAACCCAACTGTAATGATTCAATCCGCCGAGCGATGCGATAACGGTCGGCATCGCCGTGCCGACCACGGTCGCTTCGAGCGCGGCGAGGAACATTCCAGTCATCACGCCCGCCGTCACGGCCCAGCGGCGGCGCGAAGACATAGCGAGCGTCGGGGCCACCTCGGCCACCGCACTTACACCCGTATATTCTCCCATTGTTCTACAACTCCATACGGACAACTATTAAGAATAGAGATTTCGCCCGATCAACATAACAGAGATCAGGTGAATAGACACCGACGCGCTTCCGCGCCCCGCCGGGCGCTGACTGCTGAGGCGAAACCCTCTCGGCCTCAGCAACGACCATGCCCCGTACACTCTCGGGCCGGTGCGTCTCTATCCCGGCGACAGCCAGACCGTTATATCTCCGGGGTTCAGGATTGCGCGTCGATTTCCGTCAGGGCATCCATGGACATAAATTCCGGTTTGGGTAAGCCGAAGAGGGAAAGTATCGTCGGGGCGACCTGTCGAAGAGAGATTTTGTCCTCGCGCACGCGGTGACCCCTGGCGGGCGTGCTCACCCAGAAGATGCCTTCCGGGTGGTGCATCCCGCTCTTGGTTCCTTCGACCAGATAGAAATGGTCTAGGAATCGCGCGCTGCCGTCGTTTTGTGTCGAGCGTAGCATGGTATCGGCGGGCAGTTGAGCGAAGATGCAGCATCCGGCGAAGAGTTCCTTGCCGTCCTGACGAACCGCCAGCGCCTCGCGCTCATCGACGCGCAGGGCTTTCAGCTTCTCGCAGGCATCGGTTGCATCGCGCTCGGTCTGAAAGTATAGGTGAAACTGCTCGGACATGACCGGGGCGTATTCACAGGGCTGAGTTATACCGGCAAAGTCGAGCAGCTTCTGCGGCTCTTCGACGCGGTAAAACTTCTTGCCACCGGATTGCTCGTAGAGAAGACAGGGCTGCTGGCTCAGGGCCGTACACAGGATGACGTTGGTGTGCGTGCCCGCCATCTCAAGACATTCGCCGATGATTCTATCCATCTGTTGATAGCCGAAAAGGATTGCGTCCCCGTATTCCGCCTGCTCCTCTTCGGAGGGCTTAAGCTCGAAGGGCGTCGGATCCATGTTGCGCCAGTACATGTGCTGAAAGTGGGCCGTGCTGTTCAGGAAGAAGGTCGCGTAGTTGGGGCGGTGTTTACGCCAGTACCAGCGAAAGACATCCCACTGAAGACGATCGAGGATCGTCGCGCGCCGCCAACGATTCCGGCCCCCGCGCTCGCTCATCAATTGCCGGACGAGCTGCCGGACAGTCTCGGGCCGGAGCCCGCGCGCCGTCATAAACTGAATAAAGCGCAGGTGCTCAAGCTTGCTAAGGGGGACGCGGTCGCGCGTGTATTCCTGCACGTAGCGATGAACGAAGTCGTAGTAAACATCGAACTCGCCGGGCGGGTAGGGCCTGACGCCCGTAGACCAGGGGTCTGGCAAAATGAAGCCGTTAAGCTCCGCCCCGGCCCCCGCATTCATACTGCCGCAAACCCAGACCTTGTAACCGGCCTGAGAGATTATGTCCCACAGGCGCGGGGCCGTTAGCTTGTGCCCGTCGCCGAGATCGGAGATGCCGTGCTCTTTGAAAGAGAGGCCGGTGTGGGCCGTCACCCACTGAATCCAGGGCTCAAGGTGGGGCGAGCGTTCCTCTGCGTCCGTGACGTAGACGTGAGATTCACGATGCAGCCGCGTGAAGTTGGGAAGATGACCGCGCTCTGCAAACTCGTTTATCAGCTTGTTGCTAAGCTCGTTAAATTCCAGGACGATGACCGAGGGTCGCATGAATAAATCCTCGATTGCGAAAGATACTTATAAATTTGATCGGGGCCCGTCCGTATGGGGTCAAGCGGCCCGTTCGCCCGCGAAAATATTATATAACGAATGATTCGGCCTCACACGCGCGAAATACGGGGCGAGGCTCTGAAAAAGCGAAAGAGCCTCTGCCCCGTTACGGGGCAGAGGCTCTTTCCTCGCTTACGCTTTCCTTAGCCTTGAAGGCCGGGCCCCGAAGGGTCAATTCGTACCGAATCTGGCCCGGTATTCGGCGGAGTGGATAAGTCCTCCGATAATGGTTCTGAACGAATCATCCTGCGAGCTGCCTACGGGTGGCTCGTCCAGAGCCTTGATCCACCCCTGGAACATAGCATCCGGGTCTCTTCTCAGGAATGCGAAGTAGCCGATGACTACGAACCCCTCGTTGAAGAACTTGCTGCTTAGCTCCTGGCTATCGGCCACGGCCCTGATTGCATCCGCGCGTGTTATGTGGTGCTGTTGCAGATCGCTCACGAGCTGATTCCTGTTCGCCAGGGTCACGCCCGCCGCCTGTAACAGCGCGTCTACGAATGCTCCCTCGTCCGTGATCGAGTTGTAGCGGCTGGTGAACGCCGTCCGCTGCATAAAGTCCAGGATGAACTGCCGCTTCCGTGTCTCAAGCTCTGCGTCCGTCAGATAGCCCGACACCTTACGGACATCCTGCTGGTATTCCGCATAGGTCGGCTTTCTTCCGAGCGTACTCTCGTAGACGCGATAGATGAAGTAGCTTCTATCGAAGAACTCCGGCGAGCGGAAGAAGCCTAGAGCGACCGCAACGTCGTCGCAGCTCGTATCGCCTGCCGGGCAGTTGTTGATGATGGCGAGCCATGCGGCCTGACCAGACGCCTCGGGCTCGCGGTTCAGGATGTCCATATACAACTGGCGGACGAAGAAGGCGTGTCCGTCAATCGGATTAGGCGCTCCCGGCGCGAGGTCGTCGTCCTGAATGGTCAACGTCGCCGTCGGGATCGGGCCGAGGCCGCCGCCAACGGGATTGCTCAGCGTGAGCGTCAGCGTCTCGGCTCCTTCAACGTACACGTCATTGACGATGGGTATGTCGAAGGTCTTGGAGAACTGTCCCGCCGCGAAGGTCAGCGTGCCGCCCACGGCCGTGTAGTCGCATCTGGCCGACGCATTGCCCGTATTGACATTGCAGTTGGTCAGGGCTGACAGGTCGCTCGTCACGTAGTCGACGCTCGCCGTACCGGCAAAGCCCGCAGAGCGAGTGACGGTGATACGTGCGTGGAGCCCGGCCTCACCGACCGATAACTGATCCGAGGTGAATTGCAGGGTTTGGCCGCTAACCGTGACGGGGATGGTGTCGCTGTCCGTGCGCGCGCCGCCCGCGCCCGTCGCGCCCTGATCGTTGGTCGTCAAAGCGACCGATGCCGCGCCCTGGAAGCCCGTCGTCGGCGTAAATATCAGTCCGTCCAGAGCCGCGTTGATGTTCGCCAGGGTTCCCGTGAAGGTCGCCGTGGCAACACTCGCGCCGCTGCCCACGCTGAAGACGAGGCCGGTCGTGCGCGAGAGCTTAACCTTACCGTTGGTGGCCGTCAGAGTGATCTTCAGCAGAGCCGCAGCCGCCGCATCGTCCGTGATGGAGATGAGGTTACTGTTGGCCCCGTTGAAGGTCAAAGGCGTATTGGCCCCGGTGGTTTGCGCGCCGGGCACATGGTTCACGGGCGCGTCGTTACCATTATTGACCGTGACCGTGAAGGTGCGCTGGAAGCTGTCCGTTGCACCGTTGGCCGTGCCTCCATTGTCCTTGACCGTGACGGTGATAAGAGCCGTACCGCTCTGGCCTGCTACCGGCGTAAAGGTGAGCGTGCCCGTGGCGTTCGGCGACGTATACGTGACAACAGGATTGGGAATCAGACCCGTGTTGTCTGAAGTGGCAGTGACGGTCAGCGTCTGCGCCTCGCCGCCGCCAGCCGAGATACCGGCGAGATTGATCGTCTTGGCCGGAGAATCCTCGTTGACGGCCAGATTGGCGATGGCATTCAGCGTCGGAGTATCGTTGACGGAGAGGACGGTAATAGTAGCCGTCGCCAGAGCGCCGCCGAGCCCGCCGTTCGTGGCGCTGCGTGATGCCTGTACCTGGAAGCTGCCGTTGGAGGTGGAGTTCAGGGCAGGCGTAAACTTCAGCCCGGCCGCGCCCTGCGCCAGCGTGATGAAGCTGTTGTTTACAATCGGCGTCGTGCCGTTGTTCTGATAGAGCGTTCCGCCCGTGATGCCGCTGATCTTGAAGTATGTGACCTCTGCGCCGTCGGCTGCGTTACGAGTGATGACCAGACCCGAAGCGGTCTGCGTATCCTCGTTGGTCGTCGCGTTGGTCACGGACGGAGTGTCGGCCACAGGACTGATTGTGATTGTGGCCGCAACGGGGCTCCCGCCGAGCCCGCCGTTCGTGGCACTGCGTGATGCCTGTACCTGGAAGCTACCGTTGGAGGTAGAGTTCAGGGCGGGCGTAAACTTCAGCCCGGCTGCGCCCTGTGCAAAGGTTATGAACTGATCGTTGGCGATGGGCGTCGTGCCGTTGTTCTGATAGAGCGTTCCGCCCGTGATGCCGCTGATCTTGAAGTGCGTTACTTCCGTGCTGTCAACCGCGTTACGAGCGATAACCAGACCCGAAGCGGTCTGCGTATCCTCGTTGGTCGTCGCGTTGGTCACGGACGGAGTGTCGGCAACGGGCCCGACTGTGATAAGAGCGTTGGCCGCATTGCTCAGGCCCGCGCCGACAGAGCTGGTCGCCGCCTGTACCTGGAAGCCGAAGCTTGAGACGGGGCTGAAGAGATTCGCCGTCGGAGTAAACTTCAGCCCGGCTGCGCCCTGCGCCAGCGTGATGAAGCTGTTGTTTGCAATCGGCGTCGTGCCGTTGTTCTGATAGAGCGTTCCGCCCGTGATGTTCGTGATCTTGAAGTGCGTGACCGTACCGCCGTCGACCGCGTTCGGTGTGATGACCAGACCTGAAGCGGTTTGAACATCCTCGCTGGTCGTCGCGTTCGAGACCAGGGGAACGTCCGCCTGCGGTATGACGTTGAAGGTGACGGTGGCCGCTGCGCTCGTCTTCGGAGCGGCAGCGCCGTTGGTCGTCCCATCATCCTGCGCGGTGTACTTGAAGCTGGCCGCGCCGCTGAAGTTGAGCGCGGGCGTAAAGAGCACGTTGCCGCCGCTGATGCTGACCGTACCGCCGACCGCATTGCTGACCGTCTTGACGATCAGGGTTTGACCGCTCTCGTCGGCAGGCCCCTCGGAATCGTTGGTCGTCAGGTCTGCGAACGGGATCGTCCTCTGGCCTGAGTCTTCTCCTACGTCGGCGAGCGTGTCGTCAACAGCCGTCGGCGTATCGTTGACTTCCGTGATCGTGAAGGTAACGGTGCCCGCAACCAGGCTCGTCTTGAAATCATCGACGCCGTTGGTCTGGCCGTTGTCCTCCACCGTGTACTTGAAGCTGGCCGCGCCGTTGAAATCCGCCGCTGGCGTGAACTTCACATCCGTGCCGACGATGCTGACCGTACCGCCGACCGCGTTGCTGACCGTCTTGACGATCAGGGCTTGACCGCTCTCGCTGGCCTCTCCCCTTGAATCGTTGGCGGTCAGGGCGCTGAACGGAATCGTCCGCGTGGCCGAGTCCTCGGCCACGTTGCCGATTACATCGTCCGCGGGCACGGGAATGTCGTTGACATCCGTGATCTTGAAGTCGAACGTGTCGGTCATGCTCTGAGTCGTGCCGCCGATCGTCTTCTCAATCGTGACGGTGATCGTCGCCGTTCCACTCTCATCGCCTGCCGGAGTGATGGCGAGCTTCGGCGTCGCCGTCGTGTCGTCCGTAATCACGATGCTCGAAACCAACCCTGGATTCGTCGTCGCCACGGCCGTCAATGTATAGGCGGTCGCCGCGTCTCCGACGTTGACGATGAAGGCCGCCAGAGGCGTGTCTTCCGGAGTCTCCTTGTCGGTGATGTTCTCCAGGGTCGGGTCGGCCTCGTATGCGCCGATGTCCACGGTCTGAGTCGTTCCAGAATCGGCCGAGTCGCGCGTGCGCTCGAAACCGCGTTGGTCAAAGGTGAGACCGGCGGCCGCGAGCACGGAGTTGTCTCCGGCATCGAGAGCCGGGCTACCGATGAGCAAGGCGTGGGTCTGCGTCGGGCCGCCGTTATAGGCGAGCGCGGCGACACCCGCAGGGGTGTCAATCAGGTTGTTGCCCTGATCTGTGATCGTGCCCGCCACATTATTGTTCGTAGGTGCAGTGTTGTCGGTGACGATGCTGTTCTTGACCTTGACCGTGCCGGAACTGTTGTAAATGCCTCCGCCCTGCCCCGTGCCCGGGTCGGCGTGGTTACCGTAGATGGTCGAGTTCAGGATGTTGACAGTCCCGGCCGCATTATAGATGCCGCCGCCGAACGAACCGGTGTTGTTCGAGAGCGTACTGTTGTAGAGGTTGAGCGTGCCCGGCGAAGTGGCGATAGCGCCGCCGTTGCCGCCGCCGCCAGCCACGTTGGCCGTAAAGGTGGAATTGCGTATGGTGACGGTACCGGTGCTCTGGTTGAGCAGGCCCGCGCCGTCGCTGCCCGAAGTGGCCCCGCCCGTGATCGTCAGGTTTGAGATGTTGACATCGCCCGACGTGATATTAAAGACGCGGTGGCCACCGCCGTTGATGATTACGCGGCTGGCCGTCGGGCCTGTGATCGTCAAATCCTTGTCGATGGCAAGCGTGCTTGCGAGCGTGATCGTGTACGGGCTGCCGGACGGATCGAAGGCCACCGAGTCGAACGTGATGGTCGCGCCGGGGCAGACGCGGCTGATCGCGTTGCGCAGCGAGCCGTTGCTCGCGTCATCTGTGTTCAGGACTGCGAAGCTCGCGTCGCAGCTTACCGTGATGGTGACGTGGGTGGAATCGACGCTCGTCGTGACGCCGCCGATTGACGCCTGTACGTCAAAGCCGAAAGTGCTGCCCGGACTGCTCAGGTTGAGATCGGGTTTGAACCTCACCCCGGCCGCGCCCTGAGATAGGGTGATAAAGCTGTCGTTGGGGATTCCGGTCGTGCCGTCATGCTGGAACAGCGTGCCGTTCTGTAGATTCGTGATCTTGAAGTGGGTTACTCCGTCACCTGTGTCGTCCGCGCTCGGGGTTAAGACTATGTCCGAGGACAGCGTGTTGATGTTGGTGTTGAGATTATCCGGAGTCGCCACGGGGGCGTCCGCCAGCGCGATGATGCTGAAGGTGACGTGGCCCACGTCGGTCTTGAAATCATCGACGCCGTTGGTCTGGCCGTTGTCCCGCACCGTGTAGTCGAAACTGGCCGCGCCGTTGAAATTGACTCCCGGTGTAAAGAGCACATCCGTGCCGACGATCTGAACAGTTCCGCCCACGGCGTTGTCAACCAGAGTGATCGCCAACGTCTGAGTGTTTTCGTTGGCGGGCCCTGTCGTGTCGCCGTTCAGCAGATCGGAGAAGGGTATCGTCCTGACGCCCGAATCTTCGTTGATGCTTGAGAGCGCATCGTCATCAGCCACGGGCGCATCGTTGACTTCCGTGATCGTGAAGGTGACGTGACCCTCATCGGTCTTGAAATCATCGACGCCAGCGGTCGTGCCATTATCCCGCACCGTGTAGTCAAAGCTGGCCGCGCCGTTAAAGTCTGTCGTCGGCGAGAACTTAACATCCGTGCCGACGATACTGACAGAGCCGCCGACGGCGTTATTGACCGCCGAGATCGTCAATGCCTGACCGCTCTCGTTGGCTGGCCCCTTCGAGTCGTCGCCCGTCAGGTCTGCGAACGGGATCGTCAGCACGCCCGAATCCTCCGCGATGCTTGAGAGCGCATCGTCATCGGCCACGGGCGCGTCGTTGACTTCCGTAATGCTGAAACTGGCCGTGCCCGGCGTCGTGCTGTCCTTGAAATCATTAGCGCCGTTGGTCGTGCCGTTGTCGCGCACCGTGTACTCGAAGCTGGCCGCGCCGTTGAAATCAGCGTCCGTCGGCGTGAACTTCACGTCCGTGCCGACGATACTGACCGAGCCGCCCACGGCGTTGCCGACCGAAATGATTTCCAATGTCTGAGTGCTTTCGTTGGCCGCTCCCCTGGAATCGTTCGTGGTCAGGTCAGTGAACGGAATCGTCCGTGTGCCCGAACCCTCGGCCACATTCGAGAGGGTGTCGTTCGCGGGCACGGGAACGTCGTTGACCTCCGTGATCGTGAAGGTGACGTGGCCCGTGTCGGTCTTGAAATCATCGACGCCGTTGCTCTGGCCGTTGTCCTGCACGGTGTAGTCAAAGCTGGCCGCGCCGTTGAAATCATCTGTCGGCGTAAACTTCACATCCGTGCCAACTATCTGAACAGCTCCGCCGACGGCGTTGCTGACCGCCGTGATCGTCAATGCCTGACCGCTCTCGTTGGTTGGCCCCTTGGAGTCGTTGCCGGTCAGGTCAGTGAACGGAATCGTCCTGACGCCGGAATCCTCCGCGACGCTGCTCAAGGGATCGTCCGTAGCCACGGGAGCATCGTTGACACCCGTCACAGTAAAGTCGAACGTGTCGGTCATGCTCTGCGTTGTGCCGCCGATCGTCTTCTCAATCGTTACCGTGATCGTCGCCACTCCGCTCTCGTTCGCCGTCGGCGTGATCGCAAGCTTCGGCGTCGCCGTCGTATCGTCCGTAATCACGATGCTCGAAACCAACCCTGGATTCGTCGTCGCTACAGCCGACAGAGAATAGCTCGTGGCAGCATCCCCGACATTGACGATGAAGGCCGCCAGAGGCGTGTCTTCCGGAGTCTCCTTGTCGGTGATGTTCTCCAGGGTCGGGTCGGCCTCGTATGCGCCGATGTCCACGGTCTGAGTCGTTCCAGAATCGTCCGAGTCGAGTTTGCGTGCGAAGCCCGTGCCGCGCTGGTCAACCGGCAGGGTCTCGGCGACGTTTGCATCGTCGTCCGTGTCGTAGGTGTCCGCTGGCAGGTTCGAGTTGCTGCCCGCGTCGAGCGCAGGACTGCCCAGGACGAGCGCGTGGGTGCGCGTTGTGCCGCCGTTGCTGGCGAGCAGGATGTTGAGCACGGTCGCGATGTTAATCGTGCCGGAGCCCGCGTTGCCGACGATGTTGCCGTGTGCGGCGTCCACGCTCTTGTCCTGAAGACCGCCGGAAGTGGCAGCGTCGCCGATCAGGTTGAAGGAACTGGTGGCCTGGAGCGTGCCGGAGATGTCATCGGGGGTGTCGGTGACGCCATCCCCATTGAAGTTTCCGGCTACGATTGAATTGTGGACTGTAACGGTGCTTCCGCCCGCGTAAATCCCGCCGCCGATACCGCCGCCAACGTCATCGGTCAGGCCAGGAGCGCTATTGTCGGAGTCGGCATGGTTGTTGGTGATAGTGCTATTGATGATAGTCACCGTTGCGCCAGCGGGGAAGATACCGCCGCCGTGAGTGTGAGCAGAGTTGCCACTGACGGTGCTGTTGATGAGGTTCAGCGTGCCTCCGAAGCTATAAATGCCGCCGCCTCCATTGTTGGAGCGGGTAGAGTTGCCACTGACGGTGCTGTTGATGAGGTTCAGCGTGCCCTCGTTGAAGATGCCGCCGCCCGCTTCGGTCAAGGCTGGCTGTCCATTGATGATGTTCAAACCCTTAATCGTCGCCGTCTTGCCGGAGCTGATTTTGAAGATGCGAGACAGGTGGTTGGCGTCAATGGTGATGCTCTCGCCGCTCGCGTTGTTGATAACCACGTCCTTATCAATCGCAATCTGGCCCGTCGTCAGCGTGATCGTATGCGGCCCCGCGCCGGTGATGTTGAAGTTGATCTTGTTGTTCGGAGCGCTACAAATATTCGTGATGGCGTAACGGAGCGTGTCCGTGTCGCCGTCATCGTCGGCGCTGGTGACCGTCGGGTTGGACGCGCAGGGAATTACGGTCTGCCCGCCCGAGAGCGTGCCGGGAGAGCCCGGCTCGTAGTTGCCGTCCCCGCTGTATTGAGCGGTGATGACGTGCGGCGGCGGCGGATTGGTCGTCGCCGAAAGATTGGATGTCGTACAGGTCGGCGCACTGATCGGACGAACGCCGTTGACACCGCCCTCGTCGCAGGTCATCGGGTTGCCATTGTCGAAGAACTGGACGGTTCCCGTCACCGGCGTCGCATTCGCCGGGTTCGGGGTTACAGTCGCCGTGAACGTCACGGACTCGCCGAAGTCCGAGGGATTGTTGTTTGAGTCGACGGTCGTCGTGACATCGAAGAGATCGACCAGTGTGATGGTCGCGTCCTTGGTTGCCGTGGCGGCCCCGCCGGGCGATGCCGTGTCGGGATCGTGCGTCGCCACGTCGCTGAAGTTGGCTCCTGCGCCGGGGACGACGTGGCCCTGGTTGCTGACCTGCGGCGTGGCGGGCGGGACTCCCGTCAGGTTCGGCGGATTGTTGACCGTCACGCTGAAGGTGATCGTGACCGTCTTGCCTTCGGGCAGCGTAAAGGTCGCAACGGGCGCTCCCACTGCGGGGACGTTCACGGTCTCACCGACGAAGGCGGCGGCTGCCAGCGCGCTCGCGCGCGGCCTGACACGCATCGCGTGGCTCAACATGGCAGTCTTATCGCCACGGGCCGAAGCAGACCTGCCGCTTCTGACGGCGCGTGTGCTGCTGGCGGCGGAGTTGTCAAGGGCAACGCTCTCGCCGAGAATGTCGCGTCCGAGCGCCTGTGCGCCCGTGGGCTGCGCGTTGAATGTCTCGCTCGACTGTTCCGTTAGGGCCAGGAGCGATGCGCTCGAAAGGGTTTGCGCGCCACTCTCAGCGTACAGCGAGTAAGAGGCATTGATGATTCCCGCCTGCGGTGCTACGGCGGAATCGTTGATGGGCGGCGCATACGGGATGTTTAAAGCCAACTGTTGATCGCGCCGCGTCTTGCTCGCTTCGAGCCGCTGCTGTAGCGGCAGAAGATTGTCGTTGACGAACTGGTAGATTGTGTCTGCCTGCGCCGTCACGTTTACAGGAGCGTCGAAGGGCAGCGTCAGCAAGCTGACGGTCGCACAGGCTCCGCCGTTGAAGGTCGGTGCGCCGGAAGGCGTCGTCACCGTCAGGCCGTTGTTGGCAGTTGAGATCGCAGCCGTGCTCGCCTGCGGCACGCTAATCGCGCCGCCGCCACCGCGATCAAGCTCGATCACAGCGCTCGCCCCGGAGGGCGAGTTGTTGCCCGTCAAATTCGCGCACATATCCGTGCCCGGAGCATTCGACGAGATGCGATACTCTCTATGCGTACCGCCATTGGTGTCTTCGAGGTTGTTGTTCGTGACGGTCGCGTCCATGCTCGTAGTGCCCGTACCGGCCCTGACGCGCAGGACTTCAAAGTTGGCCGCGGCCTTGATGGTATTGCCGGTAATCAGGGTTTTCACGACCGCCGAATCCTGCGAGCGCACGCCGACCGCCTCATTATTGCCCGCCGAATAGCCGCCCGTTCCCAGGCCGATGTTGTTATTGGAGACAGTGACATTTGATGTCGGAACCGTATTACGAGTGTCAACGAAGATGGCGGGCTTATTGCCATCCGTCAAACGGTTAATACTATTGTTGTCGATAACGGTTTTAAGTTCCTTGGCGAACGTGTCGGCGATGACGCTGATGCCGCGCGCGTCCTGTATCTGGTCGAGCGTATTATTGGCGATTGTGCCGAGCAGCCTGGGCCCATCGTTGTTGCTGGCGCACCCTACTGCACATCCGGTGGTCAGGTTGATGGCCCCGGCGTTGCTCGCCGGACGCATCAGGTCTGTAAAAGTGTTGCCCGTGATGCTGTAGTTCACGGTCGCGCCGCCGATGCCGACCGCGTTGATGTCAATGCCGCCGCCGCCCAGGGTAGCCGCGTTGCTGAAATCACAGTTCTGAACGTTGAGGTTGACCGTGCCGGTCGAGCCGCCAATCGTCCCGAAATCGACGCCGTCGCTCAAAAGGCCCGTGAAGACGCCGCGATCACCGCTGAGGTCTTTAATGGTGATGGTTCCGCCGGATGAGCCGCGCATCTCGGCTCCAACCCCGTCACCGCCCTCCGGCGAGTTCGAGAAGGTGCAACCCGAAAGGGTCAGCGAGGTCAAAGAGACGTTGTTGTTGAGAAGGTTAAGGCCGTTGCGATTATGGGCGGTCACGTCTCCCCAGTCCGAGACCGAGCAGTTGTTAATGGCGCTCGTGCCCGACAGATTGTAAAGGCGAATGCCGTGGCCGATATTGTCCGTGTTGGCCGAGCCGGGCGAGGTGATCGTCATATTCGTCAGGTTCAGGCTCGACGAATTGCGTAGATCAATACCGTCGCCGTCGGCGCTGCTGATCGTGCTCGTGCCGCTGATGGTGAAGCTGCCTGTGTTTCCGGACAGGAAGATACCGTCGCCGTCGCCGTCGCTGGTCGGTATGAGCTGGGGATCAAGCGTCTCGGGTACGGTCTGGTTGGCGTTGCTGATGGTGACCGCGCTGAAGGTGACCGAGGCCGGGGAGTTCTGCACCCGTATGCCGTAGCCGCCCGCGTTGCTCGCGTTCGGGATGTTGGTCGTGCTGAAGGAGACGGTTCCGGCCACCGAAGAGAAAAAGAGGCCCGTACCGGTGCGAGTATTGACGTTGGTCGTGCCGGTGACGGTGAAACTACCGCTCGTTTCCGTTAGCTGGACGCTCTGGGTCGCGCCCGAAGTCGTCAGCGAAGTCAGGCTCATGCTCAGCGGCGTGCGGTGCGTGTTGTCCAGACCCGTGACCTCTATGGCGCGGGCCCCGCTCGTCGTGATGTCGCCGCTCGTCGCCGTGATCGTGCCCGAAGTCGTTGCCGCAAGCGAATGGGTGGCGACAAACGCGCGCTGGTTTGTGTCCGGCGTGATGTCCATATCGCCGAAAGAGACGCCGCCCGTGTTGTTCGTCAGAAGGATGCCCGTGCTGCCGGAACCCGTGACGGAGGTAGTGCCGAAAGCAAAGCCTGCGGTCGAGTTCGTGGCCTCGATGCCAGCGCCGGTCGGATTCGAAACGGTCGTCGTGGGGCAACTGAAAGAGCCGCTGACATGGTCGAAGCGTGCGCCGCGCCCGGCGCTGTTGATCGATGAAATGCTCGCGAAGTTCAAGCCGATGGGCGTCGTTCCCGTAGACTTGCTGATGTCAATCGCTGCGATCGCGGGCGAAGCGCCGCCGGACGTAATGGAGCTGCCCACGCCGTTGGTGACGTTGATCGCGCCGCCGTTCTCGGTAGAGAACAGACCCGTGCCGTTATTGACCGTAATCGCCAGGGTCGCAAAGGTCGTCGCGCCGCTGCTGGTATTGAAGCCGACGCCGTTGCCTGCGGTCGAGCTCTTGTTGACGGTCGTCGCGGCGAAAGAAACAACCGCCGTGGAGCTTGCAATCGAAATTCCGGTCGAAGCTGGATTGGTGACGGTCGTCGCGCCCGTGACGGTGACGGCCCCGCCGTTGGTGCTCAAAAAGCCAATGTTGCTGCCGCCCGAAATGCCGAGCGTGCCGAAGGTTCTTGTCCCACCCGTGTTGTTGAGCAGTTGGACGCCGTTGGTCGTTCCCGTGCCAGACGTGAGGCTCGTGTTACCGAAGCTTATGTCGGCGGTCGAGCTTTCCACGTAGATGCCGTCTGTGTGAGCGCCCGAGACGGTGACGCCGCCTGAGCTGAACGACCCGGTCGGCGAGGTCGCATTCGCCACGCCCTTTAGACGAACTCCCTCCAGACTGGTCGCGGCCGTCACGGTGATGCTGTCAAAAGTGGTATCGAGCGAGCCGTTGTCCAGATTCAGAGCGCGGCCCGTTCCGTTCAGCAGCACCTCTCTGACGGTCAGTCTGCCGAAGGCCGAGCCCGAGATGTCGGTCGAGAGGCCAGTGACTCCGCCCGTATCTCCAATGGTAAAGCCGCGAAGGGTATTGCCGGAGTTGAGGTTGATGCCGTTGCTCGTAGAGGTGATGACCGGATAGGCTCCGCCGGTCGAGGGCAGAGTATTGCTGTCCGTCGGGATGGTCGCAATCCCGGCCATGGTCTGCAAGCTTTGCGTAGAACCCTGACCGAACACCTTTTGCCCGCTCAATAGAATCAACGGGTTGTTATCGCTATAGCTTCCGCTGTAGATAAAGATGGCATCGTTGGCCTGATCGTTGGGGCTGTTGGAGAAGCAGGTCGTCGTGGCAGGTACGTCCAAACCGACCAGGCAGTTGAAAGGTTTGTTCAGCGTCCCGTTGCCGTTCGCCGCCGCGCCCGTCTTGACGAACCAGATAACGGTGCTGACATCAATCTTGACCGTACCGGTGTCGGTCTTGCCAGCTTTCGAGGCCGTGTAGGTAAAGCTATCGGCGGTTGCGCCCGTCCCCTCGAATCCGGGCGCGGGCTCGTACGTAAAGCTGCCGTCGGCATTCATGGTGACCGTGCCGCCGCCCGTCGTGTTGATGTTGCCGGTGGTGGTCACAGTGATGCCTGAATTATCACCGGTCAGCGGGTCGATGTCGTTTTTGAGCACGCCACGGGCGGCGGGCACGTTGAGGCCGACGTTGCCTATGGAAGAGTAGGTGTCTGTGGCTGCTATCGGAGTGACGGTGATGCTGCCGCCGACCAGTGTGGTGTGCGTATCAATCGTATCGGCGAAGGTGACGCCCGTCGCCGCCGCGTCGCCCGTATTGCTGATGACGACCGTGTAGTTGATCGTGCCGCCCGGTGCGACCTTCGCAGTGTATAGAAGTCCGTCGTCCTTAGAGGCGTTGATGATCGGCCCGGCCACGAACGGGAACGCGCCCGGAAGGGTCATCGCGTGATTGAGCACGGCTGCTCGCTCATCGCCCCTCTTCTTCGCCAACTCCGTGCCGTTCGGAAGCAGCGCCTCGAATGGCGTCGCGGAAGCAGCCCGGCTCGAAGCAGCATGGGGCCGCGCCGCTCTCGATGAAGCACTTCCGGCGCTCGCGCCGACCGGTGCGCTCTCACGCTCCGCCGCGTCCATCATCGCAGCATCCCTCGAATGCATTGAAACGGATGACCCGGAAAAGACCACTCCCGTCAGGGCCATGACTGTAAGCAGGGCCAACAGCAGGGCTCTTTTGTTAGTTGCCAATCTGTTTGCAGGCATACCGGGGGTATAGCGGTGGGCTCGTGGCATGGGGAACTTCCTTCCAGTGAAAAGGCACTGCGGGTCGATCTCACAGCGCGAGGGGTAATCTTTGGTCGGTTGATCTGGAAACTATTACGGAGGCGACGCACAGTAACGGGCGATCTGACCCGGAAATGCACCCTAACAATTTACGCGAGAATTGTAGGAGAGTCAACATCTTATCGTCTGTTAAACACTTGAATCGACAAATGTTTGGACGGCCGTCGGGTCGACCCGCGCGCCCGGGTCGGGCGTTTATGATGATAACAAATAAAAGAGCGCCGGTTTGAACCGGCGCTCTCGTGTTACAGGCTTAAGATTTTGGCTGCGAACGGCGGCATCCCGGAGGTTCGTTAACGCCCTGAATCCTGATGAAGGCTCGCCAAACGGCCCGGATAAACAACCGCCGCACCCTGGCTCCAAAGGGCTTTGGAACGCGGGGCGCGCTGCCCCTTTTTTGAGCATCGAGCCGCCCCTAGAACTGGCTTTGAGCTGTCGCGCGTCGCCCTCAGCTCAGGCCCCGTCAGTTCCCGCAGTTCGGAACCATGTCGTTCGTGATCGTCCAGGCGGCGTTGCCCGTGCAGGCAACCGTCGTGGATAGGAAACAGCCGTCCTGATCCTCGCTGATGAGCTTGACCTGCGCCTGATCGCAAGCGATGTTGAGCGTGTAGGACTGGCCGGGCGCGATCACCATCTCGTGGAGTTGATCCGGCCCCCAGTTATCGTTGTCCACAGGCGAAATGTATAGATGGCGCAACTCCCATCCGGAATTATTCACGATGTTGACGGAGGTCTGCGTTTGTGCGCCGGAGAGCAGCGGCGCTGCGCCCAGGATAACGAGCACCGCGACCAGGGTCGCAAGGCGAAGAACGTTCCTCGAATTTAGAATGGCGGTAAGGGGATTTCTCATAACCGGACTCCTCTCGGACTAAAGATAAGTGAAGAATTAAAGTCAAACAGTAATTCTGTTTGCTCGGCTCGAAGGACGCGCGGGCTCGCGGGTTTTCAGCCCTTCCATCGCTCGTGGCTGGCTGGCCCTTTTTCGGCCCGCGAGCCCGCGCATCCTTCAAACCACTCCTGCTGGCGCGGTCTACGCCTGCGATCACGGGCAGTTGCTCGTGACCGTATACTTCGGCCCGTCGTCAATAGCGCTGCCGCCGGGGCCGTCCTTCGGCACTATCACCTTCGCGCTCGCCGTCGCCACGTTGCCGTTGGCATCCGTGACCGAGAATACGATGGTGTAGACGCGACCGTTGCTATTACCGGCCCGCTCCGAACGAAGCTGAACCGACTTGCAGTTGGCGGCGATGACGATGTCGTTACTGGTATTGCCGTCACCGTTGCCGTTCTCGGCTTCGTCGCTCGTCACCTTCGAGATTACGACGTCGTTGATGTCAGTCGTCGAATCGCAGCCGTCGCTGACGCTGGCGACCAGGCTCGTCAGGTTGACGGTAACGTACTGGTGGTCGGGCGGCCAGAGGGTAACCGTCTGGCCGGTCAGTGTGATGGTCGGCGCTCCCGTATCGACGACGATCACAGTCCGCGTCTTCGAGGTCTGGTTGTAACCATCGCTGACCGTGTAGGTGATCGTGTAGGTTCCGACCATGTTCGGATTGACGTTGCTCATCGTCGTGATTGAGCCCGTCAGGTCTCCGGCACACGAATCGGTGGCGGTCGCGCCCGGATCGGTAAAGGTGGTGTGGCACTCGACCGTCATCGGATTCGCTCCGTTGAGCGTGAGCGTCGGCGCAATCGTATCCACGACTTTCACAGTGCGCGTCTTCGAGGTCTGGTTGAAGCCGTCGCTCACCGTGTAGGTCAGTGTGTAGGTTCCGGGGACGTTCGGGTTGACGCTGCCCGTGACGACGATAGAGCCCGTCAGATTTCCAGCGCAGGAATCGGTGGCGGTCGCGCCCGGATCAGTAAAGGTGGTGTGGCACTCAATCGTCATCGGGTTCGCCCCGTTGAGCGCGAGCGTCGGTGCGATGGTGTCCACCACATTTACCGTCCTCGTCACGGAAGACGTGTTGCCCGACGAATCCGTCGCCGAGTAGGTGATTATGTAGGTTCCGGGAACGTCAGGGTTGACGCTGCCGGACGTGATGATCGGAATGACTCCCTCACAGCTATCGGTGGCGGATACGCCCGGGTCGGTAAAGCTCGTATGGCACTCGACCGTCATCGGATTCGCTCCGTTGATCGTGATGGAGGGCGGCGTTGTGTCTACGACATTGACCGT
This sequence comes from Pyrinomonadaceae bacterium, assembly GCA_035940775.1. Classification (GTDB taxonomy): domain Bacteria; phylum Acidobacteriota; class Blastocatellia; order Pyrinomonadales; family Pyrinomonadaceae; genus DASQYE01. The sequence goes on along the minus strand of DASZEN010000059.1, from coordinate 162,899 downwards.
GCGTGTGACGGGTGTCGCTGCATTACCGGAGTCGTCCGTCGCCGTGTAGGTGATCGTGTAGGTTCCGACCGTGTTCGGATCGACGCTGCCCGAGGCCGTGACCGGAACAGTGCTGTCGCAAGCATCGCTGGCGACCGCGCCCGGATCACTAAAGCTCGTATGGCATTCGACCGTCATCGGACTCGCCCCGTTGAGCGAGATTACAGGCGCGGTCGTGTCCACGACTTTCACAGTGCGCGTGGCGGTGGCCGTGTTCGTACCGTCGCTGGCCGTATAGGTCAGCGTGTAGGTTCCGGGCGTGTTGGGATCAACGCTGCCCGAAGTGGTTACCGGAACGCTACCGGCGCAGGAATCATTTGCGGTCGCGCCCGGATCGCTGAAGCCCGCGTGGCACTCGACCGTCATCGGGTTCGCCCCGTTGACCGTGATGACCGGCGCGGTCGTGTCTACGACTTTCACAGTACGCGTGGAGGTGGCGGTGTTCGTGCCATCGGTCGCCGTGTAGGTGATCGTGTAGGTTCCGGGCGCGTCAACGTTGACAGTGCCCGAAGTGGTTACCGGAACGCTACCGGCGCAGGAATCACTTGCGGTCGCGCCCGGATCACTAAAGCTCGTGTGGCACTCGACCGTCATCGGATTCGCCCCGTTGACCGTGATGACCGGCGCGGTCGTATCCACGACGTTGACTGTTCTGGTCGCCGTGGTCTTGTTCGCGCTGTCGTCCGTCGCCGTGTAGGTGATCGTGTAGGTTCCAGGAGTATTGACATCAACGCTGCCGGAGGCTGTCACCGGCACGCTGCTGTCGCAAGCGTCGGCGGCGGTCGCGCCCGGATCGGTAAAGCTCGTGTGACACTCGACCGTCATCGGATTCGCTCCGTTCAGAGTAATCACGGGGGCCTGAGTGTCCACGACGTTGATGACGACCGTATCCTTGTCGGTTGCGCCGTAGGAGTCTGTGACGGTCAGCGTGATCGTGTGCGAGCCGACGCTCAGATTAACGGTCGGGTTCGCGCCCGTCGCTATCGGAGTGACGCCCTCCGTCCAGACGTAGGTCAGCGTATCGCCCGCATCAGGATCGGTTGAGCCGGTTCCATTCAGCGTCACACTGGTCGAGCCGCCAGCGCATTCCACAGTCTGATCCGGCCCGGCATCCGCTGTCGGCGGCTGGTTCGGAATGACCACAGGAGTCACGGTCGGGTCGTTCGCAGCACCCGTATCGGGATCATCCGTGACGGTCGGGCTGATGTTGCTGCCGGTCACCGTGCCCTGGTTGGAGACCTGAGTCGTGTTCGGCGGCAACAACAGGGGATTGATGACCACGTCGAAGGTGATCGTGACGCTCTTGCCCGCGGGCAGCGTGCCGATGTTGAGATTGACACTGCCGACCATAGTGGTGGCGGCAGCGACGGGCCGTGCGAGCGCAGCGTGATTCAACTGCTGGCTCTTACGACTGCGGGCCGCGCTCGATTTGACGACCTTCCCTGTCTTCGCCGGGGTGTGGTTCAGAGCCAACGCCTGATCGCCTCTGGCTTGACGGTTGACCTGCGCGATTCTGGAAACCAGATTGAGCGCGCTGGCGGTCTTCGGAGAGCGTTCTACGTTGCGCGCGAGCATGGCTCCGTTGTCGGGCCTGCTTTGAAGCATCGCGACCGCCGGAGAGCAGGCCGCCGCGCCGAAGGTGGGCGTGCCCACTACGGTCACGGTCGCCGCACTGTTGGCAGCCGAGAGCGCAGCCGCGCTCGCCTGCACGACGTTAATGGCCGTACCGGCCGCGTGGTTCAATCGAATGACGCCGACGCCTGCGGCTGGCAGGGTATTGCCGGTCATGTTCAGGCAGATGACCGGGCCGGGCGCGGTCGGGGTCTGCGTCGTCGCGGCAAACTCAAGGTGTGTGCCCGCATTGTCGGTGATCGAGTTGTTCGTCACCGTCGCGCTCAGGCTCGAAGTGTTTATGGCCCTGACGCGCACCACTTCGACGGTCGCGTTGGAGGTGATCGTGTTGCCGTCAATCAGTGTTCTGGTGACAGCCGTACCCTGCGTTTCGACAAGCACCGCCTCGGCACTGCCGCCTACGAGCCCTACAAAACCGGCCTTCTGGCCCATCTTGTTATTGGTAATCAGGACATCGGAGGACGGCACGCTGTTACGCGAGCTGACGACGATGCCGTTCCTGTTGGCGGGCAGGCGGTCAAGCGTGTTGTTGTCGATGTTGGCCTTCAGTTGTTGGGCGGACGTGTCGGCGATGATGCTGATGCCGCGACGGCCCGTGCTGTTCTCCAAAATATTGCCGGAGATGGTTCCGAGCAGGCTCGGGCCGGGAGCCACCGCGCCTCCGACCGTCATGTTGATGAGCCCGGCGTTGATGCCGAGGCGGCCGATGTCCACCATCGTGTTGCCCGTGATGTTGTAGTTCACAGTGGCCGGGCCGCCGAACGGCGTGAGCTGGATGCCGTTGGCGCCGCTCGCGGCTGCGTTCTGGAACGTCGAGTTCGAGACGTTGACGTTGACCGTGCCGGTCGAGCCGGTGACCGTCCTCACGTCTATGGCGTCGCCGAACAGGCCCGTGAAGAGACTCGGCGTCGCGCCGTTGTTCTGCACGTTGAGCGTCATGTTGGACGTGCCCTGAGCTTCGGCCGAGAAGGCGTCGTTGCCGCGCGGCGAGTTCGTAAAGTTGCCCCCGGCGATGGTCATCGTCAGGTCTGTGTTGACGTTGACGATACGGAAACCGTCGCGTGTGACGTTGACGCCCGACGCGCTGTCGAAACGCGTGATCGTCGTGTTGGTCAGAGTACCTGTTCCCGAAAGATTGATGGCGCGTATGCCGTGGCCGATACTGGCTGCGGAGGCGAGGCCCGGAAGATCAATCGTGACGTTCGTCAGATTAAGGTTCGACGAGTTGCGAACGTCTATGCCTTCGCCGTCGCTGTTGGTGATCGTGCCGCCGTTGGAGTTGAAGCTGCCCGAGTTTCCGGTCAGGAAGATGGCGTCGCCGTCGCCGTCGTTGGTCGGAAAGCCCGCGACATCGAGCGTCTCGGCGACCGTCTGCTTGGCATTGCTGATGTTGGTGCTGGCGAAGGTGACATCGGCGCTTGAGTTCTGCACACGCACGCCGTAGCCGCCGACGTTGTGCGCGTTGGCGATGGTCGTCGCGCCGAACGAAATGCCGCTCGTATTATCGGCGTCGTTTATGAGAATGCCCGTGTTGTTACGGTTATTGATGTTGGTTGTGCCGAACGACACGGACGTGCCGGAAGGGATGGCGACGAGGCTGGCGATGCTGATACCGACGCCGCTCGCGTTATCAATCGTCGTCGTGCCGGTGACCGTCAGGGTGCCGATGATGCTGGTCAGGCTGATGCCGGTCGTCGGGCTGTTCGTAGAGGAAATCTTGTCGAAGGTCGCGCCGACCGTACCCGTGCTGAGATTCAGTGCGCGGCCAGTGCCTGTCAGGCTCGTGTCGAGCACGGTCAGCGTGCCGAAGTTCGTGCCCGTAATGTCGGAGGTGGTCGTGTCACCAACCGTCAATCCCTGGATGTGATTGTTCTGTCCGAGGTTGATGCCGCCGTCCGTAACGCTTGTGATCCGCGCAATTGTCGCATTCGCGGAGTTGGTCGTCGGCAACGGATCGCTGCCGCTCGGCGGAGTCAATCCCGTGATCGAAGAGAGCGAAGCCGTCGCATCCTGTCCGATCAATCGCTGACCGCTCAGCAGCGTGACCGGCCCGACGTAATCCGTGGCGCTCTCATAAATGAAGATGTTGTCGCCCGCCGCCGGATGATTGCCCGCGCCGTCATTGACGGCCTGGAAGGCGGCCAGGGATTTGAAAGGATTGGTCAATCGTCCGTCGCCGGGAGAGCTGCCGGGTGCGCCCACGTTGTTATCTATGAACCAGATCATCCCGCTAACGTTGATGGTGACGGTCGCCGACCGTGTGTTTCCGTCATTGTCCGACACCGTGTAGGTGAAGCTGTCGGCTCCCTCAAACCCTGGCGACGGGTTGTAGGTGAAGCTGCCGTCCGGGTTGACGGCTACGTCTCCGCCGTTGGCGCTCGAAGAGGGCGCGCTTATGGTGAGGGCGTCGCCGTCCGCGTCGTGATCGTTTGCCAGCAGGCCGTTGCCAGCGCTGATCGAGATGCGGACGTTGCCGAGCGCGCTGTAGGTGTCGTCGGCCGCAATCGGCGTCGTCATCACGGAGCCGGGCACGATCGTAGTATTGGCGTCGGGTGTGTCGTTAAAGGTCAGGCCGGTCGCATCCACGCTGCCCGTGTTGGTGATCGTGACGGTATACCTGAGCGTGTCGCCGGGATTGGCCACGTTGTCATTGTTGAGATCGACCAGCAGCGCATCGGTCTTGGTGGCCGTGATGGTCGTGTTGGCAAAGGTGGGGAAGAACCGTGCCATCATGTGACTCATCATGCGCTTGTTGCTGCTGCTGCTCGCGGCGCTCCGGGTGGGAGGGCCAGCGACCGCCGGATTCCCTGGAGCGGCGGCGCTCGACGGAGCAACGCTCGATGCCTGGCGAGAGCTTCGGCCCTCTTTCGGTTGGGCCTCCCGCGCGTCGCTCGACTTAGCGGCGGCGTCCTTCGCCACGGTGCTGCTGGAATGCACGGAGACGGAGGAAACTGACAGTATGATCGTCCCTAATACCATCACCGCCAATAAACTGAACAGCAAAGGCTTTCTAATTATTGTCGTCTTCTTTGCGAACCTATTTTTTGCAGACTTAGTGCGGGTTGTATGATTGGGAGTGCGAAGCATTAGGGGAACTCCTTCCAGGGATAAAGCAACGTGTTTGGGGACGCGTTGCAGGGGATTTTGGTCGGGAGGCTGGAGCCGGGAGAGCCTTGTGGCGCGCGGGAGTGGTCGCCCGTGGCTCTGGAGTACAGCCTGTGACCCTGTCGATTGGGCCCGCAGCCATTGATTAATGGCTGCGGGCAATCAGCAAATGTTTCGGTAAGGGTCAGTACAAATATCTTTTGCGGCGGCTGCGAAAGCGAGCGCCACCTCGCTATGCAGGACAACTGATGCCCTCTATTGGCGCGGCGGGAAGACTCCCTGAAGCGCGATGCAAAACTGTAAAGTCACATACGGCTGCAAATTATTATGGGGGAGACTACCGCCAGCCGGAGGGAGCGACAGAGGGTTCATGGTGACGGTGACCGGAGGAGGCGCATAGACAGCCGTTCCGGTTCCTATCGTCAGACCCACGGGGTTAAGATTGTCCGCGGCCCTCACGGATTGACTGTAGACGTGGCTATGAACAGGTATCTCGGACGTGAGCAGCGTGACGAAATCCTCGCCACCCATCTCACCTATAGAGTGCCCGCTCAGGCCGGGGCCGGGATTATTAAAAGTTCCCGCATGCATGGGCACGCGTCCCTGCATGTCCGGCAGCGCGAACGTAGATTTGCCGTCGCCCCCGTAAAAGGTTCCAAGCAGCGAGAAGAGGGCCGTGTTCTGCGACAGCGGCAAAAGCTGCCCGTCACAGAAAGCCCAGCCTTTGGGCGCGAACGTGTAGGTAAAGATTCTGATCTCAGCGACAAAAGGATCGGACATGAAACCCTCCTTAGGTTGGGGTCGGGAAAATCCCGTATAACGAGATGATAAAGTTGATGCAGAGGTACGGCTGCATGTTGTCGTGCGGCTGGCTGCCTCCGACAGGGCTTATAGACGTGCTCACCAGCGGGACCGTAGCCGTGTCCGTAGTGTAAAAGTCTGCGCTCGCACGCGAGAGCATCAACCCACTCGGGAATTTTGACGTGCCCGAATCGGCGGACGCCACCGCCGGATGGGTATGGAGCGGTATCTGCTGGGTGGTCAGCGTGACCGACTCGACACCGGCCATCTCCCCCAGAATGTGGTTGCTGCTACGATGAATCGGGATTCGACCGCGCAGGTCAGGCAGGCCGAAGGTTTCCTCTCCGTCACCGCCGAAGGTCGTCCCGAGCAGTACGAATAGGGCGTCGTTCTCGGAGATTGGGAGTAGCTGGCCTTCGCAAAACATCCAGCCCGCTGGGGGGAAGCTGCCTGCGAACATCCTAATCTCGCCTGTGTATGTTAGCGCCATGCTGATCTCCTTCTAGTTTTGGGTCGGGAATGCACCCTGTAGGGCGATGCAGAAGGTGAGAACCGTGTACGGCATCATGTTAATGTGCGCCTGCGACCCGCCGACGCTTGAGACACATTCCGCATTCATGGTCACAAGGCTCGTCGCGGCTCTGTAGACATCGACCGCCGATCCGGCCAGAGCGAAGGGCTCGCCCGAGGCCGAAGGGTCGTCAATAGTGCCGAGGACGTTCGACGCGTTCAGAAAGTGCACGTGTTGCGGCATCTCACTCTGGGTAATCGTATGCGCCTCCTGGCCCGCCTTTTCACCGCGACTGTGGAAGCCGCCGACGTGCATCGGCGCGCACCCGCGCATGTCCGGCAGGGCGAAGTTCGTTTGCCCGTTGCCGCCAAATGCGGTTCCGAGAATCGCGAAGAGCGGCTGATTCTGGTTGATCGGCAGCAGTTGCCCGTTGCACTCTGCCCAGCCCTTCGGCGCGAAATTGAGGGGAAAGATTTTGATCTCGCCCAATAATGGTGTGCCCATAAACTTCTCTCCTTCTGGTACAGGGGTTGGTTAGATGTTCGGTGGCTGATTGAATTGAAGAATGGACGCTAGGTTACTAGACCAGTGGAAAACTCGCCGCAATGAAACCAGTAGCTATCGAATTTTCTGCTCTGTGGATTTTACGGCGAAAACGAGGCAAGCAAAACTGGCCGATACCACGAAAAACTTGAAAGCGCGCGTACAATAGAGCAGCCCTCAGAAATTGTCAAGAACTTTTTGGCGTCACGTCCGACGGATGATGCGAATACATATTCTTTGGCCCACCCGACGGTATTGCTGCTCCTGACGCTCTAAAGACTGGACACAGAAGAAAATCGTCAGCAACAGAAAATCGTCGCCAACAGCGCGGGCGACACACACACTCTCTCTCTGCCGCACCCAATGCGCCAGAGAAAGCCACGGCGCGGCTCGAAGGCTCGACGCTCAACGCTCACCGCTGAAAGCATCGGCTCACGGGCGGCTTCTTGATGATGGTTTTATGCGGAGGCCGAATATCTCGTTCACCTTTTTATTGGCGGGGCCGGGCAGAGCGTCGCCCTGCCAGACTGCAAGGTATTCGCCGTTCTGGCTGTTACAGGCGACGGATGCGAGATTGGCGTTACGATCTTTCCCGACCGCCGCGATATTGGAGATTTGAAAGTCCGTCTCGATTTCGTTGCCGTTCGGGCCCAGGCGTTGACCGTAAATCTCGAACGGCGCATCGGCTCTGAAACCGCGCCACACGACCAGGTACTCTTTCCCGGGAGCGTTGTAGGCTACTCTCGGGTTATCCGACATGTTTTTCGGCCCGACGCCATTCGAGATGCGGAAATCGCTGGGCCCAACCTTCGCGAGCGTCGCCGCATTGATACGCTGGCCCAGGACATCGCTGGTATTATTCGCGCCCTGCATGCCCGTCGCGTGAAAGACGACCAGATACTCGTTGCTGCCGTTACTGTAAACAATCTGGGGCGCGCTCGCGTCCCGGTCTGCGCCCGCGCCGGTGACGCTTGAGACGAGGAAATCGCCTTTGCCCTCGCCTATCTGCGCGCCCTGAGCCGTCAAGCCCTGGCCCCAAATCTCGTATTGACTCTTCTCGCGGGACGAGCCCGACCAGACGACCAAGTACTGTTTGTTAATGCTATTGTAGGCCGCCACGGCAGCGCTGGCGTTAAATTCAGCGCCCTGATCCGTCGTGTTCGAGATACGAAAGTTTTTGCCGAGCGCGCCGCCCGCCGCGTTCAGAAGCTGCCCGTATACTTCCGTTTTAATCGTGTCCTCGGGCTGGCCCATGCCATCCCAGACGACTAAATACTGGTTGTCGGTGCTGTTCCAGGCGATGTCCGGACGCGTGCTCGCGCGCACGAAGGTGTCCGCCACCTTGCCCAGCTCGGTCGTGTTCGAGATACGAAACTCCGGGCCCACTTGGCTGCCCGTACGGCTAAATCGTTGGCCGTAGATTTCAAAGACCGAATCGGGCGCACTCTTGTCGCCAGACCCGTTCCAGACGATCAGGTATTCGTGCGCGGTGCTGTTGTAGACGAGTTGCGCGTTGCCAGCGTTGCGATTCTTACCGCCGTCCGCCATGTTCGAGATACGAAACTCTGCGCCCACGCTTGCGCCCGTCGCGGCGTTGATTCGCTGGCCGAAGACCTCCTTCACTCCCCGAAAGTCCGCCCCGGCGAGCCCGTTGCCCGCCCACACCACCAGGTACTCATTATCGTCCGGGTTGTAAGCGACATCCGGAAAAAGGGCGTCGCGGTCGGCCCCGGCTGAGGACGCATGCGAGATACGGAAGGCTGAATCATTCGCCGCCTCAACTTTCTGCGCACCGTTTACTCGCAGGTCGTTGGCGGCAGAAGCGGCGCTTTGTCTGAGTATGTGCGCCAGGGCGATGAGCGAAAGCCCGCCTGTATTGGCCCGTGGGCCTTTCGCCACTCTCGCGGCCGCGTCATTGCCACTGGCCGCCGCCTCTTCGCCGTCCCTCAGCTTATCTCTTGAGCCAGCGAATACAATCGCCCCTCCCAAAACAATTGAGACAAACAGTATGAATAGAACATGCAGCTCGAAGCGCATTGCTTTACCGGCAGACGGAGCGTGCTTAACTGACTTGTAAGTATGAAGCATCAGGAATCTCCTAAAGTATAAAGATGAGCCTTTCGGACGGGAAACGCTCTGGCGCGGGGTTTAAATTTCGATTCGCTCATTCTTCCACGCCGCGCTCGCTCGCTCGCTGGCTGGCTCTCAACCCGTGGCTGTGCGATGAGGAGCCGCGATTGTAAGCTTAATCAGCGGCATCTCAAAAATTAAATTGACTAAGTTGCGATTTGCTGCTAGAAGACTGTGCGCGGTCACCCCCCGATGGTTCGTGGCAACCAGCTTGCCAGGGTTTTGATGGCCGTTCCAGCCCGGATGCATCTGAGAATCGTAAAAAGTTCATCGTTCGGATTCTCCGAAGCAGATACCGCTTCCGCTTAAGGCTACCTCGTTTTAAACCACCAACAACCAGGAAATTCAATTTTAGGAGAATTACCCCCATGGACATTTCACGTCGAAAATTTCTCCGCACCGGAACGGTGGTCGCCCTCGCTGCCGGACTTCCCCTGCAAACAGTTCTGAGTGTCAGCGGACAGGGTAGGTCAGATTCAGCCAGGGGTTTTCCGATCCCCGCCGAAATTCAGTCAGACCCGATCTTCAACTACACGAAAGCGACATTTGCGGCGCACATCAATTCGACGTTTCAGATCAGATCGAAACGCCAGAAGGCCGTTGACGTGACTCTAACGGATGTTCACGACAGCGGGCCGGTTCCGGATCAGGCTTCGGCGGGCAGGGAATGCTTTGCGCTCGTCTTCAGCACTCAGCACAAGCTCAAGCAGGATGTCTATACGATTGAGCACGGGGCGCTTGGAACCTTCGCTCTGCTTCTGGTACCCATCGGTAAGGGCAAGAAGGGCTTGAACTACGAGGCGGTAATCAATCGTCTGAACCCTTAGTCCGAAACGATATTCGGTGCCCGGCGCGGTCGAAGTCCTAAGTCTCACCCGCTCTGCCTCATTTTCAGTTTGTTGTCGGCGCAAGACCACTCTGGGAGAAGTGTGCCGTCCGGGTCGGCCACGTAACTCGTGGGGCCCGGAAGGCCGTCGTGTTTTGTAAGGCCGAAGGCGCGCGCGATCAATCAATATCAGGCGGCGGGATTCCACTCCATAAGCAGGTATGGGCCGCTCTCGTCAACCTTTCGAAAACCCAGGCGTTCAAAAAGGCGAAGCGAGGGGTTGTAAAACTCGACGTGGATTTGAAGCGGCTTTGCGGCGGCGGCCGCTTCGTCCATCAGGCTTTTAATGATAGAAGTCCCTCGCCCCATGTTCCTCTCCGCCGGGAGAAACGTGATGTCTATAATCAGGATTCTCCCTTCCAGTCTCGCGACGTAGAGCCGACCGACCGCGCGATCATCCGAAAGAATAACCAGGTAATCGGCGTCACTGTAATAGTTCAGGTAGTGTTGACGCTGCGCTGTGAACTGCATTTTAACGAACGCCTCGCGCTGGGCGTCCGTCCAGGGCACTAAGGCCATTTCGTCGCTTCGCGTGCTGGCGTAAACTTCGAGCAGGAATGGTTCATCGTCCGGCCCCACGGGGCGAAAAGTTATAGACATAACGGCGCGTGCTGCTTTTTCGGCTTACCCTTTCTGCGATTCGCTTGACGGTCATGGGCCAATCGGAATCACTCTGTCAGCAATCCGACAAAAATCCGGCCCTCACTTCATAATCAATAGATGTAGGATTTGCGCGTTCGGACGCCGACGTTTGAGCGGTTGACCTTGACCTTGAGCTGTCTCTCCTTCCCGCGTCGCGCAGACTCTTTGGGATAGTAGCCGATGCTGTACTGGCGGCGCAGTTCTTCGGCGACAGCGTCGAAGGACTGCCTGACGGTTTCGAGGTCTGCGGCCTGAAAAAAACGTCCGCCCGTCTTTTCGGCCAGCCTGCTCAGGTAGTCGTTTGAAGGCGAAGAGCCGTAATGAATCGTGTAGACGAGAGCATCCAGTTCCGTGGCGTCGTTGAGCGTGCTCTTCAAGGTCGCCCGGCTCCAGGTGTCGTCGCCGTCCGTAAACAGGATGACGGCCTTGCGTCCGCGCGTGCGCCTCAGCGATTGATAGGCGAAATCGACGGCATCGTAAAGCCTTGTGCCGTTGTTCCCCTCGTCCGTCCGCATCTTTTCAATGGCCGCGCCGAGCAGAGCGCGATTGCTCGTCCCCTTTGACAAAAGCGGGCGTATGATGCCGTCGAACGTGACGGGGAGCACCGCGTCGGCGGGGCGCAGTTGAGCTATAAAAGCGTTGGTCGTCTCTTTAATCCGGCCCAGATAGGCCGCCGACGAAAAGCTCGTGTCCATCAGGAGCACGACCGTGAAGGGCTGTTCGACGCTGCTGAAATGAGAGATTTGCTGTTCGGCCCCGTCCTCGTAGATGCGAAAATCTTCCCGGCGAAGGTCGTATATGTATCTGCCGTCGCGATCCATGACGCTGACGGGAATCGAGACGAGGTTGGTCGTCACGCGCAGCACCTCGTCTTCGCCGATCTCTTCGCCTTCGCCGGGAGGGGCCGCCGGTGGCCCGCCCGCCTTCGACGCCGGAGTTTGCGCGCGCGTCACTTGCGCCAACTGGTTTGAGGCGACAAAGAGAATAAGAAGGGCGACGACTATTACTTTCATTCGCATCCTCGGCCCCGGAGCCTTCAGGCGGGTTGAATCACCCTGGAGAAAATGGCTTCGTAATACATTCCGTGCTGGTCTCGCTTGATGGGGACGATGAACAACTCGAACGTCCCCATGTCGGCGTGCTCGAACGGGTACAAGCCTTGTGGCAGGGGAGCGCCGAGGGGGCCGCGAAATGTTATCGAGAACTGCTCATGCATGGCATTTGATCCGGTGTCCTCGGCTTCGATCAGCTCCACTTCCACGGCGTTGGCCCCCGCGGGCTTAATCGTAAATTTCGAGTTCAGTTGTTGATTAAACGTCGCCAGGTTTAAAAGTTCCACTACCTTTGACCTCTCATCTTGAGCTGCTTCAAAAAAATCATTGCGGCCTTATTAGCCCCGTCGCGTCCGCGCCGAGCCGCCTGAGTATAAATACGGCGCGCGCCCGACGGCAAGACGGCCTCGATCTCTTCGGCGCGCGAACTGTGGAACGGGTGGCCGCCTAAGATTGTTTGTCCGAACGCCACTCCATTTGAAAATGGGTAGGGCTTTCGCCCGTCCTGTAGAATCCGAGGCGTTCGTAGAGACGGGCCGCCGGATTGGATTTGAAAACCTGTAGCAGCAGTGGCAAGCCTTTGGCTGCGGCTTCGGCGCAGAGGTCTCGGATCAGTGAAGCGCCGATGCCGGAGCCGCGATGCTCGGGCAAGATGGCTATGTCGGCGAGCAGAATCTCACTCGCTCCTCTGACCACTATGAGTCTTCCGACCGGCCGCTCATCCAGAAGGATAACCTGATGCTCGGCGTTCGGATAGTGCATCCGATAGGAGCCCTGCTGGACGTTGTATTGCATTCTAATGAAGACTTCTCGCTGGGCATCGTTCCAGGGCAGGACGGAGAGTTCGTCGCTCCGCGTGCTGGCGTAAACTTCGAGCAGGAACGGTTCGTCGCCGGGTTTTACGGGGCGAAGGCTTATGCGCGTGGGATCAACGGACATTTGCGTTATACGGAGATTGGACGGATTTCCAGGATAAGCGGATTGGATAATAAAGCGACACGGCTCTTTCCATGCGGCGCGACGGGTGCGCGCCCCCTCTACGGGGAACAAAACCAGCAGGTATCGGCAACTTGTGGCCCGGGCGCGAGCGAGCGAAATGTTTTCGCGCGCGCAGGCGCTAACTATAAAGCATCGATTACGGATTCAACAAACGGCGCGCCCGCGCTGTCCGCCAAAGAGAAAAAAGGAGCGATCACACTTGATCGCTCCTTCAAAACCTGGACGGCGGGGTTTTCCGCTACCGGCGAGGTCTGTAGAGAGTTGAGCCGTATTCTCTTTCAATCGCGCTTTGCGAGGGCGTCCATCAGCGCGAGTTGTTCGATCCTGACGGCCCGCTGAGATGGGCCCACGCCGCGACTCACGTGATGACGGGCGCTCGTCAGGGCAGGGGCTCGCATCGCGGCATTGGTGATTGCGGCGGCGGCGGCGCTCCCGGATTGAACTTTGCCTTGCGTTCTGACGGCTGGAGCGCTCGGGGCTGATGTGGCGGCGAGCGTGCGCGCCGTGCCGGTATAACCGTCAGAGATGCGCGCGATGTCGCAGCGGGTCGGAGCCGGGGCCATCTTATTGCGCGCGAAGGCAGATAAGATGCCGAACCCGTACCTGTTAACGGAGTTCATGACGGTCGTATTGCCGTCGCATTCCGTACAGTCGTCGAGCCCGAAGGCATGGCCCAGCTCATGCGTCATCACCATACGCAGCAGCGCCGTCTTGTGAACATTGGCTTTGATGTTGATGACAGCCTTGCTGAAGAAATTGCTCGACGTGTAGATGGGCGAGAGGCTGGCGTAAGTTCCATTCATCTCGGGCTTGCGTTTGACGATGATACAACCCGTGCAATCCTTACCCGTAATCTCTCCGCCCATTTGAAGATTGATGCCGTTGCCGGACGCTGGCAATACTGCCTGCCAGGAGCGAATCGCCTCCTGAAAAGCGACAAGCTCGGCGCTCGAAAAATCGCCGCGCGCGAACATCACGCGCAAAGTCGAGTTGGGCAGCCAGCGGAGGTGTATCGTGTCGGGCGCATTACGGTTGCATTCACAAGCGGGGGTTGCCCGAGCCTGCGTCCGAAGGCTCACGAAAGAACAGACCAGGGCCAAGACCAGGCCCACCGACAAAAGTTTGATAAATCTCATTTTGGTCTCCAGAGCGGTAAGGGGGAAGCAGGGCAGGCGAAAAGGCGGTTGATTTACGGAGAGGTGAAAATGGGGCGGGCGCGATTGTCCGGGGAGACCGTCGTGGCGGAGGCGGCACGGGTCAAAGCGCTGAATCAAATAGGCCGGGCGGATTCAATTCGGGCGCACAGAGAGAGAGAGAGCTGGCTTGAAGAGAGAGCGTTTCAAGAGGTCTCTGGCTCGCTCGCTGAAAGTCCGGCGCTTGCGAATTTTGCGCTTATCCCTCTGGGGCGTTGTGGTCTTTAGCTAGTGAAGAACTATTGATGACCGGGACGGGGCTCGGAAATTGGCGGGGTGAATACCCGCTTGATTTAAGATAGTGAAGAAGGCAGGGGTGTGTCAATAACTAAATTTCCGGCCCGGTCAATAGGGCCTCTAATCAAGGCGAAGCTCGACGGGCTGCAAGAGTTTCTCAATGCTGAGGACGAGCCCGCGCGGGCTCTCGACGGCCTCTTTCTGCGGCGTCTGGAAGAATAATAGACCCTGCCGACGCTCCGCCGGGGCGAGCGGCCTCGCCACGTCGAGCGCATGGGCGCTGACCCGCTCCTGAAATTCTCTGCGTGATGACGGGTTGTAGAAGGTCACGCCGTTGGCGTCCAGGATACGCGAGACGGCCTGTTTGGCAGAGCGCGCTTTCCACTCTCTGCCCGCGCCGTCGCGCAGCCGAAAACGGGCGCGCTCAAGCACCACCTCAGCGCCGCTTTCATTCTCGACCTCGACGCGGACGGGCAGAAGACCGCCGAGCAGCAGGTTGGCCTCGAACAACTGCTGGCTCTCCTCGTCGGTCAGGAGCGGCACGGCGCGCACGCGCAGCGCACCCGCGCGCGCCGTGGTCGCCGTCGGCGGGAGCGGAGCCTCGACCCGCGTGCTGACCTTGTAGAGCGAGCCGCCGCACGCGGCCGTCAGGGCGAGCGCGGCGTAGATTGCGCCGCGCCCGACGCGGCCGCTCCACGAACCTCTTTTTTCCGCGACGCCGCGCCGCGAGTTCTGTTTTTCCGCTCCATTCGCCATGCGGCGCACTCTCTCATGCACGGCGCGGCGCTGTCAACAAAGGCCGCCTTCCTTGCCCTCCTGCGACGCCTCATGTTACCGTTTCCGCTTTCATCTCAAACGAGAAAAGTAGTCTCTCTCGTCCGTCATACAGCATTATGATAAGACCATTTCGCGGCACGCACCCGCAAGTTTCTTCGACGGCCTTTATCGAAGAGAGCGCACAGGTCATCGGCGACGTTCATATCGGCGAACACTCTTCCGTCTGGTTCAATGCCGTCGTGCGCGGCGATGTCTTTTACATACGTATCGGAGACAGGACGAACGTACAGGACGGAACGGTGATACACGTCAGCAACGGCACGCACGCCACCATTCTCGAAGACGAGGTGACGGTGGGCCACAACGTGACGCTGCACGGCTGCCACATCGAAAGGGGAAGCCTGATCGGTATCGGCGCGATCGTCATGGACGGCGTGCGTGTCGGCGCGCAGTCGCTCGTCGCCGCCGGGTCTTTGCTTTCGCCGGGCACGCAAATCCCGCCGCGCTCGCTCGTGATGGGCTCGCCCGCGCGCGTCAAGCGCCCTTTGACGGACGAGGAGATTGCCGGGCTCGATCGCTTCTGGCGGAATTACATCGAATACACGCGCATCTACAAAGCGGAGCAACAAGGGTTGCGGAGCAGTTTTTTGCAGACTAACGATTGAAGGAGAAGCTTCGAGGCATGTCCTATTCCCTCAGAATTATCCTCGCTTTTATGTTCCTGGTCGCTGCAGCCTGTGGCGCGCCGCAGGTTTACGCGCAAGCGGCGAGCGGTCATGCTGTGACGGACGGCTCCGCTTCGAGGAGCGATTCGACGACCGCTACTGTCGCGTCCGCAAGCCAGGGCGAAGAGCCCTACAGGCTCAAGCGCGGTGATAACGAGTTCGGCGGGTGGTTCGGCATAGGGTTCAAGGCGACGACTATCTTCGGCGGGCTGCGAGAGGAAGAGGCAAGGGATCGCAAGTTTGCGGTCGCAGCTTTCCGCTACGGGCGAACGCTCGCGGCCAATCGTCGCATGGCGCTGCAATACACGCTCGATGCCGTTCCGCTCGCCGTCGCTTCCGGCAATATCGTCGAGACGACGACCGTCGTCACGCCAACGGGCTCCGTGACGACCTTCAGACGCGAATCGACTTACGGCGCGGGGCTCACGCCGCTCGGCTTGCAACTGGATTTCGCCAACGGCTCGCGCGTCCATCCCTTCATACACATCAACGGAGGCTTTCTGATCTTCACGAAGTCAGTCCCGCTGCCCGATGCGGGAAAGTTCGCCTACGTGGGCGAAACGGGAGCGGGCCTTCGCATCTTCACTTCGGAGCGGCGCGCGCTCAGCCTCGGGTTCAGGTTTCACCACATCTCGAACGGCGATCGCATGGGCGCGAATCGCGGCCTCAACCAGTTCCTGCTGGCGGTCGGCTTCTCTATCTTCAAGTGATGGGCACAGGCAAGACACAACCGGCGCGCGGGATGCGCGATTTCCTGCCCGCCGATGTCAGGCGGCGTGAATACGTCATCGGTGTCATTCGTGAAGTCTACGAGCGCTACGGGTTCGAGCCGTTGGAGACTCCGGCGGTCGAGAACATAGAGACGCTCATGGGTAAGTACGGCGAAGAGGGCAACCAGCTCATCTTCAAAATCCTCAAGCGCGGCGAGCACGAGAAGACGGGCGAAGCAGACTTGGCGCTGCGCTACGATCTGACGGTTCCGCTGGCGCGCGTCGTCGCCGAATACAGGAATAAGCTTCCGAAGTTTTTCAAGCGTTACCAGATACAGCCCGTGTGGCGCGCCGACCGCCCGGCTCGCGGAAGATTCAGAGAGTTTTACCAGTGCGACGTGGATGTGCTCGGCTCGCGCTCTGTGGTCGTCGAAGCCGAATTATGCGCGGCGGCGGGCGCGGCGCTCTCCGCACTCGGGTTCAGCAATTATACCGTCCGCCTCAATCATCGACGGGCGCTCACGGGCATTCTCGACGCGGCGGGCGTAGCCTTTGAGAAGCAGGTGGATGCGCTCGTCGCTTTGGACAAGCTGGACAAGATCGGGCGCGAGCGTGTCGCCGCAGAGTTCGCCGAGCGCGGCATTACAGAGGATGCGGGTCAAAGGCTGCTCGGCTTTTTTGAAGCGGTCGCGGCGCTTGAGCACGCCGCCGAAATCATTCCGGATGAGATCGCCGCGACGACCGCCGGGGCTCTCAATGCGGCGGTGCTCGGGCGCATGCTGGAGTTCGTCGGCGATCACGAGGCGGGCGCACGCGGCATTGACGAGCTGCGCTCGATCATCAGCTTCGCGGAGGCCGGGGGCGTGGGCTCGCGAATCAGGATCGACCCGAGCCTTGCGCGCGGCCTCTCTTACTATACGGGCGCGATCATGGAGATTAACGTGCCCGATCTGGCGGGCAGCCTCGGCGGCGGCGGGCGCTATGATGAGCTGGTCGGAATGTTTCTCGGCCAGGCGGTTCCGGCCTGCGGATTCTCGCTCGGGCTTGAGCGCATCATCGTCGTCATGACGGAGCGCGATATGTTCCCGAAAAATCTGGTCGAAGCCCCTGCGGAAGTTATGGTCACGATCTGGGACGAGGCGTCGATTGAGGACTCGCTCAGGCTCGCCACGGAATTGCGCGACCTCGGCCTGCGCGTCGACCTCTATCCGGAGGCGGACAAACTTGGAAAGCAGTTCAAGTATGCTTCGGCGCGCGGGATCGGCTTCGTCGTCGTCCACGGCGAAGAGGAGCGCGAGCACGGAGACGTGTCGCTCAAGGACATGCGCACGGGCGAGCAGATACGCTTACCGCGCGCGCGCGTGGCCGAGACCGTGCGCGAAAAAATGAGCGGAGGTTAACCTTTCATGGATGATTCGGTCGGGCAAAACTACCTGGACGATGCGCTGGCGAATTTTCGCGACTACAAGCGATTGGCCGAAAGGGCCTTCGCTCAGGTCGATGAAGCTGAGTTTTTCTCGACGCCCGACGAGGAATCAAACAGCATCGGCATTATCATCAAGCACATGGCGGGCAACATGACCTCGCGCTGGACGGATTTTCTGACCACAGACGGCGAGAAGCCCGACCGCAATCGCGATATGGAGTTTGTGCTCGCGCCCGAGGCGACGCGCGACGAGCTTGTTTCATACTGGGAGCGCGGCTGGGCCCAGGTCTTTCAGGCCATAGAGGAGTTGCGGCCCGAAGACCTCGCGCGGCAGGTGGAAATTCGCGGCAAAACGCACACGGTCGTCGAAGCCATCAACCGGCAACTGACGCATTACGCCTATCACGTCGGCCAGATCGTCTTTCTAGCCAAACATCTGCGCGCGAGCGAGTGGCAGAGCTTAAGCATCCCGCGCAATCGCAGCGCCGAGTTCAACGCCTACCTGGCCCGGACGGCCGAAGCGCCAGCGGATGACAGCAAACGGCGCAGCCGCTTTGAAGAGCCACAGGATTTCGTTAAATCTGAAACCGAGAGACAGTAGTGAAAACATGCTTGACGATTTAGGAAACCGCGAGCGCACGCACTCCTGCGGGGCGCTGCGCGCAGCAGATGTCGGACAGACCGTGACGCTGATGGGATGGGTCGCGCGCCGCCGCGACTTTGGCCCGCTCACATTTATAGACCTGCGCGACCGCGACGGGCTGACGCAGGTCGTCGTCAATGAAGAGAACGCGCAGGCAGCGCACGCGCGCGCCAAGACGACGCGGGGCGAATACGTCATCGCCGTCACGGGCGATGTGGTCTTGCGCGAGGAGGGCCAGCGCAATCCGAAGATCGCGACCGGCGATGTCGAGGTCAGAGCGCGAGAGGTGCTGATTCTGAACGACGCGCGCACGCTCCCCTTCCAGCTTGAGACGGCCGGATCGGACGCGCTCGCCAGCGAAGACCTTCGCTTAAAGTATCGCTATCTAGACCTGCGCCGCCCGCAGCTTCAGGCTAATCTGCGCCTGCGCCACCGCGTCGTTGCCGAAATCCGCCGCTACATGGACGAGCAGTCTTTCACCGAGATCGAGACGCCGATACTGATTAAGTCTACGCCCGAAGGCGCGCGCGATTACATAGTGCCCTCGCGCATACAGCCCGGAAAGTTCTACGCGCTCCCGCAATCGCCCCAGCTTTTCAAGCAACTGTGCATGATCGCCGGGCTCGACCGCTATTACCAGATCGCGCGCTGCTTCCGTGATGAAGACTTAAGAGCCGACCGCCAGCCGGAATTTACGCAGCTCGATGTCGAAATGAGCTTCGCGACCACGGAACTCGTCTACGCGTTGGTCGAGGGACTCTTCGCGCGCGTCTTCCGTCTCATCGGCGTCGAGCTGCCCGTGCCGTTTCCGCGCCTCTCTTACGCCGAAGCCGTCGGCCGTTACGGCTCCGACAAGCCAGACCTGCGCTTCGGGATGGAACTGCGCGACCTGACGCCAGCGCTCGCCGGTACTGATTTCGCGCCCTTCGCGGCCACGCTTGCGGCGGGCGGAGAAATAAAGGGGATCGTTGCGAGCGGCGGCGCGTTATTCAGTCGCAAGGTTCTGGACGAGTTGCAGGAGTTTGTGAAGCGATACGGCGCGGGAGCGCTCGCCTGGATAAAGGTTGGCGATCAGGAGGTGACCTCGTCGCTCCTGAAGGCTCTCGGGGATGAAGCGGTCGCGCGGGTGGCCGAGCGGGCCGGGGCGCGCAAAGGCGATGCCGTGTTGATCGTCGCCGGTAAGCCGAAGACGGTCGCGGCGAGCCTCGGCGCGCTGCGTAACGAGGTGGCGCGGCGCGAGAAGCTGATCCCGGCGAATGTTTACACGCCGCTCTGGGTGACGGAATTTCCGATGTTCGAGTTTCACGAAGACGACGGGCGCTACTACGCCATGCATCATCCGTTCACCTCGCCGCTCGACGAGGACTTACCGCTCTTGAGGCGCGCCGTCGAAGAGGGCGAGACGCATCTGCTCGGAAGCCTTCGCGCCAAGGCTTACGACACGGTCGTAAACGGAGTGGAGGCCGCAGGCGGCTCGATTCGTATACACCGCCGCGACGTGCAGGACTTGATCTTCAAGGCTCTCGGGATGACGCCGGAGATGGCGCGCGCGCGCTTCGGATTTTTCCTTGACGCGCTCGAATACGGGACGCCGCCGCACGGCGGAATCGCATCCGGCATAGAACGACTGCTGATGGCCCTGACCGGAATAGAGAATATCCGCGACGTGATGGCCTTTCCCAAAACCGCCTCGGCGGCAGACCTGATGATCGAAGCGCCCGGCGAAGTCGATCCGGCGCAGTTGGACGAGTTGAAGCTCAAAATCGTGAAAGATTAATGCTCGACGGGCGGTATCAAAAATGAGGATGAGGGCGATGCTTGTAAAGGTGAGACGCAAACTTTCGGTCGCGAGAACGCTCTTTCTGTTTTTAGCCGTGCTCATCATCTTCTGCGCGTTTATCGTCGCGCCGCAACCGGCGGCCAGCAGCAGCAGCAGTAGTAGTAGCGGCGGCAGCAGCGCCCAGGGGCCGACGCGGCTCGCCGTTCGCGCCGCTCGCCTGCTCGATGTTAAGCGCGGCGCTGTCATCAATGATGCCGTGATCCTGATTGAGAACGGACGCGTCGCCTCGGTCGGCCCGCGACTCTCAATTCCGGCCGATATGCAGGTGATCGACCTCGGCGGCGCGATGGTCTTGCCGGGGCTGATCGACAGCCACACGCACCTGCTACAGAACTACTCTAAGGAGATCGGCGGCGACGAGCCCAACATGCTTCTGACCGTGGCGCAGATGAGCACGGCCACGCGCGCTCTTCTCGGCGCTCGGCTCGGGCTTGAGGATCTGGAAGCCGGAATCACTGTGGTACGCGACCTGGGCAATTCCGGTTTGAACGGAGATGTCGCGCTGCGCGATGCGATCAGGTCGGGCTGGATCGTTGGCCCACGGATGCTGGCTTCGACGCGCGCCATCTCGGCGGCAGGCGGCCAGTTCGGTAATATGTCGGCCGAGGCGCAGAAGATCATCGAACAGGAATACGTCACCGTCAGCGGCGTTGAGGAGGCACGGCGCGCCGTCCGGCAGGCTTTTTATGACGGGGCCGATTGTATAAAAGTGATCGTCAACACGGGGCCGCGCGTCATCTCGACTGAAGAGTTGAAGGTGATCGTCGAAGAGGCGCATCGCGTCGGGCGAAAGGTGGCCGCGCACGCCATCGGGGATCAGGCGACGCGCATCGCCGCCGAAGCCGGGGTCGATTCCATAGAGCATGCCTACACGGTGCCCGACGATGTGCTCAGGATGATGGCCGCGAAAAAGATTTACCTCGTTCCGACGGACTTTCCGCCAGACGTTTACCTGCCGCCCAACCTCTCGCCCGAACAGCAGCAACAGGCCCTTGAGCAGATCAAAAAATTCACGAACGGCAGTCGCGCTCGTCTCGCGCGCGCCATCAAGGCGGGTGTGCCCATCGCGGCGGGCTCCGACTCCTACTATGCGATTCCGGGCATGACGCGCGGCCAGACGAGCCTGCTGATATACAGGGCCTACGCCGAGGCCGGAATGACCCCCCTGGAGATCATACGCGCCGCCACCGTCAACGCCGCCGACCTGCTCGCCGGAGATCGCGCCCTGTTCGGTTCTATCGAGGACGGTAAGTTCGCCGACCTGATCGCGGTCGCGGGCGACCCCCTGAAAGATATAACCGAGCTTGAGCACGTGCGCTTTGTGATGAAGGGCGGCAAGGTTATAAAGAACGAGACGCCAAAGCCATAATGGCCCGATGCCAAAGCCGATAAGGAGATTCCAAAGACGTGGACGAATTATTGACGAAAGAGAACCTTGAATACCGCGCGCAGGCGCGCGAGATCGCTGACAAGTACGTTCGGCCCGTCGCGGCCGAACTTGACAGAAAGGCCGAGTACCCGTGGTCTGTCGTGCGCGCGTTGCAGGACGCAGGGCTGATGGGCGTCTGGATTCCAAAGGAGTACGGCGGGCGCGGCGGCGGCGTGATGAACCTGTGCATCGTCGTCGAGGAATTGTCGAAGGCGTGCGGCGGCGTCGGCGTCACCTACGCCGTCAACGCCCTCGCCTCGTTCCCGATCATCGTCGGCGGCACGGAAGAGCAGAAGCAGAAGTATCTGCCGGACGTGGCGCAGGGCAAGACGCTGATGGCCTTCGGCCTTTCGGAGAAGGCCGCTGGCTCCGATGCCGGAAGCCTCAAGGCGCGCGCCGAAAAACGCGACGGCTTCTATGTCCTCAATGGCGATAAGAAGTGGAATACGAACGGCAACGCCGCGACGCTCTATTCCATATTCTGCTCGACCAATCCGGACAGGGGCGGGCGCGGCGTCTCGGCCCTGCTCGTCGAGAAGGGAACCGAAGGCTTCGAGATCGGTAAGAAGGAAGACCTCATGGGCATTCGCTGCGTGCCCGTCCACGAGCTGCATTTCCATGACTGTCACGTGCCGGAAGAGAATCTGCTCGGCGGCAAGGAGGGCCACGGCTTCAAGCACGCGATGATGACCCTCGATCTGGCGCGGCCGGGCGTGGCCGCTCAGGCTTTAGGGTTGGCCCAGGGCGCGCTCGATCTGGCCGTTCAGTACACTATGAAGCGCGAGCAGTTCGGGCAATCGGTCGCCTCCTTCCAGGGCATACAGTGGATGCTGGCCGACATGGCGACCAGGATCGAAGCGGCGCGCCAGCTCGTCTACGCCTCGGCGCGGGCCATCGACGCGGGCGCTAAGAACGTCTCGAAGATGGCGGCGATGGGCAAGGTATTTGCGACTGACGTGGCGATGTCTGTGACGACAGACGCCGTACAGCTTTTCGGCGGCTACGGCTACTGCAAGGATTACCCCATCGAAAAATATATGCGCGACGCCAAGATCACACAGATTTACGAAGGCACGAATCAGATTCAGCGTCTCGTCATCGGTCGCAGCCTGATTAAAGAGGCGGCCGCAGGCCAACCGCAAGCCAGAGCCGCTGAAGTTTAGGGCGGAGGACGGAACGAAGGGATGAAGGCGGAGGGCGGCAGCGATGAATAAAAAAAGCATTCAAGGTGTCGAAGCATTCTTTTTATCCCTCGGCCCTCGTCCCTGCGCCCTTCGTTCGGCCCTCGGCCCTTCGTTGGTATGATTACGCTGTTGCGCGCACACGTTGAAGAGATGTACGCGCACGCGCGCGCGGCTGCGCCGTCGGAGTGTTGCGGGCTGATCGGCGGCGAAGGCGCGACCGGGCGTGCCGCAACCGTCTATCGCCTGCGCAATGTGGCCGCCGATCCGCGCGTCGCTTACGAGGCCGCGCCCGAGGAGCTGTTTGCCGCGCAGAGGAGTATGCGCTCCCGTGGAGAACAGCTTCTGGCGATCTATCACTCGCACCCGCGCGCGACAGACCCCGTGCCGTCCGAACGCGATGTCCGGCTCGCCTATTATCCGGCGGCGATTTACTTTATTATTGGCCTTACGGGTACGGAAGCGGCGCAGCTTCGCGCCTTCAGGCTGTCGGAACGCGGGGGAAACTGGGAGAGAGTCGAGTACCGTATTGCAGACCCTTCCTCAGAATCGGCGAACCAATGACGCGCCCCCGTCGTAGAAAGAATTTGTGATGGCTGATAAGAGCAAATACGACACCAACCCGCTCGATCCGGACTACGCGCGGCGCACGGATGATGTCTGGGGCGCACGGCGCGGCGCAGGAGGCGATGCTTCGACGGAAGATATAGGCGGCGCGACGCGCGACGTAGCGCGCACGCCGAACGAACGGGCGCGTCTGGACGAGCAGTCCGAGGCTCCGACGCGTCGTTATGCTACTCCGCCGCCCGCTACCTCTTACCCCTCCGTCTTCGTACCGCCGACCGCGCACCCGCCCGCCGCTTACGGCGCGCCGCAGCGAACTCCTAATGCTGCCGCCGCAGCCGCCGTAGCGCAGCCGCCCTCATCGCGCGTCGTGCCCGGGATAAACCTGCCGGAGAACGTGACGACGATTCTGCCTTACATCCCCTTTTACATAGGCGCGATTCTGGCGGCGGTCGAGCTATTCCTGGTTCCGCGCAACGAAGCCCGCACGCGCTTTCATGCGGCCCAGGGGTTATCGCTGCATCTGGTCGTGCTGGTGATAGGTTTTCTCTTTCGCTTCGCGGGCAATCTGGTCAGCAACACGCTGGGCGGGGTGGCTTCGGCGCTGCTCGGAATCGCGTCCGCGCTGTTCACGCTCGCGGCGCTCATCTTCTTCATCGTCGCGATCATACGCGTCTGGAAAGGCGACGAGTTTCGGGTCGCGCCCCTGGATGACGCGACCAGGTGGCTCAACGAAAAGATCGAGCCGCGCAAGTAACGGCGCGCGTCGCCGTCGTCGCCGCACGCCTCGCGCGCCCTCCATCTGTGTTAAGCTCTAAAGGCGCGTGACCATCGCCCCTCTCAAAAACCAGGGCTTCCCCCAACTCCCTGTTCTAAAGCGGAGCTTGTAGCTCGATGAAGAGGAATCATCTTGCCCTTCCATTTATGCTCGCCTGCGTTATGTGCGCGCTTCTGCCTTCGTGGGCCGACGCGCAGCGACGCGGCGCGCGGCGCGCCGTTGGCCAGCGTCCGAGAGTCACGGTCGAGAGCGTCAACGCGCGTTTCAACCAGATAGCGGACGCATACCTGCGCGGCTACTACGCCTTCAACCCGACGGAAGCGACCGCTTCGGGGCTGCACCAGTACGACGCTCAACTGGAATCGCGCAGCCGCGAGGCGGTCGCGCGCGAACGCGCTCGCCTGCGCGCCGCGCTCACGGCGCTCCTGCGTCTCTGGGACGGCGCGCTCACAGAGGAATCGCGCCTGGATTACCGCGTGCTCGTCTCGCACGCTCAGGCGCAGCTTCTCAAACTCGAAGAGACGCGCATGTGGCAGCGCGACCCGAACGTCTACAATCGCATAGCCGCCGGGAGCATCGATACTATTCTGAAGCGAAACTACGCGCCCATAGAGCAGCGACTGGACGCGTTGCTGGCGCGCGAGCGAGAGGTTCCGAGACTGCTGGCGGAGGCGCGTGCCAATCTTGAGAATCCGCCGCGCATCTATACGGAGATGGCGATCCGTCAGGTTCGCGGAAGCGTGGATTATTTCTCGCGCGTCGTGCCGCAGATGATCGAGCGCGCGGCACAGGGAAGACTGAGCGCGGCGCGTCGCTCGCAGGTCGAAACGTCGAACGAGAGCGTCGTGGCGGAACTGCGCTCGTTCGCCGACTGGCTCGAACGCGACCTCCTGCCGCGTTCCAACGGCAACTTCGCCATCGGCCCGGAAAACTTTCGCCGCAAGCTTCTCCACGAAGAGATGGTCGATACTCCGCTTGCGCAGTTGTTGACTAACGGCGAGCGGGAGTTGCGGCGTACGCAGGAGCAGATGCGCTCCCTCGCCGAAGAGATCACGCCGGGGCGCGGCGTCACCTTCGCGTTGCGCCAGTTGGCGAGCGAGCATCCGACGGCTGACGGCCTGACGGGCGAGGCGCGCGCCGAACTCAGTCGCATACGCGCCTTCGTCCGCTCGCAAAATATCATGACGCCGCCCCAGCAGCGCGAGAACCTGATCGTCGCCGAGACGCCCGAGTACGCGCGCTCGCTCTCCTTCGCCTCTATGGATACTCCGGGGCCGTTCGAGCGCGTCGCCACCGAGGCCTATTATTACCTGACGCCGCCCGACCCGGCCTGGACGGAGCGCCAGCGCGAAGAACATCTCAGCTACTACAATCGCTACAGCCTTCAGATAACCTCGATACACGAGGTCTATCCGGGCCACTACTACCAGCTTCTCAAGCTCCAACAGCAACCCTCGCGCATTCGCACGGCGTTCGGCGCGGCGAGCTTCTCGGAGGGTTGGGCCCACTACTGCGAGCAGATGATGCTGGACGAGGGCTTCGGCGGCAATAATCCGCGACTGCGACTCGCGCAGTTGAACGCGGCGCTCCTGCGCCTGTGCCGTTACGTGGCCGCTATTCGATTGCACACGCAGGGGATGAGTTACGAGGAGGCCGTTGATTTCTTCATGCGCGAGGGCTATCAGGAGCGCGTCAACGCCGAACGCGAGGCGCGACGCGGAACGGTTGACCCGACCTATCTGGTCTACACGCTCGGCAAGATGGAGATCATAAGGCTGCGCGAAGAATGGCGCGCGCGCATGGGCCAATCGTTCAACCTCGGCGAGTTTCATGATCGCCTGCTGAGCTACGGGATGCCGCCCATTAAGATTATCCGCCTCGCGATGCTGGGCGACGCGCGCAGCATCGCTACCGACAACGCGACGGCGGCGGAACAATCGAGCGCGCTTGACTTCTCAGTCCTGGCGACCGGCGCATACAGCACCTATACGGGAGGCGCGCACTCCGTCCGGCTCATCATGGATCGCAGCGAATGGGCGGACGCCTGGCGTATAATCGGCCAGGGACGCCCCGCGCCCGACATCAGTTTTGATACGCGTGCCGTCATCGTAGCCTTTCAGGGACAAAAGCCTACGGGCGGTTACGGCATTTCGATAGCAGAGATTCGTCGCGACGGCACGGACTTAACAGTGCGAGCGCGCGAGCAAGCGCCCGGTCGCAATGATTTGACGACGCAGGCTTTGACTTCGCCCTTCGTTGCCGTCTCGATCCCGCGCCCGCCCGAGGGGGCCACCGTAAAGTTTGCCGATAATGTGGAAAATCCGAGACAAAATCTTCCCGCGAGGCCGGGAAGTAATAGAAGACGCAATATTTACAGGCGGCCGCGCAGACCTTGACGAGAGGTGACGAGGCCAACCCGTTTGTGCTAGGATTCATCAAACGACAGCCAGACGATAAGGGCCGCTCCGGCAAACGATTTGATCGCAAGGCGGCCGTGTCTGGTAGAGATTGACGCGCTCTCTCCCCCTGCGCGTTCGCCCAGTCAGCGCTCTTAAGCTCTGTAAGGTTTATCGGGGGAGACGTTTTGCTAGAGAGAGCGGCGCGCCCTCCGGTCACGTAAGAGGGACGACCGCTCTCTCTATTTGTTTATGTGAAGTGAAGGCGCGCCCGACCGCTTACGGTTTTGACAGAAGCGAGCGCACTTCGGAGGAGGGAGAGAATGAAAAATAATCAACGCCAGCCGCGTCGCGCTTTCGTCGCCTGGCTGATGACGATTGCGATCCTGGTCGCGCCGTCGGCCGCTTTCGCTCAGACCCGGATCAGCTATCACAGCAACAGGTTCAGCGTCAGCGACGATGTCAAGCTCGGCCAGCAGGCGGCAGCCGAAGCCGAACAGCAATTTCCGATCCTGCGTGATGAAGAGGCGACGTATTACGTCGAGCAGGTCGGTCGGCGACTTGTCAATGCCATTCCCCCACAGTTTCAGCATCCCGAGTTCAGGTACTATTTCAAGATCGTCAACGCCAGGGACATCAACGCCTTCGCCCTGCCGGGTGGGCCCATGTACGTCAATCGTGGAATGATCGAGGCAGCGCACAGTGAAGGCGAGATGGCGGGCGTAATGGCACACGAGCTGAGCCACGTCGCGCTGCGTCATGGAACGGCGCAGGCTACGAAGGCGCAGAAGTACCAGTACGGAGCAATCGCCGGGGCGATCCTGGGCTCGATCATAGGCGGGGGTCTGGGCCAGGTCGTCGGGCAGGGAAGCCAGATGGCTATTGGCGCTTACTTTCTAAAATACAGCCGCGAATACGAGACCGAGGCCGATGTCCTCGGCGCACAGATCATGGCCCGCGCCGGTTACGATCCGCGCGATCTGGCGAACATGTTTCGCACCATCGAGCAGCAGGGCAGCGGGCGCGGCGGCCCGGAATGGCTGAGCAGCCACCCGAATCCGGGGCGACGTTACGAGCGCATCAATCAGGAAGCGGCGATGCTGCGCGTCAACAACAATCCCACACAGGACACGGCGCAATTTCGTCGCATACAGGAACGGCTCAGGGGACAGGGACGCGCTCCTTCGATGGAGGAGATCGCGCGCAGCGGCCAACGTTATCCGCAGGGCGAAGGCGGCTCGCCCTCTTACGGCGGAACCGTCGGGCGAGTCCAGTATCCTTCGTCGCGCTACCGTACTTACACGGGCGGCAATCTATTCCGCGTGAGCTATCCGGATAACTGGCGCGAGCTGCCCGGCCAAAATTCCATCTGGTTCGCGCCCGAAGGCGGCTACGGTCAAAACACCTTTACGCACGGCGTCACCATCGGGATCGAACAGGCGCAGAGCAATAATCTGCGGCAGGCGACCGACGCCTATATCAGCCGTTTGATCCAGAGCAGCCGGAGCCTGCGGCAGCAGAGCGGCTACCAGCGCGGCAGTATTGACCGTCATAGCGCGCTGTCGATGACGCTCTCCAACATCAACGAAGCGACCGGCCAGCGTGAAGTCGTCACGGTCTACACGACGCTCCTGAGCAACGGCCAGTTGTTCTACATGATCTCGGTCGCACCGCAGCGCGATTACGGCAGCTTCCAGGGAGCGTTCAATCGGGTTCTAAACTCGATACAGCTCAACGACTGACAGGGGGCGCTGGCGTTTGAAAGCGTCATCGTCTTGTGAGAGAGAAAAGGGGAGAGGCACGACTGAACTGGTCGTGCCTCTCCTTTTTCTTTTATGGGGTTACGAGCGACTGCTACGACTGCGTACGGAGCGCCCCTGTCACCAGGTCGGCTAACCGATGAGCGGCATCTTCGCGCCGCATTCCGGGCAGAATTTGGTCGCGCTTTCAGGCTGATGGCCGCAGCCCACGCAGGTGGGGCGCGCGGGCTTCGTCGGCGTCCCGCATTCGGGACAGAACTTTGCTTTCCCCGTTTCGGCTCCGCACGAGGCGCACGTTGGGCCAACCGCTTTGGCCTGCTGTCCGGCGGCCTGCACGGGCGCGCGCACCTGCGCTTCGGCGCTCATGTCTATCTTCGAGGCGTAGTCGGTCGCACGTGCCTTCTCGTGTAACTGCTCGCGCGAGGCTTCGGCCTTGGCATGCGCGTGCGACGAGGCAAGCTCCTCCTGGTAATCCGGCGCACACTCTTCACACTGGCCGACGCCTGCGTTCCAGCAGACTTCCGGGCAAACCCACTTGCCGCACCGCGAGCATTGATGAAAATGCTGTTTGCCCTCTTCGACCGCTTTCTGAAGAGCATCGTCGTGCGCCTTGCCGCCGACGGCTCGCTGTACCTCGTAGGCGGAGTTTCCGGCCGAGCTGGCCCAACCGCCGAACAGGTCGCCCGCCGCGCGCAGCAGAGACCCGGCCGTGCCAATCGCAGAGGGCTGAAAACGCGACAGGTAGCCGTTGCCGCACCTGTCGCAGTAGAACTTAAATTGGTAGCCGCGATCTGTGGAAAGATCGTCGTGGTTCCTGACGAAGGGGATAAGTGCCATGCCCGATAGCCTCCTGAAAAGATAAAGTGTGCTGAATCATCTGCGATAAGCTGAAAGAACGAGACACCATTTTATCACTTGTCGCGCTGCCGTTGTCACCGCTTTTTGGCCTCCTGCCAGAGCGCTTCCATTTCGTCCAGGGTCGCTGCATCCAGGGAACGCCCGCGCGCCTCCAACGCTCTCTCTATGTATTGAAAGCGGCGGCGAAACTTTCGATTGGCGAGCTTGAGCGCGGCCTCCGGCTCCGCCCCGAGATGGCGAGCGATATTGGTGACGGCGAAGAGCAGATCGCCCAGTTCCTCGCGCACCTCCTGCGACTGCTGCTCCTCTTTGAGGCCCGGGCCTTGCGCCGCTTCCGCCTCTGACACTACCTTTGCATCCGACTCGCGCATGGCGGCGCGCAGCTCATCTATCTCCTCGTGTAGCTTATCGAAGATGTCATCGACGTGTTTCCAGTCGAAACCGACGCGCGCCGCTTTCGTAGAGAGCTGGTGCGCCTCCATCAGCGCGGGCGCTTTTGTCGAGACGCCGTCGAGCAGCGAAGAGTTCTGCGTCCGCGTCTCCTTTCCGGCGGCGCGCTTCTCCTCCGCCTTGATCGCCTCCCAGTTGCGTAAGACCGCAGCCGCGTCGTTTGCTTCGGCATCGCCGAAAACGTGCGGGTGGCGGCGCACCATCTTGGCGTGAATCGCATCCGTCACGTCCGCGATGGTAAAGTCGCCGCGCTCGGCGGCCACCTGCGCGTAGAAGACTATCTGGAAGAGCAGATCGCCCAACTCGTCGCGCAGCGCCGCGGCGTCGCCTTCGCGCGCCTCCTCGACGGCCTCGAAAGCCTCGTATGCCTCTTCCAAAAGCATCGGCGCGAGCGTCGCATAAGTCTGCTCGCGATCCCAGGGACAGCCTTCGGGCGAGCGCAAACGCGCCATCAGCGCGACGAGATCATCAAATGAAGCTGGCATGATTTATTCCTGAATCCGAAATCGAAACCTTGAAATTCCTGAATATGATAGACCAAGTCTAATGCCTGTAGCGTTCGGGCTCAAGCTGCGCCCCGGTCACGGTCGCGCGCGCGCAAGTGTGTGGGGACGCACGGAGCCCGCGCCCGTTTGTTGCGAGCGCACGCAGAGAGGTGCTACCATCCGTTTGTACCAGTAAAGAAAACCCGGACTGAAAAGAGATGGAGCGCGCCGCCTCGCAAAACCCCCGCGCCGGGCCTGCCAGCGCGTTCGACGGAACCTGAGATGAGCGAAGAACAAAACACTTTCAAAGTCAGAGACCGCCGCCTGTTTAATCCCGACGGCACGCCGCGCGAGATCGAGCGCGATGAAACCACGGAGGCGGCGACCGTAACGCCGGAGACGGAAGCAGGCGACCGCGCCAGCAGCAGCAGCAGCAGTAAGAGCAGCGGTGGCGATGCAACGCCGGTTGCCGGTGCGAGCGCACAACCGTCGTCGGCTGCGGCCTCACCGTCGTCAGTCGAGCAGCGCCTATCGGGCGCGGCGTCCGCCCGGCAGGAGGCCGCCGGGAGCGTCGGCAGAGACGCGGACACGCGCGAGCCCTCCCCAGCGCCGCCAGAGGCCAGGTCGGAAGAGGAAGACCTCTACGCCGAGGGCGACGTTCCGGGCGCGAATGACCCGGCCAGCTTTATCAATTTTCTGATGTCGATAGCCTCGAACGCCGCCGCCTCGCTCGGCATGATGGAGCATCCGGTGACGGGCCAGAGCGGCGTAGACCTACAGCTCGCTAAACACTGGATCGACGTGCTCGGCATGCTGCAACAGAAGACGCGCGGCAACCTTGTCGCCCAGGAGCAACAAATCTTCGAGGGGTTGCTCGCAGACCTGCGCCTGCAATACGTCTCGCTGACCACGCCGCCCGCGTCCCCGCGCGGATTTACGGGCCGCGACATCACGGGCGGGAAGTGATCGGCCGCCAGCACCCGGTCATCAGCTAAAGGCTATGGAAAACTGGTTGCCGTTTTGCCGCCTGCTGAAAGCTTCTCATGAAATTGACCTTCCTCGGCACAGGGACATCCACGGGCGTGCCCTCTATCGGATGCGAGTGCGAGACTTGCACTTCGGATGATCCGCGCGACAAACGCCTGCGCGTCTCCGTCCTCGTAGAGCACGCGGGGCAGACGATACTGGTCGATACTTCATCGGATTTTCGCCAGCAGGCCCTGCGCCAGCGATTGAAGTGGCTCGACGCCGTGCTCATCACGCATTGCCATGCCGACCACATCTTCGGTCTCGACGACATACGCCCGCTCAACTTTCGTTACGGGCCGCTCGGCGTCTACGCCAACGAGAGGGCCTGGAAAGACATACGCAGGATTTTCCAGTACGTCTTCGAGCCGTCGCATTACGGCGGCGGCCTTCCGCAGGTCGTGGCCCATACTGTAGTCGAGGGCGCTCCCTTCCAGCTTGGCCGTGACCTGCTGGTGACGCCGCTCGAAGTCATACACGGACGCCTCCCCGTGATCGCCTATCGCTTCAACGATTTCGCGTACGCGACAGACCTTAACGAGATACCGCCCAAAGCGATGGACGGCCTGCGCGGCCTCGACGTGCTCGCGCTCGATTGCCTGCGCTTCCGCGAGCATCCGACGCATCTGTGGCTGGAACGCGCGCTCGATTACATCAACGAACTCAAACCGCGCCGCACGTACCTGACGCACCTCGCGCACGATGTCAAACACGCGCGCGACTCTGCCAGGCTTCCGCGCGGCGTCGAATTTGCCTACGACGGACTGGAGGTACGGGGCGAGGGATGAGGGCGCCAGCGATGAGGGATGAATCAAAGGCATTAATTGAATGGCTCAATTAAGTATTGATTCAACCCTTTCATCGCTGGCGCCCTCCGCCCTCCGCCCTTAGTTGATGCGTTTATTTCACGGCACTGGCAATGCGAAGATCGCGCGACCGACCGTGCTGACGCTCGGCGTTTTTGACGGCTTGCACCTGGGCCACCAACTGATTATGCGAACGGTCGTCGAGCGGGCGCGCACCGTCGGCGCTGTGCCGACCGTGATTACTTTCGATCCTCATCCGCGCGCCGTGCTGCATCCTGATTCCGCGCCGCCGCTGCTCCAAACCTTTGACCAGAAGATCGAAGCCTTCGGCGCGCTG
The DNA here is from genome assembly GCA_035940775.1 of Pyrinomonadaceae bacterium. Classification (GTDB taxonomy): domain Bacteria; phylum Acidobacteriota; class Blastocatellia; order Pyrinomonadales; family Pyrinomonadaceae; genus DASQYE01. The sequence goes on along the minus strand of DASZEN010000059.1, from coordinate 130,938 downwards.
GGGCTGGAACAGACCATCGTCATACGCTTTACGGAAGAGTTCGCGCAGCTCAGAGCCGAGGATTTCCTGCGCGACGTAGTGGCCGACCGCTTGCAGGCGAAGGAGGTTTACCTGGGTCGGGGCTTCGCCTTCGGGCGCGACCGCGAGGGCAATATAGAGCTGCTCAAAAAGGTCAGCCGCGAGCTTGGGCTTCAAGCCCATGAGGTCGCGGAGGTGCAACTGCGCGGGCAGCGAATCAGTTCCAGCCGTATTCGCAAGCTGCTGGCGGAGGGGCGCGTCCAATTGGCGCGACGCATGCTGGGACGCCCTTATGGCGTCGAGGGCCGCGTCGTGCGCGGGCAGGAGCGCGGGCGCAAGCTCGGATTTCCGACGGCCAACCTGCACCCGCAAAACCGCGTCATACCCCGCAACGGGGTTTACGTGACGGCGACTTTGATCGAAGGCGCGTGGCGACGCAGCATCACCAACGTCGGCACGCGCCCGACTTTTGAGACGGCCGTGGAACCTTCCGTTGAAACATACGTAATAAACTGGTCAGGAGACCTCTACGGAGATGTCCTGCGCGTGCGTTTCCTCTATCGTTTGCGTGATGAAAGAAGGTTTGCGTCCGTCGAAGAACTCAAAGGGCAGATCGCGCGCGACCGAGCGCGTGCCTTACGTTATTTCGAGCGCAGCGGAGTACGGCGCTCGCTCGCGATAGTCTGAAGTCTACTGGCTGCCGCAAGGCCACTGAGGTCGGATCGTGAAGATCGTTTTCGAGACTTCAGATATGCGGCCCACAGACTTTAGACTCTATTTTTTTGGCACAGGATTGCGACAAGTTTCGGGTATCTTTTAGAGACAAAATGGCAGCGACAGAAGAACAACATCGGGCGTTGGCCCTTAGAACCGCAGAGGGCGAAAGCTCCGGCGCGAACGGTAACGGCCACGCCGGACAACGGCAGGCCGCAGGCGGTCAGGGTGACGCGCGGGCGGCGGCCGTGCCCATGCCCGACGGGGCGGCGCACGGCGACGGCAGAGCGGCGCCGCTGGTGCTGCTGCCGGGCACGCACACGCAAGACTTTGAGAAGGGAGCCGACGCCGTAGGCGGGCGGAGCCGCCGCCGCCGCATCGTGCGCGAATGGGTGCGAGCGCTCTACATAGGGCGCGTCCTGGGCACGCTCTCGCTCTACCTTTTCCTGAACGATTACGACATTCGCGCTGGCTTCAACCGCCGCATCCGCGCTCGCCTGCGCGAAGAGGCGAGGGCGCGCGGACGCGTCGCGCTCTTTCAGGAATGGAGCCGCGATTTAGACCGCCGCGCGCTCGACGCTTTTATCCGAACAGTTCGCTTTCTGGTTTTTCGCGGCGCGGAGGGGACGGCCAAAAAGGAAGCGCGCCTGGAACACCAGGCCGTCTGGCTCAGAGAGAATCTGATCGCGCTTGGGCCAACTTTTATAAAGATAGGTCAATCATTGGGGACGCGCGGCGACCTCCTGCCGCTGGCTTATGTTAAGGAGCTGGCGACGCTACAGGATCAGGTTCCGCCTTTCCCGACCACCGAAGCCTACGCGCGCATCGAAGCCGAGTTGGGCCAACCCCTGCAAAGCGCTTTTGCAGAGATCGACGCCGCGCCCATCGCCGCAGCCTCTCTCGGGCAGGTTTACCGCGCGCGCCTGCACACGGGCGAAGAGGTCGCCATCAAAGTGCAGCGGCCAAACCTCGAAGCCATCATCAGCCTCGACATCGCCATCCTGCGCAAGATCGTGCGCCGGGTAAATACTCTTTTTCCGCAGGCGAACGAGAACGCCGATTGGGAAGGGATGCTCGGCGAGTTCAACGAGACCGTCCACGAGGAGATGGACTACGCGCAGGAGGGGCGCAACGCCGACCGCTTCCGCGAGAATTTCAAGAAGTGGCGAGCCATACACGTCCCGCGTATCTACTGGTCTCATTCGACGCGTCACGTGCTCACGATGGAGTTCATACGCGGCACTAAGGTCACGGACATCGAAGCTTTGCGCGCCGCGCGCATCTCCCCCATCAAGGTCAATCGGCTGCTGGTCAAAACCTATTTGAAGCAGCTTCTGGAGGACGGGTTTTTCCATGCCGACCCGCATCCGGGAAACCTGCTGGTGATGGACACGGGCCACCTCGCCTTCTTTGATTTCGGGATGACGGGGCGGATTACGCCGCGCCTCCAATCGATGATGATAGACGCCTTCTTCCACGTCGTCGGGCGCGACGTGCACGGGTTGGCCCAGGACTTAATCAACCTCAATTTCCTGAAGCCCGGCGTCGATCCGGAAAAGGTACGTCCCGTCGTCGAAGGGCTCTTTCGCCACTACCTGAATCTGAAACTCGGCGAGGTTAACTTCAAGGAGCTGACCTACGATCTGGCCGAGGTGATGTATGAATACCCGTTTCGACTGCCCGCCAACTTCACCTATGTGATCCGCGCGTTGATGACACTGGAAGGCATAGGCATCGTCACAGACCCCGGCTTCAGCTTCTTCGACACGGCGCGGCCCTACGCCAAAGAGTTCATGCTCCGGCGTGAAGGCAAGCATTTCCGCAAGCTCGTGCTGGATAAGATCACGGGGCGCGACCATGAGGGCAATATTGAATGGCGTAAGATGTGGAAGCTCGCCAAGATGGCCGCCAGGATGTACCTCGATAAGTAAGCCCCGGATTCCAGCCTTCACTTCGGCTTCCAGCCCTTACTTCCGGATAATCATCCCCGGCATATCCTCATCTCGGGCTTGAAACCCGAACCTTTCGTAGAACGGCGCGACGCCTCGATTCGCCATCAGGCAGATGATCGAACTCGGGCGGGCATGTGCGTCAAGGTATCCCATCAGGGCATTCATAATCAGCTCGCCCAATCCCTTGCCCTGGTGCTCGGCGACCACCGCCACGTCCACGATGTCATAAAATAATCCGCCATCGCCGATCACACGGCCGATGCCGACCGCTTCGCCCTCATGCAAGATGCAGACGCCGTACAGAGTATTAGCCAATCCATGCTTTGCGGCGACCTCGTCCTTGACGGTCAGGCCAGCCGCTCGGCGCACACGATTATATTCTTCGACCGAGGGAACGCGCTCGACAACCATATATCCATCTGTCATTGCGATCTCATTCTTTAAGGGTGTCCGGGTTGGCCCCTGTGTAGCAATTGGCCCCCGATTGTAGTAAAGCGCCTGTCATGGGAGACAAAGACGGCTGCCCGGTACGGATAGAGCAGCCGTCTTTGGTTTTTAAGCGGGAGGCTTTCCCGGGGCCTACTTGGCGGGCAGCTTCGCGCCGTTGCCTGTCGCCGAAGAGCTGTCTATGTTCAGCTTGTCTTTGAACAGGTTCAGCAGCAGTAGGGTTCCGATGCCGCCCGCGCCGTCGCCGGTTCCGCCCGACGCCATTATGTCGGGAGTGATGCGGACGCCCTTTTCGCCGATGACCTTCAGGGTTTCGACGAGCGCGACGCCCTGCGCGCCGAGCGCGTTGACCTGTTCGTGATAGGCGACGCCCTGCGCTTCGCCCATCAGTCGCACCTTCTCGGCTTCGGCGCGGCCCGTGGCGAGGATATAGTGCGCCTCGCCGTCGGCCTCTGCCTTACGCTGCTCGCTGCGTTTGCCAGCGATCTCTACTCCGACCGTGGCCGCCATCAAATCTTTCTGGTTGTTGGCCTGCGCCGTGATCTTCTCAAGCTGAATACGTTTCTCTTCGGCCTCGCGCTGCGCGTCGAACATGTTCTGGCGCTGCTCGGCGAGAATCTTCTCGGTCTGCGTCTTCATCAACTCGGCGGGCAGGTGTATGTGGCAGATGAGCACGTTGACGACATCGACGTGGTATTTCAGGAGGTGCGCGCGAACGCGAGCCTCGGCGCGCTCCTGTTCCTCGTGCCGGTTCTGCAAGTAGGCCATCGCCGAAGACTCCGACGCCTGGTTACGGAAGATAGAGTCTATGAGCGGGTGCATGACGTTCTGTATCAGCTTGTCGATTGAGCCGATCTTGGCGACCATGAAGGGCGCGTCCTCCGGCTTGACGCGAAAGACGACGCGCACCTCCAACTGCATCGTAAAACCGTCCTTCGAGATGACCTCGAAGGGATTGAAGGTGTCGGACGCATCGCCCGTAGTCCACTCGACCGTCTGGTTGGTCGTCGGGATAACGATGGGCGTAATGGCGAGCGTGTTGACGTAGTAGCGTCCCGGCCCGACCACCGTCTCCTGTATGCCGCGATAACCTTCCGGCACGACGTAGGCTTCGTGCGCGCCTTCGTCCAACCTTCTGTCCGCCGGGTCGCCCGACATCAAATCTTCCTGAATCTCAGCGACCTCGCGATTCTCGTCCGAGAGCTTGTCAAGACGGGCGGCGGCCTGCTCGACGTGCTCCTGCTCTTCGCGCTCCATGCGCTCGCGCACCTTCGCGGCCATCGAGCGGCGCACCTCTTCGCCGGGGTCTTTGCCGATGTTGGAAACGATCACGGCGACTTCGCCGGGCTTTACTTCCTTCGCCGTCTCGCGGATCACTTTGAAGACGAGCGGGTTTATGTAGTAAGTGCCGGGCAGCAGGATGTCTTTCTGCGGGCCGCGCTGGCCGCCGCGAGTGATGAACTCGTTGCAGTCCTGAAAATTGTCGTGGCCTTCGACGGGCGTGGCGACGTAATCGCGCGGATCGAGCGGCGCGCCGTCCAGCGCTTCGACCAACCCGATCACGTTCTCGTCAATCACGGTGGCATCGAACAGGCGGACGCTAAAGAGGCCCGACTTGACGAGGTTGTTATTGCCTATGTCGACCGAGTTTGTCAGGATGCGATACGTTCCCGGCGTCAGGATTTCCACCTGCGGGCCTTTCTGCCCGCCGGAGCTTATAAACAGCTCCGCGTTCTGGAAGTTGAGGTGTCCCTCTATGGCTTTGCCGTGGAGGCGGCCCGCGTCGAGCGGCGCGCCGTCGGCTGCCGTCACGACGCCGACTTTGCCCGGCGGAACGACGGTCGTTTTCGTCACCGAAACGCGGAACAGATAGGGGTGAATCGGCCACAGTCCCGGCGGCAGCGTGCGCAGTTGAATGCCCTTGACGCCGCCCTGCTTGATGAAAGCAATCGGGTCTTGAAAATTGTTGTGGGCGTTCTGCGCGCGGTCTGGAGCGAAGATTCTTCCGGGCGGCATCGGCTCGCCGTCCACGGCTTCGATAATGCCCATCTCGTCAGCGCCGACCTCGATCAGGGGCACTTTATGGACGACGCGCTCGAACGGATATTTGATGAGGTGGAGGCCGGGCTTCAACACGTCGGCCTGAATGCCGACTTCGCCTTCGGTGGCGACGACGCGCCCCGGAGGCATCTTGCGGCCCATGTAACGCCGCTCCTTGATGGCGATCTCGCGCGCCCCGACGTTGACCAGGATACGCCTCAGGATGACGAGCAGCACGATCAGGAGAATGAGGCCGATGACCAGAACGGGAACCAGCGACCACATGTCAATGTTGTTCATGACTTAATGTCCTCAAGTCTTGGAAAAAAGGTTATGGGGGAGGCTCTGTTAAGCCTCCTCTTCATCGAGCAACTCTCGACGAATCGTTTGAAAGCTCGCGACGCAGCGCCGCCAGCTTTCGCTTCAGGATAAACCCTGGGCCGGAACCCCTGACGTTCGCCGACAGCACCCAGTATTCGCCGTCGAAGAGCGCACGCAATTCCTCGGCGGAGATGTCGGCGAGCGCGCCTTCGCGCCACAAGCGGAAGGCCGCTTCGACTGCCCTTTGATAGACGGCCGCATCGTCGGCCGTTGCCGCGACGTGCAGCATCACTGCGGTCGAGCGACGGTCGGGCGACGCCTTCCAGCCTTCCAGAAATCTAAGGGCCACGCGAGCGTTGACTCTGAGGCGCTCATGGCGTGTGACGTAGGAGACGAGCGCGAACAGTTTTTTATGATCGGCGGCGCGCTCCGACAGGGCGTCCAGCAACTCGTCGTAAAGGGCTGCGTTGCCGCTCTCGTGAGCCTCAACCAGAACCGCCCTGTCCCCTGCGGCCGCGCGTTCCAGCAAGCGCGAGCGCAACTCCGCTCGGGCCTGCTCCTCTTCTTCCTGAGCCGCCCGCAGGAGGCGCGCCCGAGTGCTCTCGCCCTCCGTGCCTTCGCCTGTGAACAGACCACGGGCGCGCGGCGGCGGCGGTAAAGCGCGCTCTGCGTTTTCGTTGGACGAAGTGCGTTGCCAGCAATAGATAGCGTAAGAGATTGCAGCAAGCAGGAGAAAAGAGGTGACGAGAACCGTGACCATTTGGCCCTCGGACGCCTGTGCGATGGCTTTCCAAATGTGCCGCACTTCTGCCGGGCGTCCGCTCAGGATGCATTATACGACAACGCCGCCCGGAATGTTTATTTTTTCCGAAGGGGACGAAGACCCGAATGGCGCGGCCGCCGGGGAATCGTCGCCTCGGCCGCTGCTGCCGCTTTCCGCCGCTTTCCGCCGCAGTAAGAGTTTCGAGGGCTTCGTGGCCGCGCCTCTGCTATGGAATCGGTGTCAGCTTTAAGGGCTCTGCTAGCGTCTGCTCTCTCGAATGGCATTGAAAAGAAGCGGATAGGTCGCCAACGATTGGCCTCTGTATTGCGGGCGAAAGCCGAAGAGATAGATATGCCCGCGCCCCAAACCCACCTCAACGAGCGCCGCACGGCCTCGAATCCTTTCGCCGCCGAGCAGCCAGCCCGACAGAAGCAGGTCGGAGTTTGCCGGATAACGCGCGATGATGCGAACGCGCGCAAGCGCCGCGGGGTCGCTCTTGATCTCGAATACGGGCGAGTCCTCGGCCCACGCGATTGATTGCTTCGGCATCCCCCGGGCGATAGGGTGCGAAGTATCCAGCTCCGTGCGCAGAATCGATCCGGGCACGTAGAACTCCGTCTCCTTTAGCCCTTCGGTCACATCGCGCACGGGCAACCCTAACTGCTCGATGGCGAAATCCGATGCCCTGTTCAAACAGATGAGCGTCCCGCCCTGTTCGACGAACTCGCGCAGGGCGCGCACGCCCTCCTGGCCTAGTCCTCCGGTCAATTCGGCGGGCATCGAGCCGGGCTTATAACCGTCAAGGATGGCGCGCGGCGACTGATCCGGAATGATGATGCTGTCGAACCTGGCGCGCAGATTCCCGGCGCGAATCTCTGCGTCATCCACTGAGAGGTAGTAGGTGCAGTTACCCTGCCGTTCAAACACCCATCGCGTCCATCCTTCGTCCATCGAAGGGACGTGCGATTTGTATATCCCGTCGCGCGGCGGGTTGCCGCCTCCGCATCCGCCGTTCCAGCCCATATCCTCCGCCTCGTCTATGCGGTATTTGAAGGGTGCTGACACGGCTGTGACTTCGACTCCCATCAGCAACGACAGGGTGTGCGCCGTCACGTCGTAGGGCGGAATGGGCTTGCCCGCGCGGTCTCGCAAATCCGGATAATGCTGCTTTTCGAGCATCGCCCTGGCGAAACCGCCGTAAGGTTGAGCCATGCGAATGATGGCCGTGCCGTCCGCGTACCTGACGCCTTTCAAGGTGAATGACTTTGCGAAATCCACCTCCACGCCGCCGTCCCTTAAAGTGTTCAGCAACGGCGCGTCGTTCTTTGTCTCAGGAATAATAAAAGCGAATAACTCTCCGGCCCTTCGCGGGCGCACAGCCTCTTTACCGATCTCGTAAAAGCGACGGAGCCAGCGCGCGCGATTCCTCGCGGCGTGATGCATGAGAGAGAAGGCGGCCCGTGTCATGTAATCGGTGATGTCGCGCATGCGCCACTCGCCGCCGCGCCAGACGGGAGAGAAGTTTGCGGACTCCTTCTGCGGGTCGAAGCCGTCGCGCGAGCGCAGCTCCTCAAACTTGACCGTGACCGGCGTGGCGATTTTGGCCGAGGCCGTTTCGGAGAGAATACGGACGCCGCCGTGATAGTGCGAGTAGGCGCGCGCGGGCGTCCACGCGTCGTAGGTGGAATCGGTCGTGATGCCCTTTAAGCCGTCGGCGCGAAGCTCCGAGGCCATCGCCCTGCCCAGCTCCGTGTAGCCTTCGACGATCTGACGGGGCACGTTCGGCTCGACCGGCTGCATGTAGGGAGGCAGGAAAAGGCGCGCGCCGTACTGGCCCTGCTGGTGTATGTCGTGGACGATCTGCGGGTGCCAGACGTTGTGAATCTTTTCGACGGTGAGACGGGTCTCGGCCTGCGTGAAGGCGTACCAGTCGCGGTTGTTATCATGGCCCGTGTACTTGTGATAGAGCACGGGCGGGTCTGTTCCCTCGTAGGGCGTCGAGAGAGTTTTGTCATACCAGTTCTTTACTATGTCTACGCCGTCAGGGTTCAGAGACGGAACCAACAAGACGATGGTGTTCTCTAAAATCTCGCGAACCACTGGCTCGTTCGAGGACGCGAGGCGGTGCGCGATCAGCATACTTGAGAGATAGGAACCGACCTCAGAGGAGTGAATGCCGCAGGTTATGAGGACTATTGTTTTGCCGCGCGCGACGAGAGCGGCGGCTTTGCGGTCGGCCCCAGCGCCCAGGGAGCGCGGATCGGCAAGCTGTCGCTGTATCTCCCTGTATTGGCCGAGCCGCGCCAGATTCTCAGGCGCGCTGATGGTCGCCATCACGAAGGGAGCGTCCATCGTCGTCCGTCCCAGTTCCTCGAACCTCAAGCGGTCGCTCGCCGCGTCCAGACGGCGAAAGTATTCGACCACGCTCGCCCAGCTTGCCAGTTTCCGGTCGTCGCCGGGGCGAAACCCGAGCACCTCTTCGGGCGCAGGAGGCACGCGCTCCGCCGCAAGAGCGGGAGCGGGCGAGGTTGTTTCCGCCGCCGCTACTGCTGCTGCTGCTGCGGTGCGCGCCGCCGCGTCGAACACGCCCGCGCGGCGCTCGGCGTTTGTCCGGGCGTAGTCGAAACAGTGTAGAGAGACGACGGCGAGAATCGTAAACGCGAGGGCACGTCTGTTCATACGTGTTCGGGCTCCGAAGAATATGCGAAAGCGAAAAGGGTTTTGGGGAAGACCGCGCGGAGAAGTGTAATCGAAACGAAAGCGGAGTAGAAGCCGGGCCGCAGCCTCGGCCGCCACCGTGACCCAGGGAGGAAGAGTGCAGCGAACAGGGAGTAGAAAACGGGCGAGCGATGCTTCGGTTCGACGCTTAACCTTTTCTCTTTCTACGATTTGCTTTTTGATTTAGACCATCATTTAGCTTGCGCTGCCTCAGCCCGGCGCGGTAAAGTAGCGACCGATAAACCCCACTTCGCTCCCCAATCTGAAAAACTGTCGGAGGTCATTTTCCAATGGCGACTGAAACCGTTGATACTGCGAAGCGAGACGTTGCTTCGACCAATGAATACCCGGACATCGTCGGAGCCAAGCCGGAGAATCCGCTCGCAGCTTCATTTCGCCCCTACATCCCGGCGAAAGTTGTGTTGCCGGAACTGACGCCGCTGCCTTTGATCGTCGGCACGCTGCTCGGCATGGTCTTCGGCGCGTCGTCGCTCTACCTCGTGTTGAAGACGGGCTTGACCGTCAGCGCTTCGATTCCGGTGGCCGTGATTTCGATCACGATCTTCCGTCTGTTCTCAAAATTGGGGCGCAGGGACGCTACTATTCTCGAAAACAATATCGTGCAGACGGCGGGCTCGGCGGGTGAAAGCATAGCCTTCGGCGTCGGCGTGACGATGCCAGCGATCATGATCCTGGGCTTCGACCTTGAGTTTACGCGCGTCATGCTCGTCGGGGTGCTCGGCGGATTGCTCGGCATCCTGATGATGATTCCCTTGCGGCGGGCGCTCATCGTGCAGCAGCACGGACTGCTCAAATACCCTGAAGGGACGGCGTGCGCCGAGGTGTTGAAGGCGGGGGCTTCGGACGAATCGAAGAAGGCGGCGCGCGAGGGGGCGCGAAAGGGCGAGAAGGTCGTCGATGACACGGCGGGCATGGGCGCAAAAACCATCTTCGCGGGGTTCGGCGTAGGGTTTCTCTATCAGGTATTGATGGGCGCTTTCAAAGGCTGGCGCGATACGCCCGAGAAGGTCTTCGGCGCTCCGTTCAAGGGCGGCTCAATCGCGGCGGAAATCTCTCCGGCGCTTCTGGGCGTCGGCTACATCATAGGGCCGCGCATCGCTTCGATCATGGCGGCGGGCGGCGTGCTCGCTTATCTGGTACTGATTCCGATGATTAAGTTCTTCGGCGAGACGATGACGGGAGTCGTGCCGCCGGGCGATGTGCCCATCAACACGATGAGCCCGAACGACGTGCGCGGCGCATACGTGCTCTACATAGGCGCGGGCGCGGTGGCGGCGGGCGGCATCATCAGCCTCTTTCGCAGCCTGCCGACCATCTGGAGCGGATTGAAGGGCGGCCTGCGTGACCTGCGCGCGGGCCAGGGAGCCGCGGGCTCCGTGGCGCGCACGGATCAGGATCTCTCCATGAAATTGGTGCTGGGCGGCATCATCGCCCTGATCGCTATGATTATGGGTTTCCCGCAATTGGGATTGCAGCATAACATCGCGACCGCTTTCCTAGGCGCGTTGATGATCGTCGCCTTCGGATTCCTCTTCGTCACGGTCTCGTCAAGACTGACGGGCGAGATCGGCTCGTCGTCGAATCCGATTTCGGGCATGACGGTGGCGACGCTGCTTTTGACCTGCCTCGTATTTCTTCTGTTGGGCTGGACGGGGCCGAACTATTACGTGACGGCGCTCTCCATCGGCGCAATCGTCTGCATCGCGGCCTCCAACGGCGGCACGACCTCGCAGGACTTAAAGACCGGATACCTCGTCGGCTCGACCCCCAAGTACCAGCAGGTCGCAATCCTCGTCGGCGCTCTGGCTTCGGCGCTCGTGCTTGGGCCAATCCTTCTGAGCCTGAATGATTCCTCGACCGTTTACGCGACGCGCACGATGTTCGTACCCGTCGAAGCGAACACGGGCCAGCTACAGACGGGCGTTCCGTCTTCGCTGCAAGCCTTCAACGAGCCGGACAAGCCAGCGCAGGCCGGAAACTATCGCATATTGAAGAACGAGGCGGGAGCGGCGGCGACCGTCCAGGGGCTTGACGCGGGCGAGTATCTGGTCAACGACGCGGGCAAGATCGTCTACAAGATCGAGCGCACTTTCCCGGCCGAGCTGCGCTTCGATCCGTCGCAGTTCGGAAAGACCGAGAAGCTAACGGGGCCGCAGGGCAACGCCGACCAGAACACCTACCACGTCGTTCATGTCACGGACACGCAGAACGGCCCGGCGGGCAAGTATCTGGTCAACGATCAGGGCGTGCCGGTCTATTTCGTAGACCAGGGCATCAACGGCACGCGCAAGGTCAGGCCCGACGGGACGACGGTCGAGACCAAGTACGACGCGCCGAAGGCGACGCTGATGTCCTACATCATCAAGGGCATCCTGAACCGCCAGCTTCCGTGGGGGCTCGTGCTCCTGGGCGTGATGATCGCCATCGTACTTGAGATGTCCGGCATACCGTCGCTGGCTTTCGCCGTCGGCGTCTACCTGCCGCTCTCGTCTTCGAGCCCGATCTTTATCGGCGGCGCGATTCGCTGGCTGGTTGACAGGAATATGCGCAAGCGACTGGCGCATCGCAAGATGACGGAAGAAGAGCTGGTCGCCGAAGGTGATAAGAGTCCGGGCGTGCTGATGGCTTCGGGCTACATCGCGGGCGGCGCGCTCGCCGCCATCGTGATCGCCATCATGGCGGGCGTTCCGTGGCAACGGCTCATCGACTTTAACAAGAGGATCGACGCCTGGTCGCTCGGCAACCCCTTGCGTACGGGAAACTACTCGGATCTCCTGTCGATGATTCCGTTCGTGGTGCTGGCCGTGCTGCTCTATCTGGTCGGGCGCGAGCTGCTTCTCGCCAACGGCCCCGCAGAGAGCCGCTCGGGCAAGTACAGGTAAGAAGGAGCCGCAGGGGTCGGCCGCTTCCCCCCTGAAAAACAAGGGGGGAAGCTTCGGGCGGCGGCAACTTTTGCGGCAACTTTTAGGGCTCTGGCACCTTCTATAATGTGTGGCGCGGCGGCCCGTACAGGAGGAGTCGCGCCGCACTCATGTCTACGCGATTGAAGGAATAACTCGTCGATGAATACTCGCACCACCGCTTGCTCCGCCCGCAGCAGCATCAACATCGTCTTAGGTTTAGTCTCGGCCCTCGCGCTCGCAGGTTTACAATCACTCGCGGTGGGCACGACAGCAACCGCCGCCGCAGCACCGTCGGCAGTAGCAGCAACGGCCGCGTCGTCAACCGCCGCGCAAAATCTCTCCGCGCGCACGCCGTCCGAAACCGTGCGCGAATTTTACAAGGCGCTGAGCGAAAGACGTTTTCGCGAGGCGTTCGGGATGTCGACGCTCAAGCCCGCGATCGAGGGGTTAAGCAAGGAGGAGCTTGAGGATTTGCGGCCCGACTTTGAAAAGATGGCGGCAGCCGCCTCGAATATCGTCATTAGCGGCGAACAGGTGAGCGGTGATACGGCCACGGTCTTCGTCAAGATGAAGGACGGCGAGCCGTCGCAGCCGCCCGACGAGGTGTCGCTCATGCGCGTCGGCGACGCCTGGATCGTCGGCGATAAAATGAGCCAGGACACCGTCAGTAAGGAAGGCAGGAAATACTTTTTCAAGGCCCGCATAGACACGCACCACAGCGAAGCGCAGAGCATGTTACAGCGCATCAGCGTCGCCGAGCTTGTCTACAGCCAGCAGCATGACGGACTTTACGGCGACCTTGCGGCGCTCATCGCCGCCGGGCTCGTGCCGAAAGATTTGGAGGGAACCGAATCGACCGGCTATCGCTTTCACATCACGCTCGGCGCAAACGCCAAAAGCTTTACGGCGGGAGCCGAGCCCGCTCGCTACGGACGCACGGGCCGCCTCTCCTTCTTTATGGACAAATCAGGAATCAGAAGCGCGGACACGGGCGGCAAACCCCTGGCCGAGAAGAAATAGAGCGTCGCTTCGGCGTCCGCGAGACAAATTTTTCTCCCTCTCTTTTTTTGCCCCCGTCCGCGTCAACTTGTGAGCTGAAGAAATCCAAACGGCTGTGAGGCGAAATGCCGGAACTGCTGCGTTCTATAATCGCTCGTTTGCGGAGCATGGCGGTCGACCGTCGTCGCGCCAAACGATACCGAACCCGACTGTCGTTCAGCCTCTCGCTGCTCGGCGTGAAGACGAGGGCGGAGAGCGCCCTCGGACAGCGTCCGGCGAAGATCGAAGGCTACACGCGCGACCTCAGCGCGACGGGCCTCGCGCTGGTCGTGCCGACCATACGCGCGGGCGAGCATTATTTGACAGGCGAAGGCCGACTCCTGCTCGTCACGCTCGAACACCCCGGGGGGCCGCTTACCCTTCAGGTCGTTCCCGTTCGCTACGAACAACTCGATGAGAGCGAGACGGAGAGAGGCTATCTGATCGGCGTGAAGATCACGGAAATGAGCGATGCCGACCGCGCTCGTTTCAACACCTACCTCCGGGAGCAGGGAGAAACGAAGGGATGAGGGATGAAGCGGGTTGCATGCTTAATTCACTTGAGCGATAACTCAATCATTCATCCCTCATCGCTGCCGCCCTTCGTTCGTTCCTCCCTTGAATATGAGCCAGCCGAAAGCCTGCGGGACGTGGAAGTTGGGACGCGCGGTGTGCGTCGGTTGCCATGCGAGGTAGCCGCGCGTTGAACCCGTCCCGACGCAGCGGAAGAGGTTCGCGCGCCAGCGCGCGTCCACGCCGGGCGCACCGCCCAACGCGTCCCAGGGAATGCGCATCGCTATTATTATCAGGTCACCGGCGACGCGCGCCGCTGCCGCATTCATGCCCGAACTGTATTCCCAATCGGTCTCGCGCGCGTCCGGCAGTTTTTGAATACGGAGGTCTAGCCATTCTCCTGTCGGCGCGGCCTCAAACTCAAAATAACGCTCGGGCCTGCGTGCGTCGGGCGCTATGAACAGCTCGCACACGTCGCGCTCCCACAGGCCGAGGGTTTTGGTCTCCGTTTGCGGCGTCGCGCTCGCGACCAGGGGCTCGCTTTGACGGCAGACGAAACGGACGCACAGTGCGGACTCAGACCACACGAGGCGCGCTTCGGCATGACGACCGGCGGGCGCTTCATCGCCCGACCAGTATCGCGTCAGGTGAACAGGGCGCGCCTGCTCCCATGCCTCGTGCTCAAGGTCGCTGGCCGCCAGCTCTGTGCTCAGGCGCGACGCCGCTATGACGTTTTCAGTATCCGGCATTCAAACCCCGTCATCCTCACAAAAGCGATAGTCGATCGAAAGCAGGCTTCAGGGGAGAAGCAGTAATGACGAGAGATGAAGCGAAAGCCTTCAAGACGTTGAAGCCTTCCCTTCATGATTCCGTACTGCCTCTCTTCGCCTGATCGAGCGCTTCGAGGCAGGCGGCCAGCAATCGCTGCGGATCGTCGCCATGAAGAACGCACGCGCCCGTGCTCTTGGGGAATGTACTAAGGAGACGGTCGGCCTCGTCCGCCACGCCTCCCGTCCCGGTCAAACACCCGATTATCTTTCCCTCATCGTGAGCGATGGTGAACTCGTTGAGCGCGCCCATTGAACCCGCTATGAAGAGCACTATGTCGCACGAGCGCACGAGCACGACGTTGCGCCCCTTGAGACCGAAGCCCGTGTAGATGATAAGGTCGCAGGCGGCGGTCGGAAGCGCGTAGCGCGAGACGTGCTCGCGCTCGTCGCTCGCTGGAGAGACGCCTATGTGCAGCGCGCCCTCATCCCGCGCGGCACGCCCGACTATGTAGACCAGCCCGGTCGTCGCGCCCGTCAGCAATGCCACGCGCGGCGCGGCGGCGGCAATCGCTCGCCCGAGCGCCTCCGCCTGCAAGCGCAGCGCATCGGCCACGCCCTCCGGAAGCGCGTCATCAGCCGAGCCCATGACTCCGACTTTTATCATCGTAATAGCAGACGACAATCAGCAATCAGTCGGTCGGCCTGCGGCCTTTTACGGTCAATCCTTACGACCACCGATTGCTGCTCGCCCGGTTGGCGAACGCTTTCCCCTCACTTCTTTCTGTACTTCTCAAACCAGCCGCGAAGGTAGAGTATGAGCTGGATTCTGTTCGACGGGTGACGCAGGCCCGGAACGGCGTTGATCGGATGATACTCGTCTGCGATGCGTACCATCACGGTATCGACCTTTCGCATCTTGAGCGCGCGGTAGAACTGCTCCGTCTGCTCCATGGGCGTTCGCAAGTCCAGCTCGCCCGTCATCAACATGGTCGGCGTCTTGACGTTGCCGACATAGGTGATCGGCGAGCGGCGCAGATGCTCCTGCGGGTCTTCCCAGGGAAGCTTCTTGAAGTTGAAGTACCAGTCGGCGGAATCGGTCGTCCCGATAAAGCTGTACCAGTTGATGACGGGCTTCATGGCGACCGCCGCGGCGAAGCGGTCCGTATGGCCGACGATCCAGGTCGTCAGGACACCGCCGCCGCTGCCGCCGCAGACGAAGAGATTTCTTTCGTCGATGTAGCCGCGCCTGATAACCTCGTCTACGCCCTTCATCAGGTCGTCGTAATCTTCGCCCGGATAGTTGTTGTTGATGGCGTTGCCGAACTCCTGCCCGTAGCCGGTCGAGCCGCGCGGGTTCGTGTAGAGCACGATGTAGCCTTCGGCGGCGTGGTTCTGGAACTCGAAGTTCATTCCGACGCCGTACATCGAATGCGGGCCGCCGTGGATGTAGAGCATCAGCGGATACTTTCTGGACGCGTCGAAATCCGGCGGCTTGACGATCCACCCTTGAATCCTCTTATTGCCGACCGAGTCGTACCAGATTTCCTCCACGGGCCCCAGCTTGCGCCCCTCCATCAGATCGTCGTTGACGCCCGTCAGCCTGTGTGGCGCTCTGAAATCACCCGCATTGGTGGCGGCCCTCGTTTTCGGCGAAGCGACCGTGAAGGTGACGACATCGCCCGCCTCCACGGCGCTTGAAAGCACGCCGACGGCGCGGCCTCCGCGGCTGATCGAAGAGGTCAGCAATTGGTGATTGCCGCCGGTGACCTGCGTCGGCGCGCCGCCCCTGACCGGCTCGAACCAGAGATTGTTCGTGCCGCGATCTTCCGTCGTAAAATAGATGCCGCTTCCGTCCTGGGCCCAGATCAAACCGCCCGGCTCGCGATCAAACTCGCCGGTCAGCAGCCGCTTGTTCGCGCCGTTGGCTTCCATAAGGTAGAGCTTGGAGACGGTGTATGTATTGTCGTTCTGATCGTGACCGAGGTACGCGATGAAGCGGCCATCGGGCGAGACCGTCGGATCGTAATCGGGCCCGTTGCGATCCGTCAGTGCTCTGATACCGCCGCCCGCTGTCGATAGGGCGTAGATGTCTTCGCCGCCGCGCACGTATTCGGCCTCGGGCTTACGCACGGCGCTAAAGACGATGGTTTGCGAATCCATCATCCACTGCGGGTCGTCGTGCTGGTAATCGCCGTCGGTGAGCTTGCGGGGCGTGCCGCCCGTGTCCGGTATGACGAAGATGTGCGTGAAGCCTTCGGGACGCCAGCCCGATTGGTCTGCGCGATAGTTGAGGCGGTCGACGACGCGCGGCGCATCGACCCACTTCGCCCCCTCCGGTTTGTCGGGCATCTTGACGCTCATGGCGGGCTTGGCCGGGACGAGCATGTTAAAGGCGATCTGCCGCCCGTCGGGCGACCAGCTCAGATTCGACGGGCTGCGCTCAAGGCGCGTCAACTGCGTCGCTTCTCCACTGTCCATCCACCTGACGAAAATCTGCGCGCCCGTCGGCTGACCCTGCGCGATATAGGCGAGCCTGCGCCCGTCGGGCGACCAGCGCGGCTGCGAACCCCTGACCAGAAAGCGCTTCCTGCCGCCGTCGGCGTCCATAATCCAGATGTCGGTCTCGTACTTGTCGTTGATCTTATCCGTCCAGCGGCGTGTGAAGACGATCTGGCCGCCGTCGGGCGAGATTTGCGGCGACGAGACCCACTCCCAATCCAGAAAGAGGTCGGCCGTCAGACGATTTCCCTCGGCCGCCCAAACCCCCGCGCTCAGCACGAGTAACAAAGAGAACGATAGATGAAAAGTTCTTCGATGCATTGATGATTTCTCCTTTTCAATCTTTATAGCACACAAATTTCCCCCGCCCGAAAGGCCCGTTGCTATTTGTGTGCGCTGCGCAGGCAGACGAATGTGCGTGCCGTCTGGTGAAATCCATTTCGCCCCTGTGCTATAGTCTCGCTCGCGTCTCCGGAGGGCGGACGGTGAGCCTCGTCGGCGCGCAAAAGCCTACAGAGCATTCTCTTCAATGCCGGAATCGTTAATCAAACAGCACTCTTTAATAGGACGATAATAATAATGACGATCAGCAACCCCCTTCGCTATTTACGCCTGGCCGTGTTGACAATTGCTGCGGCCCTGGCGGCGGGCGCTCCCGCGCTCTTACATGCGCAAGACCTTAAGGGAGGGGCGGGGCTCCTGACGCCTCCGCCGCCAAAGACCTCTACCCGTCCGCGGAGCAATAGCTCTTCAACGGGGCGTACGACGCGTCCGAACACGAGCGCCTCAACCCCGGCCGCAAAGCGCAGGCTGGATGAGCCGGGCGTCGAAATAGCTTACTGGCAGACGATCAAGGACAGCACGAACCCGGAGGATTTTAGAGCCTATTTGAAAGATTTTCCAAACGGGCGATTTATAGCGCTGGCGCGCAACCGTCTCAACGCTCTCGTCGCCGCAGGCGCGGCGTCGCGCCCCCCGCAACCCGACCCCGCAACGGCTGAACCCACCTCCACCGCAGCAGACGCCGCCACCTCGACCACCACGGGCGACGCCGAGACATTCAACAAGCGGGGCAATGATCTCTACTCGGCCGGTCAGTACAGCGCCGCCGCCGAGCAGTACAAGCAGGCGATCCGCGCCGAGCCGGATTTCGCCGTCGCCTATTACAACCTCGGCAACGCCTACGCGGTTCAGAAGCGTTACGCCGAGGCCATCGAACAGTTCAAGCAATACATACGCATGCAGCCCGAAGACCCGGACGGCTACAACCGTCTCGGCCTCGCCTACGATGCGACCACACGCGCAGCCGAAGCCATAGATCAATACAAGCAGGCGATGCGCGTCGCGCCCGATTACGCAGTGGCCTATTACAACCTCGGCCTCTCCTACCAGACGGGTGAACGCTACGCCGAGGCCGTCGAACTGTTCAAGCAATACATTCGTCTCAAGCCGGAGGACGCGGACGGCTACTATAATCTGGCGAATACTTATTACTCGCAAGAGCGCTATACGGAGGCCATCGAGCAGCTTCGTGAAGCGATTCGCCGCAAGGCCGATAACGCCAGCTTCTATAACAAGCTCGGCGTCGTCTACGACGCGGCGAAGCGCCCCGCAGAGGCCATCGAACAATACAGGCAGGCGCTTCGCATCAAGCCGGATTTCGCCGTCGCCTACTACAACCTCGGCCTCTCCCACCGCGCGCAAGGTAACTACGCCGAAGCCATCGCGGATTTCAGGCGCTACATCTCGATGCAGCCCGAAGACGGAGACGGCTATTACCAGCTCGGCTATACTTTTTTCAGCCAGAAAAATTACGCCGAGGCGCTCGGGCCGTTTCAACAGGCGGTGCGCCTGAAAACGAATGACCCGGACTGGTACAACCGCCTCGGCCTGACCTATGCCGCGCTTGAGCGACCGGCCGAAGCCGTCGAGCAGTACAAGCAATCGCTTCGCGTCCGTGCAGATTACGCCGTGGCCCATTACAATCTGGGCCTCGCCTACAGAGCGCAGCGGCGCTTTGCGGAATCGGCCGAAGAGTTCAGGCAGTACGTAGGCATGCAGCCCGAAGACCCGGACGGCTACTTCGGGCTCGGGATTTCATACCTCTATAGCGGTGATAAGAGCGGGGCGATGGAGCAATACCGCGCCCTTGAGAGGTTGAAGTCGGAGCTGGCCGGAAGGCTCTTAACCGAAATCAATAAATGAGCGCTCGATTCAGGGATTAATAAACGGGCGCTTGATTCGAGGTGCGGGCTACGGCGCCGCCCCTGTCGTCGCCGCCGCAGCTTCCGCTTCGACGCGGGCGTTCACGGTCTTGAGGTCGTCGTCCGCCTCGCCGCCCCGTCCGCCGTCCCACCACCTGCGCGTCACAAACCACAGCACGCCGGGAATGAAAAAGAAGAAGCCGATGCCGACCGTCACCGTGCGCGGCGAGAGCTGAAAGCGATCCAGCAGCTCTCCCGTGGCGTAGTTGGACGCCGCCATCGTCAGCGTCAGCAGCGCCATCTCGGCGGCAAAGACCCGCCCGCGAAACCTGTCCTCAACCGTCTGTTGTAAGAGCACGGTCGAGAAGACCCACAGAACACTTCCGCCCATGTGCGCGACGAGCAGGACGAGCAACGCGAAGGCGAAGTTGGTCGCGCGCCCGAAGGCGACGTAGAAGATGCCGCCGATGACGAAGGCGACGCCGATGGCCGTTTGCATACGCTCGCGCGCCTCGCCCGCGAAGCGACGCGCGGCCAGTGGGCCAATCGCCGTGCCGACTCCGCGCGCCGCGTAAAGCACACCGATGCCGGTCGCCGCGCGGCCGCCGACCGTGAAAATCTTTTCGCCGAAGACGGCCAGCAGCGCGAGTATGCCGCCGCCCATACCCCAGGCGGGTTTGACCATCAGGAGCGCAAACACGCGCGGTCGCTTCATCACGTAACGCGCGCCCTCAAGAGTGTCGGTCAGCCCGAGCGCCCTGCCGACCGTGAGCCTGGATTTCACGCGCGCGGGCCGTTTCGGAAAACGCACGCTGGCGACGAGTGCCGCCGAAGCCAGGTACGTCAGCGAATCCAGAATGAAGGCGGCGTTTGTGCCGAACCAGCCCGTGACGACCCCGCCGATGGCCGCGCCCATCGTCAACATCACAGACCACGTTACGGAGGATACGGCGTTGGCGGCGATAAGCTCGCGCGGCGCGACGATTGACGGAATGGCCGCCGTCTTCGCCGGTTCAAAGAAGGTGGAGAAGACCAGTTGCAGCACCGTCAGCACGTAGACGAGCCACATCTGATCGGGTCGGCGCACCAGCAGGAATCCGAGCACGACGAAGGCGCGCAGTATGTCGGAGACGATCATGATCGTCCGCCGGTCGAAGCGGTCGGCCACGACGCCCGAGAGCGCGCCCATCACGAAGCTCGGAAGAAAACGGGCCACGAGCACGAGCCCTATGGCGCGCCCCGATCCCGTCAGCGTCAGCACCAGCGTGTAGAGGGCTATGGTATCGAACCAGTCGCCGAGCTGGCTGACGACCTGGCCGAGCCATAGATTGCGAAAGTCGCGGTTCGACCGCAGCAGCTCAAGATAGCCGCTCGAAGCCGTCCTGCCACGCCCCTCATTTCCAGACACCTCCACGCCGCGCACCGCCTTCCGGGCCAACCGGAATCAGAATGCGAAGAGGGTGCATCGTCCGAGCGACGATTGTCAAACCCCTCGCACACAGGGGCCGCCGAAGATGAAAGAATCGGACGGAGCAACGGCGACCGCCTCGAGCGAGCAGCCTCTTGCAGGAGAGGGCCCGCCCTTATGCGTAACGACCGTCACGGACTTCTTAATGATTATCCTGACCGGAATCATCAGGTTGACCTGTCAGATTGACCCCGCGGGACGCCTCCCTGGCCGCCCGTGGTTTCCGGCCTCACGCCAGTTAAATGGCGATGATACAGGAGCTTACCGTAAAGGGCGGCGATCTCTGCGGGCGCGGCACGGATGTTGTTAAGAGAAGGGCGCGGCTCGAAGCGCTTCGGAGCGCTTCACGGGCTCACCGCACGGAGTCCGATAGCCGCACAAATTTGAAAAGACGAGCATCACCTTCCCGGTTGGCCCAAAAAGGCGTCGTGCGCCCGCGAGAGAAAGTGTGATGCTCTTCAAGGACTCTCACCCCCAGACAGGCGGGCGAATGCCACTATTGAGGCCCGCTTCTTGCCCGTCCGCAGCCGGAAGCCGAGTAGCTGATTTGCTCCCAGCCCCTCTGCTTCCGGCAACGGACACCACCCCGGTTCGAGAGTTATAAGGTCACCTTACAAGCGGGAATCAAATTTAAAAAGGTCTGCTGCTGGAGAAGGTCGCCCGCACACAGAGAGAGAAAGATAGAGAGGCGCGATTAGAGAAAGTGTGTGCGCGCGCGCGTGCGACCGAGGGAGCACAAGTGAAACTCATAGAGATGTCTGATTACAATCGACCGGCCAGGCTTTATTGGGCCGGTATGGTTGTCGCCGGGGCGCTCGTCTGCGTGTGGGCCCTTTACCAGTGCCTCAGCCTGACGGCGGTCGAGTGGGCCCAGTTCCTGGTGCTGCTCGGCTTCGTCGTCGCCGCCGGTTCCTACCCGATTCGTATTCCGAACACGACCGCGAGCCTGACGGCGGGCGACACCTTCATTTTTCTGAGCGTGCTGTTTCTGGGTGTTCCGGCGGCCCTGCTGGTCGGCGCTATGGATTCCTATGTGAGCGCGCGGCGCACGACCCGCCGCGCGACGAGCCATCTGGGTGCGCCCGCGATCATGGCGCTCACAGTGCTGCTGGCGGGCAACGCCTTCTATCTCACGCTCCATGCTTATGCGGGCATCAAGGCGGCCGCGCTCGCGGGCGCCTCGCCGCTGCGCCTCGATCATCTGATCGTGCCGCTGGTCGTCATGGCAGTTCTCCAATACTTCTTAAACGGTCTGGGGATCGCCGCGCTCTACGCTCTGAAGAGCCATCGTCCCGTCTGGAAATTCTGGCGCGACGGTTATCTCTGGACTTCCTGGACATTCTTTGCGGGGGCGATTGCCGCCGCTCTGATCTACGGCGCGGTCTCGCGCTTCGGCTTGCTGTACGTACTCGTGAGCCTGCCGGTCGTCGCGGCGACCTACGCGACCTACAAGGTTTACTTCGAGCGCGTGCACGAGAAGACGCGCGAGGCCGACGCGATGAGCCGCCTGCACCTGGCGACCGTCGAGGCGCTCGCCACCGCCATCGACGCCAAGGATCAGACGACGCACTGCCACGTTCGTCGCGTCCAAATCTATGCCGCCGGAATGGGCCGCGTCTTCCAGCTCTCAGACCGCGAGATCGAGGCGCTCAAAGCGGGCGCGCTCCTGCACGACATCGGCAAGCTGGCCGTCCCCGATCATATCCTTAACAAGCCGGGCCGCCTGACGGCCGCCGAGTTCGATAAGATGAAGGTGCATACCACGGTCGGCGCAGAGATATTGCAGCGAGTCGATTTTCCTTATCCGGTCGTCCCCATCGTGCGCCATCACCATGAACAGTGGGACGGGCACGGCTATCCGGACGGATTGAAGGGCGACCAGATTCCGATGACGGCGCGCATCCTCTCGGTCGTCGATTGTTTCGACTCGGTGCGCGAAGACAGACCCTACCGGCGCGGCATGACGCGCGAAGAGGCCGGGGCGCTGCTCCTGCGCGGCTCCGGCACGCATTTCGACCCGAAGGTGGTCAATAAGTTTCTGGAATACCTTCCGCGCTTCGACGCCGAGATCGCCGCGCTCGGGCTCGATCAGCAGAGCACCGCCGAGACCGATTCCTCAGCGCCGCGCTCGCTGACGGATTCCGACATCACGGAACAGCGCCGCGAGCAGTCTTCCGTCCTCGCCTATGACCAGATCAAGAACGCTCATCGGGAGGTCTACGCGCTCTACGAGATCGCGCGCACCTTCGGCTCCTCGCTCGACATCGAAGACACGCTCTCGATTCTCGTCAACAAGGTGGGCCACATCGTTCCTTTCGATACCTGCGTGGTCTACCTCTACGACGAATTGAAGGGTTATGCGGCGGCGGCGCACGTCGCGGGTCGCAACGCCGAGGTCTTGAGCGACCGCTGCGTTGCACCGGGCGAAGGCGTCACGGGGTTTGCGCTCGCCAACCGCCGGGCCATCAATCACATCCATCCGGGGCTCGACTTTACGGGCGTCGAGCTGGAAAGCGGCAATGAATACCGGACGATGGCGGCGCTGCCGCTCTTCAAAGACGGCCTCCTGCTCGGCGCGCTCTCCGTCTATTCGATGGAGCTGAACGAATACACGGACGATCACATGCGATTGCTTGAGACCGTGACGCGGCTCGCTTCCGACGCGCTCGCCAACGCGATGCACCACGCCGAGGCGGAATCCAACGCGCTCACAGACCCGCTCACGGGGCTGCCGAACGCGCGCTGCATGCACCTGCGTTTCGAGCAGGAGGCGTCGCGCTCGGGCCGCACCAACCGACCCTTCCAGGTCATCATGCTCGACCTCGATGATTTCAAGCAGGTCAACGATACGTTCGGGCACAAGACGGGCGATAAGATGCTGCGCGAGGTTGCGCGCCTTTTGCAGGCGCAGCTACGAGAGTACGATTTCCTGGCGCGCTACGCGGGCGATGAGTTTGTCGCCATCGTTCAGGATTTGGAGGGCGAGCAGGTCGAAGAGCTTTGCCAGCGCATCGAGAGCACGATCAGGAAGTTCTCGCTACGCGTGCGCCCGGATCATCACGCGCGCGTCGGCATCAGCGTCGGCGCTTCGACCTACGGCGTAGACGGCGAGACGCTGGATCAACTCCTGATCGCCGCCGACCAGGCCATGTACAGCGCCAAGTCCGAACACAAGCAGCGGCGACGCGCAGACCTCGCCGAAGAAACCGTCATTGAGCTTGACACGAGCAAGCTCGCCTCGACGGCGATCAATTAGAAAAAGGGGATACCAGGGGAAAGGATAAAAGGAAACGAACGGGCGCGCGCGCGCCCTCTCGCCGCCTTCCGTCCCCGCGGGTTGACTTTATCTCTCACCGTAAAAGTTTTATGAGCCATCATATTCTTCAACAGTTCGACGAGCAGTGGCTGGCCGAGATCGAGCGCGGAGACGCGCTGCACGACGCAGCCAGGTCTTTATACAGTGCTACAGCGTGCGAAGCTGAAGGGCCGTCTCATCGCGCCCGCGAGTTTCGGGCGACGACGCACAGGCTCTTCTCAATCGCCGCGCTCATTATCGCCGCCTTCGCGCTTCTGCTCGCGCACACCGCCGCGCGCCGCGCCGACCGACTACAGCAACGCCTCGACGCGCACGAAAGGGCGAGTGGTAGGTAGCAATACCTCTCCAACCACACAGGCCATGTCCCTTGTCTTAACCCTACTCTTTACGCTCACCTTGTACCGCCAGCAGTGCGGCAAAGAAAATTCTTGACAGCATTTGAGGTGTGCCCTATATTCCTCGCGCCATCGATTCGATTGGCAAGAGCCTCACTCCTCATCGAGTCTTGCTCCTGCGTAATCTTTTTAATTAAAGATGAAAACATTGATGTAATGCAGTTGTAGGAACTGTGTAACGTTAATACCTTCACAACCCATCTACGAAGGAGAATCAAATGGAAAACCCCACAGTGCGCCTCAACCGTCAAGCCTTTAAAAGAAGCGCTCTCGCCCTCATTTTCATGGCCGCCATCGGGATGGCTGTCTGGCTTCCACGGTCTATTCGGTCTCAACAAAGTACGCCACGGGTAGAGAATAAAACCCAGGCTGTGCAGGTGGTAAGCTTAGTTCTGGAAGAAACCAACTACATCTTATCGCTGAAAAACATCTCTGATAAATCTATCAATGGATATTCATTAGGCATGGGTGCTCGGAGCATGGTGGATGCAGAGCTGACAACTGTGGGCCGCGTAATCGCTCCGGGGGCGACCTTTCAGGAACGAATCCCCGCTTCTAAATTACGACCATCCTCGGCATCTGGCTCGCTTGAGCCGACGATTACCATCCTGGCTGTGCTTTTTGAGGACTCGACAGGTGAGGGGGATGCTCCCACGATAGCGAGACATAAAGCGCGCCGCGCGGGTGTCAAAGGGCAACTCGGCAACATTCTGCCTTTAATAAAGGCGACATTGGAGCAGCCGGATTCTGAGCTTCCCGCTGCTTTGAAAAAGCTCAAACAACGAGTGGCATCGTTGTCAGAAACGCCCGGCGATGGACTCCCACCGGCATCAACATCGGGTTTGCAAAGCGCGAAACAAGATGTCCTCATGATGCTTGAAAATCTTCAGCCAAGCTCCGATATTCGAGCGGAGCTAAGCGAGATTAAAGAGCAGCTTGAAAAACGGGCCGGTAAATTGTAGGCCCCTTGCGATCCGCCTGAAATTCTACACTCAACGAGACATACAGCCGATGCGTTGATGCCTCACCGCTAACTCACAATAAGCCCCCGGGAGGATTATATGAAAAGAACTATGTTTCTTTTAACAGTCGTCGTGTGTCTAATAGCTTTTGGCAAAATAGCCCTCACCCTGGCATGCGTACCCACCTTCGAGTCAGGAGCCGCCGATTATTTTTATACTAATTGCGGCATGCTGGAGTGTAGTGTGATTAAGAAAACGTACTGGAATATATATTGGCGGGATTCCGATGGCACCGTAACAGACTCTCGCTATCAGTATGAAACGAGCGGAACGGGTTATAGAAATAAGTTCTATAACATTAGTTGCGACCCGATCTTTCATTACCCGACGACAAGTGATTCCGGAGGCGGCACGGGCCTGTGGCAGCAAAGAGTCATTAGCCAAACAACCCAATACACGGCGAATCCGCCGCCGCAAACCGGCGGAGAACTGAGGTGCGTCTGGACAGACGATCACTACTGGGTAGAGATAGGGAATTGCTTCAGTGATTTCGGCTGCAATGGCGGAGAGTTTATCTCCTGCCCTAACGGCTATCGTGACCCGGATACATGCCAGTGTCGGACTTGGCATTCGCCGATCATCATAGACCTGGAGGGTAACGGCTTTGAGCTGACGGGCGAACTCGAAGGCGTCCAATTCGACCTCGACGCTGACGGCGCGCGCGAGAGGCTGGCTTGGACGGCCATCGGTTCAGACGATGCGTGGCTTGCCCTTGACCGCAACTCCAACGGCACGATAGACGATGGCACAGAACTCTTCGGCAATTTCTCACCGCAGCCAGCATCGGCTGCTCCTAACGGATTTCTCGCGCTCGCTGCATTCGACAGGGAGGAGAAGGGCGGCAACGGCGATAGAGTTATAAACAATATAGATTCGGTCTTCTCTTCTTTACGTCTCTGGCAGGATACAAATCACAATGGCATCTCGGAGGCAAACGAGCTACACACCTTGACACAACTCGGCGTTGCCAGCCTGGAGCTTGATTACAAGGAGTCGAAGCGCGCAGACCAGTACGGCAATCAGTTCCTTTATCGTGCGAAGGTCTGGGATACGAAGGGGGCGCGAGCAGGGCGTTGGGCCTGGGATGTCTTCCTGGTGAAGTAGCAAATAGAAAGCGGCCCCAAATAGAGAACCGCCCGGAGGGCATCAATAAACCTCCGGGTGTTTTTCTATCTACAGTCCGGGGGTGGCAGCATCAGCTTCGCTTTGCCTAACTTCTTGACAAACCCTGTCGCCTTCGCTTTCAATCCATAAGAGAGACGTGCGGCGCGGGCTGAGGCTTGTGAGCATTGCCCGTCAGCGGCGCGCACGTCTTCGCACAGAGAGAGCGCGCTCGCGTCTCATTCCCCCGATACCAAAATGTTAGACGGGCGCGACCCTGGATTGGCAAAGCATGTCGGCTCCTTCAATTACAACCAACAAGACGGCGACGCTGCTCATCGTCGATCCGGAGGCGAGCGAGCGCTCGCGTCTGAGCCGTATCTTCGAGGATGCGGGCCATCGCGCCTTTACGGCTTCGGATGCGCCCGCTGCCCTTCGGCTGCTGCACCGTGAGCCCTTCGATCTGGTCGTCCTCGATATAGAGATGCCGGGCGTGGACGGGCTCGCGCTCTGTCGCCTGCTGCGCGCGCAGGCGGCGACCCGCCAACTGCCGCTCGTCGTCTTTACAGCCAGCGACGAAGAGAACCGCAAGGTCGAAGCCTTCGCCGCCGGGGCCGACGATTACATCACGAAGCCTTCGAGCCCGCGCGAGCTGCTGACGCGCATCAGCGCGCACCTTGAGACGGCAGAGCGCGAATGGGCGCTCGTCGGCACGAACCGCGAGCTGCAATTTTTGGCAGACCTCGGGCGCGGGCTGCTGCGCGCCGTTGAGCCCGCGCAGGTCGTGCGCCACGTCGCTGGCGCGACCTACGAGGGGACTGGCGCTGTGCTGTGCGCGGCGGCGCTGGGCCGGGACAAGAGCGGCCCCGTCATCTGCGCCTTCGACCGCGAGGGAAGCGCCGAGGACGAACGTGTCGTCCATACGGAACGCCTCAACGCCTGGCTCACTTCTTCAGCCTCGTCCACCTCTGCGCTTCTGGACGATGCTTCCGGGTTCTTCCTGCGCGACGAAACGCACCGCGTCGAATACGCCGCGCCGCTTCGCTTCGGCGGTCGTACCAAAGGAGTGCTGGTCGTCGGATTCGACGATCCGGCGGATTGCACCGAGACGGTTTGGAGACTTGTGGACGCGGCGGCGCAGCAGGCGGCGCTGGCCGCGCACGTCGCCTCGCTCTACCAGGCGGCGCGCGACGCGGCCAGCTCCTTAAGCCTTGAGGTCGAGCGCCGCACCGCCGAGGCCGAGGCGCAGCGTCGCTTCACCGAAGCGATCATCGACAGCCTCCCGCTTTCGCTCTACGCCGTAGACCGCAACTATCGTGTGGTGGCCTGGAATCGTAATCGCGAGCTGGGCGGACAGGGCATCCCGCGTAATGCCGTGTTGGGCCGTAATATCTTTGACGTACTGACGCGGCAGAAGCGCGACGTGTTGGAGCGGGAGTTCGCACGCGCCTTTGAGACGGGCGCAATCGAGCGCATAGAGCAGGAGACGGCCACCGCCGAGGGCGAGACCAAGCACTGGCTCGTCAGCAAGATTCCGATGCGCGCTCATGGCGACGGGGAAGTCTCGCACGTCATCACCGTCGGCGAGGACATCACGACGCGCGTCGACGCCAATCGCGCCATCGCGCGCGCCGAGAAACTGGCGGCCGTCGGCCGCCTCGCCGCAGGCGTCGTCCACGAGATCAACAATCCGCTGGCGACCATCTCGGCCTGCGCCGAAGCGCTCGAATCGCGCGTCGCCGAGGGCGCTTTCGACGGCTCGCCGGAGGTCGAAGACCTGCGCGAATATCTTGGGCTCATACGCAGCGAGGCTTTTCGCTGTAAGACGATAACGAACGGCCTGCTGGATTTCAGCCGCACGCGCGCCAGCCAGCACGTCCCCGTCAACGTCAACGAGGTGATAACGGCGACGGCGCGGCTGCTCATGCACCAGCGGCGCGGCGAGGGCGTCGAGATCACGGTCGAGGCGGCGCGCGAGGTCGCCCCCATCCTGGGCGACGCCGGTCAGTTGCAGCAAGCCGTCATCGCGCTCGCCACAAACGCCATCGACGCGATGCCGGAGGGCGGTCGCCTGAGCCTGCGGTCGCGCAATCTTGAGACGCACGTGCTTGTAGAAGTCAGCGATACGGGCGTCGGTATCGCGAGCGAGAACTTGACGAAGATTTTCGATCCGTTTTTTACTACGAAAGAGATCGGCCAGGGGACGGGGCTTGGCCTCGCCGTCTGTTATGGTATCGTAACGGAGCACGGCGGGCGGCTCGACGTTCAATCGTCGGTCGGCGTCGGCACGACGTTTACGATCTCACTCCCGGCCCTCGACGGCCAACATAACGGAGAGGAAACAGCTTGAGCGAGAATACGCGACCCACTCGACTCCTTGTCGCCGAAGATGAAGCTAACCTGCGCCTGGTGATCCAGAAAGAGCTGCAACGTCTGGGCTACAACGTCTCGGTCTCGCCCGACGGCGAGGCCGCGCTGCGCCGTCTCGAAGAGAGCAACGTGGACGTTATGCTGTGCGACATCAACATGCCGCGCATGGATGGCATGGAGCTTTTGCGCCGCGTCCGCGAGCGTCCCAACCCCCCGGAAATCATCATGCTCACGGGCCATGCGACCGTCGAGACGGCCATCGAGGCGATGAAGCTCGGGGCCTACGACTATCTCTCGAAGCCGTACCGCATCACGGAGCTTGATGCGCTTGTAAAGCAGGCGGCCGATAAGCGACGGCTGCGCGTGGACAATCAGCGCCTGCGCGAGCAACTGGCCCGTCAATCGCCGACGCCCGAAATCATTTCCGTCTCCGAGACGATGAACGAGGTCGTGCGTCTCATCCAGCGCGTCGCCCCGTCGGAGGCTTCCGTCCTTATCACGGGCGAATCCGGCACGGGCAAGGAGCTGGTCGCGCATGCCATTCATCGCCTTTCGACCCGCGCCGACGCCTCCTTCATAGACCTCAACTGCGCGGCCTTTCAGGAATCGCTCCTCGAATCGGAATTGTTCGGCTATGAGGCGGGCGCATTTTCGGGTGCGAAGGGGCGCAAGCTCGGATTGATAGAGCTTGCGGACGGCGGCACGCTCTTTCTGGACGAGGTGACGGAACTGCCGACGCAGCTTCAGGCCAAACTCTTGCGCGCCATCGAGACGCGCACCTTTTATCGCGTCGGCGGCGTCCGTAAAGTCGAAGTCAATGTCCGCATCGTCGCCGCCACCAACCGCAACGTGGATGCGGTGGTCGCCGACGGCACGTTTCGCGCAGACCTCCTCTATCGCATCAACGGCTTCCAGATAACGCTCACGCCGCTCAGGGAAAGGCCCGAAGACATAGAGCCGCTGGCGCGTCATCTACTGCAACAGCTCGGCGGCTCGAATCCGCCGGAGCTGACGCCGGAAGCGCTTTCCGCGCTTCGCGCCTACGCGTGGCCCGGCAACGTGCGACAGTTGCGTAACTGCCTTGAGCGCGCCGTGCTTCTCTCCAACGGGGAGCGCATCACCTTGAACGAGCTGCCGCCGGAGGTCGCCCGTCCGACGGCTATCCCGATGCCCGTCATGCTCGGCACGCAGAGCGGCGCAGCCGCCGCGAGCGGCGACAGCAGCAGCAGCAGCAACAGCGGCGCGAGCGCCGGTCAGAACCCTTTCGCGTCTGCGCCCTCGCCCGCATCCTTGCGCGAAGTCGAGCGCCAGCAAATCCTCGCCGCCCTTGAACAGACCAACTGGCACCGCGCCAAGACCGCCGAGATTCTGGGCATCTCTCCCTCAACACTCTATCGTCGCCTGCGCGACTACGACCTGGATCGTCGCAACTAATCGCCCGAGAAGTGCTCTGCTTGACAACAGCGCCCGTGCGGGTTTGAATAGAGTTTGCTATTGGATGCTTTTGTCTCCCGGACATTCTCAACGCCCGATCCATGCTTTTGACCAGGGGCGCTTGCTGCCCGGCGTATGGGCTGAATCGCTCCGCTTTCAAAAAGCAGTTTCCGTTGCTCGTAGTATCATGAAAGAAGGTCGCAACCCCTCGGTGCACTCATCCGTAAATCGTTCGCTCAAGCTCGTTTGCCTGATTCTGTTCGGCGTTCTGGCCGCCTCGCTGCTCGCCTCAAGGCTTCAGCGTACGGCGAGCGCCGTGGCCGTGCAAAACATGGGCGCTCCCGTGACGGGCGCTTCCGGGGCTTCGAGCGTCAATCGCCAGCCCGAACTGGGCGAGATTCAATTCAAGCGCGTCGGCCTGGGCCAACGCATCTTTTTCGGCCTCGCCGTGATCGACGAAGAGAGCGACGACGTGCGCGTAGAACTGGTGCAGAAGCCTGCGTCCGCCGCTTATAACGAGAAGACCCTGACGGTTGACTGGACGCCGCGCGCAAGCGACGGGCGGCGGGGAGACTTCGCCGTCCGTATGACCGAATATCCGCGCGCCGGTAAGGGGACGCCGCGCACCGTGCTCAAGACCTTCAGCATCGCCATCGAGCCGCAGCCGGTCGCCCTGCCCACGACAGCGCCCGCGTCGCTCGCCGTCGAAACGCTCGTTTCGATCACGGACGCGAAGCGCCTCGCCGACGCCAACTCGAAGTGGCCGATCACGGCCATTTTCCAGCGCATCAGCGAGATTGAAGCTGGCAAGCAGCTCAAGCCCGACAACCAGATACAGAAGACTACGGGCTCGGCGCTCTTCCGCGACGCTTTGAAGAATCTGGCGGCGCTCCATCACAACGAGGAGATAGACCCGGACAGCCCGCGCTTTAACCGCCAGTGGAACGCCGAGAACTGGCGTCTAATAATGGTACGCCCGCGCGTCAATAAAAAAATCTTCGAGCTGCGGCTGGTCTATCGCAACGTGGTCGCGGCCGAGCCCGTTTACCTGATGCCGCGCATGCGTATTACCAGGGGCCGTGACCCGGACATTCTCAAAGACAATGAATGGCGGCAGAAGAACAATCGCGCTTTCGCCGCGCTGCTCCACGAAGCCTTCTTCGACGGGGCGAGCCTGAAGCCGTTTGTCGCCGCCGACGAGAAGAGATACGGCGAGGCGCTCACGGATTTCATCACGCGCGTCGTCACCTACAACGACCCTTCAGACCCGCGGATGCAGGCCAACTTCGCCGCGCTGCCGCACAATGCGCGTCTCGGCGGCGATGATACTCTCGACGCGCAGGGCAGATACGTGCACGGCAACGGCTGGGCGCTGGGCGTCATGAAGGTTGTGCCCATAGAGCGCAACGGGCGCAAAGAGCTTGCCTTCAACAACGAGGTGATCGACGGCTTTGCGACGAGCATCAAGTCGCCGGACGGGAAAGCCTACAAGGCCGTGCCCGCTCCGGCCTTCGTTCCGGGCACCGCCTCGTATGTCAAGGATTTCGACCGTCTGATCGACCCGCTCGGTTTCGCAGCCATGCCCGACGAGCACGACGCTCGCGGCGGTGGCGTCGGCGGCAGCATCATCGACGCATCTTCCGTCTCGCGCCCCTATAAAGAGAGGTTCATGATCGAGGAGACGGCCCTCAATGACGCGCGCCGCCGCCTGATGGAAGAGCGCGGGATGACCTGCATACAGTGCCACGTACGCAATTTCGACGAGGGAGATTACCTGGATACGTCCGTCAGCAATCCTTCGCAATTGGCCCGGATGAGCAAGACGCGCGACATTCCACGTCTCTTCTTTGTCATTACGCCGGACGACGGGCGCAGCGAATTTCTGCGCCGCAACGAGCAGGAGCAGGTCGATAATCTGCGCGGCGTGATGCGCGATTACCTGAACATCAATATCAAGATCGAAGCGGCGCTCGCCGACAACTGGCCCTTCGATACGACGAAGGGACGCGGTTAAAGCAGAGGGGTCGGGGGGGCACGGGTCGGGGGCCGGTAAAAACCGTCTTGCCTGACCCCCGGCCCCGACCCCCGTTCTTGAATGCTTATGGCAGTTGCAACGCCCAGACCGCCCGCCGCGCCGATCAGCAGTTCATTGCCCGCCAAAGCGAAGCGGGCTGGCGAAGGCGAGTTTGAATGGTGGGTCGAGCCGATCAAGTGGTTCGCGCTTGCCGTCTTCATCGCCGTCCCCGTCTTCGCGCACATGATACAGCCCTACGCCGGGCGCATCGTGTGGACGGTGGTGGTGGCGGGCATTCCGCTTTTCATCGTCCTGGTCGGTTATCATCGCTGGCGGCGCATCTGCCCGCTCGCCTTCTTCGCGCAGATTCCAGTGCGATTGCGCCGACCCGGCGTCAAGAAGGCATCGCCCTGGCTTCAGTCGAACTATTACTATATTCCGGTCGCCATCTTTTTCGTCTCGCTCTGGCTGCGACTGATCTCTACGAACGGCGACGGCCACGCCATCTCCGCCTTCTTCGTCCTCCTGACGCTCGCGGCGCTCATCTTCGGCGCGTTCTATACGGGCAAGACCTGGTGCAACTACATCTGCCCGCTGACCTTCATCGAGAAGATTTACACGGAGCCGCACGGGCTGCGCGAGACGCCCAATTCGCAGTGCGCCAAATGCACCGCCTGCAAGAACCTGTGCCCGGACATCAACGAGGAGAACGGCTACTGGAAAGAGATCGGGTCTCTGCCTAAAAGGTTCGCTTATTTTGTCTTTCCGGGCCTCGTCTTCGGCTTCTACTTCTACTATTACGTGCAGGCCGGGACGTGGAACGCCTATTTCGATGGCCGCTGGACGAACGATCCGATGGTCATTCATTACGCCTTCATGCCGGGCCATGACGCGCGCACCGCCGGATTCTTCTTTCTTCCGGTGGTGCCTCGGGCGGTCGCCTCAATTTTAACGCTCGCCGCCAGCGGCCTCTTGAGCTTTCTATTGTTCACGCAGCTTGAGCGCCCCATCGGTCAATGGCTCAGGCGACGCGAGCCCGAAGCGGACGAGGCGCGCGTGCGCCACATCATGTTCACGCTCGCGGCCTTCGCGGCCTTCACCATCTTCTATACCTTTGCCGGAGCGCCCACGTTGTGGCGCGCGCCCTGGGTCGTGCCGCATCTCTTCCTGGTGCTGGTGGTGTTGACGGCCACGCTGTTCCTCGTGCGACGATTGCGCCGCACGCAAAAGACCTTTGCCGAAGAGACCCTCGCGAAAAACATCATCAAGCGCTGGGAGTGGACGGACATTCAGCCGCCCAGGGACTTGCGCGAGGCTTTCCTGATTCACACGATCCGCACGCGCGAGAGCGCGAAGGGCACAGCGCAGGTTCTGGAAATCTACAAGGATGCGGTGCGCGAGACCCTGGCCAACGGTTTCGTCACGCGCGAGGAGGTGCAACTGCTGGAATCGCTGCGCAACCAGTTGCAGATTAAGAAGGCGGATCATGAGAAGGTGATGGCGGCGCTCGCCGAAGAGGAGCGCGCTTTAATCAACGACCCGTCGAAACAGATTTCGGCCGAGAAGCGCCTCCAGTTGGACACCTACAAACACGCCCTGGAAAACTACCTTGAGCGCGTGCTCGCGGCCGAGGGCGACGCCGACGATAGTTTTATCCTGAAACTGCGCGCCGAGTATCGCGTTACCAGGGAAGAGCACGCGGCGGTGCTCGACGAATTGCTGGGCGGCGCGGGTGGAATAGCCGCGCGCCTCGCCGAAGAACTGGGCATCATCGAGCGCACCTCCTACGCGCTCAATGCCCTCGAAGCGGAGCCGCACACTCTGGCCCACGATCTCCTGCGAGACCTCCTGCGCCGCCGTCGCGTCTATGCCGTCGACCGCCTGCTCAGAAGCCTGAGCTTCGAGCCTCGGGCCGAGACGAGCCTTGTTATCCGCGCGGGCCTGTGCTCGAACGACCGCGCGCAGCGCCGTGTGGCCGTCGAACAATTGAGCGGGCAGATCACGCCCGCCATAGGCGAGCGGCTGCTCTCGGCCCACGGCGAGACCACTGCCCGGCAGGCAGAGCTATCGACGCTCACAAGCGCCCTGCGCGTGCAAACCGAAAGCGTCGATCCTTACGTGCGCGCCGTCGCGCTCTACCTACTGGCCGAGCACGGCGGGGCACAACCAGACCTTCTGGCCCGACTCTTAACGGACGAGCACGAGCTTGTGCGCGAGACGGCCGCGCATTTGAAGGAGCGGCGGGGAAGGGAAACGAGCGCGGTCGGCGCGCATCCCGGCTTGAGCACGGTCGAGAAGATGATGGCCCTGCGCTCGGCCCCCATCTTCTCGTCGCTGCCGCCCGAAGGTTTGGCCGAGCTGGCGCGCTCAAGCGCCGAGGCCGAATACGCGGCCGACGAGGCGCTGTGCCGCGAAGGCGAGCAGGGCAACGAAGTCTTCATACTGCTCGCGGGCGAGGTTAATGTACTGGTCGGCACGGGCGCGAATGCGAAAGTCGTGGCCGAGGAAAAGGCCGGTGGATTTATAGGTGAGATGGCTGTCTTAGACCCTGCGCCGCGCTCAGCGACCGTCATCGCCAAGGCGGACGGCGTGCGCGTGCTGCGTCTGGACGGCGCAGCCTTTCGCGGCGCTCTTAACACCGATCCGGCCATCGCCTCCGGCGTCATCCGCACCCTCGCGCAGCGCCTTCGCGGGAAGGCGAAATAGCAGTCGAATCGCAAGCTTAAAACTCTGTAATCCGGCCTGAGAGTTCGTAAACGGGCGTCGGTGAACGAGCGCGGGCTCGGCCGTGGCCCGAAAAAACCTTCTGGAGGGTACGCGCCCCGTGCAAGGGATGAAGATGAAACGCCTGCCTGCCGTCAGCACGGCCATAGTCCTGCTCCTCCTTGTCCCCTGCACGGCGCGCCAGCAACAGCAGCAGCCGCCGTCGCCGCAGAGCATCGACGCGAGGGTTGACGAGTACGTAAAGGCGGAGATAGAGAAACAGCGCATCCCCGGACTCTCGCTCGCCGTCGTCAGGGATGGGCAGGTCATACTGGCCCGCGGCT
This sequence comes from Pyrinomonadaceae bacterium, assembly GCA_035940775.1. Lineage (GTDB taxonomy): Bacteria > Acidobacteriota > Blastocatellia > Pyrinomonadales > Pyrinomonadaceae > DASQYE01. The sequence goes on along the minus strand of DASZEN010000059.1, from coordinate 95,850 downwards.
ACGGCCTGGCGAACGTCGAGCATCAGGTTCCGGTCAAACCTGAAACCATCTTTCAGTCCGGCTCGGTCGGCAAGCAATTCACGGCGACCGCCGTCATGATGCTCGTCGAGGAAGGCCGGGTCAATCTGGACGACAAGCTCAACAAATATTTCGCCGACGCGCCCGACATCTGGAAGAACATCACTATCCGGCATCTGCTGACGCACACGGCGGGCACGACCGATTATCCGTCCGACTTCGATTTTCGCCGCGACTATACGGAAGACGAACTCGTGAAGCGCGCGGCCCTCATTCCGCTGGCTTTCCAGCCCGGCGAAAATTGGAGCTACAGCAATATGGGTTACGTGCTGCTCGGCATCCTGATCGGGAAAGTGACCGGGAAATTTTACGGAGACTTTCTTCAGGAACGCATCTTCAAGCCGCTCGGCATGACGACGGCCCGCATCATCTCAGAGTCTGACATCGTCCCGAACCGCGCCGCCGGATACCGCCTCGTCAAAGGCGAGCTGAAGAATCAGGAATGGGTCTCGCCCATGATGAACACGACGGCCGACGGCTCGCTCTATCTCACCGTCCTCGATATGGCGAAGTGGGACGCGGCTCTCTACACGGAGAAGCTTCTCAAGAGAGCGAGCCTCGATCTGATGTGGACGCCCGTCAAACTCGCGGGCGGCGGGACGCGCCCCTACGGCTTCGGCTGGAGTCTGGTCGAAGTTCGGGGCCATCGTCTGATCGAACACGGCGGCGCGTGGCAGGGCTTCAAATCCCACATCGCGCGCTACGTCAACGATAAACTGACGGTCGTCGTCTTTGCCAACCTGGCCCAGGCCAACGTCGAGAAGGTCGCGCACGGCGTGGCGGCGATTTACAATCAGGAGTTGGCGCCGCCACCGGCACAGGCGACTGCCGACAACGAGCCGGAGGTGACCGCGCTGCTCAGGGAAGTTTTGCAGAAGACGGTCGAAGGCACGCTCGCTCGGGAGCTTTTCACGACCGACGCGCAGGCAGTCATCTTCCCGGACGCCGCCCGCCGGGCCGGGGAGTTTCTGAAAACGCTCGGCCCGCTCACCTCCGTCACGCTCGTCGAGCGTAAGGAAGAGGGCGGGCTTCGGGCCTATCGTTATCGTCTTGTCTTTAAGGACGCGACGCTGTTCTGCCTGTTGAGTTTGACGAAGGAGAATAAGATCGCCGACATTGACCTCAGACCGGAGTAAATCCTGCTTCGACACGAAGGGCCGTCTTGAAAGGATGACGCCGATCAATCGCCGTCGCGCTCGTTCGCTCAATCAGCGCTCGCGGCAAAGGCTCGGCGGTATTTGTCCGGCACTGTAACGGCGCGGCGTTCGTCCAGATTCATAGCGACCTGCACGTTGCTGGCGCGCGCACAGAGTTTGTCGTCAACTACTCGCCTGACGCTGTACTCAAACGTCGCCGAGCTTTCACCGACGCGCGAGACGTAGACCTCCACCTCGGCCTCGTCGCCGTACACGAGCGGCGCGAAAAACTCCGCCCGCACATTCACGGTCGGAAAGCCGATGCGCTCCTCCGCCATCAACCTCTGATAACTCGTCCCGCACCGCGCCGCAAAAAACTCCTCCATCGCGATATGAAAGTAATGAAAGATATTCGCGTAATAGACGAGCCCGGCCGGGTCTGCGTCGCCAAATCGCACCGTGATTCGCGTCTTGAAAATCATGGCATTAAGAGAGGAACGAAGGGATGAAGGCGGCAGCGATGAATAAGAAAAGCATTCAAGCTGGTGGATTATTTCCTTTCATCCCTCATCCCTTATTCCTCCGCCTTCAGACCTGCTTTTAGTTGTCTGCGATCTATCTTGCCGCGATCATTCTTGGGCAGGGATGAGACGAACTCTATCCAGCGCGGATATTTGTAGAGCGCGAGGCTTGATTTGACGAAATCCTTGATCTCCTGGGCGAGGGCTTCGGACGCTTCGGCGGGCGGGCGAAGAACGATGAAGGCTTTAGGCTTGACCAGTCGATCACCCTCGTCATGGCCGATGACGGCGCATTCAAGCACAGCCTTGTGCTGAAGCAGGCAGTTCTCGATCTCTGCGGGCGCGACGAAGACGCCGGAAACTTTCAGCATGTCGTCGGTGCGACCGTGATACCAGTAGTAGCCCTTCGCGTCCACGTGGAATTGATCGCCCGTCGTGCACCAATCGCCCGCAAACGTCTCCTTAGATTTTTCGTGCGCCTGCCAGTAGCAGAGCGCCGCCGAATCGCCCTTGATCCGTAGCGTACCCATCTCGCCCGCCGCCACTTCGCGCCCTTCGGCATCGACGATCCGCGCCTCGTAGCCAGCCACGACGCGCCCCAAACTTCCCGGCACGACATCCCCCGGATGGTTAGTGATGTATATGTGAAACATCTCGGCCGAGCCGATGCCGTCCAAAATCTCCACGTTGAAGGTCTTCATCCACCGCTCGTAAAGCTCTACGGGCAGAGCTTCGCCCGCCGAAAGACACATCCGCAGCGACGACAAATCTCTGAGGGCGGCATCCTCCATGTTGAGCATCGCGTTAATCATCGTCGGGACATTTGTGAGCACGGTCGGGCGGTAACGCTCGATCATCTCGTAGAGCTTTTCGGGCGTAGACCTTTCCGTGAAAAGAGCGGTCGCGCCGCCCACGGCGAACGGAAAGAGCAGGTTCGTTCCCGTCGCGTAACCGAAGAAGAGCTTCGGGACGGAGACCGTAATATCGTTCTCGTTTATTGCGAGCACGCCTCTGGCATAAGCCTCCGTGTTGTAAGGCAGGTCGTGGTGCAGGTGGACAGCGCCCTTCGGATGGCCCGTCGAGCCGGAGGTGAAGAGCCAGATCGCTATGTCGTCGCGGTGCGTATCGGCTGGCTCGCATTCCTCCTTCATGCCGCGCACGGCCTCGTCGAAGGAGGCGAAATCACCTCGCTCGCTTCCGACGACGAGCACGCGGCGCAGGTAAGGCGCGCCCTCCGCCGTGGCTTCCGCAAAGGTCTCGATCAGCGATTCGTGTATGACGGCGACGCGCGCCCGCGTGTATTCCAGGTAATACTTATAATCCGGGGCGGGCAAAAGCGGGTTGACCATCGTGATGACGGCCCCGATGCGGCTCGCGCCGAACCACGTCCAGACAAACTCCGGGCAATCCGGCAGCACTATCAGCACGCGATCTTCTACCCCCAGGCCCGCGTCGCGCAGAGCATTGCCCGCGCGATTCGACAAGCGGACGGCCTCTGCGTACGTGTAGGTCTCTTCCCGAAAGTACAGACACGTCTTGTGCTCGCGCCCCTCCTCCACGTTATGGTAGAGAAAGTAGTGGGCCATGTTGAAGCGTTCAGGAAATTCGATCTTCATAGGTTGATGAACGGTCAGGCTTTGAATGATCGACGAGCCGCCTGGCGAGGGCCATCCTCCTCTATCCGTCTTTTATGATTTCCCGGTGAAGGGGCAGCCCGCCGCGCCGTGCTTTGTATCGAGGTAGGTTCGCGCCTCCCACAGTTCGGGAAAGAATTTTTTGTCGAGCGTGGTGAGAAGATAACCGACGCCTTCGGAGCCGCCCGTGCCGCGCTTTGTGCCGACCATGCGCTCGACCATCTTGACGTGATGCGCGCGCCAGAGCGAGAAATACTCGTCGTGTTCGAGCAGGCTCTCGGCCAGTTGAAACTCTTCGTAGCGCTCCTCGAAATGCGTCAGCACTTCGAGCACGGCGCGCGTCCTCCGGCCGTAAAGGCGCAGCCGCGCTTCCCCGTCAAGCGTCGCATCGTCGGCCGGAGCATCCAGTCCGCGACGCCTGACGAGCGCGTAGAAGGCGGCATCGACCGTTGGCCCACGATAACGCGCACCGAGGCGCTCGCGCGCAAACTCGTCATGATCGAAGCTTCGCAAGGTCTCTTCATCTTTAAGGCCGGAGGTGAATTCGATCTCGCGAAACTGCATCGATTGAAAACCGCTGGCCGGGTTCAGCTCGTCTCGAAAACCCAGGAAGTTGATCGGCGTCATCGTCTCAAGAATGTGTATCTGCTGGACGAGTACTTTCTCGATCTCGACGACGCGACGGAGAGAGCGAGCCGCAGCCGCCGCGCGATCCTCGTTCATCTGCGCGATGCTCGCATCCAGCTCGTGCAGGATTTGCTTGAACCATAGCTCGTACGTCTGGTGAATCGTGATAAACAGTAGCTCATCATGGTGCGCCGGATCGGAGAGGCACTCCTGCAAGCCTATCAAATCCGCAACGCGCAGGTATTTGTTGTAAGAGAGCGGAGCACCGCCGCCGTATTTATTAGTCATAGGAATAAAGGATGAGGGCGGAGGGATGAAGGATAAATAAGAAGAACACTCAAGCGAGTTGAAGCATTCCTTTCATCCTTCATCGCTGCCGCCTTCATCCTTTCAAAATGCTGCGCCCGCCGCTTCGTGGGCGGCGTAGGCGCGCGTGTCTCTGATGTTTTTCATCTCTCGAATAACAAGCTCAAGCTCTTCGTCTTTAGTGTAAAAGTGCGGCGAGATGCGTACGCCCGCACCCGGCCTGTAATCGACTATGAACTCGCGGCGGATAAGCTCCGTTGTGATCGCCGCCGCATTCTCGTCGGCGACGGTGATCGTCCCGCCGCGCCGCTCGGAATCGGACGGGCTCGTGACATGAAAGCCCGCTTCCTGTGCCAGCTCTATAAGTCGCGTGGTCTGTCGCACGCTCTTGGCGCGAACGCGCTCAACTCCTATCTCGTTGATGATACGGTAGCCGGACTGGGCCGCGTAGAGCGCCGGGACGGCGGGCGAGCCGTGCAGAAAACGCGCGATGGTCGGCGCGTAGCTGATGGGCCCGCTCGCAAATGCAAACGGCGCTTCATGGGCCATCCAGCCGGTCGTGCGCGGCTCAAGCCTCGTTTGCAGGTCTGGACGAACATACAGATAGCCCGCGCCCGGGCCGCCGCAAAGCCACTTGACGGAGCCGCCCGTCGCGAAATCCACGTTCAACTCCCTGACGCTGAACGGCACTGTGCCCGCCGATTGATAGGTGTCGAGGACAACCATTGCGCCGACCTCGTGCGCGCGCTTCGTAATACGAAGCGCGTCTTGCAGAAACCCGCTTTTGAAGAGGACGTGCGAGATGGGCACGAGCAGCGTCTCTTCGTCTATGGCCGCGAGCATGCGTTCGAGCGGGATCGTAATGCCGTCGTCGGAAGGTACCGTCTCGATACGAAAACGGCCGTCGCGCGCGTGCGCCTCGTAGACATACATCACCGAGGGGAAGTTCAGCTCCTCGTAAACGATCTTGTTTCTGCGGGGCTCCGGGTCAAGGCAGGAGAGGATCAGCGACTGGCAGACGGAGACGTTCTGGTGCATGACGACCGTGCCGGGATCAGCGCCGATGATGCGCGCCACCTCGTCGCCGAGCGTGACGGGCATATCCCACCAGCCCTCGGCCCAGGCGCGCACGCCGCGCGTCGCCCACATCTCCGCATACTCGTGCAGGCGCTCGAAAGTTTGCACTGGCATCGCGCCGAGGCTGTGCGAGATCAGATAGACTGTTTTATCCAGGATGGGAAACTGCCTGCGCCACTTTAAAAGCTCATCTGTCAAACGGTTACGTTCCTCCTTGATAAAGACACTATATTCATTTACGCATTGAACGTCCACCGTGATGGCCCTGTCAATGTGCCAGGCAATCCGATTGCGAGCGCGCGCGCGGGGCCGCCCCCAGGCGCGCTCCTCACGCCCGACCAAACCTGCTACACTTTCCACTTCAAAAAATATGTGGCGCTTTGCTCATCCGATCAGACACGAGATACCTGAAACGCGCTGGCCGACGGCCCGCGAGGCCGAGCGCTCGCTCCTCTTTCAACCTATCGAGATAGGCCCAACCGTGTTGGAGAGCCGAACCTGGGTTCCGGCGATGGTTCCCTGGCGGGCGACCGAAGACGGTTTTGTGACGCGCGATAACCTGGATTGGTACGCGCGCTTTGCAGAGGGGCGCCCCGCGGCGATCGTCGTCGAGGCGACAGGCGTGCGCGATATCCCGAGCGGCCCGCTCCTGCGTATCGGCCACGACCGTTTTATTCCGGGCCTCAGCCAATTGGTCGAAACCGTACGCCGCGCCAGCCGTGGCCACACGCGCCTCCTTATTCAGATAATAGATTTCCTGTCGGTCAAGCGCCGCCCTGAAAAGGCTAAATTCTTCGACCGTTTCCTCGCGACAACGATGCGGCATCGTCAGGCTCTGGCCGAAGCAACCGGCGATGCGGCGTGGCTCGAACGCAGCGAGACGGAGTTGCGCGCCTTTCTAAAGGAAGCGCCCGATGATCTGATCGAACGCATCCTGGACGAGCGCGAGCTTGAGTCGCTTCGGTTCGGGTATCGCGAGCGCGTCACGGATACGGAGTTGGCACACGTGCGCGAGCTGCCCGAAGTACTGCCGGAGATTTTCGCTGCCGCCGCAGGGCGCGCGCGCCTGGCCGGATTCGACGGCGTCGAGCTGCATTACGCGCACGCCTACACGATGGCCTCTTTCCTGAGCGCGCGTAATAATCGCGCGGACGGTTACGGGGGAGAGCGCGCGAATCGCGTGCGCCTGCCTTTGGAGGTCTACAGGGCTGTTCGACGGCGCGTCGGCCAGGATTATACGGTCGGGGTACGTTTCCTGGGAGATGAGGTTATCGCGGGCGGAAATCGTCTGGATGACGCAGTCTACTTCGGGCGCGAGTTCGCGCGCGCGGGCTTCGATTACCTCTCGATCTCGAAGGGCGGAAAGTTCGAGGACGCCGCCCAGCCGAAAGTGGGCCACGCCGTCTACCCTTACACGGGACAGAGCGGTTATGAATGCATGCCGACCGTTCTCTCAGACGCGCGAGGCCCTTTCGGCCGCAGCGTCCCGCTCGTCGCCGCCATCAGGCAGGCAGTCAGGGCGGACGGTTCGAGGACGCCGCTAGTCGCCACGGGCGGCATCGCCACCTTCGAGCAGGCCGAAGGCATACTCCAACGCGGCGAAGCGGACATCGTCGGCCTCGCGCGTCAGGCGCTCGCAGACCCCGACTGGTTCCTCAAAGTGCGGACGGGTCGCGGCGATGAAGTCCGTCGCTGTACCTATACGAATTATTGTGAAGGGTTGGATCAGGCCCACAAACAGGTGACGTGCAAGCTCTGGGATCGCGTGCAATTGGACGAGCCGGGCATCACCCTCAGCGATGACGGTCGCCGCCGCCTCGTCCCGCCAAAAGCAGGGGGGAACGAAGGGATGAAGGATGAGGGATGAAAGACGGATTACCCAACTTGAATAATTATTCTTTCATCCCTCCGTCCTCCGCCCTGCTTTTCAGCTACCCGCCGCTTCGTAGGCGGCGATGAACTGCGGGTCGCGTCTTTTCAGGTTGTCGTAATCGATCTTCTTGCTTCTGGTCATCAGCTTGTAGGCGAAGGGCAGGGGACTGAGCGGCATGTAGTCCCTGACGTTCTCGAACCAAAGGAGGCTTTCGTAGGCCGCTTCCTGGTATTCCTCTATGATGGGTTTGCGCACGCGCTCGAACTCCGCGAGCGCCGCGCCAACGCTCGTCGTCTCTGCAAAGCATTTGTGCAGGGCGATAGCGTCTTCGAGCGCGAGCTTGGTTCCAGACCCGATGGAGAAGTGGGCCGTATGAAGGGCGTCGCCGAGCAGCACTACGTTACGATGGCTCCAGTGGGCGTTCTTTACGTTGATGAAGTTGATCCATTTGGAATTGTTCGACAGGAGCGGGTGTCCGTGCAGGTCATTGGCGAAGATTTGTGAGAGGTAGCTGCGCGTCTCGTCGTCCGTCATCAGCTCGAATCGGGCGTTCGTCCAGGTCTGCTGATCGCACTCGACGATAAAAGTGCTGGTCGTCTTATTGAACTTGTAGGAGTGCGCCGCGAAGACGCCCATCTCATTTTCGCGGAAGGTGAGTGTGAGCCCGTGAAAAAGCTGGTTCGTGCCGTACCATATATATTTATTCCGGCCCGCACTCAGCGAAGGCTCAAAGAACTCGGCATATCTTTGCCTGACGGTGGAGTTGATGCCGTCGGCCCCCACGAAGAGATCGGACTGGTCTGAGAGCGCATCGACGGCCGCGACTTCCGTGCGGAAATTCAGGCGGACGCCGAGCATGCGGCAGCGAGCTTGCAGTATATTCAACAGCTCGATGCGTGCGATGCCTGAGAACCTGTTGCCGCGAATCGTAACCTTTTGATCGCGGTGGACGACATCCACGTTATCCCACAGCTCAAACTTCTCGGTGATGCGCCGGTATGTCTCTTCGTCCGTTTCTTTCAGATAGGAGAGCGTCTTATCGGAAAAGACCACGCCCCAGCCGAACGTATCATCGGGCGCGTTCCTCTCAAACACAGTGATGTCGTGCGCCGGGTCTGCTTTCTTCATCAGGAGCGCGAAATAGAGCCCGGCGGGCCCACCGCCCGCGATATTGATTTTCATAGCGCCTTCTCTGGCAAAAGGATTTGATTTACGAAAAAGGCTCTAAATGCCCCGCCCTGTTTGCGGCGCGGCACTTTTACTCCTTCAAAAGCTGACCGGCGATCACCAGCCTTTGAATCTCCGAGGTTCCTTCGTAGATGCGAAGCGCGCGCACGTCCCTGTAGAGTCGCTCGACCGTGTGGCCGCGCACGAGGCCGCTGCCACCGTGAATTTGAAGGGCGCTGTCTATGATTCGCCCGGCGGCCTCGGTCGCGTAAAGCTTGGCCTCACTGGCCTCGCGCGTGACGCGACCGGCGCTGGTGTCCTTCAGGTGGGCGGCGCGGTAGACGAGCAGGCGCGCGGCGTCCAGTTCCGTCACCATGTCGGCCAGCTTCTCCTGAATCAACTGGTGCTCGGCCAGGAGGCGGCCAAACTGCTTGCGGCCGGACGCATACAGGATGGCTTCGTCGAGCGCGCGGCGGGCCATGCCGCAACTGGCCGCGCCGACGCTCGCGCGGAAGGTATCGAGCGTTTTCATCGCCAGATTGAAACCGTCGCCGGGGCGTCCGATCATGTTATCGGCGGAAACGCGACAGTCACGCAGTTCGAGTTCGCCAATCGGGTGGGGCGCAATCATCTCCGTCTGCGAGAGCACGCTGAAGCCGGGCATGCGCGCCCCGACTACGAAGGCCGAAAGCTCTGCGCGCCCGTCCTCGCGCGTCGCCGTCCGCGCAAAAACGGTATAGACATCGGCAAGCCCCGCGTTCGAGATAAAACGCTTGTGGCCGTCAAGCACGTAGGCGTCGCCGTCGCGCCGCGCCGTCGTCTGAATAGCCGCCACGTCCGAGCCCGCTTCCGGCTCCGTCAGAGCGAAGGCGGCGATGGCTTTCCCCTCGACGACGCGGCGGAGCCAGAAGTCCTGCACATGATCGGGCGCGGCGAGGCTGATCGGATACGTCCCCAATCCCTGCATGACGAAGGCCAGATCTGCGAGCGATGACGAATAAGAGAGCGCTTCACGAATCAGGCAGAGCGAGCGCGCATCGAGCGCCCCGCCCGCCGGGGCGACCGCGTAGTGCAGCAGACCTGCACCGGCCAACAGTCCCAGCAGCTCGCGAAACTGCGCCTGAACGTCATCCGTCTCGCCCGCGCGCGGTTCTATCTCGCGCCACACGAACCCCTCCACGCTCGCCGCGAGGTTGCGCTGCTCGACCGTGAAGAAGGGGCTCTGCTCTATAAATCTATCCATAAAAGAGTTGCGATGGCTAGGGTGGCGGACGGGGCGCGAGTGATAAAGCGGGGGCGAGGGCTGCTCATCCGCGCCTTCAATCTTTGCCTTTCACGCCTTCAAATTGTGGCTCGCGCTTTTCGACAAAAGCCTCGTAGGCTTCGCGGTAGTCCGGGTGCTGCATGCAGGCGGCCTGCGCCTGCGCCTCCCATTCGAGCGCCGTGTCGAGACTCACTTCCAGCTCGCGATTGAGCATCTCCTTCGTCATCGCCAGGGCGAAGGCGGGCCCACGCGCCAACCTGGCCGCCAACGCGTGCGCCTCAGCCGCCAGTTCGTCCGCCGCGACGATACGATTATAAAGGCCGACCGCCACGGCCTCTTCCGCCGACAGAAAATCGCCCGTGTAGAGCAGTTCGGTCGCTTTCGCCAATCCGACTATGCGCGGCAGAAGGTAAGCCGCGCCCATGTCCGCGCCCGACAGGCCGACACGCACGAAGAGGAAAGCGATTTTGGCCGTGGGGCTGGCGATGCGTATGTCCGAGGCGAGGGCGATGCACGCGCCCGCGCCCGCGGTCGTGCCGTTGAGGCTGGCGATGACGGGCTTCGGAAGCTGCCGTATGTTACGCACCAGCTCGCAGGTCATGCGCGTGAACTCAAGCAGGCCCTGCATGTCGCGCGCGAACAGCTCGCCGATAATGTCATGCACGTCGCCGCCCGAACAGAAGGCGCGCCCCGCGCCCGTAATGACGACCGCGCGCACGGCAGCCTCCCCGCGCAGTGCCGCGAAGGTGTCCGTCAACTCGCGGTAAACCTCAAACGTGAGCGCGTTGAGGCGTTCCGGCCGGTTGAGCGTGATGGTCGCCACGCCTTCGCGCTCCTGGTAAAGAAAACTCTTCGGTTCGATCATGGTCTGGTAAATCGGCGATCAGTAATCATCAGCGATCAGCTACGGGGGCGGCCAGCTTTTTTTATTGTCCAACCGGGCGGGCGGCCGAACTTCTTATAGCACCGCGATTCCTTCGATCTCCACCTTCGCCTCGTCTTCGAGCAGGCCCTTGACTTCAACGAGCGACATGGCCGGATAATGGCGACCCATCAGCGCGCGCCAGCGTCCGCCAATCTCTTCTTGCGAGGCCACGTACTCCCGTTTGTCCGTGACGTAGATGACGAGGCGGGCGATCTGCGCCGGTTCTCCGCCCGCCTCGCGTACTACTGCGATCAGGTTAAAGAGAGCGCGCTCGAACTGGGCTATGAAATCAGGGCTGACGATTTTAGAGCGCTCGTCCCAGGCGATCTGGCCCGCTATGAAAAGCAGCCTTCCGCCGGGCGGGGCCACCACTCCGTTGGAGTAGCCGCGCGGTGGGCCCAGGGATTCCGGATTGATAAGACGAAATGCCATCGCTCAATTAAGACGAAATGCCATTGTTCAAATTCGGGTTCCGAATTTCAGCTCAACGCTACCGCAAGCTTGAATCACGGAATCCTATCTTTCGACTCGCATCGCTCTCCGGTACGGAAGCTCGAAATCGTTAGAAGAGAAGGCTCCCGCCGTCTATGTTGATGGCCTGGCCGTTGATGCCGCGCCCTTCGTCCGAGGCCAGAAGCAGAGCCAGGGCCGCGACCTCTTCCGGCGTCACGAGGCGATTCTGCGGGCTCATGGCCTCGATGATACGGCGCGCCTCTTCGGCGCTCCGGCCGGTTCTGGCCGTGACGTTTTCGACCGCGTGCGTCGTCATATCCGTCTCGACATAGCCGGGGCAGATCGCGTTGACGGTTATGCCCTTGCTCGCCACTTCAAGCGCGACCGAGCGTGTCAGGCCGAGCACGCCATGCTTCGACGCCGCGTAGGCTGAGATGTATGGCGCGCCCGTCTTGCCCGCAATCGAAGCGATGTTGATGACGCGGCCCCAACCCCTTGCGAGCATCGCGGGCAGGGCGGCGCGCGTGCAGTGGAACGTCCCCGAAAGATTTACCGACAGGTGACGCTGCCACAACTCGTCGTCGGTTTTAAGGAGCGGCGCGCTCTCGGCGATGCCAGCGTTGTTGACCAGTATATCAGCGCCGCGCCCGAATCTTTCCGCTGCGAACGCGAACGCGCGCCCGATACTCTCTTTGTCCGACACGTCGCACGTAAACGAGGCGGCTTCGACTCGACACTCCTTTTCGATTTCCGAAGCGACGCGCGCGACCTCCGCGAGGGTGCGTGCGACCACGCAGACGCGCGCACCTTCGCGCGCGAAGGCGAAGGCGATGGCGCGACCGATGCCGCGCCCGCCGCCCGTGATGAGCGCAATTTTGCCGGAGAGTTTCATGTAATGCACGTGGGAGCGGAGGGCGCGTCTAAGAGCGCATACACTTTCGGCGCTCAGGCTCTACGAAGGGTCGGGCGGGCCGTGTCGCGCCGCTCCAGGAATGCGCGCACGCGCTTGCGCGCCTCCTCCGATTGAAAGCATTGTAGCTGCGCTTCCGTTTCGTATTGCAGCATGCGCTCAAGGTTCGACTCTTCGCTCATGTAGACGGCGTGCTTGGCCGCCGCAATCGACCTGTAAGGCGCGTCGCGCAGGCGTTCGGCGAGTTTGCGCGTTTGCTCCGCAAGCTCTGCGTCGGGTACGACCCGGTTGACGAGTCCGAGTTGCAGGGCGCGCCCGGCGTCTATCGCATCGCCCAGAAAAAACATCTCGCAGGCGAGGTTCGTGGGCACGACGCGCGGCAAAAAGTAGGTTCCGCCCCAGTCCGGATGCAATCCGACTTTGACGAACGACTGGCTGAAGGAGGCCGACTCGGAAGCGATGCGGAGGTCGCAACCGAGCGCCAGATTGAAGCCCGCGCCGTAAGCGGGCCCATTGACGGAGGCGATGACGGGCTTCGTCATCTGGCGTATGGCGGTCAGCACGCGGCGACCCGCGCCGAGGAGGCGCGCGAACTCGTCAACGTCCTGCCGCTCCATCAACTCCGCCATGTAGGCGACATCCGCGCCCGCGCAAAAACCGCGCCCCGCGCCCGTGATGACGACAACGCGCACGTCCGACGCGCTCGCCGCGCGCTCCAGAGCCTGTGCCAGATCACGCCTCATGTGTCCGGCGAAAGCGTTCAGCTTTTCGGGACGGTCGAGCGTAATGGTCGCGATGCCCGTTTCGTAACCGACTTTGATGTTTTCGTAAGTCATAAGATTACGGAGGACAGAAGGCTCTTCAGGCGCGCCGGTCAGAAGCTCGCATCTTCGACCGGGCCCCAAACCGTTGCGGCCCCTGTCTCACCTTCCTTTGAACTGCGGTTTGCGCTTCTCAACGTAGGCGTCGAGCCCCTCCCTCGCGTCTTCCGATTGGAAGAGCTGCTGTTGAAGCTCGCGCTCAAGCGCCAGCGCGTACTCAAAGGGAATCTCCGCGCCCGATTGGACGCTGCGCTTGATGCGTCCCACCGCGCGCGCCGCCCTCCGGGGCAGCGTGAACTGGCGCGCGTAATCCAAAACCTGCTTCATGAACTCGTCGCGCGTCCCCGCCTCGTAGATGTGGTTTATCAGGCCAAGCTCCAGCCCACGCTCGAAGTCGAACAGCTCGCCCGTCGTCATCAATTCAATCGAGCGCGATTTGCCGACCATACGTACCAGTCGCTGAGTCCCGCCCGTGCCCGGAAGAACGCCCAGGGTGATTTCGGGCAGGCCCATCTTGCCCGCGCCCTTTCGCGCGATGCGAATGTCTGCCGCCATCGCGACCTCAAGCCCGCCGCCCACCGTGTGGCCGTTTAAGGCAGCGATGACCAGTTTCGGCGTCTGCTCCAACCGCGAGAGCGTTTCGTTGGCGTGAAGACAGAAAAAGTATTTGAAGGTGGGCGTCATCTCCGAGAGCGTTCGGATGTTGGCGCCAGCCGAGAAGAACTTCTCGCCCTCGCCAGTGATGACGATCACCTGAACCTCTTCATCCATGCGCGCCGCCAGTATGGAGCGGTCAAGCTCCTGCATCATCTCGTAGGTGTACGTATTGGCCGGAGGATCGCTCAAGGTCAAGATCGCGACGCCGTCTGCGACGCCGTATTGCACAAGCCGGGGGGCTGCCTGACCAACTGACGCCTTCGCCTCCGCTTCCGCTTCTGCCATGGTTGGGTTCACTTCCTCGTAAATTTATAAATTGCCACGGGACTATGAAACTGGTGTGTGAGTGAGATGGTAATGTGCCGGGAGTAATCCGTCAAACAATCGCGCGGCTTTTGGAAACGGCTCTAAACGGGGACGCGCACGACGCGAGCGCGCCTCTTGACAGCCCGCCCCGGCGGCGCGTAGGGTTTTTCGCCTATGATTCTTTTCCGGGGAGGCGCATCTGTTCTGGTGAACGGCGCGGTCTTCAAAACCGTCTGTGAGCCTGTGAGAGCAGGCTCGGGTAGGTTCGATTCCTACACGCCTCCGCCACAAGTTCAATTTCGGATTGAGGAACGAAGGACACGGACCTGGAAGCGAGTTGGATTCCCGGGCTCCTGCCCGATCCGTTCCCCGATCCGAAATCCGCGCTCACCATGAAAGAGTGGATCGCACTTAACATGACTCCGGGCATTGGCCCGAGGGCTGCTGCCAAGCTCCTTGAAAGGTTCGGGTCGGCGGAGGCCGTGTTCAATGCGTCACGGGCAGAGTTGGAGGCCGTCAGGCTGCGCCCCGAAGCGATTGAGAGCATCATGGCGCGCGACCTGCTCGAAAAGGCGACCCTTGAGATTGAGCGCGTGCGCTCGCTCGGCGCCGACGTGCTACTGTTAGACGACGGCACGTACCCGTCGCTGCTGCGCGAGGTCTTTGATCCGCCGATTACGCTCTACGTTAAGGGCGCATGGGAAGAGTGCCTGGATGGGCCTTGCGTCGCCATCGTCGGCTCTCGGCGCTGTTCGACCTACGGGCAGAACACGGCCGGGATGCTGGCGCGCGAACTGGCGGCGCGTGGCGTGACGATCATCTCCGGGCTCGCGCGCGGCATCGATGCTGCGGCGCACAGGGGCGCGCTCGAAGGCGGCGGGCGCACGGTGGCGGTCATGGGAACCGGCCTCGATCAGGTCTATCCGCGCGACCATCAAAAGCTGGCCCGGGAGATTCTGGATCACGACGGCGCGCTCGTCTCCGAATTTCCGCTCGCGACGCCGCCTGCGCCGCAGAACTTTCCCTATCGCAATCGCGTCATCAGCGGCCTCAGCCTCGGAGTCCTGATCGTCGAAGCGGCGGAGAACTCCGGCTCTCTGATTACGGCGCGCATGGCGATGGAGCAGAACCGCGAAGTGTTCGCCGTGCCCGGCAATATCACCTCCAGGAACTCTTTCGGCACGAACTATCTCATCAAAGGCGCGGGCGCAAAACTCATACAACAATGGCAAGACATCGCGGCGGAGTTGCCGCCCGCAATTGCCGCCGAGCTACTGCCGCCCGAGACCGGAAAGCAGAAGAAAGAGGGGGTCATGATCGAGCAGTTGTCGCTCGTTCCCGAAGACCTGACTGCGACCGAGCATGCTGTCTGGAAGCTGCTTTCGACGGACAATCCGGCGCATATCGATGCGCTCGCCGAGGTGAGCAGTCTCACGGTGGCGGAGCTGTCGGGCACGCTGCTGGGGCTTGAGATGCGCGAGCTGGTGCGCCAGCTTCCGGGCAAATGTTTCGTCAGAAAGCTATGATGAGAATGAATGGAAAAGCCTGTCGAGCCATACGATCACGAAAATCGCCTTCGAGAGACGCCGGACGAGCTAAGTAGGCTGCGCGCCGAGCATCAAAGGCTGACACAAGGCTACTCGCAACTCCGGCTCGAACTCGAAGACATCAAAACTAGCTTCGGGTTCAAGCTGCTTCAACGCATCCTCTGGCCGCTCGGGCGCGCCATTGTTCCCGGCCCGCTGCGCTCGCAGATAAAAAGAGCCGTTCTTGGATTGAAAGGCGCTCCCGTAAATCAAGCTGAGACGGGCGGCGAGGCCGAAGAGTTGATCTGGAAGGTCGACGCAGACCTTTCCGTGCCATTCACGGTGGGCCTCGGAAACCTGTTCTACCTGAGCGGCAACTGTTATCACTCGCGGCAGAGGATAAAAAGACTGAGCGTGATTGTGGACGGCGAGCCGCACCGTGTAATCAATCATTCGCTGGCGGAGAGCGAAGCGTTCACGGAAAAGTCTACGGAGGTTGACGCCGTGGGCAATAGCTTTGCGAGCCGGTTTTGGACGGCCCTTCCATTCCCGCAGATAAACGCCCCGCGCGAGGTCAAGCTCTCTTTGCGCGCGCTGCTGGATGACGGGAGCGAGCGCGAGGCCGCCCTGGGCCCGCTTCGTCTACAGCCACGCGAGCAGACGGAAGAGCGGGCTGAGGATTTTGATGAAAGTAATGTGGACGAGCCGCGCGTCGTGATCTGCATGGCGACCTACAACCCGCCGCTCGAACTCTTCGCGCGGCAGATCGAGAGCATCGTGGGGCAGACCTTTCGCAACTGGGTCTGCGTTATCAACGACGATTGCTCAGACCCGTCCATCTTTAGCGAGATACGGAGAATCATTTCGCAGGACGCGCGCTTTCGCTTACACCGCAATGCCGCGCGCCTGGGCTACTATCGCAACTTCGAGCTGTGCCTGAAGCTTGCGCCCGCCTCCGCCGAGTTCATGGCGTTTTCCGATCAGGATGATTACTGGTACAGCGACAAGCTCGCGGCGTGCCTCGCGGAGTTTCAGGCCGAAGATGTTCAGTTGGTCTATTCCGATATGGACATCGCGGCGCAGGATGGCCGTGTGGTTTCACACACCTACTGGACGACCCGCCGCAACAACTACACCGACCTTGAGACGCTACTCTTAGCCAACACCGTGACCGGCGCATCGGTTGTTTTTCGCGCCAGCCTGCTCGATGCGCTGCTGCCCTTTCCACGTATGGACGGCGTAGACCTGTATCACGATCACTGGGCGGCCTGCGTCGCCCTGACGCGGGGGCGTATAGGCTACGTTGACCGGCCTCTCTACGCCTATCAACAGCATTCCGGCAACGTCATCGGCCACACGAACGCCGCCCCGGCTCGTTTTCTGCCGCAGTTGCGGAGCATCGCCAGAGCGCTCAGTCTCTTCATGGGGCGAAGCAACGGGTTCGGCCAGCAGTTTCTTCAGGACTACTCCGCTTTGTATCGCGTCGTGCCGGTCAGAATAGCTTTCATCGCCGGGGTGCTCAGGCTGCGATTCAAGGATGCCACGGCAGAAAGGCGCGTCGTCCTCGAACGATTCGAGCGCCTGGAATATTCGCTGCCGGTGATGATCGTGGAGGCCGTCAAATACAAGCTAAAGCGGCGTCCGACGCTTGGCGTCGAGTGGCTTTGCCTCTCCTCGACCATCATCGTTCGCCTATTCAAAAATTATTATCGCCGAAACCGGCGGCGGCTCGCCGCGTCAAAGCTCGCGCAGGTTTCTCAAGTCCCGCGATTGGCACAGCCGAGTCTGCCGGACGCGAGCGAGGCGGTCGAGTTCATCCCACAGAAGCTGGCGCCGATAAAGCTTGACATCTCCGAAGAGAGCGAACGCCGCGTCAATATTCTCATCTCCGAAATCAACTTCAAGTATATGTTCGCGGGCTACCTGAGTATGCTCAACCTCGCCTTGAAGCTGGGACGCAGCGGCTACCGTGTGCGGCTGGTGATCGTCGATCCCTGCGATTATGATCCGGCGCGGTGGAGTCGTCTGATCGCAGACTATGACGGGCTGCGAGACGTTTTCGGGGAGGTGCAGACCGCTTATGTTTACGACCGCTCGGTTCCTCTGAAGGTCAACCCGCGAGACGCTTTCATCGCCACCTCCTGGTGGACGGCCCATATCGCTCATCACGCCTCCAAAAGTTTGGGACAAGAGAGATTCAGTTACCTGATACAGGATTACGAGCCCCTGTTTTATCCCTCCGGCTCGCTCTACGCGCTCGCCGAGCAGGCATACTCGTTTCCGCATCATGCTGTATTCTCGACCTCGATGCTGCGCGATTATTTCAGGCAGCACAGCATCGGCGTTTATTCCGGCCAGCAACGGGAGCATGAAGCGCCGGGCCCAATCGTCATTCAGAACGCCGTCTGTTCCTTCGAGATCGATGAGAAAGAGTTGCGTCGTAGACGACGCCGACGATTAATCTTTTATGCGCGTCCGGAGCAAAAATATTTCGCGCGGAACATGTTCGAGCTGGGGACGCTGGCGCTCAGGGCGGCGCTCGGCGAGGGACACTTCGACGCTCGAAAGTGGGAGTTTCATGGCATAGGCACGGTCGATAACTACAGGAGCGTGCCGTTGTCCGCGGACGCGGAGCTAAGGATGCTGCCACGGCTCGGCCTGCAAGAGTACAGGCGCGTGTTGCCGGGCTATGATCTTGGTCTGAGCCTGATGCTCTCGCCGCACCCGAGCATTACGCCTCTGGACATGGCGGCCGCCGGGCTCGTGACCGTGACGAACACTTACGCCACCAAGACGGCTGAGAAGATGGCTGAGATTTCGACGAACATCATAGCGGTCTCGCCAACCATTGACGGCGTTAAGCTGGGGCTCGTGCGGGCGCTCGGCGAAGTGGACGACACGGTGAAGCGCTTGAATGGGGCGCGCCTGAACTGGTGCAGAAGTTGGGACGCGACCTTCGACGCCGACATAATCGCCGCCCTGGGGAGATTCATCGGCTGGTAGCCGGTGCGGACGTGCTCGCCGCCGCCCGCATATACATTCAGACAAACATACGGGAAAATCAGCTCTTGAAAGCTTTGCTCAAAAAAATTCTGCCGCGACCGCTGAGGGCTACGCTCCGGCGCGCACACATCCGTCTCTCTAACGGGATGCGAACGCCCTCTGCGCCGTCATCGGGAAACGACGATCAGTCGTCGGGCGAGCTGCTGCCCCCAAAGGCATTGCAGGATTACATCGGCGGCGGTTACAGGGAAGCGGGCCCGGAATTTCTTCGCTACTTCAAGGAGCTTTGTGACCTCAGGCCGGACGATGCGGTGCTGGACGTGGGCTGCGGGTCGGGTCGCATGGCCGTGCCGCTGACAAACTATTTGAGCGGCGAAGGGCTGTATCACGGGTTCGACATATCGGCCGCTGCGATTGACTGGTGCCGCAGGAATATCACCCCTGTATTTCCAAACTTCAATTTCCAGGTCTCGGACATCCACAACGCGGCTTATCCCACGGGCGGCAGGCGGCGCGCCTCCGAGTTTCGCTTCCCCTTCGAGGATCAGACCTTCGACCTGGTCTTCCTGACCTCGGTTTTCACGCACATGCTGCCCAATGATATGGAGCACTACTTCTCGGAGATCGCGCGCGTCTTAAAGCCCGGCGCGCGCTGCCTGATTACCTTCTTCCTTTTGAACGAAGAAGCAACCGCGCTCATCGATAATAAAATGGGAACCTATAATTTCGAGCATCACCGGGCGGGCTATCGCACGATTAACGGGGAGACGCCGGAGAATGCCGTCGCCTATGATGAGACCTTCATCCGAAGCCTGTATGAGAGATACGGCCTGAAGGTGAGAGAGCCGATTCATTACGGCTACTGGTGCGGGAGAAAAGATTTCCTCAGCTTTCAGGATATAGTCGTGGCCGAAAAAGCAAGGCGTTAGGCCGCTGTGCGGAGGCTATGGAATTCATCCTCAAAAATAAGCCGTTCGCCATCAGGAGCGCCGAACTGTTTGCGACCATCCCGAACCCGAACTCGCTGCGCAAGTCCTGGCTGTGCAAGTACCACCCCGAAGCCGACCCCAGACCCTTTTGGTCGCTGGAGGTGTGGGCCGAGGGGGAGTGGTATGAGGGGGATGAGGAGGAGGAGATGGGCGGCGTCGAGGCGAGGGCGACCGCCGAAGAGATGCGCTTCCCGATACGCCGGTGGACGTACGTACAGGGCCAGACGGTCGAGTGGGCGGGGCCTTACGATGAGAAGGTCGGAGGGCCCTACGGGGTTTTCTACCTCGAAGAGCATGACATCATCAGGCGCGCCCGACTCCGCTTCACCGAGCGCGACGGGACAGCCTTCCGGTTCGAGTGGGAGGGGGTCTGCAACGTGTACGGCGATGAGGGATACGAGCGCGACGTGCCCTTCTCGACGGCGGGCTGGGCCCGATTCACAGGGGTTACCGTCTATGGGGGTGGGGCGGACACGGACGAGTCGTTGCGGGGCCGCCTCGCTCAATACTTCGACCCGCGTGACTTCGTACAGGGGTCGCTACTTAGTCGCAGCGACCGCCACGGCTATTTCCGCCGCGTCAAGTCGTCCCACGCGGTATTCACGCCGTCGGACGCGCGCGCGGCCTGACGCCCGGCATCACCCGCCCGCATACGACCTCGAAACCGCCCAGGTTCTCGATACAATCCATGCTGATTCGGGTCGGGTGCATGCCGGGCGTCAGGCGCGCTCCGGGCCGAGACACCGCTGCCCTCGCTTACCACCCTTCCCCGCAGGTCTCCCGGTGCTCCGGCCTGACCTTCTCGCTATACGCCGCCCAGGCTTTCCCTCCGGCCGTCAACGCCATCACCACGCATAAAGCCAACAGCGTCGCCGTCAGCATGCGTCGCCGCCTCGTGCCCTTCAGGAGCACGCCGTAGTAGACGGCCCCGGCAGCGTAGACCAGGAGAGACGGGGCGTTGAAGAGCATGACGGTAAGCGGGCCGTCGCAATCGACAGCGCCGCCGATGCCCTGGCCCCGGTACTCGTTTACGGACGCCATCCATCCGAACAGCGCAATCGGCAGGAAGATGATGACGATTAAAGAAACTGCCAGCACAACTGGTTTTCGATTCATTGGTATCCGTCTCCGAGCCAAAGCGAAGCGCCTAAAAACGGTACGCACCCGACCGCGCTAACAGCGCCCTTTTCGTCGAGACCCCGGGTGGATTCGGGGTTGAATGCGCGCCGCGTGATGCCCGGCCGTTAGGCCGCAAGGATGAAAGTACGGCTCGCCGGGTTGAATCATCATAATTTTTTATCCTTCACCCTTTTCATTGATCGCGTGTCCGGGTCAATCGATGCGCTCCCAGACGGAAGGGGTCAGGACGGGGCCGTAGACGGGGCTGTAGGTTTCGCCTGTGCCGAAGTTGTTGCGCCAGACGACTTCAAACCAGGCGGCGTGGTTCAGAGCGTCGATCACGCCCTGATATTTACTGGCGATGCTGACGCTCAACAGATACCTGCCGCTTCCGAGCCGGAGCGGCGGAAGCTGGCAACGGATACGGCTCGGAGTCTCTATGCTCGCCAACGAGTTGTTCTGAAAATATGAAGCGACGGTGGTGATGCGCCGCCCGGCGCCGTCTTCGATGGAGAGCGTGATCCTAGGCTCGTTGATGGGGGCGTCGGGCTTGACGAATAGCTCGGCCGTCATCACGTCGTCCGGATTGAAACGCATGGTCGGAGAGCCGCTTCCGGCGTACAGCGTCAAGCGACGGATGACGGGAGCACAGCGGGGCAGGCGCGCCGGATGATTCGACAGGTCGAAATCACCGCTTTCCTCCTCGAAGACATCGCCCAGATAGCGCGCGATCACCGCCTCGGTTGCGCCCTCCTCGTGCAGCCTGCCCGATTTGATGAGCAGTACGCGCCCGCACATCTGCTGCACGGCCGCAATATTATGGCTCACGAACAGGACTGTGCGGCCCTCCCGGCTGACCTCCCTCATCTTCCCCAGACATTTTTTCTGAAAGGCCGCGTCGCCCACGGCCAGCACTTCGTCGAGCAGCAGTATCTCCGGTTCGAGGTGCGCGGCGACGGCGAAAGCGAGGCGCAGGTACATGCCGCTCGAATACTGCTTGACGGGCGTTTCCAGAAACCGCTCCGTCTCGGCGAAGGCCACAATCTCGTCGAACTTGCGCGCGATCTCTTCACGCTTCATCCCGAGGATGGCCCCGTTCAGGTAGATGTTCTCGCGCCCGGAAAGGTCTGGATGAAAGCCCGTCCCGACATCGAGCAGGCTCCCCACACGCCCGTATATGTCGGCCTTGCCTGCGGTCGGTTTGGTAATGCGCGAGAGAATCCTGAGCAGCGTCGATTTGCCCGCGCCGTTGTGCCCGATGATGCCGACGACCTCGCCCGGCGCGACCTCGAAACTGACATCCCTGAGCGCCCACAACAAACCGTCCTGACGCTGACGGCTGCGCGACAGGCGCCCGAGCTTTGATCTGAACGACCCGACGAACGCCTCACGCAGCGTCGGACGGAAATACGAGTGCGGGCCGAGACGATAGAGCTTGCTCAACTTCTCGACTTTGATTACCGGCCTCATGCTTTATCGTGTACCCACTTCATCTTTCAGACGACATCGGCGAAGCCTTCTTCGGCCCGCCGGAAAGAGTAGACCGCATAGACGAGCAGCAACAGCGTCATGATTACCGAGACCCCGATGCTGTTCCAGTCAAACGGCAAATTGAAGAGAGAAGCGCGCATGCCCTCTATGATTCCGACCAGCGGGTTGAGCGCGTAAAGCAGTCGCCACCGCTCGGGCACTATGGTTGAAGGGTAAATGATCGGCGAAATAAACATCCAGAGCTGAAGCCCGACGGGCAGGAGTGTTCCGATGTCACGATACCTGACGTTTAAGGCCGCCGACCATAACCCGAGGCCGAGCGCCACAATCGTCAGCTCCAACGCGAGCGCCGGAAAAATAAGCAGCCTCCACCCCGGTATATATCCATAATAGAACAGCATCGCCAGAAGGATGACCGAGGCGATCGTGAAGTCAACCAATCGCACCATGACGGCGGCTCCCGGTACCAGCATGCGTGGAAAGTAAACCTTAGTAATCAGGGGAGCGCTGCCGACCAGACTATGGCTGCTGCTGAGCACCGCATTGGTTAGAAACGTCCAGGGCAGAAGCCCCGCATAAGCGAAAACAGAATAGGGCACGCCGTCCGACGGAACTCTGACCAGCCTTCCCAGAAAGATCGTGAACACGAGCGTCATCAAAAGCGGCTGCAAGATTACCCACACGGAGCCCAGCACCGTCTGCCTGTAACGCACCTTAAGGTCGCGCCAGATCAGAAAATAGAATAGCTCGTGATACGCCCAGACTTCTTTAAGCTCAATGGCGCTCCACGGCCCGGCGGGTCTGACTCTGATCAGAGGCTCGTCCGGCAGGGCGAGGGTCGGGGGAAGAGCATCCGTCAGTCCGGCCGAGACGTTCTCCGTGTCGGATTCAAACGGAACAGCTTTTTCGCGGATAGACATGTGCGGCGTATTCGATGGGCGGCAAGCAATGCGGCGCGCAATCCCGGCGCGGGTCTCTTCAGGTTTCCAATTCAGTTAAGTGAGTCTACGGGTGCGCATCATGCGCGTCAAGAGACCGCTGGCGCTGCATAGGTCGCTACTGTTTACTTCGCGTCCGATCCCTTATCTTTTTCGAGCAGCGGGCGAAGCGACTGGTAAACGGTTTCAGCGACGATCTTTGCCCCTTCGGCGTTCGGGTGTATGCCGTCCGCCTGGTTCAACGACTCGACGCCCGCGACGCGGTCAAGAAAGAAAGGGATGAGCGGCACATCATGTTCGCGCGCCAGCGTTTGAAAAGCCGACTGAACCTCGCGCTGGTATTCCGCGCCCGTATTGGTCGGAGCATACATGCCCGCGAGCAGGACTATGACGCCGCGCGCCCTGGCCCGCTCGATAATCTGGCCCAGATTCTTCTTCATCTCCGCGACCTGTTGCCCGCGCAACAGATCGTTGGCCCCGAGTTCCAGAATCAGAAAGCGAACGTCTCCTTCGAGGGCCCAATCGAGGCGGCGGAGGCCGCCTGCCGACGTGTCGCCTGAAACACCCGCATTAACCACTTCGTATTTATACCCGTCCGCTTCTATCCTCTTTTGCAGCAGTGACGGGTAGCTCTCGGCAGCCGTCAATCCTAAGCCCGCCGTCAGGCTGTCGCCGAAAGCGACGATCTTCGGTAGACTCTTGGCAGGCGAAGCGGTTGCGGAGGGCGCGGCGGCCGGTACGGGCGCGCTCGCACTCGAAACATTACGCGAGCCGTTATTATCGCAGGCCGCAGCCGCGAGGAGCGCGACCGCGACGAGTAAAGAGGCGAATAGATAATCTCTCATGATCGAATTATACAAGGTTTCAAAGACGGTTCCCTCCGGAGCAGAACAATTAACCATCCTTCACGCGCTCGACCTGCGTATCCCGGACGGGCAATTCGTCGCCGTCGTGGGCCCGTCTGGGAGCGGCAAATCGACGCTGCTCGGTCTGATCGCGGGACTCGACGCGCCGACCTCCGGACGGATTCTGATAGACGGCCGGGAGACGGGCCAAATGAGCGAAGACCAGTTGGCCGAGCTGCGAAGCACAAAGATCGGGTTCGTTTTTCAATCCTTTCACCTGATTCCGTCTCTGACCGCGCTGGAGAATATTCTAGTCCCGATGGAGATCGCTGGCCTCGTCGATGCGCCCGAACGCGCCCGCCAGCTTCTGCGCGACGTAGACCTACAGGCACGCGCCCATCATTACCCTTCGCAACTATCGGGAGGCGAAAAACAGCGCGTCGCCATCGCCCGCGCCTTCGCCAACGAGCCCTCTATAATGCTGGCCGACGAGCCGACCGGCAATCTGGACTCGCGAAACGGTCGGCATGTTTTCGAGTTGATGGTCGAGATGAACAGAAGGCGCGGCGCAACACTTGTGCTCGTCACGCACGATCACGAGCTGGCGGCCGAAGCCTCGCGCCGCCTCTCCCTGCGCGACGGGCGAGTGGCGAGCGATAGTGATAATGAGGCGCGCGCCGGAAGTGACGGCGGCGGCCGAAAGACCGAAGAGGCGATAGGGGTTGCAAGTTCTTGAGATTTATCCTTCAAATGGCGCGTCGTGAGATGCGCTCCTCCTGGCGCAGGCTTCTCTTTTTCTTTCTGTGCATAGGCATCGGCGTCGGCTCTATCGTCGCGCTCCGCTCCACTATTCAGAATATCAATCGCACGGTTGCGGGCGAGGCCCGCGCGCTCCTGACGGCGGACGTGCAGGTGGATTCGACGCGCCCGTGGAAGACCGAAACACTTCAAACTATCGAACGCCTAGCGCGCCCCGGCGTGGTCGAAGCGAGGACGGAAACCATCGAGGCGAACACGATGGTGCGCCCTGCGGATACGGCGCGCGAGGGTGCGATGATGGTCGAGCTGAAGGGCATAGAGCCGCCTTATCCCCTCTACGGCGATTTCAAGCTGACGGGCGGGCGCGCCTTCGATCACGCGCTGCTGGCAGACGGCGGCGCGGTGGTCGCGCCCCTGCTCATGGAGCGTCTCAACCTGCGCGTCGGCGACCGCGTCAAGATCGGCGAATCGACCTTCGAGATTCGCGGCCAGTTCGATTATGAGCCCGGAAGCGGCGGCGGTTTTCGTCTCGGCCCGAGGGTGTTTGTCGCGCGCTCGGCCATTGAAGCGACGGGGCTGACCGGATTCGGCAGCCGCGCGCGGCGCCGTATTCTCTTCAAGGTGCGCGAGGGCGAGCTTGAGGGGTTCGTCCGAACCCTTCGCGGCGAGTTGAAGGGGCAGTTGGTGACGGTCAATTCCTACAAGGATTCGCAGGAGAACCTGAGCGAGCAATTCACGCGCACGGAAAACTATCTGTCGCTGACGGGATTGATCGTGCTCGTTCTGGGCGGCATAGGAGTTTCGAGCGTCACGCGCGTCTTCATAGAACAGAAGAAACAGACCATCGCCGTCTTAAAGTGTATCGGCGGGACGGGCCGACAGATCACGGCCGCATATCTGGCCCAGGTCATCAGCCTCGGCCTGCTCGGGAGTCTCCTGGGAGTCGCGCTCGCCAGGGGCGCGCTTCTCCTGGTCGCGCACTATTTTACGCAGGCGCTGCCGCCCGGTATGAGCTACGGGCTGACGCGCGGGGCCATCGCGCAGGGGCTGGGCCTGGGAGTGCTCGTCTCCATACTATTCTCTGCGCTGCCGCTGCTGCGTATCCGACGCATCAAGCCCAACATGCTGCTGCGCGACGAGGAGGGAGACGTTGTTGACGGCAGGGGTCGTCGCCGCCGCCGAAGGCCCGACGCGCTGCGGCTCCTGACGGGCGCGCTCGTCGTTCTCGGTCTGGTGTTTCTGTCCTCCTGGCAGGCGGGCTCGATTCGCGTCGGCCTCATTTTTCTGTCGGGGCTGGCCGTGACGGCTGCGCTCCTTTACGGCGCGGCTTTTCTACTCGTCCTGCTCGTGCGGCGCGCGCGAAATATTCGCTCATTCGCGCTGCGTCAGGCCGTCAGCAGCCTCCATCGGCCGGGCAATCAGACGCGCGTCATTATCATGGCCGTCGGCCTCGGGGCCTTCGTCGTGATGGCGATTCAATCGCTGCAAACAAACCTGCTCAACGAGATCGACATCTCAAGGCGCGCTCAGCTCCCGAACATGTTCCTGATCGACATTCAGACCGATCAGAAGCAGGGTGTTGAGAATCTGATCGAAGGGGCGACGGGCGTTCGCCCCGAATTGATCCCTACGGTACGCGCGCGAATTTACGCGATCGACGGACGTGAGATCGACCTCGAACAGCGCGAGATGCGAGAGCAACGCGGGCGTTTGGGCCGCGAGTACGTCGTCACCTACCGGCCCCGGCTGGAATCGAATGAGACCCTTGTGGCAGGACGATTCTGGGACGCGACGCCCTCGACGGAGCCCGAAGTATCAATCGAAGAGGGAATGCGCGGGCTGGCCGGGCTCGATCTCGGAAGCAACATCACCTTCGACATCGTGGGAAGAAAATTGACGGCGCGTGTGACGAGCATTCGACGCGTCGATTGGAGAAATTCGCGCACCGGCTTCATGGTGCTTTTCCGACCGGGCGTGTTGGAGAGCGCGCCGCAGATGTTGATTGCGCCCATCAACGGCCCCGAAAGTGAGCCCGCGCGCTCGCGCTTTCAGCGCGCCCTGCTCGATCAGTATCCGAACATCTCCGTCATAGACGTGGCCGAGGTCGTCTCGACGATCAGCCGTATTCTCAACAACGTGACGCTGGCCGTCTCGTTCCTCGGCGGCTTCGTACTGCTGTGCGGCGTGCTCATTCTGGTCGGCTCAATCGCGATGACGAAGTACCAGCGCATCTACGAGGTCGCGGTGCTGAAAACGCTCGGGGCGAAGAGGAAAGTTTTGTTGGTGATTCTGTTCGTCGAATACGGTCTGCTCGGTCTCGTCGCAGGAATTGTCGGGGCGCTCGCCGCCCTGGCGCTCTCATACGCCGTGACGCGCTTCATCTTTGAGATTCCCTGGGACTTTTCTCTCACCGTGATCCTCGCCGGTATCGCCGCCACCATCGCGCTCGTGACAATCGTGGGCGTCACGTCGAGCTTCAATGTTTTGACGCGCAAGCCGCTCGCGATTCTACGGGCGCAGTGAAGAGACGCGTTGGGAAATTTCAGTCGCCGCGTTGAAGCAACCCCTTCAACGCGGCGACTGACGCGTATCGCTTCTGCGCGCAGCACACGCTCGTAAATAACTTTTTACAACTGGCCCGGCTATTTTCCGCGTATAAGGGTTGTGCTCGAAGACCCGTGCTCGGTAATCTCCTGACTCAGGGATGGCTACCACGGAAACGAACCTTCAAACAGAGATTAAGAGGTCGCGCGAGGCGCTCGACGCACACGTGCGCGAGATCGTCGGCTGGCACTTCGACCCGGAGACGGGCGCTCCCTTCTGGCTGGAATTTGCGAAGACGCTCGCCTGGGATCCGCGCGACCGAATACAAGGGTTCGACGACCTCGCGCACCTGGGTTTTTTTCAGGACGAATGGCTCCGGGGCGGCCCCGTGCGCCGTTGGATCCCGCGCGGGCTCTGTGAAAAGCCCGTCTACGTTTTCGAGACGGGCGGAAGCACGGGCGTCCCTAAATCCCGTATCAACATCGAAGATTTTCGTATCGATTACGAAGCGTTCAGTGCGACGCTGCCCGACGATGCTTTTCCGCGCGGCGCTGATTGGCTGATGCTTGGCCCGAGCGGCCCGCGTCGTCTGCGCCTGGCGGTCGAACACCTGGCCCAGTATCGCGGCGGCATCTGCTTTATGATCGACCTCGATCCGCGCTGGGTCATCAAGCTCCTGAAGATGGGCCAATCGAAGATGGCCGAGCAGTACAAGCAGCACGTCGTCGAGCAGGGGCTCACGCTGTTGCGCGCTCACGACAATATTCGGTGTCTCTTTACGACGCCGAAGCTGCTCGAAGCGCTGTGCGAAAAGGTCTCTCTGAAAAAGATGGGCATTACGGGCGTCTTCTGCGGCGGGACTGAGATGACGCCGCAGTTTCACCGATTCGCCGTCGAAGAGCTGCTCGAAGGCGCGTATTTCGCCCCGACCTACGGCAATACTCTGATGGGGCTGGCCGTTCACAAACCGCGCCAGCCCGGCGACGGCTACGACATCATCTATTATCCGCCGTCTCCGCGAGCCATGATCGAGGTGGTCGATCCCGACGATCCCGAAAGAATCGTAGAGTACGGCGAGACGGGCCGCGTTTGTTTGACGACGCTAACGCGCGAGTTCTTCATGCCCCGCTTCCTTGAGCGCGACGAGGCCGAAAGAGAACCGCCGACGAGCCTTTATCCGTGGGACGGCGTGCGCAACGTCCGTCCCTTCTCAAGGCTACAGGCGACGGTCGTCGAGGGAGTCTACTGAGTTCGGGCTCAGGGTTACGGAAAAGTTTTTTAGAAATAGATCAGGAATCGCGAGACCGAAAATCTCGAAAATGCTGCACATACCCATCTTACGCAAAGGTCTTCCGTATAAAAGCCTGGACGTGGCGCGCGTGCCGCATCACCGTACGCGCGAGCTTTTCGTAGAGATCAGCCAGGCCAACAACGGTTTGATCCGTCGCGATTTTGTAGACCAGGAGGCGGGCCGCCAAGCGCTCTCTGGATTCTCCTGCCGCGAGCTGATAGAAATTTGCGCGCGCGCGGCCGAGCATTTCGCGCACGCGGCGCTGCCCGTCGGCGACACGGAGCAGACGCCTGCGGATTACGTCCGGCAGGTTTCGGCGACGACCGCGCTGCCCTTCGCGCTGGTGCGAAGAAATATGTTGAAGATAGGCGGCGTGCTGAGGGAGATGGAGAAGGTTCTGAAGGGGCTGACGAGGGGACTCGATCTGGCCATCCTGGACGAGGGATACGGAGAGCTGGACGGTCAGGCTTTGAGCTTTTTCCCGCGCGCCGCCTCGCTCGGAGTGGTCTTGCCGAACAATTCGCCGGGCGTGCATACGTTGTGGACGCCCGCCACCGCTCTGAAAATCCCGCTCGTGCTCAAGCCCGGAAGCAGCGAACCCTGGACGCCCTATCGCATTATTCAATCACTGATACGCGCCGGTGCGCCGCGCGAGGCGTTCAGCTTTTATCCGACAGACCACGCGGGCGCTGGCGAGATTCTGCGCGGCGCGGGTCGCGGAATGATCTTCGGCGACGCGGGCGCGACCAATCTTTGGCGAGACGACCCGCGAATAGAGATTCACGGCCCGGGCTATAGCAAGATCGTCATCGGCGATGATTGCGTCGATGATTGGGAGAAGTATCTTGATGTGATGGTTGCGTCGATTGCGGAAAACGGCGGGCGTTCGTGCATCAACGCCTCCGGCGTCTGGGTCTCAAGGCATGCCGCGGAGATTAGCCAGGCGCTCGCCGAACGACTCTCGCAGATTATTCCGCGCGATTCGGAGGACGATCGTGCGATGCTCGCTCCCTTTGCCGATGCGAACGTGGCCGCGCGCATCTCCGAAAGTATCGACGAGGCTTTGAAGCAACCCGGCGCGCGAGATGTGAGCGCTTCGCATCGCGGAAGCGGGCGGCTGGTGAACCGCGAGGGCTGCACTTATCTACTGCCGACCGTCGTGCTGTGCGAAGGGGCGGAGCACGCGCTGGCGAACCGCGAATTTCTCTTTCCCTTCGTGAGTGTGGTCAAGGTCAGGCAGGAAGAGATTCCGGAAATGCTAGGGCCGACTTTGGTGGTCACGGCGATAACCGGGGACGCGCGGCTGAGCCGCAGGCTCGTCTCGTCTCCGAACGTGGATCGTTTGAACCTCGGCCCGGTTCCGACCAACCAGTTGAGCTGGGATCAGCCGCACGAGGGAAACCTGTTCGAACACCTCTACGCTCGTCGCGCTTTCCAGCGCGCGGCGGCTGTGGGCCGCTCGCTTTGAGGATGAAGATTCTATACATCACAGCCGGGGCCGCCAATATGTATTGCGGGAGTTGTCTGCGAGACAACGCGCTCGCGGCCGAGCTGATGGCGCGCGGCCATGATGTCATGCTCGTGCCCATCTATACGCCGACGCTCACGGACGAGCGGAACGTCAGCCGCGACCATGTCTTTTTCGGCGGAATCAGCGTCTACCTGCAACAGCATCACTCGCTCTTTCGTAAGACTCCGCGCCTCCTGGATCGTTTGTGGGATTCCGCCTGGGCCTTGAAGCTGGCGTCGCGCCGCTCGATTCCGACCAACCCGAAGCTTTTGGGAGAGCTGACGGTCTCGATGCTCAAGGGCGAGGATGGAAACCAGCGCAAAGAGTTGCTGAAGATGCTCGACTGGCTCCGTGAAGAGCAGCCGCCGCCAGACGTTATCAGTCTTCCCTACACGCTGCTGATAGGGCTCGCAAAGCCGATCAGGGATGCCCTGCATCGCCCCCTTGTCTGCACGCTTCAGGGCGAAGACCTCTTTCTGGAAGGCTTACACGAGCCGTACCGCAGCCAGGCGCTGGAGCTTATCCGGGCCAACGTCAGGCACGTTGATCGCTTCATCGCCGTCAGCCATTATTACGCCGATTTCATGCCGCGCTATCTTCACATCCCGCAGGAGAAGATGCGCGTCGTCCCCTTGGGCATCAACCTCGAAGGCTACTCGGCGCGCGAGCGCACGACGCTAGACGCAGCGCCTTTCACGGTAGGCTACTTCGCACGCATCGCTCCAGAAAAGGGGTTGCACCTACTCGTCGAAGCCTACAAACTCTTTCGCGAGCGAAGCAGCTCCACGGGGGAGGCGCGGCTGGAGGTGGCGGGCTATCTGGGCGCTGAGCATAAGGATTATCTGGCGGAGATCGAGCAGCGTATCAGGGCCTGGGGCCTGGCGGACGAGTTTCATTACAGGGGAGTGCTTGACCGGCAGGAGAAGATAGGATTCCTGCGCGGGCTGGACGTGCTTTCCGTGCCCGCGACCTACGACGAGCCGAAGGGAATCTTTCTGCTCGAAGCGATGGCCTGTGGCGTCCCTGTCGTTCAACCGCGCCGCGGCGCGTTCACGGAGGTCGTGGAGCGTACCGGCGGCGGCCTGCTCGTCGAGCCCGATGACACCGAGTCTCTGGCCGAAGGGATTGATACGCTTTATCGTAAGCGGGCGCTCGCCAGCGAGCTTGGAGACAGGGGCTTTCGCGGCGTGCGCGAGCATTACAACGTGGCGCTCATGGCCGAGCGCGCGCTCGAAGTTTACGGCAACCCCTCCGGAACCGAGCAGGAGGAAGGGGCCGTGCGCGTCGGCGCGGCTTGAAAGACGGGCGGGCGGGAGGTTCGAGTAGATTGCTGGAAGTCGCCGATCTGTCAAAGGAATACCAGACACCGCAGGGCGCGCTCACGATTCTCTCAGACGTTTCCCTCTCCCTGAAGCGGGGCGATGCCGCTTCGATCATGGGCCCATCGGGAAGCGGCAAAAGCACTCTGCTCTACATCCTGGGCGCGCTTGAGCCGCCCACGTCCGGAACCGTCCTGCTCGACGGCCAAGACCCCTTTCGGTTGAAAGAGCGAGAGCTTGCCGCCTTCAGAAATCGCAAGATAGGTTTCGTCTTTCAGGATCACTGTCTGCTGCCGCAGTGCTCCGTCATCGAAAATGTACTGACGCCGACGCTCGTCGCCGCTCAGGACGATCAGGGCCGGGCGACGAAACGTGCGCGCAGCCTGCTTGAACAGGTGGGCCTGAGCGAAAGAATCGAGCATCGCCCGGCGGAGTTGTCGGGCGGCGAAAAGCAGCGTGTGGCGCTCGCACGCGCTTTGATGATGGAGCCCCTTCTGTTGTTGTGCGACGAGCCGACCGGAAACCTGGATCAAAAATCGGCCGAGACAGTGGCTTCGCTCCTGCTCGAACTACACGGCCGACAGGAAACGATTCTCGTCGTCGTGACGCACAGCACGGAGCTGGCCGCGCGCCTACCCGTTCGCTTCGAGTTTAGCGAACAGAAGCTTGAGCGTGTGTGATGAAGACGGCCTTTCTTCTCAAACGAAATCTGGCCTATTTCTGGCGAACCAATCTGGCGGTCGTCTTCGGAATCGGTACGGCGGTCGCCGTGCTCACGGGAGCGCTGCTGGTGGGCGACTCCGTGCGAGCTAGCCTGCGCGACCTGTTTCTTCTAAGGCTCGGACGCGCCGATTACGTCGTCTCGGCCGCTGGCTTTTTCCGCGAACGACTGGCCGATGAGATTCAAACGCACGAAGATTTCACGGCGGGCGGATTCAAGGCCGTGTGCCCGCTCATCGCGCTCGACGCGGCAATCGTTCACGAAGCGAGCGGACGACGCGGCGCGAGCGTTCAAGTCTACGGCGTGGACGAAAGATTCTGGAGATTTCACGAACGCGAGGGCGGCCCGCCGCAGAATCGTGAGGCCCTGTTGAGCGAGGGCCTCGCGCGTGAGCTTGGAGTCAAAGCCGGAGACGCGCTCCTGCTGAGGGTCGTGAAGCCGTCGGCCATCCCGGCCGAATCCCTGCACGCTCGCAAGGATGAGCTGGGTCGCACCGTTCGTCTGTCTGCGCGCGGGGCGCTGGCGGCCGCGATGATGGGGGATTTTTCCGCGCGCCCGCAGCAAACAGGGGTGCGTGCCCTCTTCGTTCCGCTCGCGCTGTTGCAGAAGGAGCTGAATCAGGCTGGCAGAGTCAATACTCTACTCGTATCCGTCAATGAGGCGAAGGACGGCGAGCGCAGGTCAGCGGCGGCAGCAACAACAGCATCGGCCGAAACCATTACCCTTCAGAAAATCCTGAAGGACAGGGTTTCGCTTGAAGACCTGGGCGTTAAGGTACGCGCGCTGGAAGAGCGGGGCGAGCTTGCGCTTGAGAGCGACGGCGCGTTCATCAGCGACCGGCTCGCAGAGAGGGCACGCGCGACCGCCGACCATTCAAGCTTGCGCGTCTCTCCCGTCATCTCCTACCTGGCGAATACGATCCGCTCCGGCTCGCGCGAGATTCCTTATTCGATCGTCACGGCGATGGACGACGCGAGCCTTGAGAGATTGAGGCGAGCCAGTACAAAGAGCCCCGAAGAAAATGCGACGGGCGCTGCCTCTTCAGTTACGTCGGGCTCTGCCGCCTCGGTTGCGCCCGTCGCCGACTCATCATCACGGGCCGGGGCTGATTCCGCTTTGCCGCCGTCCGCCATCATCCTGAACGAATGGGCCGCGCGCGAGCTGGAAATCAAAACGGGCGAAACGGTGACGCTCGAATATTACGTCTGGCAGGAAGACGGGCGGCTGCTGACCAAAGGTGCGCAGTTTCAACTGGCGGGGGTTGTGCCGATCAGTGGGGCGGCTGCCGATAGGGATTTGGTGCCGGAGTATCCGGGCATCAGCGGGACTGAGAGCCTTTCGGACTGGGATCCGCCATTCCCTGTCGATCTGGCGCGCGTCGGTCAGCGCGACGAGGATTACTGGCACCAGTACCGCACCACGCCGAAGGCTTTTATAACGCTCGCGAAGGGACAGGAGCTATGGCGTACGCGCTTCGGCAAACTGACTTCGATCAGGCTCGCGCCCGCCGCCGAAGGCGTGTCGCTTCACGCGGCGATGGATGCTTACGGCGCGAGCTTGAGGCAGGCTTTAGAGCCCGGAGAGATGGGCTTGACTGTTTTCGCGGCCAGAGCGCAGGGGCTTGAGGCGTCACGCGGCGCGACCGATTTCGGAGAGTATTTTCTTTACTTCAGTTTCTTTCTGGTCGTTTCGGCGCTGATGCTGGCGGCGCTCTTTTTCAAGCTCGGCGTCGAGCAGCGCTTGCGCGAGATAGGCACTTTGCAGGCCATCGGTTTCGCGGCCGCGAGGATTCGCTCGCTCTTTCTAATGGAAGGAATATTACTCGCGAGCCTGGGAACACTGTTGGGCCTGGCGGGCGCGATCCTCTATGCCGCACTGATGATGAAGGGGCTGAGAACGTGGTGGGTGGGAGCCACCGGGACTTCGATGCTCAGCCTGCACGTGTCTACCTCTTCTCTACTGTTTGGAAGCGCCGCCGGACTCGTCGCCGCCTCTCTGTGCATCGTGTGGACTTTAAGACGCATGGCGCGCCGCTCGACGCGAAGCCTGCTGACGGGCACGCTCAGCCGGAACGAAGAGAAACGAGGGCACAAGGAGAAGAGCGTCGCTGCGAAGAGAGAAAGGGCGCTCTCTCCCGGCCCTCATCCGTCCGAGCGCATCCTCCTTCTGTCCGAGCGCTTTTTCAACGTGGCGAGCGTGGCCGTCATCCTAAACTTGCTTGGATTGGCCCTGCTGCTGGCCGCCGCTACGAATCGGGTGGGGCAGGCCGCCGGGTTTTTCGGCGGCGGGACGGCGCTCCTTGTCGCGCTGCTCTGCTATGAATCGATCTGGCTGCGTCGCAAAGGCAGGAGGTTGATTCAGGGTCGTGGCTGGTGGGCTGTGTCGCGGCTCGGCTTTCGCAACGCCGCGCATCGGCCCGGAAGGAGCGTGCTCTGCATCGCTTTGATCGCCTCGGCGGCCTTCATAATCGTCTCCGTCGATGCGTTCAGACGAAATGAAGCCGGGGGCACGAATGATAAAAAGAGCGGGAGCGGCGGCTATGCGCTGCTGGCCGAATCCGTTCTTCCGCTGGTTCACGACGCGAATACGCCGGAGGGACGCGAAGCCCTGAACCTTTGGACGAATAGCGAGACGGCGGCGCTGGAGCACGTCGCTTTCACGCCCTTTCGCGTCAGGCCCGGCGACGATGCGAGTTGTCTCAATCTATACGAGCCGCGCAACCCCAGAATACTCGCTCCGGCGGACGCGTTTTTGCGGAGCGGGCGTTTCTCTTTTCAATCTTCGCTGGCCGAGACCGAAGAGGAAAGGAACAATCCCTGGCTGCTTCTAAACAGGGAAGACGGGGACGGCGCGATTCCCGTCATCGCCGACGCTAATTCGCTCTCTTATGTACTGCATCTCAAGCCGGGCGATATATTCGTGCTCGATCAGGGAGATGGTAAACCACCGGCTCGCCTGCGCGTCGTCGGCGCGCTCGCAGACTCTATTTTTCAGAGTGAGCTTTTGATGTCTGAGAAGAATTTCCTTCGCCTCTTCCCGGAACAGGAGGGCCATCGCTTCTTTCTGCTCGACGTGCCCGCGCCCGTGGAGTCCGGTGCGATTGCGACACTGTTGGAGGATCGCCTCTCGGATTTCGGTTTCGACGTGGTGGGAACGGACGAGCGACTGGCAAACTTTCATCGCGTCGAGAATACGTTCATCTCTACGTTCCAGATGTTGGGCGGATTAGGGCTCGTGCTCGGGACGCTCGGGCTGGGAGCGGTGCTGTTGCGAAACGTACTGGAACGCAGGCGCGAGCTGGCGCTGCTTCGCGCCATCGGCTACAACGGCTCGCACTTCTCCCTGATGGTCATTGCGGAGAACGCCTTCCTGCTCGTCTGCGGGTTGATGACGGGCGCGGCATGCGCGCTCGTGGCGATCACGCCCGTCATCTTTTCGCGCGGCGGACAGCCGCCGACGGCTACTCTGGGACTGCTGCTGCTCGCCGTCCTGGCTTCTGGACTGGCGGCGTCGCTACTGGCAACGGCGGTCGCGCTGCGCTCTCCGCTGCTCTCCGCGTTGCGAGCGGAGTAAAGCTCTAAGCGCCCGCGCGCCCGACGCGAGAGTGGAGAGCGCAGCGCGGATGCCAACGGGGCGCGTCACGCAAAAAAGCCCCGCGAGGGGCGACGGAAATTAGCCCGCGACTTGCGCCGTGGGGATAATGGTAGTCGCGCGCAACAAGCCCAGCGAGGGGCAGGATTTGATTGGAGGTCTAAGTTAAATGCCCGACAACTCACTACAGGACAATCGTTTGAACGCTAAGTCGGTGCTCATAGCCTTCGTGGCTCTGCTGCTGTTGGGCGGCTTAGCTGGACTTACGATTTTTCTTCTTGTGAAACTGTTAGGTCTATTTACAGGGATAAATCCGGCTCTTGTTGCGGCCGCTACTACGGTTATTGTAACTGCATTCACTGTTATGGGTGGACGCTACTTCGAGCGTCGAAAGGAGATTGAAGCAGCTTACCGCGATAAGAAAACTGCCATCTATGACGACTTTCTACTAATGCTGTTTCGCATGTTGCTTGAGACTAAGGAGGATGCGGATAACTCGACTCAAGATGCTAATCCAGAGACGGTAAAGTTCCTGCGAGAACACCATCGCAAGCTAATACTATGGTCAGGGCCAAAAGGGTTAAAGTCATATTCGGAATGGTATAAACTTCTACAAACAAACCCAACGTCTGCACAAGCCATCTTGAAGATGGAAGGATTCTTTCGGGCCTTACGTGCAGACCTAGGTCAAAGTAATCGGGGACTGAAGGACGGAGATATACTTCGCTTGATACTTAATGACACCGATTTACTTCTTCAAATATCGAAGACTAATCCTGATGTCACTCTACAGGAACTAGCTGCTCTAAAAGAGCAACTCACTAAGAAAACCAATTAGCCTTTCTTCTGTTCTACTTTATAGTCAAACCTCTGTCATTGTGGTTAAATCAGACTTTGTGTGCAAAGCCACACTCTTTCGCCCCTCGCTGGGCTTCGGCATGGTTTTTCAAAGGGCTGATAATCGAAGATCGGTATGCCTTACGATTGCGGTTTGAAGTAGAGGACAAGCCCCGCGCCGAGAGAGGCCAGAACAAAGCCGAGGTAGAGCAAAGGATTGGGCGCGGTCTTCGGCGGATGCAGCCATATTGAGAAGAGCACGTTGACCAGTGGCGCGCCCGCAAAGACGAGCGGCATGACGTAAGTGGGAAGCCCGCCGTACTTGAACGCGAAGATAATACAGATTGCGCCCGCCGCGCCCAGCGCGCCGCCCAGCGTGGCCGACATCGAGCCCTTCATGCTAAACCCGCCCAGCTCTCCCTGGTACCAGAGGCCGACCAGCGGAACCAAAACTCCGATCAGAAAATATGCGACGCCGACGCACAGGAGCGCGCGCAGGGGGCTCGCGAGCGCAACCTGCCCGCGGTGAAGCGCGGGCCCATACAATCCCCAGGAGAGGGCGGCCAGCAGGGCGAAGATGATCCAGGTCATTCGGAAGGTCTCCTGAAAAGTAACCCGCCGCCGCGTCTATCAATAATCGGTTTTGCTTCGCCGATTACTGATCGACGCGGCGCAGTTTCTCAAAATGTAACTCTCAGTCCGAGCTGTATCTGTCTGGAAGAGGTGACGGTCGAGCGTATCAGCCCGAAGGTCGAGACGGGCTGCTCGTTGTCCGCCGCGCCCGTAAAGGCGGTCAGCAGCGGCGGCCCGAAGTTCGTCCGGTTGAAGAGATTGAATGCCTCTATGCGTAGCTGTATGTTGGTCGTCTCGCCGAGCCGCGCCCAGCGCGTGTTCTTAATCATCGCCAGATCGAAGGTGCGCAGGTTGGGCCCAATCAAAGAGCCACGCCCGACATTGCCGAGCGTTCCGGCTGGCTGAAGCACAAAGGCCGCCGGGTTGAAATAGCTGTTCGGGTTACCTGTGACGGCGCTCTCGTGCGTGAAGCCGGGCGCAAAGCTCGGGCGATCCTGGCCGATGCCCGGGCCCAGAGAAGGCGACCACTGCGAGCGCGAGCGATTGCGCTGCACGAAGACGGTCAAAGGATTCCCGCTCCGCATCTGGCCTATTCCGGCCATCTGCCAGCCGTCCAGAATCTTGCCCGCCGCCCCCCTCAACCCCTTCGCGAACGGTATCTCCCAGATAAAGTTGAAGACCAGATTATGCTTGGCGTGGTAATCGGCCAGCCCCTTGTTGTACTCAAGCCCGAAGGGCTCCGGGAAAGCGGAGGTCGTCCCGTTGGTCGCGTCGGAAAAGAAGGTCGAAGCCTGCGTCGTATCGATGTTGCGCGAGAGCGTGTAGGACGACTGGAAATTGAAACCATGACTCCAGCGCTTTCTAAGCTCAAAGATCAGCGCGTTGTACCAGGAATTGCCGTCGCTGCTCTTAAGCTCAATCGCCGTGAACGCAGTGTTGGGGCGCGGTTGTCCCGGCGGATAAAAGAGAGTGCCGTCGGCCAGAACTTGCGGAGTCGGGACGTTGACATCATTGCTTCTGAGCAGATGCACGCCGCGCGAGCCCGCGTAGCCGACCGTCATGATGGTGTCGAACCATAGCTCGCGCTGTACGTTCAAATTCCATACGTGGATGTACGGGTTATCGAGATCGAATTGCACGGGGCGCACGGAGATCGAGCCGCGAAACGACGGGACGGGAAACGTCGGATTGTTGATGACGGGGCGCGGCGTCACGGGCGGATTCGTGACCGTGACGATCAGGTTCTGCTGGTTGTTCGTGTTGAAATACATTCCGTAGCCGCCGCGCACACTTGTTCGACCGTCGCCAAACACATCCCAGGCGAAGCCTACGCGCGGCGAGATGTTTTTGAACGTCGGATTACGATAGAGCGGGCCGACGGTCGGCACGCGGTCTGTCAGATTGGGAAGCGACGAATCGTACCCGTTGGTGTCTTCCGGCAAAGTCGAAAACTCGTATCGCACGCCCAGGTTCAGGCTCAGGCGCTCCGTCGCCCTGTAGGTGTCCTGCGCGTAAAAACCGAAGAGCGTAAACCGCCAGTGGCGATCAAACGCCCCTTCGGGCGTGAGGCCGATAAAGCGCTGCGGGCGATTCAAGAGGAAATCGCGCAGCCCCGAAAAAGTAAAGATGCCGAGGCTGAACGTCGGATTGTACATGTTGTCGCGGTAATGCTCGGCGAGCGCACCCATTTTCAGTAGATGACGGCCACGGCTATGAATCAGGCCATACTCGAAGCTGTAAACATTCTGCGTGAGCCTCAGATTGGCCGAAGACTGTGGGCCGAAACGCGGGATGCCGCCGATGTCTATGTCGCCCACAAGGTCGCGGCCGGGCACAAAGGGCTGCAAGCTGTCGGAGGCGTTCGCTTCAACGTCCTGGCCGATGCGCGTGCGGCTGAAACCGATGCGGAAGGTGTTGATCGTGCGCGGCCCCGAAGCCTGCCTGTACTCGCCCGTGAAGAACTGGTTGCGCGAGAGAAACGAGCGCGGGAACTGTGGAAAGTCTGTCGGCAGTATTTGATCCGCGTCGTCAAAAGTGTAGCGCCCGAAAAACTGTGCGCGCTCGCTCCGGTTGTAGTCGAGGCGGAACTGTGTGAAATTCTGATTGAGCCCCTGGTTGAACCCGAAACTGTACTGGGCCAACCCGCCGCCTAAGCCAGCACCGTTCGGAAGAGGGAACGCGTCAAGGTAAGGGCGAACGGCCGGGCTCACCGTCACCGCACCGCTCGGAAGAATCCCGCGCCGCGCGTTCAGGTCGGGTACGACCGTCGAGATAGTGCGCCCCAGATTCTCTCTTAAACCTTCGTAGCCGAAGAAGAAGAAGACCTTATCGCGACGAATGGGCCCACCGAAGCTCGCGCCGAATTGGTTGCGCTTGAACTCCGGCTTGCGGGCCTGATCGAAGAAGTTGCGGGCGTCCAGATTATCGTTGCGATGAAAATAGTAGAGGCTCCCCTGGTAATTGTTCGTCCCCGACTTGCTGACGATATTGACCTGTCCGCCGGAATTGCGGCCATACTCGGCGCTGTAAGCGTTGGTCTCGACGCGAAATTCGCGAATGGTTTCGAGCCCGAGCGCCGTACCGGCGGCGCTCCCGGCGGGCCCGTTTGTAAAATCATTCTGCGTCGTGCCGTCAAGCAGGTAAACATTCGAGCGCGGATCCTGGCCGTTGATGCTCATGCCGAGGCCGTGGGCCACGGCCGAACCGCCGTCGCGGTGTGGAAAGGGAATCACTCCGGGTTGAAGAACGGCAAGGTCTGTGTAGTTCCTGCCGTTGAGCGGCAGCTCCTTGATCGCTCTTTCGTTGACGAGATAACTCAGCTCCTGAGTCTGCGTGTTGACGAGCACTTCGCCGCCCGTGACCTCGACCTCGGCTGAAACGGTCGCCACCACCATCGTCAAGTCGATCGAGAGAGTTTCGCCGACCGTCAGATTTACGTCCCTGTGAACGAGCTTCTGAAAACCGGAGTGCTCCGCCGTAATCTCATAAACGCCCACGGGCAATCCCGGAAACACGAAGCGCCCGTCGTCCGTACTTGTGGTTGTCCGCGCGAGCCCCGTTTCGATGTGTCGCGCCGTGACCTCAGCCCCGGCGACGGTCGCGCCGTTCGCGTCCTTGATCTCTCCTGTGATCGTGCTCGTCGTGGCTTGCGCCAGCGCGACCGTGACCAGGCAGAGGGTGAAGAAAAGGAGCGCGAGCGCCTTGCGAAGTGAACTGTATAAATTTTGTGAAGAGTACGTCATGATGATTTTGATTGCTCCAGTTTAGAACCAGCGGGCCTTACTGTTTACCAATACTGCGCATTCTAGCAATTAGTTTCAGGCTTTTATACAAGTCGTCGCAGTAGTTTTACAAAGGCTTGACATGTCACGCCTTACTTTTACAGTTTTTTACAACACTTGTGATGCGCGGCTGTCATAATGCGATCACACGAGCAGGCGCGCGCGCGCAGAAAGCCCGCTATCAATGGCACTCAGCAGGTTAAGGAGAAGTCATCTTGAAGTCGAACGCTCCCCTTCTTCTCGTATTGGTGGTCTTAACATTTTCATCTTCGTCCTTTGCTCAGACTGATCGGGCGACCACGCGCGGCCATGTGAGCAACGTAACCGGCGGTGATGTGGCCGGGGCCGAGGTCAGGCTCGTTCATGTGGGGACGAATGAAACGCGACGGACGCGGACGGGCGCGGACGGAGAATTTATCATCTCGCAGTTGCCGCCCGGAACCTATCGCCTTGAGGTCGAATCCAACGGCTACGGAAAATACACGAGAGAGTTCGAGCTACAGGTCAACCAGACGCAAAGGGTTGAGGTCGCGCTCGAAGTGGGCCCGCTCCCCGTAGAGATAGTCAACGTCACGGACGCCCTGCCTTCGATCCAAAAGGATTCGGCGGCGGTCGGCACTGTGATCGAGAATCGTCAGGTCACGGGCCTACCGCTCGACGGGCGAAACTTTTACGAATTGAGCCTGCTCGTTCCGGGCGCTGTTCCGGCCGCGCCGGGCTCGGCCGGTTCCGTGCGCGGCGACTTCGCTTTCAGCGTCAACGGCGCGCGCGAGGACAGCAATAATTTCCTGCTCGACGGCGTCTACAACGTAGACCCCAAGCTCAATACCTTCGGCGTGCGCCCCTCCGTTGATGCCATACGCGAATTTGAGATGCTGACCAGCACCTACGACGCCACGTTTGGCCGCAATCCGGGCGCGCAGGTCAACGTCGTGCTCAAGTCCGGCTCGAACCAACTGCACGGCAGCGCCTTCGAGTTCTTCCGCAACGGCGCGCTCGATGCCCGAAACTATTTCGCGCCGAGCGATCAGCCCGCGCCGCAATACCAGCGAAACCAGTTCGGCTTCTCGCTCGGTGGGCCAATACGCAGAGACCGCACCTTCTTCTTCGTCGATTACGAGGGCACGCGCGCGCGCGAGGGCATTACGCGTATCACCAACGTGCCCAGCCTGGCCGAGAGGGCGGGCGATTTCTCGCAGAGTAATCTGCCCACGCCGATAGACCCGCTGACGGGCCAGCCCTTTAACGGGGGCGTTATCCCGCAAGGGCGCATCAACGCGATCGGCCTCGCGATTGCAAATCTTTACCCGCAGCCC
This sequence comes from Pyrinomonadaceae bacterium, assembly GCA_035940775.1. GTDB lineage: Bacteria > Acidobacteriota > Blastocatellia > Pyrinomonadales > Pyrinomonadaceae > DASQYE01. The sequence goes on along the minus strand of DASZEN010000059.1, from coordinate 54,442 downwards.
AACCGCCAGGTCGCGTTTCAAAACTTCGTCTCCTCGCCCGCCCAGCGCGACCGCAACGATACCTTCGACGTGCGCCTCGATCACGCGCTCAGCCCAAGCTCTAACCTGACGTTCAGGTACAGCTTCGGCGACCGTGATTTATTCGAGCCCTTTACGGGCACGACCTTTTCTCTAGTGCCCGGCTACGGCGCGACCATCCCGCGACGCAGCCAGAACATCATGCTCGGCGAAACGCATATCTTTTCGCCCGCGTTCATCAATGACGTGCGTTTTGCTTTCAACAGGGTGGCGCTGGCCGTCGTTCAGGAGAACGCCGGGACGAGCGTCAACACGCGGGTCGGCCTGCCCGAGCTTTCAACGAACCCGCGAGATTTCGGCCTGAGCTTAATCAACGTGACGGGATTCTCTCCGCTCGGGCACGAGGGCAACAATCCGCAATCGAGCGTCACCAACACGTACCAGCTTTTAGACACGGCGACCTACGCGCGCGGCCGCCATCTCTTAAAGTTCGGGCTGGATTTCCGCTTCCTCCAACAGAACGCCTTTCGTGACGTTCAATCGCGGGGCTTTCTGACCTTCTCGTCGAGCGTCGGGCTGACGGGCAACGCGCTCGCAGACCTGTTGCTCGGGAGCCCTTTCATCACGGGCGGCGCGCGTCTGGACAACGCCCAGCACCTGCGCACGAACAGCTACAACTTCTTCGCCAACGATAGCTTTCGCATCACGCCGCGTCTGACTTTGAACGCGGGCCTGCGCTACGAATACAACTCGCCTTCGGTCGATGCCGAAGACAGGGCAAACATTTACGATCCCCTTACGCAATCGCTCGTCGCCGTGGGAACCGGTGGTGTGCCGCGCAGCGGTTACGAGCCCGACCGGAATAACTTCGCGCCGCGCGTCGGATTGGCGTGGACGCTCGGGCGGGAAGGGCGTACGGTCTTGCGGGCCGGTTACGGCGTCTATTACGACCAGTCGGCGCTCGCGCCCGGCGAGGCGCTCTACTTCAACGCGCCCTATTTTGATTTCAATCTCTTCTTTTCTCTGCCGGGTCTTTTCTCCCTGAGCCTGAACGATCCTTTCCCGCGCTCTTTTCCGTTCCCGCTTCCGGATTCGGCGCTGGCGATTCAACGCGACCTGCGAACGGCCTACATGCAGCATTGGAGCTTCGGCCTGCAACAGGACTTGGGCGGGAGCCGCGTGCTCGAAGTCTCCTATGTCGGGTCAAAGGGAACAAAGCTTTTGGCGGCGCGCGATATTAACCAGGGACAACCGACGACGCTGCCCTTCGTCATACGCCCCGTGGCGCGCTTCGACGACATCAATATTCTGGAATCGCGCGCTAACTCGAACTACAACAGCCTTCAGGCGAGATTCCAACAGCGCCTCGACTTCGGCCTCTCGCTCCTGGCGTCCTACACCTGGTCGAAATCCATCGACGACGCCTCAAGCTTTTTCACCAGCGCCGGTGATCCTAATTTTCCGCAGAACAGCTTCGACTTGCGACACGAACGCGCGCTCTCGAATTTCGATGTGCGGCATCGTTTATCGGTCAGCTATTCCTACGATCTGCCGTTCGGAAGGGGCCGCGCGTTTCTGTCCGACCGGGGCCTGCTCTCGGGCATTTTCGGCGGCTGGCAGGTGAACGGCATCCTGACTTTGCAGACGGGGCGTCCCTTCACCGTCGCGCTTCTTCCTGAGATCGACAATAGCGGCACGGGCCGCTCGACGCTCGGCTTTCTGGGGAATGATCGGCCGAACGTCGTGGCGGAAGCCGCGCTCAACCATCGCACGCCCGAGCAATGGTTCAACACGTCGGCCTTCGCTTTTCCGCCGCGCGGGACATTCGGCAACGCCGGGCGCAACATCCTGGAGGGGCCTGGAACCGAGAACGTCAACGTATCGCTGGTGAAGAATGCGGCTCTTTCGGAACGTCTCAGGCTTCAACTGCGCGCCGAATTTTTCAATCTCTTCAACCACCCGAACTTTAATTTGCCGGACAATTTTCTGGGTTCGCCGACCTTCGGGCGCATTCTTTCGGCGCAGAGCCCGCGTCACATTCAATTCGGTCTGAAGCTACTCTTCTGATTTTTCGAGAGGAGGATTAGGGGCGTGCCGGTTTCCCTTGAATGGCTGAAAATCTTATCGCTTGTGGCGGCCCTGCTGCTGGTCGGGCCCACGGGTGCGCGAGCCTTCGGCGATTGGCCGCAATGGCGCGGGCCCAATCGCGACGGCGCGGCGGCGGATTTTAACGCTCCGCGATCCTGGCCCGGCGGCTTGAAAGAACAGTGGAAGGTGACGGTCGGCGTGGGCCACTCCTCGCCGCTTTTCGTTCGCGACAGGATTTACGTTTTCGCGCGGCAGGGCGATGAAGAAGTCTTACTGTCGCTCGACGCGGCGACGGGAAAAGAGATATGGCGAACGGGCCAGCCGATCTCATACGAGATGCACCCGGCGGCGCGCGCTCACGGCAAAGGCCCGAAATCCACTCCCGTCTACAGCAACGGAAAGCTTTATACGCTGGGCATCACGGGCGTTCTCTCAGCGCACGACGCGCGAGATGGAAGGCTCCTGTGGCGAAAAGATTTTTCAAGGCAGTACCCGAAAACCTCGCCGCTCTACGGCACGGCCATGTCGCCCGTCGTCGATAAAGGGCTTTTGATAGCTCACGTCGGAGGTCACGACAAGGGCGCGCTGACCGCATTCGATGCCGGGACGGGAGCGGTACGGTGGGCCTACGACGCGGATGGGCCCGCCTACGCCTCGCCCATCGTTGTCGAGCTGGCCGGAGTCCGTCAGGTCGTCACCTTCACACAGAAAGAATTAGTCGGGATTTCGGTCGCCGACGGAAGGTTGTTGTGGAAGATAGCGGCCAAGTCCTCCTATGACGAGAACGCCGTCACGCCCATCGCCTACAAAGACCTGCTCATCTTCCCCAGGGAGGATCAGGGCATCAAGGCCATTCGATTGACAAGGCAGGGGCAGGAACTCATGGTGCAGGAGGTCTGGAATAATCGCGAGAACGAGCTTTACATGAACACGCCCGTGCTTCAGGGAAATCTTCTGTTCGGATTGTCGGCGCGCAATAAAGGACAGCTCTTTTCGATTGATGCCGATACGGGCCGGACTCTCTGGCAGAGCGGGGGAAGGATGGGCGAGAGCGGCGCGCTCCTCAACGCCGGGAAGTATCTCTTGCTGTTGACGAACGAGGCGAAGCTGATCGTCCTCCCGTCGAACGCCACGGAGTACAAGCCTGTCGCCGAGTACACGGTCGCCAGCAGCCAGACGTGGGCCCATCCCCTCGTCATAGGCAATCGCATCCTCGTTAAGGACGAGACGACGCTCGTTTCGTTCGCCGTCTGAACAGGCGGACGCGCGTTATACGGAATCAATCACTTGTGCTGCGCGAGCGGTGAAACTAAAATCCGGTGCGGTATGAAGGGAGTGGCTGGTTATGAAAGCACGTCCGTTCTCAAGAAGAGATTTCATATACCTCGGCCTCGGCGGCGGCCTCGTCGTCATGGCGGGGCTGCCTCTCTCTCGCGCCGTCTCGCAACAGAGAGACGGAAACGGCGGGCGGGCCTATTCTCCGACGCCTGAGGATTCGCTCGGCCCCTTCTACAGGAGCGGCGCGCCGCGCAAAGAGAGATTGATCGAAGGCTTTGTTACGGGCACACGGCTTCTCGTCGCCGGGCGAGTCATAGACACGGACGGCCATATGCTCTCAGGCGCGACGGTTGAGGTGTTTCATGCCGACGCGCGGGGCGAATATGACATGCGCGGGTTTAATTATCGCGGCGAGATTCCCGTCAGCGCAAATGGCGAGTACGGGTACGAGACGGTCGTGCCGGGCGGCTACGGCGGCCGCCCCGAACACGTCCATTATGTGGTTAGCGCGCCGGGCCACAGGCGCCTCGTCACACAGCTATACTTTGAGAACGACCCGAAGTTCGAGGGCGATCCGGATAGAAGCTACGCGAGATACCATCTGGTCTCACATCGAGAGCTGATTCGACCCGTGACGAGCGTCAACAGGAACAACGCGACTTATGCGTCCGTCACCTTCGACCTCTGTCTGGAGAAGGCTTGAGAAGATGAGGGGAAGATGAGGGAGAGCGAAGCCGCTTTTGACGCGCCGCACAGGTTTCGCATATAAGCATAGGTCGCGCCCGCTATCCGCTCTCGTAAAAAGGAGTCATCCGCCTTGAAAAGAATACCCGAACTGGTCGCGCTGCTCGTCGTCTTATCGCTCTTCACCCAGGCTTGCCAGAGGGCGACCGAGACGGCCGCCAATTCGAGCGCGGCGAATACGACCGCCACCGCGCAGCAGAACAACAACAGCGGCGGGCCGCCCGCGCCTCCGAAAACCAGCTTGCAGGTGGGCCAGCCCGCGCCGGATTTTACGCTCAACGATACGGACGGAAACCCTGTCAAGCTCAGCGACTTTCGCGGCAGGAAGAACGTCGTGCTGGCCTTCTACGTGCTCGCCTTCACGGGCGGTTGAACGAAGGAATTGAAGGCGTATCAGGCTGATATCGCCAATTTTGAAGCGAGCGAAACGCAGGTCTTGGGAATCAGCGTCGATAGCTACGCGGCCAACAAACGCTTTAAGGAAGACATCGGCGTAACATTTCCGCTCCTGAGCGATTTCAAGCGCCAGGTCGTCAAAGTCTACGGCATCTTTGATGAAGAGCGCGGTTTCGGCACGCGCGCCACCTTTGTCATCAATAAGGACGGGATCATCCAGCACATAGAACAGGGCGCAACGGCGATTGACCCGACCGGCGCATACCAGGCATGCAGCACGCTCACCAGGAAAGCTGAGTAAAGCCGGGACGGCTTGGTAAAGTTTAGAGCGGATGAATGAAGCCGCGAGCTTTCACTCATCCGCTCCAAGCTTTCACTGTGCCGCGATGTTGTAGGCGGCCATCTCCGTCGCGTTGCGGACGAGAAGTCGTCCCTGCGCGATGGCCGGGTTGTTCCACGTTCTTCCTTCGAGGGCGCTGAAGCGGGCCACTTCGACAAGAGACTCAGGCGTGGCGCGAACCAGAACTATCTCTCCGTTTTCGGTCGTGATGACGAGATGACCGCTCGCCAGCAGCACCTGCCCGTAGCCGTAGCGACCGCCCTTCCATTTACGCTCGCCGCTCGTCACCTCGACGCACGATAGAATGCCCTCGTCCAGCCCGTACACGTAGCCGTTATGAAGAACAGAGCTGTTGAACTTGTTCTTCATCGAATTGTTCTCCCAGACCTTGCGCGCGCTAAAGCTCCGGCCCGCGCCCGTCACTTCCACGAGCGCCGCGCCCTTGCCGTAGCCGCCGGAGATGAAGAAGCGGTTCTGATCGACCGCGATGGGTTGCGAGACGTTGATGCTGGCGCTGTTTTGCCAGGGCGTCTCCCACAGCAGCGCGCCGTCTTCCGGTGCGAGGCCGACGATGCGGCTGGCCGTCACTACGAGAACCTGTCGGCGGCCCGCGAGCGTGACCAGCATCGGCGACGTGTAAGATGCCTGATCGTTGAGGACTTTCCAAAGGGGCGCGCCGCTCAACCTGTTATAGGCGACGACAGATTTCCCAGAGAGACCGCCCGGAAGCACTATCACCTTGTCGTCGACGATGAGCGGCGATGCGGCCATCCCCCATTCTATATTCTGCGCGCCGTTCTCGCTCAGGATATTGCGATTCCAGACGAGCTTTCCCGTCTTCGCATCGAGACAGCGAAACTCGCCCGCAGCGCCGAGCGCATAGAGGCGGCCATCGTTCCACGTCGGCGTTGCGCGCGGCCCGTCGCCGCCAAGAGATTCGCGAAACTCCGCATTCCAGCCGTGCGTCCAAAGCTCGCGCCCCGTCTCTACATCATAAGCGGCGACCACTTCCTGATTGCGCCGCTGCTCGATGGTGTAGGCGCGGCCCTCGGCGACGACGAACGAAGCATAGCCGCCTCCGACGGGCTGCTTCCACAGTTGCGGCAACCCGTTCGCGGGCCAACTCGTTCTGATCGCAACCTCGTCATAGCGCCCGTCCCGCGCTGGCCCACGAAAGTCCGTCCAGTAATTTCGCGCCGCCCGTGCGGCTTCGCCCGCGTGGGCCGCGTCCGGCGAGCCCGCCGCCGTCGAAGCGCCCGGTTGTTGCGGGTTTTGGGCGGAGGCCGCGTTGGCGTTTAATTGCGTATTGGTGTTGGCGGTGTTGGTGGCGGCTGCCGTTTCCTGTGCGGCCTGCTGTCGCTGCTCGGCGCGGTGGTGCTCCAATTGTGCGTAGTGATCTTCGATGGAATTGCGGCGCGCGACGGCGTAGAGATAGACATAGCCAGCGAGGAGCGCGCAGATGCCGAGCGAGATGAGCACCTTTTTCCGCGTGTCCAAGCCGGAGTGCCGCCAGAGCAGGACGAGACCGAGCGGCGGCAACAATACGGCTGAGACCACGAGTGCTACTGGAGAGCGATACCAGGGCGTCGTTACTTCCTGCTCAAACATCTGTCACTCCCTTTCCGAGCTACAGGCGCACTCACTTTCCAAACTGAGGCGTGCGCGCTCGTCCGACTAAGGTAAGGCTTGCGAAACATACACGGGCTCGTGCCGCCGTCCGGCCCTCGCCGTTGCGTTGTGGTTTCTTCTCTCGCGCCTCTGTGAAAATCTTTGACCCCGAACAGCGACGGATTGTACCTCTCCCGGCGGCGTCGAATATATAAAAGATGGCTCTTTTTACTATCTTTTTACAACACTTTGCATTCGGAGAGTTCATAATATGGCCTCACAAAATAGAGGGTGTGAGCGTGCCCTGCCTCGAAAAGTAAGGCGGAAGGATGAAAGAATGACGATGCAAAGAGAACGGTGCAAAAGGAGCAAACGCGCTTTCATCCCGACTGCTTCGGCTCTCATCCGGGCTTCCGGCAGAAGAGCGATGATGATGAAGGCTCTGCCATCGACGCTCGGCCTTGTTCTGATAGCGCTTCTCTTATCAACTTCGATGACGGCGCAGGCGGGCGACTGGGCCGACTGGCGCGGGCCCGCGCGCGACGGCGTCTCTCAGGATAAGAATCTTCCGGCGAAGTGGTCTCCGGCCGGAGAAAATCTGCTGTGGAAAGCGCCCTACGGCGGGCGCTCGGCGCCCATCGTGATGGGTGATCGCGTCTTTCTGCAAGACCCCGCGGGCAAGGGCGAGACGTTGCAGGAGCGCGTCGTGTGTCTGAACGCCGATACGGGCAAACTGATCTGGGAGCATCGCTTCAACGTCTACATGTCGGACGTGCCGCCGCACCGCGTCGGCTGGGCCTCGCCCGTCGGCGATCCGTCTTCGGGCAACGTCTATGCGCTCGGAGTCGGCGGGACGCTTCTCGCTCTGTCAAAGGAGGGAAAGGTTCTGTGGGAGCGCTCGCTCGGCGAAGACTTCGGCCTCCTGACGACGCACGGCGGGCGCACCGTCTCTCCAATCATAGAGGGAGAGCTGGTGATCGTTTCGGGTGTGACCTTCGGCTGGGGAGATCAATCACGCGGGGCGCACCGCTTCATGGCCTTCGATAAAAAGACGGGCGAGACCATCTGGGTCAGCTCTCCGAATATACGCCCCTACGATACGACCTACGCGCCGCCAATCGTCGCCGACATAAACGGCACGCGCCTGCTCATACAGGGGGGAAGCGACGGACACGTTCACGCCTTGAAACCGCAGACGGGCGAGCTTGTCTGGAAGTATGAGTTCAGCAAGCGCGGCCTTAACACGGGCGTCATCCTGAAGGGCAACGTCGCCATCCTGACCCACAGCGAAGAGAATCTGGAATCGAGCGAGATGGGCATGATCGCCGCCGTTGACGCGACGGCCAAAGGGACTATCGGAAAAGAGCAGATCAAGTGGAGCGTGAAGGGATGGCAGGGCGGTTTCTCCTCTCCGGTGATCGACGGAGACCGTTTCTATCAGGTCGATAACGGCGCTAATCTTGCGGCCTTCGACACGGCGACGGGCAAACAACTCTGGCTGCAAAACCTGGGCACGATTCAGAAAGCCTCTCCCGTGCTGGCCGACGGGAAGCTTTACGTCGGCACGGAGAACGGAAAGTTCTTCATCCTCAGACCGTCTGCTACGGGCTGCGAAATCCTGGACGAGGATCAGCTCGGCACGGAGGCCGCGCCGGAAGCGATCATCGGCTCGGTCGCTGTCTCTAATGGACGGGTTTATCTGGCATCCGACACCGCTCTTTATTGCATCGGTAAGAAGACGGCCCCGGGCGCCGCTTCTTCTGCCGCATCGAATACGGCGACGGAACGCGCACCGGCCGATGCGGCCATCGCGCACGTGCAGGTCTCTCCGACGGAACTGATCCTGAAACCGGGCGAGAGCGTCTCCCTGCGCGTGCGGCTGTTCGATGATCGCGGGCGTTTCATACGCGAGGAGCAGAACGCCGTGTGGTCGCTCGAAGGGCTGCGCGGCGACGTTGCGAAGGGCAAATTCACGGCGGCCGCCGAAGGGGTAGCGCAGGCCGGACAGGTCAAAGCCACCGTGGGACAGGTCTCGGGCGCATCGCGCGTGCGCGTTGTGCCGCCCCTGCCCTGGAACGAGAACTTCGATTCCCTGGCGGTCGGAAACGCAATCCCCGCTCACTGGGCCAACGCCACGGGCAAATACGCCGTGCGTGAGATGGACGGCACGAAGGTGCTGGTGAAAACGACCGAGGGCTCATCCCTGATGACGCGCGCCCGTTCGTTCATGGGGCCTTCTAACTGGGCCAACTACACCATCGAAGCCGACGTGCGGGCGACCGAGCGGCGCAGGCAGATGGGCGACGCCGGGGTGATCGCGCAAAGATACGCGCTCGTGCTCTTCGGCAACGCTCAGAAGCTTGAGATCGCTCCGTGGCAGCCCGAGACCGCCCGGACAACCTCGGTCGCCTTCGCCTGGAAGGCCGATACCTGGTATCGCCTGAAGCTTCAGGTCGAAAATCTCCCCGATGGCAAAGTTCGGGCGCGCGGCAAGGCGTGGCCCGTGGGCGAAGCGGAACCCGCAGCCTGGACTATCGAGCACATAGACCCGATTCCGAACCGGCAGGGAAGCCCAGGCATCTTTGCCAGCGCACTGGCGGAAATCTTTTTCGACAACTTGAAGGTGTATTCCAACAAATGAAAAAAAGAGTCTTCATAATTCAGTATTCAGTTTGCGGTGGGCCGAGGGCCAATGCCCTCCGGCGCTTGAAGCGACCGGCGGCCCTCTCTTTTTGCCTGCTCCTTTTTGCCTGCTCTCTCGTGCCTTTCGTCTTCACGGCCGAGGCGTCCGACCCCGGCACGGGTGATTGGCCCATGTGGGGCGGCACGCCTGATCGCAACATGGTGTCGGACATGAAGGGCCTGCCCGTTGCCTGGGATGTGCAGAAGAAGACGAACATCAAATGGGTGGCCGACCTGGGCTCGCAGACCTACGGCAACATCACAGTGGCGGGCGGCCTCGTCTTCGTCGGGACGAATAACGAGGGCAAGCGCGACCCCAAGGTGACGGGCGATAAGGGCGTCCTGATGGCTTTCAGGGAATCGGACGGGGCTTTCATGTGGCAATCGGTACACGACAAGCTGGTCGCGGGCCGCGTCAACGACTGGCCGTTTCAGGGCATAGCCTCTTCGCCGCTCGTCGAAAATGATCGCGTCTACTACGTCTCGAACCGGGCAGAGCTGGTGTGCGCCGATGCGCAGGGCTTTCGTGATAAGGAGAACGATGGGCCCGTCGTGGACGAGAAACTGACGGGCGAGTTCAATGCCGACATAGTCTGGAAGTTCGACATGATGGAAGAGGTCGGCACGCTCCCGCACAATCTGGCCAACTCTTCTCCGGTCTCTTACGGAGATATTGTCTACGTCAGCACGTCGAACGGACAGGACGAAAGCCACGTCAATATCCCCGCGCCGAAAGCGCCCGCGATCATCGCCGTCAACAAAAAGACGGGCAAGCTCATCTGGGAAGACAATTCGCCGGGCGACCGAATCCTGCACGGGCAGTGGTCGACGCCTGCGGTGGGCCGGATCGGCGGCGTCGATCAGGTCATCATGGGCCAGGGCGACGGGCGCGTGCGCGCCTACGAAGCACAGACGGGGAAAAAGCTCTGGGAGTTTGACACCAACCCGAAGGATTCCGTCTGGCCCAAGACGCGTAACGAGATAATCTCGACACCCGTCATCTACGAAGACAAGGTATACATAGCCAACGGCCAGGATCCTGAGCACGGCGAGGGCGTCGGCCACATGTACTGCATCGACGCGACCAAACGGGGCGACATCACCCAGACCGGCATGATCTGGCATTACGACAAGATACGTCGCTCGATCTCGACTCCGGCGATCCGCGACGGTCTGGTCTACGAGCCGGACTTTAGCGGCTTCCTTCATTGTCTCGATGCTAAGACGGGACAGGTCTACTGGACGCACGATATGTTCGCGGCCGTGTGGGGCTCGCCCCTGCTCGCCGATGGAAAGCTGTACCTCGGAGACGAGGACGGGGATGTCGTCATCATGCAGGCCGGGAAGCAGAAGAAAGTCCTCGCCGAGATGAACATGGGAAGCAGCGTTTACAGTACGCCGGTTCCGGCCAACGGCGTGCTCTTCATCAGCAATCGCAACCAGCTTTTCGCGCTCGCGGCCAACGCCACGGTCGCAGCACCCGCTAAACCGAGCGCGTCGCAAAAATAATTCACCCGGTCAAAAAAGATGAAACGCATTCTATCCATACTCTTCTGTCTCTGTTTTATAGCCGCGAGCGCCCGCGCGCAGAACTGGCCCTCGTTCCGAGGCGACAATGCTTCGGGCATCGCCGACGGTCACAAAACGCCCGTCACCTGGAATCTGGAAAAATCCCAGAACATCGCCTGGAAAACGCCTATTCCCGGTCTCTCGCACGCGAGCCCGATCATCTGGGGAACGCGCATCTTCGTCATCACAGCCGTCGCCGAGACCAACGCCAACTTCAAGCCCAAAGACAGGGGCATAGGCTTAGCCGACGATAATGCGAAGCACACCTGGCGCATCTACTGCCTGGACAAAGCGACGGGACGCATCGTCTGGGAGCGGACGGCCTACGAGGGTGTGCCCAGGGCCAGGCGGCACATCAAAGCGAGCCAGGCCAATGCCACGCCCGCGACCGACGGAAAGTATGTCGTCGCGCTTTTCGGCTCGGAAGGGATGGCCTGTTACGATCTGGATGGCAAGCTCGTCTGGAAGCAGGATTTGGGTATCCTGAATCCGGGGTACGCAGGCATGCCCGACTCCGAGTGGGGACATTCCAGCTCGCCCATCATCTACAAGAATCTGGTCATCGTACAGGCGGACGGCCATAAACAGTCGTTCATTGCCGCCTACAATCTAAAGGACGGGAAACAGGTTTGGCGGGCCGAGCGCGGAGAGTTGCCCAGTTGGGGCACGCCCGTCATTTATGTGGGCAAGAATCGAACCGAGTTAATCAGCGATGCGGGCCGTTACGCGCGCGGCTATGATCCGCTGACGGGAAAAGAGCTGTGGCGATTCTCCCAGAACGAAATCCAGGTGAAGATGCCCGCGCCCGTCATCGCGCACGATCTGATCTACATCACGGGCGGCAATCCTCCGGGCAGCCCCATCTATGCTTTTCGACCGGGCGCAAACGGCGATATCTCTTTGAAAGCCGGTGAAGAGACGAACCAGTATTTGGCATGGCGGCTCAGTCGCGGAAGCTCCTACACGGGCACGCCGCTCGTCTACGGCGAGCACCTTTACATCTTAGCCGACAACGGAGTGCTGAGTGCCTACAATGCCAGAACAGGCGAGCGCATCTACCAGGAACGCCTCCCCAGCTCCTTTAGCGCCTCGCCCGTCGCGGCCGACGGTAAGCTGTATCTGGCGAGCGAAGACGGCGAGGTATTTGTCGTTCGGGCCGGGCCCAAATTCGAGCTGCTGGCGACCAATTCGATGGGTGAAGCCCTGATGGCGACACCGGCCATCTCCGATGGAATCATCTTCCTGCGATCACAGAGCTACGTCTACGCCATAACGGAGCGCGCACAGCAAGCGCGGCCGAAGAAGACCGATTAACCGAAAACAGTGCTTGAAGCTTTCGATTTTCAATCTCGCACGCGCGTTCGTTTCGGCACGGGTGCGTTTGACGAGGTGGGCAGGCTGGCGCGCTCGTTTGAGTTCAAACGCACGCTGCTTGTGGCGGATCGCGGAATGGTCACGGCCGGGTACGTCGCGCGCGCGCTCTCGCTTTTGACCGAAGAGGGCATAGAGGTTTTCGCTTTCCACGAGTTCGATGTCAACCCGGACACGGAGATGATCGAGGCCGGTCGTCGCTTCAGTGCGCCGCTCGGGGTTGATTCGATCATAGGGCTCGGCGGCGGAAGCTCTCTGGATTGTGCCAAGGGCATCAACTTACTTTTGACCTGCGGTGGACGGATGGAGGATTACAAGGGGTACGGCAGGGCCGGAAAACCCATGCTGCCGATGATAGGAATACCGACGACCGCCGGAACCGGAAGCGAGGCGCAGTCTTACGCGTTGATCGCGGACGCGAAGACCCACACGAAGATGGCCTGCGGCGACAGGGGCGCTGCCTTCCGCGCGGCCATACTCGATCCGTCTCTGACCGTCTCTCAGCCCGCGAGCGTGACGGCCGCCGCAGGCTTCGACGCCCTGGCGCATTCGGTCGAGACCTTCGTCACCACGCGGCGCAATCCTTTGTCCGAGCTTTTTTCACGCGAGGCGTGGCGACTCCTGGAAGGAAATTACGAGCGCGTGCTCAGCGCGCCGCTCGATCTCAGGGCGCGCGGCGCAATGCAGTTGGGCGCTTATTTCGCGGGCCTCGCCATAGAGAACTCTATGCTCGGCGCGACGCACGCCTGCGCCAATCCGCTCACGGCGCGCTACGGCACGACGCACGGCGTCGCCATCGCCGCGCTCCTGCCGTCGGTCGTGCGTTGGAACGCCACGCACGTCGGCGAGCGCTACGCGGAGCTGTTGAGGGCTTCAAGCCTTGCGGGCGACGATGATCCGGGCGAAGAGTTGGCCCACAGGTTAGAGGAATTGGCCCGCGCCGGTCGACTCGATACGCGCCTCGACGGTCTCGGGGTTAGAGAGGGCGACCTTCCGGCCCTCGCCTTTAGTGCGGCCGCCGAGTGGACGGGCCGCTTTAATCCGCGACCCTTCGACAGCGCGGGGGCTTTGCAGATTTACGAGTCCGCATACGGGGCCTCGGGTGCAAGTGAGAAATGAGAACGAGAAGGTTTATCGCCCATTATCTGCACGCAGGGTTTTTGTCTCTGCTCGTGCTCTTCGCCTTTCATCTTTCGGGGCGCTCGGCGTTGGCGCAATGGGCCGCGCCCGATGCCTGGCTACAATTTCGCGGCAACCCGTTTTTAACGGGGGTGTCGAAGTCCGACGTGCCGAAAAAAATCAGGCTCCTATGGACGTATGACGCGGGCGCGGGCTTTGAATCGAGCGCCGCCATCTCGGATGGGACTGTCTTTGTCGGCACGCAGAACGGCGAGCTGCTCGCGGTCGATCTGCAAAGCGGCGCGCTTCGCTGGAAGTACACGGCCGCTAAGGAGGGAATAGGCGAATCGTCGCCCGGCGTGAGCGGCGGTGTGGTCTACGTGGGCGATTTGGCTGGCGTTCTGCATGGCGTGAGCGCGCGCGACGGTCGCCCGCTCTGGACATTCAAGACCGGAGGCGAGATCAAATCCTCGCCCGTCATCGTCGGCGATAGAGTCCTCATAGGCTCATACGACCAGCATCTCTACTGCCTCTCGGCGGCGCGCGGGGAACTCCTGTGGAAGCTCAAGACGAATGGGCCCGTTCACAGTACGGGCGGTGTGTCCGGCGGGCTGATCTTCATCGCCGGTTGCGATGAAATCTTTCGCGCCGTGCGTATCGCGGATGGGCGCGAGGCTTTCAACGTCGCTTCGGGCGCATACACGGGCGCTTCCCCGGCTTTGATGGAGGGCAGCGCCTTCTACGGCACGTTCGATAACGAGGTGTTGAGCGTGAGCCTGACGACGCGGCGCATCAGGTGGCGCTATCAAAACCCGCAGCGCCGGTTTCCCTACTACTCGTCAGCGGCGGTGGTCGAAGGCCGCGTTGTCGTCGGAGGCCGGGATAAGATGGTTCACTGCATCAATGCCCGGACGGGCAAAAGCATCTGGACGTTTGCGACGCGCGCGCGCGTGGAATCCTCACCGGCGCTCGCCAGCGGGCGCGTCTTCGTCGGCTCAAACGACGGGCGCATCTACGAGCTGGACTTCTACAGCGGCGAGAAACTGGGCGAGTTCAACGCGGGCGCGCCCGTCTCCGCATCGCCAGCCATCGCACAGGGGCGCATCGTGGTCGGCGCGCAGGACGGACGGCTTTACTGTTTCGGTTAGGGTGAAGGCGGAATTTAAAATACGGGCTCGGTAGGCGCGGGCGCTGCGCGCGTCGCCCTGGAAAGGCCCGTCTTCGGCGAGCGCGAGTTTTTCAAACTACTTCCGGAGAATTTTTCAAACCTCTTCCTTAGACCTCGACGGCATCCCTTCCTGTGTTTGCCTCTTTCCGTTTACGGACGGGAAAGTACTTCTCCAGTGTATCCATGCCGGGCCGTGCCGTCAGCCTTGAAAACAGGATCATTAAAAGCGCGGAGATGATTACCATCGGCACGACGGGCATAAAGCCGAGGATGGCCGTGCCGCCGGGCGTTCTTGAGAGTACGCTTGTCCCGCCGATGGCCCATGAAACAACCGTTTGGCCCGGAGCCGGAGCGGGCACTGCCGCTTGATAGATTGCCACGGCGACGACGGCGCAGATCGTCCACAGGGTAGTCGCCAGCGCGCCCCATTTTGTGCTCCCGCGCCAGAAGAGGGCCGCGACCAGCAGCGGCGAAAGCGCCGCGTAACCTGAAAAGGCATACTGTATGGCAAGCTCGAAAATCGTCTCGGGCGCGCGCAGTGCGACCGCATAGGCGAAGACCGTCAGAAGGATGACGAAGATGCGCCCCGTCTGCACCTGAACGGCCTCGCCGAAGCGACGCTTACCGCCATAGTAGGCGAACACGTCCTCCGTGAACATAGTCGAGAGCGCGAGTATCTGCGAATCGCTCGCCATCACGGCCGCCATAATACCCGCGCCGAGGATTCCGGCCAGCCACAGCGGCGCATAGTGTTCCAGAAGTCGCAGCAGCACATCGTCGCCCGCCGCCGCTTCGCGAACATGGTCGCGCTCGTCGGGCGACATCGTCCTGCCCTCCTGCGCGAGCGTTCTGCGCGCCGCAACCTTCTCCTGAATCGCCGGGATATCGCGGACGTTATTGGCGACTACGCCCAAAAATACGCAGGGCAGCCAGATCGCCAGGATACAGAGCGGGTAAAAGATCACCGTCTTCTTGAACTGGCTCATGCGCCGCGCCGTCAGGCAGAAGATGGCTATGTGCGGGAACGCGATGGCCGAAAGTGGGATGAAGGTATAGCTGAAGAAATAGAGCGGCGAGATGCGCTCGCGCGTCAGGAGCGGAGCGAACGCGGGCGTGCGGCCCAGGGTCTCAACGGCGTTGCGGAAACCACCCATCTTCGCGCCGATAAAGGTCACGGCGATAACGCCGAAGACCAGGAAGAGAATCGTTTGAAACGTATTGACCCAGGCCGTTCCGCGCATCCCGCCGAAAAAGACGTAGCTCATCACGACCAGCGCGACGATTGCTCCGCCGAACCAGTAGGGCACGAACCCGCCGCTGATGGCCGAGAGCGTCGTTCCGCCGCCCATGATGCCGATGATGATGTAGGGCACGAGCAGCACCGCCTGGACGGCGAAGATCAGAGTGCCGATATGGCCGCACTCCCAGCGGTCGCGAAACATCTGCACGGGCGTCATAAAGCCGTACTTTTTACCCAACGCCCAGATACGCGTGCCGATCAGGAAGATGGTCAGCGGAATGACGAGGCCCGAAGACGAGGCCATAAGGCCGTAAGTGACGATGCCGTTCGTGAACGCATGGCCCGATGAGCCGAGGATGGCGAAGGCCGTCATGTTCGTCCCGAAGAGCGAAAGCAGAAAGACGAACGGCCCTATGGAACGGCTCGCCAGAAAATAGTCTTCGGCCTCGTGACGGCTCTTCGCACGCCGGAAAGCGAAGATGCCGATGTAGAGGACGATGGCTAGATAGGCGAAGACGAAGAGGGCAGGAATCAAGGCGCTTCATCCTCCTCGCGCCCGTCCGCATGCTCGATCTCCTGTTCAAGATGAGAGGGCCAGGCGTATTTGACCAGCAGCCACATGAGTCCGGCCGCCGCCACCGAAAAGCACATCTGGTAAAAAAGACCTATGGGGATGAAGCCGAAAACGAAGGGACGCGCCGTGCGCCAGAACCAGAAATCCTGGTGCAGCGCATAGAAGGCCACCACGGCCGCGATAAGAAATGGACGCGCTCTATTTTTCAAGGAAGAAACTCGCAGGCTTATGGTCTTGAAGGATAACCGTGCACCCAAAGCTCACAGGCGCGCCACCGTTTTTCGCGCCGACCACTCCGCCATCATCACCTCTTTTCCCTCACGTCGAAAGCATAGATGGTCTCCTGATCGCGCAGGTAGAGCCTGCCGCCGCTAATGACCGGGTGCGTCCAGGTGGGGAGCGATTCCTGCGGGATGCGAAACCTGCCCTTCTCGCGATACGCGGCCGGTGTGGCTTCGACCAGCCCGACCACGCCGTTTTCACTCAGGCAATAGAGATGACCGTCGGCGTAAACGATTGAGCCCTTACCAACGCTGCGGTCGCGCCACGCGACCTCGCCCGTGTCGAAACGCATGGCCGTCAGGATGCCGCTTGAGAAACCGTAGAGATACTCGCCCACCAGGATCGAGCTGCTGTGGTGGTTGCGCATCTCTTTTGTGAAGTAGACCTCGGAGGCGGTGACGCCCTTGGCGTCCGCTTTGATCTCGACGAGGCCGCCGCCCGTTCCGTAGTCAGACGAAATCCAGACGCGATTGCCGCGCACGACCGGCGTCGCCACGTTGGCCACATCGTTGGCCGGGCGCGCGTACTCCCAGAGCACTTTCCCGTCGCTCGGGTCGAGGCCGAGCGCCCGCTCCTGTGTGAAGAAGACGACCTGCGTCTTGCCTCCGACCTGTACCGTCATGGCCGAAGAATAGCCAGCCTTGTCGCTCTGCGTCTTCCAGATTACAGCGCCGTCCTTTTTATTGAGCGCCACGATGGAAGCGCCCTTGCCACCGGCGTTAACCAGCAGCCTGTCACCGATGACGAGCGGCGACTCGCTGATGCCCCAGCCGATGTTTTCCGCGCCGAACTTTTGCAGAATATTCATCGCCCAAATGCTCTTGCCCGTGCGCGTCTCCAGGCACGACAGATCGCCGTTGCCGCCGAGCGCGTAGAGCCTGTCGCCGTCTACGGTCGGCGTGCCGCGCGGGCCGTCGCCACGGCTATCGCGATAGGCCGTGCCGTGCGCCGTCGCCCACGCTTCTTTGCCCGTCGAAACGTCGAAGGCGATGACGTATTCGCGCTCGCCGCGCAGGCCCATCGTAAAGATGCGCCCGCCCGAGATTGCCAGAGAAGAATAACCGCGCCCCGCGCCCGTCGCCTTCCAGACGAGCGGCGGCCCTTCGGCGGGCCACTGTTTGAGAAGACCCGTCTCTTTGGAGATACCGTCGCGGTTTGGCCCACGCCACTGCGGCCACTCGCCCGCCGTTTGCGACATGGATTCAACTGCCAGACAGAGGAGCATGAGCGCTCCGCTCAGGATCGTCCTCGCGCGTAATCTCTTCATATACGGAATCTCCTTAAGATCGGCTGCAAGCGGCTGACAGCTTTCGTTTTCTTTGCCGTAGATGGCCTCAGAAAAGCCTCTGGAATACCGAGTGCGAACCCCCCCTGCGCTCTCAACGCTCGTTCGTGCAGGCGCTCATTATAGCGACGCCTGTGCGGCGTTGATGTAAAACTATTGCAAAAAAATCGAGACGCGGGAAGAATAAGCGCCGTCAAACGGGATCATCACCAGGAGGAGAGATGAAGAAAACAATCATCCTTTATTTGTTGTTCGGGTTGTTGAGCGGAGCAGCAGCAGCAGAAGCAGCCCCCGCGTCCATGCCGGGCTTTGCCATACAGGGAGATGAGGCGGTCAGGGTCTTCTGGCAGAAGTTCAAAGCCGCCGTCACGAGCGGTAATAAGACTGAGGTCGCTTCACTGTCGAAGTTCCCTATCGGAATGTCTTATGGCGTCGCCAGCATCAGGAATAAATCTCAATTCCTGCGCCGCTACCGGGAAGTGTTCAACGAGCAGAGCAATGCGGCGCAGTGTTTCGCCAGCAAGGGGCCGGAGATGGACGCGGAAAATCCGAAGCGCTTCACCGTCGCCTGTCCCGACAGCGCGGGCAACGAGGTCGTCATTTATCAGTTCGAGCGTACACGGACGGGCTGGAAATTCGTATCGCTTGATAATCTTAATGAGTAGCAGGGAATACTTTGACGTGGGTCGCGGACGACTTCGGAAGCGGGCATGCTCTCTGCGAGGTTGCTTTCCACGGACGATCAGGCGCATATTGGGGCGCTCGCGCAACTCGGGCGAGCTTAGGCTGAGGGGGTTGACGAGCGCTTTGACGGGGCCTGTAAATGCCCGACGGGGCACTCGAAGGCTTCGCCGGAAAAGCCTGAAAAAGCAGTAAATACGGGCTGAAAACGGGCTCGGGGCGGCAAGCGGATGGGGCCGCAGTTGCATCTAAGCAGTAGTTTATAGTAGTCATTTAATAAGCGACGATCAGCGAGCAGCACGGATGAGAGCAGGGCTCCGGCAACCGAAACCGCCGCCCATTCGCTGCGATGCTGATCGTTAAATATTGTAGAGAAAGAAAAGGTAATGGCGAAGAATCTAGTCATCGTCGAGTCGCCCGCCAAGGCCAAGACGATCAATAAATATCTGGGATCAGACTATCTAGTGAAAGCCTCCATAGGCCACATCAAGGACTTGCCCTCGAAGGGGCTCGGCGTCGATGTCGAGCATAATTTCGAGCCGACCTACGAGATCATCCCCGATACGAAAAAGCGAAACAACAGAAAGATCATCGCGGAGCTGAAGAAGGCTGCGAAGGAGGCCGATACGATTTACCTCGCCGCCGACCCCGACCGTGAAGGCGAGGCTATCTGCCAGCACCTCGCCGAAGAGATCGTCCCGAAGCGCCCGCGCAAGCCCTCCTATCGCGTGATGTTCAACGAGATTACGAAGCGCGCCGTGCAGGACGCCTTCAAAGAGCCCAGAGAGATAGACGCCAATCTGGTCGATGCCCAGCAGGCGCGTCGCGTGCTTGATCGACTGGTCGGCTACAAGGTCTCGCCGCTGCTGTGCCGCACGGTCGGCGGTCGCTTGAGCGCGGGGCGCGTGCAATCGGTCGCACTCCGTATGGTCTGCGAGCGCGAGCGCGAGATAGAGCAGTTCGTCAAAACCGAGTATTGGACGATCACCGCCAACCTCGCCGCCAAAATGCCGCCCGCCTTCGACGCCCGCCTCTGGAAGATCGGCGAGCAGACGGTCAAGACCGCAGGCTTCGATCAGGAGATCAGGAAGAATGAGATTTTGATCGGCGACGAGGCACAGGCCAAAGAGATCGTCGCCGAGGCCGAGCGCGAGGCTTACGTCGTCGCGGAAGTGACGACGAAGGAGCGTAAGCGCAACCCCGTGCCGCCCTTCATCACGTCGAAGTTACAGCAGGAGTCTGCGCGCAAACTGGGCTTCGCCGTCAAGAAGACGATGATGCTGGCGCAGAAGCTTTACGAGGGCGTCGAGCTTGGAGCCGAAGGTGCGGTCGGCCTCATCACCTACATGCGTACGGATTCGACGCGCGTCTCGGACGCCGCCCTGGGCGAGGTGCGCGACTTTATAGGCACGCAGTACGGCGCTGTCTACCTGCCGGAAAAGGCCGTTCACTACCGCTCTAAAAAGGGCGCGCAGGACGCGCACGAGGCGATTCGCCCGACCGATGTCGCGCGCACGCCCGACGCTCTGGCGAAGTACCTCAACAAGGAGGAGCTGAAGCTTTATCGTCTGATCTGGCAGCGCTTCGTCGCCTCGCAGATGATGGCCGCCGTCTTCGATCAAACGACGATTGACATCACGGCGGGCCGCTTCACATTCCGCGCGACCGGTTCCGTCCTCAAGTTCGACGGCTTCCTGAAGGTTTACCAGGAGGGCCGCGACGAGAAGGCAGCAGAGGATGAGGACGAGGCCGAGCGCAAATTGCCGCTCGTGGAAAAAGGCGAGCGGCTTGATTTGAACGCCCTCAAGCCCGAACAGCATTTTACGGAGCCGCCGCCGCGCTACACGGAGGCGACGCTCGTAAAAGCGCTCGAAGAGAAGGGCATCGGCCGCCCCTCGACCTACGCGGCCATTATGACGACGATCCTCGACCGCGAGTACGTCGAAAAACATGAAGGCCGTTTTCATCCGACCGCGCTTGGCACGACCGTCAATGATCTGCTGGTCGCCAGCTTCGACGATCTCTTCAACGAGACCTACACGGCGCGTATGGAAGAGGAGCTGGACGAGATAGAGGAAGGGAAGCTGAAGTGGACGGAGGCGCTTCACGAGTTCTACGAGAAGTTCGCAAAGGACTTGAAGACCGCCGAGCGTGAGATGAAGGCTGCCAAGCAACAATCGATTCCGACCAACGAGACGTGCGAAAATTGCGGCGCGCCGATGGTCATCAAGTTCGGACGCTTCGGCCAGTTCCTCGCCTGCTCTAACTATCCCGAATGCCGCACGACTCGCGAGGTGTCGAAGCCCACGACGGCGGCGGCAGAGACGGAAGGCGCGGCGGCGGTGGGCCAATCTTCGGCAAACGCGACCGCACAGAATGAAGGCGGCGCTGCGACTGCTAATGCGGAGGAGGCCGAGACGTGCGAGCTGTGCGGCAAGCCTATGGCCTTAAAGCGCGGGCGCTTCGGCCAGTTCCTGGGCTGCACGGGCTATCCGGATTGTCGCAACATACGCAAGATCGCGAGGAGCGGCGTGGTCGCTCCCGCACCCGTAACTCTTGACGAGAAGTGCCCTCTGGACGGCGCGCAACTCGTCAGGCGACACGGGCGCTTCGGAGAGTTCACCTCGTGCTCGAACTATCCGAAGTGCACTTATATTAAGCGCGAGACGACGGGCGTGGCCTGCCCGCGCCCCGGTTGTCGCGGCGAGATAGTGGTCAAGAAATCGAAGCGCGGCAAGGCTTTTTACGGCTGCTCGGAATACCCCAAGTGCGAAGTGGTCTACTGGGATAAACCCGTTGCCGAACCTTGCCCGAATTGCCGCGCCCCTTTTCTGCTTGAGAAGACGACGAAAAAGGACGGGACATTTCATTACTGCGCGCAGGAAGGCTGCGGCTATCGTTCTACGGGCGCGGACGCTCCGGCGGTCGTCAAAACAGCCGCACGCGATCAGCGCCCGGCCGTCCGCTAACGGAAAAGTAAAAAGTGAAAAAGTGAAAGGGAAGACAGGAGATCGGCTCTCTCGTCTTCCCTTTTAACTTGTCAACGGCCGCACCGTGAAGAGGCGGCGGGTTCAGTCATTGTTCTGCAAAGCGTCGGCCGCCTGGTCTGTATAGGCTATGTCGGCAGCCATCTCATCCGGCACGCGCTGCCATCCGTCGGGCGTATGACGGAAATGCTCTGTGGACGAGGGCGCGAAACGGTTTTGGTCTGCCTGCCAGGAGAGGCGCTCGACGTTGATGAACGGGTGCTTGACGCGCAGCAGGTTGAAGGAATTGACCTCGCCCCGACCGCGCGTCGAGGTGGCCGTCCCCGCCGAGACGACGAGCGCATTGTGGCCCGCGATCTTGTAGCGGGCCGAGCTGTGACCCGTGTGGCTGACGTGCAGGTGGCCCGCCAGCAGCACGTCAGCGCCGCAGTTCGCCAGCGCCTCCATAGCCATCTCGGCGCGATTGACCAACTCCCTTTCCTTGTGCCCTTCGGGCAGATCGAAGGGGTGATGCGTGACGATGATCTTCGTCACCTCGTCCGCGTAGGGACACAGCCGCTCGCGTATTTTGGAGACCTGCCCCTCGTTGATGCGACCGTCCTTAATCGTCAGGGAGCGCGCCGTATTGATGCCCAGGATTGCGACCTCCTCATCGGCATAGAACGGCTCCAGGTCGTCCGTGATGTAGCGCCTGTACTTGTCGAGCGGTTGCAGGAAACGTGCAAAGACGTTGTGGAGCGGCACGTCATGATTGCCCGGCACGATGATCTGAGGCGAGGGCAGGCGATCCAGAAACCGTCGCGCTTCCTTGAACTGGTGGCTTCGGGCGCGCTGCGTCAGATCGCCCGAGACCACCGTCACGTCCGGCTTGATGTCGGCGATGGTCGAGACGATGGGCTCTATCAGCGAGTAATCGACGCGACCGAAGTGCAGGTCGGAGAGGTGTACGAGCTTACGCATGGTTTTTGTTACTCCTTCCCCTTTCCGTCTTCCGCGAGGGGGCGCGGGACGAGCACGCTGAGCGCGCCCGGCAACACGCGGTAGTGGAGCGGCGTCGTCATGATCGTGACCTCGCCATCGGTGGCGACCCTGAGCCGCCTGCGCCGCGTCTCGATCCACACCTCGCTGGTACAGAGCGCGTCGAAATCCTTCTCGTCGCGCAATCCGCCGAAGAGCGCGCGCACGGCGAAGCGCAGCAGGCCGAGGCGGCCCGTCCGGTGCGCCGTGTACAAACTGAGCTGCCCGGCGTCGAGACAGGAGCGCGCGCCGACATTGAAGCTCTCCATCTCGTATTCGTTATTGCCGACGAAGATGAAGGGCGTTCGCCTGACCATCTCTTCCTTGTCGGTGCTCAGACGTACGGTCAGGAAAGGGTAACGGCGCAGCACCGTGATCGCCGCCCAGAAGAAGGCGGGCCACTTGCCGCGCCCCAGTCGCTCCTGCTGCTTTTCACGATGGCGAACGATGGTCGGGTACAGCCCCAGACTCGAATTGTTGAGAAAGATGCGACCGTTGACTTCGCCGACATCGACGCGCGCCGCGTGCCCTTCGAGGATGTTGGTGGCCGCGCCCTCAAGGTCGAGCGGAATCTTTAAATCTTTGGCGAAGTGGTTGAGCGTGCCGAGCGGGAGCACCCCGAGCAATTTCCGGGTTCCGACCAGCGCCGAGGCGACGGCGTTGATCGTCCCATCGCCGCCACCGGCCACAATCGGATTACAATCCTCGCGCACGGCGCGCCGCGCAAGCTCTACTATATCAGCGCCGCTTTGAGCCAGCGTGATGCTCGCCCTCAGACCGCGCGCCGCGAAGATGTCGGCGAGGCGATCACGCTCGCTCTCCTTCGCGTTCGCGCCCGAGGTCGCATTGATGATGACTGCCGGATGCGAGGACATAGCCAACCGTAGCCCCGCAGCGAGCGGCGTAAATCTCCCGACCCACTGCACACATTTTAGAATCACCGCTCACTAATCCCGGACGCGTCGCCGGGCCACCACTATCAACGCCTGCGCCTCTCTCTTTTGTGTCTCTCTCCCGCGCGCGCGTCGCTGACATATCATTAAGGGCGAGCTTCGCAGGTAGAAGCTCGCCCTTAGCTTTGACGTTTCACGCCCCGAGAGCGTTACGGCGAAAATAGCACAGAGAGGCGCACTGCAATAACCCGGAGGCGCGCTGCGACCAGCGCCGTCGCCGCGCCCGCCAAGTGCCCGCGCCGCGCTCCGTCCTCTGCCTCTTAATCCGAGCCGCGCCTGTAATCTCCGCCCGCCGCAGCCGCCCCGTACCCGCGATTCTCGCTCGTCGCGTAGGATGACCCGCCGCCCGCCGAAGAAGATGTTGTAGTCTGCTGGTCGCCCGCGCCGCCCGCCGTTGCCGTCGCGCCGCCCGTGGGTTGCTGAGTTGTGCGTCCCCCGCTTTCCTTGCCGGAAAGATCAAAGCCGAACAGCTCTTTGACTTTGCCGAAAAGCGCTGGCAGGACGACCGTCTGGGCCGTCTTCGACAGCTCGTTGATGAAGCGGTCGCCGAGAGCCGAGACCTCTTCTTCGAGCCGGTCGTAAGCTTTGGTGCTCTTGAACCGCTCGATCAGGCCCGGCCCCTCCGCCTCCTGCTGCGCCTCATCGCCGCCGCCTGTTGCGGCCACGCTGCTGCTGCTGTATGCGGAAGGACTGTAATCGCTCGGCCGCACGCCGGGCGTCGAAGAGGGCGTATCGTAGTCGGATGAGCCGTAGGAGCCGCCCGTAATGGCCTGCGCCGCGTAGGATGGAGGGGCTGACTTGCGACGGCTTCTCTCCTCGCCGCGATAGTAAGTGGCGGGCGCGCCCGCCGCTGTGGTGCCCGACTCTTCGTCTTCCTCGTAAACCTCATAGCCGCGACCGTCGCCCTTTAAGGCCCCGGCGAGGCTGTAGCCGACGCAGAAGCCAATGGATAGCGCGCCGATGCTGAAGGCCATGGGGCGTTTGCGGAACTGCTCACGCCAGTCGAGCGCCTCGGTCACTGTCTCTCTCACCGCCTGATATTGATTTGCCACTGTGTCTTTAATCTCCGCTACTGTTTGTGTGATAGATTCGCGCGCTTCCTCCATACGGCGCTGAAGCTCTTCTTTGCTGGCATCATCGCCGTCCGGGGAATCGGTCGCGCGCACCGTCGCTAAATTTCTTTCTTCAGCCATTGCTTGTCCTTTCTGAGTTCGTCGACGCTCCTGTTGGGCACCATGTCGCGCTTCGCCAGACGGTTCTTCATCATCATGACGATGATGCCGCCGATGATTAGATAGAGCGCGCCCGTGATGAGAAAGCCGAGCGCGTAATTAACCGGCGGAGCATAGGGAAGCAGGGTGGCGACAAAGAACGCGAGCGCGATATTGACGAGCGCGAAACCGATGGCCGCGACAATGCCGCCGACACCGATCATCACGCCGCCGCGCACATAAGCGTCGGCATCCTCCTTGACTTCAACCTTCAATAGACTGAGCTTCGTATCCAGAAGCGTCATCACATCGTCGCCCAAACGCCCGAATAACGCAGGCAGACTCTCAAGGTCTGTTTGCGTCGTCGGGGCGGGCGCAGCAGCCGTACTTCTTTCCAAATCGGCCATCGCTCGACCCTCCCATCTGTATAAGAGATGAGGGATGAGGGCGGAGGGATGAAGGGTGAAAGGGTTGAGTATTCAAGTCAATTGACGCTATCACTCAATCATTCATCCCTCATCCCTTATCGCTGCCGCCCTTCGTTCCTCCCTAGCTTTTCTATCTTCGGCTACCGCGAATCAAGAGACCGAGGACGAGACCGGCGGCTGCCGAGATCAAAATCGCCTGGCCCGGATTCTGTCGCGCGTAATCCTTGGCCTGGTTGGCGACCTCTCTGACATCCGTGTTCTGTAGGTCTTTGATCTTATCAACGACCGGCGTCATCTTGTCCGACACGTAATCCTTGGCCGTCGTCGCCGCGTCAGCAACCTTCTTGCCGTACTCCTGTGCGGTCGCCGCGAGCCCCGTCGCCGCGCCCGTGCCTGTTCCCTGACCGCCGCCGCTGCTGCTGCTGCCGCCGCCCGTCGTGCTCAAGCCCTGGCTGCTGCTGCCGCCGCCGCCGGTTGTGCCGGTTGATGATCCGCTGCCGCCGCTCGCACCCGTGCCCGACGCGCTCGCGGTTCCGGTTCCGGTCGCGCCCGTATCGGTCGCACCCTTGCCCCCGCTGCCGCCCGTCGCCGTCGATGAACCCGGCCCTCTGCCAGTTGGTGATCCGCCTGTAGGATTGTTCTGTGACATCTCTTATTCTCCTTAATAGTTAAGTTATCTGTGCCGTATGAGCGTGCGAGGAGTCTCGATTAAATTCTCCGCACCGGTTGCAAATGAGCAAACGACGTGCCGACGCCGCTAACGGACGCCCGCGCCGCGAGTAAACGAACCCTGAATGCGCCCGCGCCCGCCATCACGCGCGCCGCGACGCCTTAATCTTGTTGCGAAAAGATACGCGCTAAGATAGCGCAAAGGTCGGGAACAGTACAGGCGAGAACTACTATTTCGATGGAACCCCGTGCTCCTTGACATCGTTCATCGGAGATGGTAAGTAAGTGCTTACTTTCAAAACGGCCGCCGCAAAGGATCAACATGTGAGCAAACAACCTGTGACTTCCGACCGCAGCTTAATACCGGCAACCATCGCGCCGTCGCGCATGGCCGGAGAAGATAGGCGCCTGCAAATCCTGCTCGTCGCCATCCACCTCTTCGCCAAGAAGGGCTTTCGCGGCACGACGACCCGAGAGATAGCTCAGGCGGCGGGCGTATCGGAGGCGATGGTCTTTCGCCATTTCGCCACCAAGGAAGAGCTGTACACGGCCATTCTGGATCACAAGGCGTGCGCGGGCGTGAGCGCCAATCTGTGCGAGGATGAAGAGGTGGCCGAGGCAGTCGGACGCCGCGACGACCGCGCAGTCTTCGAGGCGCTCGCCCGCACGGTCTTACAGCACCACGAGAACGATATGGAGTTCCTGCGCCTGTTGATGCACGCGGCCCTTGAGGGGCACGAGCTGGGCAAGATGTTCTGGGAAAGAAATGTGCTCCAGATGTATGAATTTCTGGGCGACTACATAGAGGAGCGCCAGCGCGAGGGGGCCCTGCGCGAATTGGAGCCGCGCATCGTCGTGCGCGCCTTCCTCGGCATGATTATTCATCACTCGGTGAACAACAATCTGTGGGATACGCAGCGCCGCCTTCTGGACATCTCGAACGAGTTGGCCGCGCACGAGTTCACGGAAATCTTATTGAAGGGCATTGCAACGGCCGGTAATAGTTGTGACGGGTCGCGCACAGAGGCGGGCCGCCGCCGCCGCCACCATCATAGCGCGGGCGGCATTCAGAAACCCTCGACGAAGAAGAAACAGGCAAAATGACTCCGCGTAAAATCAAGCTCTTATCTTTCATTACTGTACTCGCTTTGACGAGCCTGCTCATGCTCGGGTGCAGCGGCTCGAAGGCTCAATCGAATAAGACGGCGACGCCCGAGGCGGCATCGTCGCCGTCCCCTTCGGTCGTCGACGTGACGACGGCTCCGGCCATCCTGCGCCAGGTGCCGCGCTTCTTCGAGGCGACGGGCAGCCTCTCCGGCGATGAGCAGACGGATGTCGCCCCGGCCGTGGCGGGCAAGGTAGTGGCTGTGGGCGTCGACCTCGGCAGCTACGTCCAGCGCGGCGCGGTGCTCGTTCGCCTCGATGATCGTGATGCGCGCATCCGTCTCGAACAGGCGCAGGCGCAGGTCGTGCAGGCACAGTCGGCCGTCCGGCAGGCCGAAGCGCGCATCGGCTTGCGTCCCGGACAAAGCTTTGACCCGGAACAGGTCGCCGAGGTTGGCGCGGCGCGCGTCGCCCTCGAGCTGGCCGAGAAACAGTTGCGCCGCTTCGAGCGCCTGATCGAATCCGGCGATGTCTCGCGGTCGTCCTACGATCAACAGAAGGCGCAGCGCGACCAGTTGCAGCAGCAGTACGAAGCGGCGCGCACGGCCGCGCGGCAGAACTACGCCGCCGTGCAGACGGCGCGCGCCGCCGTCACCTCTGCCCAGACGCAGATCGCGCAGGCACGCAAGGCCATCAATGATGCCGTCGTCACCGCTCCGATAAACGGCTACGTGGCGGAGCGCCCGGCCGATTTGGGCGAATACGTCACGACCTCTTCGAAGGTCGCGACCATCGTCCGCACCAACCCCCTGCGTATGCGCATAGACATTCCGGAACAAGCGATCTCGGCCGTACAGGTGGGCCAGAACGTCTCCGTGAGCGTCTCCGCCTATCCTGATCGCACCTTCAGCGGCCGCATCGCGCGCGTCTCGCCCGGCATCACGGCGGCCTCGCGCACGCTCACCGTCGAGGCCGAGGTCGAGAACGGCGACGGCGCACTGAAGCCCGGACAGTTCGCCACCGTGCGCATCCAGCAGGCCGCCTCCGACCCGGCGGTGCTCGTGCCCGCGCGCGCCGTCCATACCGAAGGCACTTCGAGCCATCTTTTCGTCATCAGGAACGGGCGCGCCGAACAGCGCCTCGTCCAACTCGGCCAGAGGGAAGGCGACCTTGTAGAGGTTCGCGGCAATGTGGCCGCCGACGAGCAGGTGGCAACCAGCAATATCGAACTACTGAGCGACGGCATGGCCGTCAGACAATAAGCAGATTGCGGAATGCTTCGCATTTCGGAATGGCGGATTAACGTACGGATTCAAGATCGCGGATTTGAAATCAAGGCGACGAGCTTCACTATCAGCCCGCCCCAACGCATTCTGAAATCCGGCATCCAGAGTTGAATAGGTTATGCAAAAGCTTGCTGAAATTTGTGTTCGCCGTCCGGTCTTCGCGACGATGTTGATCCTGTCTTTGACGGTCGTCGGCATCTTCTCCTTCAAGTCGCTGGGCGTTGACCTGTTTCCGAAGATCGACCTGCCGACCGTGACGGTCACGGTCGCCAATCCGGGCGCGTCGCCGCAGGAGGTCGAGACAGAGATTACGGACAAGGTGGAGGGCGCGGTCAATACCATCAGCGGTATAGACGAGCTGCGCTCGACCTCTGTCGAAGGCGTCTCGCAGGTCTTCATCACGTTCCTGCTTGAGAAGAATGCCGATGTCGCCGCCCAGGAGGTGCGCGACAAAGTCAACCTGATCGTCGGCGACCTTCCCGAAACGGCCGAAGACCCCATCATCCAGAAACTCGATACGGATGCCGCGCCCGTGCTGCGCATCGCCGTCTCGGCCCCGCGCTCTTTGCGCGAGGTGACGGACGTGGCCGACAAGCAGATCAAGGAGCGCATCGAGTCGATCAATGGCGTGGGCCAGGTGCAGATCGTTGGCGGGCGCGAGCGCGAGGTACAGGTCTGGGTCGACCCGGACAAGCTGCGCGCCTACAACGTGACGGTCGCTGAAGTGGCGGCCGCCGTGCGCTTGCAGAATCTGGAAGTGCCGGGCGGGCGCGTCGACGAGGGCACGCGCGAGTTGACCGTTCGCACCCTGGGCCGCATTCCCGACCCGTCCAGCTTTAACGAACTGGTGGTCGCCAATCGCGGCTCGTACTCGGTCAAGATCAGCGACATCGGCTACGTCGAGGACGGCGCCGAGGAGCAGCGCACCGCGGCTCGCCTGAACGGTCAGCCCGCCGTCACGCTCATCGTCTCGAAGCAATCGGGGCAGAACACGGTCGCCGTCGCCGACGCCGTCAAGGAGCGTCTGAACGAGATCACGCCGACGTTGCCTAAGGGTTTCAGGGCAGAGGTCGTCGGCGACCAATCCATCTTCATCAAAGCGTCGCTCGAAGCCATTGAGACGCACCTGATAGAGGGCGGCATCCTCGCGGCTCTCGTCGTCTTCATCTTTCTGTGGAGCTTTCGTTCGACGATCATCGCCGCGCTCGCCATCCCGACCTCCATCATTGCGACCTTCGGATTGATGGCGGCGATGGGATATACGCTGAACAATATCACTATGCTCGCTTTGACCTTGATGGTCGGCATCGTGATCGACGACGCGATTGTAGTCCTGGAGAACATCTATCGCTTCGTCGAAGAGAAGGGGATGCCGCCCTTCCAGGCGGCGATTCAGGGCACGCGCGAAATAGGTCTGGCCGTCATGGCGACGACTCTATCTTTGCTCGCCGTCTTCATCCCCGTCGGCTTCATGAAAGGCATCGTCGGGCGCTTCATGTCCTCGTTCGGGTTCACCTCGTCGTTCGCCATCGCCGTCTCACTCCTCGTCTCGTTCACGCTGACGCCGATGCTGGCGGCGCGTCTTATCAAGCGCGAGGCCGACCCGCTTCCGGCGGGGACGGGCAGCGAACCCTCGGAGGCAGAGGCCGGGACGGCCCTCGCCGATGAATCGCGCGTCACGGCGGGTGAAGGCGGGCCGGAGAAAAACATCTTCGACGGCTCTCCGGCTTCTCGCGGCCTGCCCGCTCGCGAGGTGGTCGAACCTCAGACGGAAGAGCGCGAGGAGGCGGCCGCGTCGCCGCAGGATGTACCGAAGGCTGAGCGCACCTCTAAGGAATCGCGCTTCTATCGTCCGATTGACCGGACGTACACGACGATGCTCACGTGGTCGATGCGCCATCGCTGGGTCGTCGTGCTTCTGTGCGTGGCTGTGATTCTGAGCATCGTGCCGCTCTTCATGCTCGTCGGCAAGAACTTTCTCCCCGTAGACGATCAGTCGCAGTTCGAAATAAACGTGCGTACGCCGGAGGGCTACACGCTGCCCGCGACTTCGGCGCTCGTCGAAAAGATCGCGGCCGACGTGCGCCAGTTGCCAGGAGTGACCGATACGCTCGTCACCATTGGCGGCGGCCAGCAGGAGCAGGTCAACAACGCTTCCATCTACGTTCGTCTCGCGCCGATAAAGGAGCGCAGCCTGACGCAGGATAAATTGATGGTGCGCGCCCGCACCGAAGTTTTGGCCAAATACCTGAAGCAGTATCCAGACCAACTGCGGACGAGCGTGCAGCAGGTCGCGGCCATTTCGGGCGGCGGCTTCCGCAACGCCGATATTCAATTCGTCATCGGCGGGCCCGATCTTCAACAACTGACGAAGTACTCGGAAGAGCTGCTGGCGAAGATGAAGACCATTCCCGACGTGGTCGACGCCGACTCGACCCTAATCAACGGCAAGCCGGAGCTGCGCGTACAGATTCACCGCGAGCACGCCGCAGACCTCGGCGTTCGCGTCGGCGACATCGCGCAAACGCTTAACACGCTGGTCGCCGGTCAAAAGGTCTCTACCTTCAACGCGGGCACGGATCAGTACAACGTGCGCGTGCGTGCGACGGGCGAGTTTCGCGCGAGCGTCGAGGGCTTAAAGCGCATGATCGTCCCTTCGACCAAGATCGGCTGGGTGAGCCTCGATAATCTGGTCAGCGTCGAAGAGGGAGCGGGCCCGTCGGCGATTGACCGTCTCAATCGCCAGCGACAGGTGACGCTGCTCGCCAACGTGCGTCCGGGCGGCTCGCAGGCTGCCGTCATCAGCCGTATGACGGAGTTCGTCAAGGAGCTTAACGTCGATCCGGCATACAAGACGGGACTGGCCGGGCGCTCTAAAGAACTGGGACGCGCGGGCTACTACTTCATGCTCGCCTTCCTGCTCTCGTTCGTCTTTATGTACATGGTGCTGGCCGCGCAGTTCGAGTCCTTCATTCACCCGGTCACGATTTTGCTGACGCTGCCGCTCGCAATCCCGTTCGGCATCCTGTCGCTGCTGGTCACGGGACAGACGGTCAACATCTTCTCGGGCCTCGGTCTCCTGCTTCTGTTCGGCGTCGTCAAGAAGAACGCCATCTTGCAGATAGACCACACGAACGAGCTGCGGGCGCGCGGCATGGATCGCATAGACGCGATCATCCAGGCCAACCGCGACCGCCTGCGACCCATCCTGATGACGACCATCGCACTGGTCGCGGGCATGATGCCGCTCGTCGTCTCGACGGGGCCGGGCGCGGGCACGAACCGCTCCATCGGCGTCCTCGTGGTCGGCGGCCAATCGCTCTGCCTCCTGCTGACGCTGCTGGCCGTGCCGGTCTTCTACTCGCTCTTCGACGACCTGGCGCGCAGCCACATCTTCGCGTGGATCGGAAAGGGTGTGACGGGCAGCTTTGACTGGGCCCGGCGTAAGACGGCGACCGCCGCCGCCTCGCTCTTCAGCTTAATCAATAAGCAATAAGAGAACTCGGAAGGGACGCGCGCTTCGGCCCATTAATTATTAAAAGAGATATGAAGACCCTTAGAAAAAATACCGTTCGGGCGCTCTTGACGATTGCGCTGCTGTGTCTGGCGTCCGCCTGGCAGTTGGCTGGCGCGCAAACCACCGGCGCTCCATCCGGCGGCACGACGACGACCACCACCACCACGGTCGCGCCTGCGCCGTCCGCCAATACGCCCGTCATACAGACGACGACGCCCGCTCCCGCGAGCGGCGTGACCATCGCGCCGTCGGCCAACACGCCGCAGGGCCAATCGCCAGCGCCGGGCTCAAACGCGCGCTCTCTTACGACGGGCGCGCAGACAGAGCAGAGCGCACAACCATCGACGCCGCAGGCGGGCCAACAGTCCGGCTCGCAACAGCCAGCGGCCCCGGCGGGCCCGTCAACACCCACGTCGCAGACGGGCCCAACGACCTCTGCAATCCCGATGCTCGACAGCCTGCCGTCGGGCAGCGGCTCGATCTCCGCTCCCACGGAGCAGACGCAGGGCCCGCAGACGCACACGATTCCGTCTCCGCCGGGCGTCGTGCGCGCGCCCGGACGCGAGAGCGTGCCGACGCCCGCGCCCGATGCGCTTCCGAGCGTCCCGGCGGTCGCACCGGATTACCGCGCCGAGCCCGCGCCTTTTCCCGAACTCGGGCGGGTCGGCGTGGACATGAGCGACCAGCGCCCGCTCTCTCTGCGCGAGGCGCTTGAGATGGCGCTCGCAAACAACAAGGATATAGAGGTCGCGCGCACTATAGTCCGTGCGGCGGAGTTTGACCTACAGGGCGCGCGCGGCGTCTACGATCCGCGCTTGAGTTCGCTCTCCTATTACGAGCGCTCGGAGACGCCTTCCTCGAGTCTTCTAAGCGGCGGCTCCAACGGCGCTGTGACGCAGAGTGATTTCACGGGCACGGCTCGATTCGAGGGGCTCTCGCCCGTACTGGGCGGCGGCTATCGCGTCGATTTATCCGCGATTCGCCTGACGACCAACAACCAGTTCGCGGCCTTCAACCCGCAGTTCCCGACGGCGCTCACCTTCAATTACACACAGCCGCTCGTGCGCGGCCTGCGCTTTGACCAGAATCGCCGCCAGATAGAGGTCGCCAAGAAGAATCTCTCGCTGACGGACGCACAGTTTCGCCAGCGTACGATTGAAACGATCGCGGCGGTGCAGCGCGCCTACTGGGATTTGGTCTTCGCGCTTCGTAATTTGCAGGTGCAGCGCGACGCCGTGCGTGATGCGCGCGCGCAGCTTGAGCACAATAAGCGCCTCGTCGCCGAGGGCATACTCGCCCCGATCGATGTGGTCGCGGCCGACGCGCAGGTTTCCGGCTACGAGCAGAGCGTCTACAGCGCGCTCGAAGATGTCTCGCGCTCGGAGAATAATCTGAAGAACCTGATCGCCGAGAATCGCGAGTCACGGTTCTGGAATCTCTCGATCATTCCGACCGACCCTGTGGATTTGGAACCGCCCGTCGTCTCCTTGCCTGATGCTATGGCGGCGGCGCTGGCGAATCGCCCGGAATTGAAGCAGTCCGAGGTCATCGCCGAGATCAACCATGTAGACCAGAGATATTTTCGCGAGCAGACCAAGCCGCAGATCGACCTGATCGGCAGCTACGGCATGGTCGGCCTCGCCGGGTCGCTCAGCCAGACGGCTTCGGGCGGCAACCCCTTGGCGAACTCCAACGCGGATTTGCGCGCCCGTATCAACGAGCTTTCCGTACTGAACGGCCTCGCGCCGCTTCCGCCGCCCGCAGTGCAGCCGATCCCGGAAGATTTAATAGGAGGGTTCGGCCAGTCTTTCGGAAGTCTCGCCGCCAACCGCTACAGCAACTTTCGCGTCGGCGTGCAGGTCAATCTGCCGCTCAGGAATCGCACGGCCGAAGCCAACCTCGGCCGCTCGCTCGTCGAAGGCAGGCGCATCGAGACGCAGCGCGAACAGCTCGAACAACTTGTTCAGGTCGACGTGCGTAACGCCTTGCAGGTGGTTCGCACCGCCGGGTCGCGGCTTCGTGCGGCGGCCGCCGCGCGCAGCGCCAGCGAACAGCAGTACAGCAGCGAGCAGAGAAGATTCGACGCCGGACAATCGACGCTCTTCCTCGTGCTTGAGCGCCAGACGGCCCTGACGACCGCTCGCGGCAATGAGCTGCGAGCGCAGACCGACCTGAACAAAGCCATAGCGGAGTTGCAGCGCGCCACGGGCAATTCCTTGCAGGCCAACAACGTGGTCGTCCAATTACGTTAAAGGATAAAGGATGATGAGAGTCTTGCTGACGGGAGCGACCGGATACATCGGCAGCGCCGTCGCCGAGGCGTTACAGCGGGCGGGCCACGAAGTCGTCGGCCTCGCTCGCTCTGACGCATCTGCCGAGCGTTTGCAGGCTCGCGGCATCAGTATGCGTCGCGGCGATTTGAAAGAGCCCCAAAGCCTCACGGAGGCCGCGCGCGACGCGGAGGCCGTCGTTCACACCGCTTTAACTAACGACGCCGATGCGCCGGAGGCCGACAGGGCCACGGTCGAAGCGATTCTTCAAGCGCTCGAAGGAACCGGTAAACCCTTCATCTATACGAGCGGCATCTGGGTCTACGGCAATACGGGCGAGGCGGCCGCGGACGAAGAGAGGCCGCTCGACCCGACGCCCTTAGTCGCGTGGCGTCCGGCCAACGAGCAGCTTGTACTGGACGCAGCGCGCCGCGGCGTACGCGCAATCGTCATTCGCCCGGCCATCGTCTACGGCCGAGGCGGCGGAATCCCCGCGAGTCTGGTTCAAGCGGCGCGTGAAAAGGCGACGGTGCGATTTGTCGGAGAGGGCTCGAATCGCTGGCCGCAGGTTCACGTCGATGACCTGGCCGACCTCTATGTACGCGCGCTCGAAAGAGCGCCCGCCGCGACGCTTCTCAATGCGTCGAGCGGCCCGTCGGTTCGCGTTCGCGAAGTAGCCGAAGCCGCGAGCCGGGCCGGGGGCGCCGCCGGGCGCACCGAGAGCTGGCCGCTCGAAGAAGCGCGACGAACGCTCGGGCCATACGCCGACGCGCTCGCCCTGGATCAGCAGGTGTCCGGAGAAAAAGCCATGAAGCTTTTGGGTTGGACGCCGCGCGCCAACTCAATGATCGAGGATTTAGAGCACGGGTCGTATTTGAGCGTTGATTGAGAATCGGGAACACGGGCCCGTGCGGGCAGCGCGAGGCCGATTGCGTCGCGGAAGATTTGTGCGCTCAAAGAGGTCTCCCCCTGCGAGCGCACCCCGCGACGAAGAGGCGGTGAGCTCCTTGGGGCGAAGCACACCGCCTCGCTCTATACTGCAATCCGTAGGGCGAGAGCGCGCTCTCTCTTGACCGCCCGAGGCTGATGCCCGGGCTTAAACCGGCATCACGCCTCAAACCGGAGAGCGGCGACCGAACCCCCGAAACTTTTACTCATCCTTAACATAAACGGACGAGTAAGATTGCCCTGTATTTTTGTCGCGCCAATTTACCCAGTAGATCGACCAGCCGTCTCCCGCAGAAGTAATATTATGAACCGGCGCGCCGTCGAGCGTCGTCCTTGAGCTGAGCGGCGCTTCCTCGTCGAACTCATAAACGGCAGTCCCAATCGGCCTCTTATGCTCATCGTAGATTTTGATTCTCTGGCCCATCCTTTTTCTCCCTTCGGCCTGCGCGGCGTTCGATAGCGCCGCACGCGCTGTACGATCATTCCGATACGCGAAAAAAAAGTCTACCCCGCCACGACGGTCTTTCGGATGAAAGCTTTCTAGTGCGTCGCCTTGACCGGCTCATCCAAGCGGACGTTGACCCACAGCGGCCAGTGGTCTGAGAGACCGACTTTGCGGTCGATTCCGTAGTCGAGCGCGCGCAGATTCCTCAACCACACCCAATCGAGCTTGAGCTTGAGGATGAAAGTTTTCCAGGTCGGCTCGTCGTTGGGGAAGGGCGTGTGAAAGTCTGCGCTCGTGAATAGCTGCGAGGTGCCGCGCCGGTCGTCGTCCGTGATCGTGTTGAAATCTCCGAGCACGACGGCGCGCTCCGTTTTAGCGTGACGGGCCGCATCGTCCAGAACGGCTTGAAACTGCTGCAACCGCCGCTCGTTGGTGGTGCGCGTCTCGGCGTGAACTGAATAGACTCGCAGCGCGTGTGGGCCAATGGTGACGGTTGCGCCGAGCGCGACGCGACGCCTGCCGCCGGGGCCCTCGTTCGGCAGCACGATCCGGCTCGCGTCCGTCAGGGGATAGACGCTGAGGATGGCGACGCCCGTCTCTTCCTCGTCTCGCTCTTTGCCGGGCGCGGCTGGCGGCGCGGCCCAGGCATAATGGAGCCCCAGCTCGTCGGCGATCAGCCGGGCCGTGTTCGTATTGCCCGTCCGTTTCTTGTTGCGGTCGACCTCCTGCAAACCGATGATGCTGGCCCCGCCGATCTCAGCATCGCTGCGGAGCAATTCTATGAGCCGCCGCAAATCCTCGCCGCCGCGCCAGCGTATGTTGTAAGAGACTATCTTGATGCGAGCGGGAGCGCTTGAGGCGAGGCTGCGTGGCCGCGACGGGCTGCCCGTTTCGAGCAATTCGGGCTCGCGCTCTCGCGCCTCACCGTAGAGAGGCGAAAGCTGAAGAGCGAAGAGCAGAAGACAGAGCGACAATAGGGTCTTGAGCTTACATGCGGGCTTGTGCTTTTGGTGCGTCATCTTCAAATCGTTATCCGTAAGCCGTCGGTCGCCGCAAGGGTTTCGCCGGGCCAGTGCTTGCGGGCTTCGGCGGCGATATCCACGCCGTCCCACTCCGGGTAGAGATGCGCCAGCAGAACTTTTCCGGGCGCGGCGCGACGGGCCAGTTGCATCGCATCGGCCAACTCCAGATGCGTCTCAACGGGCTTGTCGCGCCAGAACGAGCACTCCATCATGAAAAGCTCAGCGCCCTGGGCGAAAGCGCCGAGCGCGTCCGCGTAACCCGTGTCCGAAGTATAGGCGAGCGACGAGCCACGAGCGTCCGTCAAGCGAATGGCGAGGCTCTCGCGCGTGTGCGGCGTCGAAAGAGTGCGCGCCCGAAGACCCGGAAGCAGCTCGAACTCCGCGCGCGGGGCGACCTCTCTGAGTTCGACGGGGAAGGGCTGCTGCAATAGCTTGTAATCACCAGCCTCGTCGAACGCCTTAAACAGCTTCTTGAGCCCGTAGCCGCCGTAGATCACGAGCGGCTTGCGCCGCGCCTGCGTCTGCGGAGAGTGTTTCGTTCCGAACAGGAAGGGGGCGAGACCGCCTATGTGATCCAGGTGAAAGTGGCTGATCCAGATCGCGTCTAGATTCGTCCAGTCCAGCTTCTCCTGGGCCATGCGATGAACGCAGGCGGCGCTGGCGTCCAACAGGACGGAGCCCGCTTCTGTGTCGAGCCAGTGGGCGGACGCCGCGCGCTGCGGATGCGGGACGGAAGTGCCCGAACCCAGAACTACAAGTCGCATCGCTTGTCGGTCTCCCTTTCGCCCGGAAAGGCTACCAACAAGGGTGCGGGCGCGTCAAACTCCGGCCTTGACCGCCGCGCACCTGTTAGGCTAAATCTCAAGAGCGCGGAACTTGTAAAACAGACGGAGAAGCATGAGCATACCTGAAACGGAACTTGATGCACTGGCCGTCTTCTCGCATCCGGACGATGCGGAACTGACGGTCGCGGGCACGCTGCTGAAGCTCAAATCGCTGGGGTATCGTACGGGC
Organism: Pyrinomonadaceae bacterium; assembly: GCA_035940775.1. Taxonomy (GTDB): domain Bacteria; phylum Acidobacteriota; class Blastocatellia; order Pyrinomonadales; family Pyrinomonadaceae; genus DASQYE01. The sequence goes on along the minus strand of DASZEN010000059.1, from coordinate 17,128 downwards.
GTGCTGGATATGACGCGCGGCGAGATGGGAACGCGCGGCACACCGGAAGGACGGGCGGAGGAAGCGCGCGAGGCGGCGCGCATCATGGGGCTCGATGCGCGGCTCAACCTGGAACAGCCTGACGGCCATGTATGGCTGACCGAAGAAGCGCGCACGGCCATGGTGCGCATCATCCGCGCACGCAAACCGAAGGTGATCTTCACCTCGCACTGGGACGACCCGCACCCGGATCATGCAGCGACCTCGCGCATCGTGCGCGAGGCGGCGCGGCTCGCCAGCATGCGCCGCTACGACGAAGAGTCGGGCCAGGAGGCGGCGCGCATGCCCGCGCTGGCCCACGCCGTCTACTCGCGCCTCGTCCCGCCCTCCTTCATCGTTGACGTGTCGGATTTCGTGGAGGCGAAGATGCGCGCCATCCGCGCGCACGCATCGCAATTCTACAGGCCGGGCGCGGATGAGCCGACGACGCGCATCAGCGAGAAGGGCTTTCTGGATCAGATCGAATACCGCATGCGCTACTACGGCTCGCTCATCGGCGCTGCGGCTGGCGAAGCCTTCTACGTACGCGAAGCCCTCAACGTCGAAGACCCCGTCGCGCTGCTCACGCGGCCGATGAATATTTATTCTTAGCGAAAGCGGAAACATGTAAAGCCGGACACCAGAGATATGTTCATGTACATAGATGAGAAGCCGCCTCGTAAGAATAAGAAATTCACTACTTACTCAGACCTCTCGTGGCGCATTCCACGCAAGGAGATGGCCCGGTATGCGGCGCAGAACGGAATGTGACAGGTGATAAAGCGTGTCCAGACGGGGTGCTGTGGCTTTCGCATGGCGCGGGCCGAGTACATGGCCCACTTCCCGGTGGTCGAAGTCCAGCAGACCTTTTACCAACCGCCGAAAGTCGAGACGCTAAGGGGTTGGCGCGAGGAAGCGCCCGCCGATTTCGAGTTCACGCTCAAAGCCTGGATGCTCATCACGCACGAGGCGCGAAGCCCCGTTTACAGGCGTCTTAAAAGGGAGTTGACCGAGGCGGAGCGCGAAGGAACGGGCGGCTTTCGCGCGAGCAAGATCGTGCGCGAAGCCTGGGCCACGACGCTCGAATGCATCGCGGCGCTTCGCGCCCGCCGTGTCCTGTTTCAATGCCCGGCGAGCTTTACGCCGACCGCGCCGAACATCAAGCGCATGCGCCGCTTCTTCGATTCAATCGAGCGCCCCGCCAACATGCAACTTCTATGGGAGCCGCGCGGAGAGTGGCCGCGCGAGACCATCAGCACGCTCTGCCGCGAGCTTCGGCTGGTTCACGTCGTAGACCCCTTCGCCGCGCGAACCGTCACGCCCGAAGCCTGCTACTTTCGGCTGCATGGCCGCAAGGGATTCCGCTACGTCTACGAAACGGACGAGCTTGAGGAGTTGTACGAAATGCTGCCGCCGGGGCAGACCTCCTACGTCCTGTTCAATAACGTGCGCATGCGCGAGGACGCCGCCCGGTTTCAAGAGCTGGTGCAAAGACGACAACGCGATGAGGAGGGGGACGAGGAATGAAGGAGCATCGACATCATCCTCGCGCCGACGGGCTGCCTTTGCGGCGAAAGAACTTTTCGAGCGAGAACTTTTCCTTAAAATACCTCTGCCTCCAGCCGGGGTTGGCCCTGTCCAGCAGCATCGCCTCTGCGGCCCCGAATGCGTAAAAGGCGACCCGGCGCTCTTTTTCCAGCGACGGCGACGCGAGCCCGGACGTGATCCTGCCGGAGACGTGGGCGGCGTCCTGCTCGAAGGGTTGGAAATCCGCGAGCGCCGCGAACTCTTTGCTCGGCCTGTAACGCTCGGCCGCCAGCTTCGCAATGCGATATTCGGTATAGCGTGCGACTCCCTCCTTCCATAATTGAAAGGAGAAATATTTATAGTCGTCTTCGCCAAGCATCGCTTTGAAGCGCGCTCGGGCTTCGAGATAGAGGCCAAGCCGCGTTTTGTATTGCTCAGGCGAGGCGGCCCGCAGCGCCTCGCCGAGCGCGCGGCAGAGCGTTTCGAACTGTCTTCCGATCTCCTTATCCTCATAAGGGAAGGCGAAATTCAGCATCCACATTCCGGACTCGTCGCCGCGAGACAAATCGAGGGCATTGACCGCCGCGTAGAAATCCGTTTGCGAGTCCTGTAGCTGATGGAAATGTTCGTGAAGCAAGGTTACGACCCACCGCGTAGATGCTTTGGCATCCGTGTTCGAGGGTTGGCCCACCACGATAGTCGAAATGCCGTTCACGGCCGGGAAGGTCGCCAGGAGGTTGGGCTCGTAAACGCGCTTGCGGAAATAGACCTCGCTTTTGAGCAGAGGGTCATAGCCTGCGGGACTGAAATCCTGCGAGGGGCGCGGATGGCGCACCAGAAATTCGTAGTCGGGTGTCACCAGCAGAACGGCAAACGGAGCACGGCTCCATCCCTTCCACAACTTGTTCCCGAGTTGCGCGCCGATGCGGAATGCTTCCGCCAGGCGTATGCGATCAGCATAAGATATTTGAGGCGAAGGCGAGGACGCGCTGCTCGCCCGTGCGGGGCCGAGAGCGTGCCCTGACGCGGCCCACACAATCAGGCACAGCGCCGCCTTGTAAGCCCGAAGTGGCATTCATTTCCCCCCTCGCTTGCCGAGCGCGCGCCCCTCTTGCGCGCCCGAAGATGATGAAAGCGCTTGAGCCATCTCACGCGCACACGGCCCGGCAGTTCCCAAATTTAATCCGCGCCTGAGAGACACTCCGAACGCAGCATTGCGAGGCTGCGGCCGTCGGGTGGGCCAAAACCTGTTTTCGAGAGGGTGGAATGGCTGAGGGCGGGGCGCTTTTGAAGAACCGGATTGCGCTCCGCCCTGGTTAGAATGGATTTGAAGATTTTAAACGGCGACGACTTCTATCTCAGGATCAATCTCTTGCCTGAGCATGCCTTCGATTGCCATCAGCGTGCCGGAGAGCGAACTGGGGCAACTGCCGCACGCGCCCTGATATTTTATAGTCAGCGTGTGCTCCTTCAAGCCCAGGACTTCGAGCCAGCCGCCGTCACCGGCCAGCGCCGGGCGCACTTTCTCGTCCAGTATCTCGTTGATCCTTAACAGGCGCGGGTCGTCGCTCATGAACGCCGCCAGCGATCCACCGACCCCTGCTGCCGCTCCGGCTGTTGCGGCCTTAGTTGACTCGGCGGCGCGAATCGGCACGGCGAGCGCAGGCAGCAGTTCGTCCCAATCGCCCTCTTCGTCCTTCTCGACGGTAATCATGCGATCCATATAAAAGACCGAGACGACGTGGCCAACGTCGAACAAAGCCTGGGCCAGCGGGTCGCCCTCAGCCGCCTCGGCTGTAGGGAAAGAGTGAGTCGTCCCGTTACTGATCGGTTCTTTAAGAATAAATTTAACGGCGTTCGGATTCGGCGTCTCTTCTATATCACTTATTTTCGGCATTCTACGATCTCCAGTTGACCCAGGCCCGCCCGTCCGGTAAAGCGCGGCCGTGGTCTGTAAATATTTTGCTGACTGCCCGTATTATACGCTTTTTCGGATGTCTATGCAGCGCGCCGGAGACCTGAAAAAGCGTAGGAAATCCGTGGGGTTGATACCTGTTCAACCCCCCGCGCGGGCTGCTAAAAAAAATTACTGTTTTTTATGAAAGAACTATTGCTAAAAGCTTAAAGTGAGACTATACTCTGTCCCTCGCTTGACCCCCCTTTACAGGTGAGACAAGTTGAGGCAAGAAGCAGGCGATTGCGAGGGTCGCCTGCTTTCTTGCTATTTACCCTCCGCAAAAAAGCCTTCCACTGCTTTCGCCATTCCGAGACGCGCGCTGTTACAATCAGGGCCGGATGTCAGACGTTTTCAGGAACAGTTCCGTCTTTCACTGACAACTCGATGTCCGACCTCTAATCATGAATATCGGCATCACGGTTTATCCGACCTATGGCGGCAGCGGCATCGTCGGTTCCGAGCTTGGGAAGGAGCTGGCGGCGCGCGGCCACACCGTTCATTTCATAGCCTCGGCGCTGCCGACGCGACTGACGGAGCTGAACGAGCGCGTCCGTTTCCACGAAGTCGAGATGATGTCCTATCCGCTCTTCGAGCACCAGCCGTACACGCTCGCGCTGGCGACCAAGATGGCGACCGTCGCGGAGACGGAAAACCTTGACCTGCTGCACGTTCATTACGCCATCCCGCACTCGATCAGCGCGATCCTGGCGCGAGAATCCTTACAACCGCACAGACGCCTGCCGGTCATTACGACCCTGCACGGCACGGACATCACGCTGGTCGGCGCGGATCGTTCCTATCTGCCGATCACGCGCTATGGCATCGTCCAATCGGACGGCGTGACGGCCATCTCACATTATCTGAAGCGGGCCACCACGGAGACGTTCCAGTTCGATAACATCGCCGTCATCCCCAACTTCATCTGCGCTTCGGACTATCGAAGACAAAACGTGCCGCGCCTTCGCGCCGAGCTTTCGCCCGAGGGCGTGCCGCTGCTGGTTCACGTCTCGAATTTTCGTCCCGTCAAGCGCCCCGTCGATTGCGTGGAGATACTGGCGCGCGTCCTGGAGCGCGGAGTCCGCACGCGCCTCGTAATGGTCGGCGACGGAAGCGAGCGCACCAATGCAGAGCATCGCGCGCATTGCCTGGGCGTCGCAGAGCATTGCTCTTTTGTCGGCAAACAGCCGAAGATAGTCGATTACCTCTCGGCCTCGGACGTGCTCCTTCTGCCGTCCGAGCAGGAATCGTTCGGGCTGGCGGCGCTGGAAGCGATGGCCTGCGAAGTGCCTGTCGTCGCCTCTCGCGTGGGCGGCGTGCCGGAAGTCGTCATCGACGGCGAGACTGGATTTTTGAGCGCGGTGGGCGACATCGAAAAGATGAGCGCAGACGCCGCGCGACTTCTCTCCGATCAAGACTTGCGACGAGAGACGGGGACGCGCGCGCGCGCCTTCGCCGTCTCAAACTACAACACCGATCTGGTCATCCCGCAATACATAGAATTTTATGAGCGCGTCCTCGCCGCGTAAGGCGGCCCCCACGGTGGAAGAGGAAGCGGCCACTACCGAAAAGCCGCTTCACTACATCATACAGAATCTTGAGCGCGTCTACGGCGTGCCCGAGAATGGGCGCGCCTCCGACCCGCTCGACATGCTCGTACAGATCATCCTCTCGCAGGCGACGAGCGACGTGAACAGCCATCGCACCTTTGCGGCCCTGAAAAAGCGGTTTCCCACCTGGGATCATGCCTTGCGCGCCCGCGAGTCGACAATCGCCGAAGCGATTCGCTCCGGCGGGCTGGCGAATCAGAAGGCGGCCGTCATCAGGAGCATTCTTCGCCAGCTCAAGGCCGAGCGCGGCACGCTCGATCTCTCCTTCCTTCAAGAACTCTCTACGGAGGATGCGACGCGCTATCTCTCGCGGTTTCGCGGCATTGGCCCAAAGACCATCGCCTGCACGCTCCTGTTCGCCTGTCGCAAAGAGGTCTTCCCGCTCGACACGCATATCTTTCGCATACTGCGGCGCGTCGGCCTCCTGCCGCAGAAATGCACGGACGCGCGCGCCCATCAGCTCATGAACCGCGTCGTGCCGGAAGGGAAGTTCTACTCCTTCCACGTCAACCTGATTCGCCACGGGCGCAGCCTTTGTCGCCCGCGCGATCCACTCTGCGAGCGTTGCCCGATCATCGAATACTGCGACTACGGACAGTCCATAATCTGAAGGATTCGGTGTAATTATTACCATAACGATTCCGAAGCGGAATCGTTATGGTACCAACATGCAGCGGAATCTATTTACCACCTAAACTTAAGCGCAGAGTACAATATAATAAATGCTTAATTCGGACTTGCCGGACGAGGTGCCACTCCCCTGTGGAACAACTACCTGTCCCTTGAGACGCCGAGCACTGCTTGCTACAACTTGGCGGTAATGATCCGCCTTATAGAGCGACATCTCTGCTGTAAATCCTGGCAACTTAATCGTGCTCATGGATAATCATTCCCCTTCCGTTTCCAAGTTTAGGGGTCGCCGTCATAGTGGTTGGTAAAGACTCACCCTACATGGTTATTCGATGAAGTGGCGTTCCACGCATTGCCAGCCGTACCACGGTGTCCAGCAGCATGTGACGCCCCCAATCGTGCGGCAATAAGGCTGTCGTAACTGTGGGATTACCTCTCTGCCGTCTACCAGCACATCGGAGACTCCAACCATTTGATAGCGCTTGCTCGTTTTGTCGAGCGAGGCTTCGGCGGTGAATCCTGGTATGTTCATGGTGTTCATTTCACATCTCCTGTTTCAGATTTAACGATTAGCTACGCTGGCTTTCGCACTCCGCCGCGCTTCATCAAGGCTACATGATGGCTTAAATCAATCGAGTCGAACCCTATTGATTTTCAATTCGCCTGACGCGCGTCACGCTGGTCGACAAAAGCTCAATTGAGTTATCAAAGCTCGTCGCACTTCGCAAGACAGGCTGCCCTTTGTGCAAATGGTTTTCTGTTACAATTTCTGTAGCAACTTGCAATTGCCAAGAGTGCCCGGTCTGGCCTGCCTCCGGCACCTCGCCCCCCCCCCCTTCGAAACCGCCGGGAGGATTGCAGTTGATGAAACCCCTGTCTGTTACTTCACCGTCACACACGAATCGTCCATCCATATAGATCGCAAGCGATGGTTGAACCAACATTGCATTGAGTTCGACTCTGTGAGCAGAGCTAATCATCTGATAGCGCCCACCCGTCTTGTAAAGCGAAGTTTCTGCGGTGAATCCAGGCATATTCATACTGTTCATGTCACATCTCCTTACGGTTGGGTTTAACGGTCATAGTAGGGCGACAACTTCCTGATCAGGAATGGAAATTCCTCGGGCACAACAACGCGCACGAAAAACTCCTACGTGAAGCGGTGTTCCGCTAGCTCGTAGGGCGCAATAGCGTAGGCGTATTGTGGCCGGAGTGGGGCATTCTACGTAGGGCGGATTGCGATTGCTAATCCGTCCTAAGAATCCGTGTTACACGCTACGCGGTTGTACCTCAAACCGAGCAAATGGTATTACCCGTATCGGGGAAGTGATAGCACACTATCGGGTAACTTCTTCCTCCACCACCTATGGTTGGTATCGGCTCGAGACCTTTGTCGTGCAGCCTTCTACGCTGAGGGTGAATGACGCTTCTACCGTCTAAATTCGACTGGCCCACGTTTAACTTATAGTGTTCGCTCGTCTCGCAAAGCGAGGCTTCAGCGGTAAATCCAGGCATGTTCATGGTGTTCATTTCACATCTCCTTTCGGTTGGTTAGTAACGGTCAAAGTACGGCGACAACTTGGTCACCAGGAACGGGAACTCCTCAGTCACGTCGCAGCGCACACAAAACTTCTCGGTGAAATCGGTCTTGCGGTCGGTGTAGGCGAAGATGACCTCGACGATGTTACGCGTGCCGCTCAAGGGCGAGGGACGCACCTCCACTCCCGTCAGCGAAAAGTCCCGCGCGAATTCTTCCGCCGCCGTGGCGTAGATGGCTGGATAACGCATCGCCAGATAGTTCAGCGCGCGATGCTCATCGGTCGCGCCGGAGTTGTCGGTCAGTTGCATGATTCTATCGAACAGCTCCTCGGCCACCGGGCGATACTGCGCGGCAGTGGTCTTTTCCGGCTTCTTCGGCTTTGGGATGGCCCCGATGAGTGCGTCTCGGTCGAAGGAATAAATCTGGTCGAAGGCGACGATGGGCACCATCAGCCCGTTGCACATCTCCGGCGGGGCGATAGGGCCGCGCAAGCCGATGACGACATCAATGTCATTGGGACTGGGTTCGGGACGGATGGCTGTGACCAGCAGATCAACGTCCGCCGGATCGCGCGGATACAGCAGGTAAGTTTCCAGCCCCTGGATGGTCAGCACCCAGCAGAGTTGACGCACCAGGTAGCGGTTCTCACGCTGGGACAGAACGGCGTAGAAGGTCTGCTGATCGGTTTTCCCGGCGGTGTATGTCCGTCCGGTCGCCTGGGCAAATTCCTTTTCCGCGGCCAGGTTCGGGAAACGCGCTTCGATCCGGCCTAACGCATAGACGAAAGAGACAGGCATAGAAGCCGCCCCGCCCGAGCAAGTCGGGCAAGATGCCTCCTCAGCAGGCGGTGGCATAGCAATATACTCTTGGGCCGTCCTAATCGCGGCGACATCGTGACCCGCCGCAGCTTGGTTGAATGGTTGTTCTTTCACTTCGTTTTGTTCCATAGCTACTCTCCTCAGTTACTCTCATCATAAGTTGTTTAGTGTTGATCATTTTCGGCGACTACCCGTGAACACGAGCCATCGGTTAAGCTTGGCGGCGCGTTTTTCACACCCGCTGCACGGTCTGATTCCAAATGCCGAGGTGACTCGCTTGACGACACTTCCGAGGCCTACATCTTCGTCATTGATGAAGCCTGGAAGGCGTACCCGGTGTGGCAGACGTTGCTCGTCCCCTGTCTTAACGTCTTTGGCTTTCTCTTTTTTCATAGACTCACCTTCCCACCTGCGCCGGTACCATGAATTGATAAGCCGCCCAGGCATTCAACAACGGCGGCACGACCATAGCTCGCCTGGGCGCATACGCCTGGGTGATGGCAAATTTCACTTGCGCCGCAGTCGCCATGGGAAATGCTGACCACAACAACGCAATGGCTCCGGTCACAAAAGGGGTTGCCACACTGGTTCCTCCCAGCGTGAGGGGTTTGCCTGAGGTACTAAGGCTGGTAATGGCCTCGCCCGGGGCACGCAAGCCGCGCCTCCCAACAGAGCTTCCGAGATTTGACTCGTTCATTGGTCTGCCTCGCAGGTCACAACCAACTACTGGAATGACCCACGGGTGCCTCGTGATGGCAGTACTACCGAGCGTTCCTTGATTGCCTGCTGCTGCTACGATAATGACTCCGCGCTTGGCGGCATGATCGAGCACTTGTTCTAACTCACGTTCGCCTTTTGAAGATGGTTGTGCCAGCGCGAGGCTCAAGTTGATGCAGCGTGCGCCTGCCTCGACACACTCGATAATCGCCACCGCTAATTCTTGAGGGGTTGCACTCGGCATCTGCATATTCCCTGCGATTGCCTCTGTAAAGACGGGGCGAATCAGCAAAGTGCAGTCAGGGCAGATAGCCGGAGCGGAAGAACCACGCTTTGCGCTTAAAATTCCGGCGACAAAGGTTCCATGCAGACAAGCCATACTGTTGGCCTGAGTACAAGTACCTCCTCCGTTTCCAGTGATCTCGCGGATATGCTGGCTGGCAAGGTCAGGATGGTTCATCGCCACAGGGCCATCGATGAGCCCGATGGTTACATCAGGTCTACCGCTAGTGCGGGTTATCAATGGTGTGAGTTCAACCAGGTCTAACGGCGTCATGAGGTTTCCTTAGCTAAGGAAGCGAAAAGCCTTACGCCCGAATTAACCAGCGAGTTGGCGATCAGTATTCCAAAAGTTTAATGGAAACTGACCAGTTAAGAATGGGCACCCCAGGGTTTGTTTGCTACGAGGTAAGAATCTGACGATAGGCTTTACAGGCGAGATGCGTTGCCAGCGCAGATCGGAAGTTAGCCAGCGGCTTTGGTGAAGCGACGTGACCATACTCTTAATGTAGGGTTAAGTCAATGATAGTTTAGTCCATTCAATAAAGTAGGTGCCGCTCATGTTTTGCTAACATCAGGCGAATGAGTTTCAAGGCGAGCCTTTTACGGCAGCGAGCGTGAAGCAAATGCCCGCTAGATTTGCATAATGAGTTCATCAAAGCTTCCGGCACAGCCGCAGCCAAATCCTAATCACGAAGATATACTGCCAGAAGGGGCTGTGAAAACCGTATGATCTGGAAGGTATGTACTCCTGGAATGCTTATGCTATCGCTTCGGAATCTTTATTCTTCCTAGAGCCGTAGCCGAGTGCAATAATCCCTCCAAGGTCATCTTTTGCGGAAAGCTTATTCTTCCGACGCCGGAATCGTTTTGGTACTAATTACGTTGCTGCTCTCAAAGCCACCCTTATAGTCTCATCATCAGGCAACCCCACTGCACGGAAGTTTTCATCGTGATCAAGACGATGCTGAACTGTTGAAGCGGCCATAGGCCGTGGAGTTATGGATGGCTTTCGCACACCAGGCTCTAAAGATGCACGACCTTTCGTAGCGATAAAAGCTCATCAAAAAAGTCAATGGCCTCGGATTGCGATTACCATTGACACAACCCGCTGTTGTGCATATAGTCCAGCCTGTTCTCACTTGTAAGGGCTTCTAGGGATTTCCGGATCGGGCTTCAGGGCCGTTTGACCCATCTCAAAAGTGTAGAACGGTGATCGTGTAAATGGCTCATTTCACTGTACTGACCACGGTTCATCCTCGCTCACATAAGCTTGCAGGGATCAAACTGCCCTAACCTCATTTTAATGGACGGCAGTTTGTGTCTTCACTTCCTCTCAGAAGGAATTCCCCATGTCTACCACCCGATCACCGGAGGAAACAAAAAAACGCACTCGGAAGATATGGCGAGACGTGCGGGTAGGAATCCTGCTCACGTTCCTGATAGTTGTCGGTCTCTGGGCTTTTGAACACACGAGACCGGGGAAGCAGTCCAAGTTAGCGGCATACGATTTTCTGCAACAAAGGTTAATAGCCAACAGCACAGAGGGGCGGATACCCGTAGCCCTGGTTGATATCAGCGATTTGGAAGTCGAGCAGCTCAATATTGACGGGCAAATCTACAGGGCGACCCCGCGCGATAAGCTATTTAATCTTGTCAACGCCATTGCGGAGCAGGAACCCATCGCTATTGGAATTGATATTGATTTCTCTCCGAACGAGCAAGGCTATCTCACTCCGCATGATCCTAAATTCTTCCAGGATTGTTTGGATACTCGTGAGAAGATGGGAATACCGATCTTTCTCGGAATCAGGCGATCACAAATCTATGCTTCGGAACGGTGGCTCGGAGTTGCAGACTACAAGCCACTGGCGGCGAGTATTTTTATTCCCGATACGGGCGGCACAAAACTGTGGAGATGGATAAAACCGGGCGATAATTCAGAAGAAGTCCCGACCATGAGTGCGCTGCTGGCCGCATCCTTTCAACATCCTCAGGAAAACCTTCCCGAGCCATTACACTGGGCCATAGAGCAATTTTCAGAGAGAGAGCTTGGCCCCAATTATTACGTCAGCGAGTTCCTGATCGATTACAGCCCTTTGGACGTTATCGAGAATACGAGGCTGCAAACGACAGAGCCTGCGGGCATCAAAGCTCAGGGCCACCTCCTGAAGAATAAAGTTGTCCTTATCGGCGACGGGACTCTGGGAAAGGCCACCGATCCATTCAACGTCCCGGTACGAGATCAACCGTTGCCCGGCGTTTACCTTCATGCCTGTGCCACTTATACCCTGTACAAATCAGCGCTCTACGAGCTGACAACTAAAGGCCGTTGGGCCATAGACCTTCTCCTCTCGTTTATAATTCTTGCGGTTATTACGGGCATCCGCCTCTACTACAGAGACCAGCCGACAATCGATGTGAATACACATTGGCTGCAAGGCTTCTTAACAATACTGGTGCTGGTGGCAGCGTTCCTCGTCGGGGTCATGTTCGTTCACTTCACGCGCGTGCTGTGGGATGATTTCATTTTTGTGTTTGCCGGGCTCTTACTTCACCCGAAAGTTGAAGGTTGGGCGGGTGGCTTCTGGAAGTTTCTAAAAAACGACGTCCGGCCTATATTTACTCGTAGAATTTTCAAAAGTGGTAGCGAGGGACAGCAATGAGATATAGGTCTCGGTCGCAAATATTGTTGATTGTCACGATGATATTGCTCGTGCCCTGCGAGTCCGTCTTTTCCCAGGATAATATCGGATATATAGAAAAGATCACCGGCCCCGTCTATTGGCGGTCGAGCGAAAACGCACCTGAAATCCAACTGAAACCACAGGATGTAATACGCCGTCCCTTGCGTCCGGGCGAAAGATTCCGCTGCGGCCCCAAGGGCCGTTTGGTAATCAGGCTCTATGGCAGACGTGTCACCATTAAAGAGAATATGGGCTGGTTTCCTATCCCCTTTGCCACGAAAAAAGGGGCGGACGAGATAAAACAGATTGAAGAGAAAGGAGGGAGAACGGGCGGACGTATTGCGAAGCTGGATAAAAACCTTACTGGAACCTATCGGCTCGATCCTTTGCATAGTGACGATGCACGTGCTGCCGCCGAACGCGCCACAACTAACATCTCCGCCAGCGTGCGCCAGCGTACGCTGGATGCTCTGACCGCGCGGCTTGAATCACCCGACATGCTTGCCATTGAGCGGCGCAACACCTATGTCACGATTGCGTCCTCGCGTGCGCCGCAGATCACTTTCGTGGCTGATGGACGTGAAATCGTTGAGCGCTCTCCGGACGGGAGTATCGCCCGCGTGAGGACGACGCTTAAGAGCGACCAACTGACTGTCAGTTCGACCGGTGCTCAAAACAACGATTTCACCGTGACCTTCGATGCGTTGGAAAAAGGTCGCCGTCTGCGCGTCACGCGGCGGATTACTGCCGCCGCGCTCAGCAGCCCCGTCGTGGTTCAAAGCATCTATGACCGCACTGATGAAGTGGCGCGCTTCAATATCTACCAGGACGGGCCGAACTATCAGAATGCTCGGAGCGGTACCGCCGCGGGCGGTGATTTCCTCATCCCGAACGGGACGCTGCTGGTGGCAACGCTCAACGAGAACCTGTCCACCGGCACGACTCGCGAACACGACCGCTTCACGATGACGGTGCGCAAGCCTTCGCAATACGAAGGCGCGATCATCGAGGGTTACGTCACCAATGTGAGTCGCAGCGGGCGCGTCACGGGCCGTTCAGGGATGTCGCTCAACTATGAGCGCATACGCATGCGTGACGGCAGGGTATATAGGTTCGCCGGATTGACGGAGGCAGTGCGCGCACCCGACGGCGAAACGGTGCGTATTGATAACGAAGGAACCGTAGAGGACGGCGATCAGACGAACCGGACGGCAGAGCGCGCGGCGATTGGGACTGCCGTCGGCGCGATCATCGGCGCGATTCACGGCGGCGGTAAGGGCGCAGCCATCGGTGCAGTCATTGGCGCAGGTGCGGGCGTAGGCTCCGTCTACGTCCAGGGACGTAATGACCTGGAAATCGCAAGCGGAACTGAACTGTCAATCCGTGCAACCGGCCCCCGATAAGGGCTTGACTATGAGCAGGAGGGGCTCCGTCAAGCTGTTTCGGAAATCTTATGGGTTAATAACGGATTTTATCTGCTACCAATCACATCGGTGGGCGAAAGCCGTTTTCTCCGGAGATCAGGGGCCGAAACGCTGTCGATACTCTTGAGAGTTCAGGAAGCCATTAATCAGCGTGCGGTAATCGTCCGTCTGATTGAGCGTCTTTATCCACTGCAAGTAGAGAATGTCGGGGTCTCGCCTGAGATAGCCGAAGTACATCTCAACTACGAAGGCTGCGTTGTAGAACTTGCGGTACACGTCAGTGCTCTCTACGAGCGCCCGCAGGACTTTTGCCCTCGTCAGCGTGTGATTTGTCAGCCCGGCGATCCACGCCCCTCTAGACGAATGATCGGGTAAGCCTACGGCCTGAAGCAACTCGTCAACATAAGCCGCAGGATTATTAACGGTGGAGTCATACCTGTTTTTGAACTCCTGCCTCGACATGAACTCCTGCACGAATGCGGTCTTGTTGGCCTCAAGCTCCGACTGGGTCAGGAAGCCGCTCACCCTGGCTGAATCCGGCATAAATTCAGCGTATCGCGGGTTACGGCCCAGCGTCCTGTAGAACCTGTAGATGTAGTAGCCGCGCATCTGGAACTCGTCAGAACGGAAGAAGTTCGAGGAGATGTGTATTCGATCGCAGGGCTCTGCGACGGTGGTTCCGCAGCCGTTTAGGATGTCGAGCCATCCCTGCAATCCTGTCGGCTCGGGCTCGCGGTCGAGAAAATCTATGTAATGCTCTCGCACGAAAAAGTCTGCGCGGTCTATCGGGTTGGGCACTCCAACTGCGTTGTCATCATCTATGATCGTGATGGTGGCCGTACTGATCGAGCCCTGGCTGCCGCCAGCCGGATTGATTAAAGTGATATGGAAGGTTTCCGGCCCTTCGACGTAGACATCATCTACGACGGGCACGAAGATCGTCCTTGTACTTTCTCCGGCGGCGAAGCGCAGCGTGCCGACCGCCATTGCGTTATCACACCTTTGCGAAGCCAGCCCGTTCGTCACATTGCAGGGCGTCAATCCGAAGTCGTCGCTCGTCGTATAGTCCACGGAGGCGGGAGCCGACAGATCGCCCGCACGATTGACCGTCACTATGGCGTGCAGACCGTCCTCGTCGACGCTGTAAGACGATGCGGAGAACTGGAAGCCCGTCGCGTCGTCATTGAGAATGGTTCCGGTGGCTTGCGCTCGCGCAAGCGAACTGTTGTGCGGGTTGGTTAGACGGATGGTGAAGACCTCGTCAGGCTCGTTCGCCGTGTCGCCTTTAATCGGCACGGTGATGGTTCTGGTCAATTCCCCGGGGTTGAAGACGAGCGTGCCTGAGGTCGCCTGATAGTCAGCGACCGATGTGGCGGTTCCGTTTGACGCGGAGTAATTTACCTTCACCGTGAGACTGCTGGCCGTCGAGAGGCTGACCGTGAAGACAGCTGCCGTAGTGCCGCCGGAGTTTCCTTCCGTCACAGACACGTCGTCGATCGAGAGAGAGGGTTGTGAGTTAACCACTTGTCCGCCCGCAAGGGTGGCGGTTGAGACGTTGAAGTTTCCGTCTCCGCCGTAATTGACGGCGAGGGTGTGTGATCCGGCAGCAAGCGCCGTGGTGTTGAAAGTGGCAACCCCGCTCGCATTCAGAGCCACGGGCGCACCAGCGTTCGAGCCGTCAATCTTGAATTGCGCCGTTCCGGTCGGCATGCCCGCCGCGGACGAGACGGTGGCCGTAAAGGTTACACTCTGCCCGAGGTCGGACGGGGTGACAGAGGAAGACAGGCTCACGGTCGTCGTCGCTTTGGCAATGCTGAAGGACTGTGAAACGGACGCGGCCGCATTGTGATTGTTGTCGCCAGCCTGTGACGCCGTGATCGTGCAGGAGCCTGCGCCCTTGATATGGACAAGGCCCGCACCGCTGACGCTGCATTGACCGCTCGCGCTGAACGTGACGCTGAGGCCAGCGACATCGGTCGTCGCGCTCACAGTGAAATCCGCATTGCCGAAAGTCCTGTTCGCGATTGCGCCGAACGTGATGTGCTGGTCGGCTTTGTTGATAATGAAAGTCCGACTGACATCCGCCGCCGCATTGAAGTTTGAGTTGCCCGCCTGCGATGCCTTAATGGTGCAGGGGCCTGCGCCCGTCAGATGAACTGAAGTGCCGCTCACGGTGCAGTTGCCTGACGCGGCAAAGCTCACGGCCAGGCCGGAACTCGCCGTGGCGCTTACGGTGAAGTTCGCGTCCCCGAAAATCTTATTAGACAAAGCGGCGAAGGTGATCGCCTGGTTCGCCTTGCCGATGACGATGCCCTTTTGATTATTGGTCACGGGGTTATAGTTCTGACCGCCCGCAAAGGTGGCCGTAACCGCATAGCTCCCCGCGTTGACAGGAATATTGACCGCGCCGTTGTAGAGTAAAGAGATGGGCCCAAGCGCTTCGTTGTTGACGCCCGTCGCCGATGCGGTCGCCGCGTGAGGCTGACCGTCATAGACGAAGCTCCCGCCGACGACCACCAGCAAAGGAACAGCCTTCGTTATTACCAGTTGGCCCACGCCGCTGCTGGCGGTTAATCCAATGTCGCCCGCAAATCCTGCCGAGATGCCGGTAGCATAAGTGCCCGCGTTAACTCCGCCGAGGCTGACATTATTGAAGACGGCAAGGCCATTAGCATCGGTCGTGGCTGTGCCGAGATTCGTTCCATTAAGAGAAAACGTGACGGGTTTGCCCGAGACGTTCGCTCCGGTGGCCGAGAGCGTCGCTTTCAGATTGATCGTGCCGCCATAAACGGCGGTCACGTTATCGACCGAGAGGTGAGCCTGGGCCTGCGCCGCAGCGCCCGCCCAGAACCCGCTTTCGAGCTGGAACGAGCCGCCCGTAGACGTGCCGGTGATGTTTTGCCCGACCGTGCCCTCGGCCTGTGATTGGCCGGAGGCGCTCGTGCCGCCGCCGCCCGCGCCGACCGCCTGCGTCAACTGCGGGCCGGATTGAGCGCGCGCCGTCGCCACGAGGAGCAGCAGGCACAGAATGGTGATGAGGTTGTGGCGCATGGAACTCACTTGCTTACCTTAATTGCTTACTTTGCAGACGGGTGCGTCCGCGTGATCCTGGCAGAGCAGCTTCTTCAAGCCGTCAAGCTGCTCCTGCTGCTGCTTGAGCTGCTGCTGGAGGCCGTCGATCCGCGCGTCGCGGTCTTTCAACTCTTCGTGCAAGCCCTGGATGGCCGCCAGCGCCACGCCGTCGGGGTCTATGGTCGCGATTGTTCGGTCGCCTTCGCCGACTTTGAACGTGGCGAAGAAGTCCTGCGCCATCGGGCCGATGTGGCGCACGGAAGCGGCCTGCGACTTGTAGTTCCAGGTCGAGATCGGAAGCGCGAGGACGCCGCGCAGGATTTCGCGCGGGTTGACGGCCGCGAAGTTGGCTTTCATGTTGCGGTCGGAGAGCGATGACCATGAGCCGCCGCCCGCCGCGAGCGTGACGCCCGCCGTCCCGCCCGAGTTCGAGGTGAGCGTCGTCGAGCCGTCACTGCTCATCGAGAGCTTGCTGTTGCCGAGCGTCATCGTCGCCGTCGTGCTGTTGAAGATGAAGCCCGTGGTGAGCGCCGTGTTCGTGTAGAAGAACGAGCCGTTGACGGCGCGCACGTTGAAGGAGTTCGTGACCGTCGGGTGGAACTGGCAGTTGGTGTCAACCGTGCTGCCGTTGCTGTAGAGGGGGCAGCTCGTGGCTGTGGAGCGGTCGGAGAAGACGAACGTGCCGAGGCGCGGCGAGCCGGCGGAGGTCGAGGTGGACGCGCCGTAGCCGAGGGCGATGGAGTTGGCGCCGGTCGCCGAGTGCCCCTCGCCGAGGGCCACCGTGCCGGTGTTGGCCGCGACCGTGCTCTTGCCCACCGCGATGGCGTTGTCGCCGAGCGCGCGCACGTTCTC
>DASZEN010000058.1:0-168194 GCA_035940775.1 Pyrinomonadaceae bacterium | reverse complement strand
GCCAGGATGATGGTTCCGGCGATGCTGATGAAGAACTTGAATCCCTGCGAAGCGAACGTCAGGGCTCCGCCGCGCGCCGTCCGACCACCCAGGTCATTCATCAGGTGGTCGGTACGAAGGTGCCGCTCCGTCGCACGCGGCGGCACTTCCGGCTCGTTGGGAAACTTGTTCAGCGACATCAGCTCGGGTCTCTGTGTGTGAAGGTCAGGTCAGGCGCAGCTTGTAAAAGCGCTGCAAAGATCGTGGCGCGATGCGCAGCCAGAGCAGCACCAGTCGCAATTTCAACCGGCGCTGTAATCTGTTCGCGTCCTTAATCTCAAGGGATGCGGCGGCAAAGTCGCCGTGGGCCAACCGCAGCTTGCCGTGTTCGAGCTTCAAATGTGATCGCAGCCGCACGATCGCCCCCTCTACCGTCCGGCGCTCATGCGGCGAGAGATCGTCGCGGCCGAGCATCTTCTCGAAGACTATCAATTCCCGCTCGATCTGTTGAATAGCATCGCCCGACAAACTGTCTGCGTGAACGCGATAACGAAGCAGCACCTTGCGCTGATAGCCGAAACGCGCTCCGGCGCGAACCAGGCGCATCCACAGGTCGTAGTCATGCGCGCGCCTCAGGCCCTCGTCGAAGAGGCCGATGTCGAGGATCGTCTTTCGGCGCGCCAGGACTCCGGAGGTAATCACGTTGCACTGCTGGGTGACCAGTTTCTCAAACGTCACCACCCCGCGCGAAGGAGATATCTCCATGAAGGTGCGACCGGCCAGGGGCGAATCGCCCGTAATCAAAGCATCGGCGTAAACCACGTCGTGCCCCTCGCCGCGCTCTAAAAGGCCAATCTGCTCGCGCAAGTAGTCGTCCAGCCACCAGTCGTCCGCATCCAGAAACGCCACGTAGCGCCCGCGCGCTATTCTGAGGCCCACGTTGCGCGCGGCGGCCGCGCCCCGATTCTCCTGCTTGATGTAGATCAATCGGTCGAGGTAAGGCTCAATCGCCTGTTCCAGCTCCGCCGTATCGGGCGAGCCGTCGTTGATGATGATGGTCTCGTAATCGGTGAAAGTCTGTGCGCAGACGGAAGCAAGAGTCTCGCCTATGTAGGCCGCCACGTTGTAGGCCGGAATGATGATGCTCACAGTGGGCTCATCCGAGCCCTCGGGGAGGCTCGTATTATGGGTGCGGGCGTCTGACATCAACCGTCCCTCCCTTCCGTGGTCGCCGCTGGCGCGAGCCGGGCCGAAGCGGCTCCTGATGCGGAAGAGGAAGCAGCAGCAGACTCGCGAATCGGCTCCCAGCGCGCATACCTCTCGCCCCGCGCGAACTGGTAAAAGGCGATCGCCGAGGCCAGATTTGCGAGCACGAAATAATGCGGCAGCGCCAGCAGCGAGACGCGCGCGCCCGCCCGCTCAAGCACAGCCCCAATTGCCGCCGCCCCGTAGAAGAGAACCTGCGCGGCAAGCATCGCAGCATAAAAGGGGGAGTGGCGCGCGAGCACGACCGAGGCGAGCAGGATCGCGAGCAGGAAGAGCGGGACGAGATAACGCAGGACTTTATGCGACAGAAGCTGGACGGCGTAGAAGCCGCTGCGCAGCGGGTTGAGCATCGCGCGGTGACGCCACAGGTCTGTGAAGGTCTGCGTGATGACGCGCACGCGCATACGCAGCTCTTTACCGGGACGCCTGTTCGTCTCTTCCGTGCACACGGCGTCCGGCTCGTAGACGGCGCGCAAACCCTGCTCGACCATCACCGTGGCGATCAGAAAATCGCTGCACGCTTCGTTATAAAGCGGCACGTAGGCCGCGCGCCTGACGGCGTACAAGCACCCCGAAGCGCCTATCAGCGAACAGGCGCGGCTCTCGTGTCTCTTCAGAAATGTTTCGTAGCCCCAGTATGAGCGCGCGCCGCGACCGACGCTCGACGCCGCCGGATCGACGTAGATGAGGCGGCCCGCCACGCAGCCCACCGTAGGGTCTGCGAAGCTCGGCATCATGACCCGCAGCACGTCCGGTCGGTAGAGCGTAGTGGCGTCGGAAAAGAGTATGATCTCGCCCCGAGCCACAGCGACCGCCCCATTCTGCGCCGCCGTCTTGCCCTGTCGCTCCGACTGGCGATAAAGACGCACGCCGCGCGCGGCGAACCCTCGTACGATCTCGTCCGTACGATCCGTAGAGCAATCGGAAGCGACGATCACCTCCAGTTTTTCTTTCGGGTAATCGAGCGCCAGCGTGTTTTCGAGTTTCGCTCCGAGGTCGCGCTCCTCGTTATAGGCCGTGATGATTACGCTGACCGACGGCACCCGAGCGCCGCGACGGACAGCGCGCGGGCGCAGGCTGGCGACCACGAGCAGGAGGAGCGGATAGCCAGCATAGGTATAGAAGAACGCCGCCGCGCTCAACCAGAAAACCACCTCTGCCATCATCCTTAAGCTCATGTCAGCCGCTTCTCATCCGGAGCGTCGAAACCGGCGAGAGTCCGACGGCTCTCCCGAACAGTCCTCCCGTCATCGTCGACGGCGCGTGCCGCCGCCGTCCCTTTCACGGTCGCGCTCGTCGCCGCCGCCGTCGCCGACGACGACTCATACATGCGGCGCAGGCAGACCGCATAGGCGACCAGATAGTAGACGTTCCAGTTAAAGGCCACGGTGTAGAAGGTGCTGGCGACCATATAGGCTACGAGGCTGGCCTGCAAACCGACCGCCAGATAATAGAAGCGCGAGGAGCGGCGCGCGTCAAACGTCTCGCGCTCGATACGGTAGAGCCGCTTGATCGGATAGACCATGAACCCGACGTAGACGGCGAGCGCCGGGAGTCCCAATTCAGCCGCCACCTGCGTATAGGCGTTGTGCGTCCCCAGGTTGCGTATCGAAGCGATGGGAAAGCAGCCCATCCCGACGCCCAGCAGCGGATGACGCAGCGCCACCCAGATCGACCTGAGCAATATGTTCTGGCGCGCGCTGGCCGAGCCTACGGGATCGAGGCTATGATCGAAGATGGAGAGAATGCGCGTGGCGAAGTGGCCCGGAGCAAGGGCCAGGAAAAACATGACGGCCAAAAACAGCATTACGAGCACGGCTGGCTTGTTGCGGCGACCGAGCTTCCAGGCCATGACGGCCGTCAGCGCGAGCAGCCCCAGAAAGCAGCCGCGCGAGAAGGAGAAGATCGTGCCCGCGAGCATTAAAAGCGTGATGCTGCCGAGCACCAGCTTGTTTATATAGCTGCGCGAGCCCAGGAGCAGCGCGACGACGATGGGTAGCATCGTGATGAGGTGGAGCGCCATGTCGTCCGGATTGCCGAACAGGCCGTAGACCCCTATCTTCCCCATCACGCGATAGCCTTCGACAGTGAAATTCCCGCTCCTGTAGTCTTGAACGGCGGTCACGCTCGATAAGCACCCGGCGGCTATCGTCAGAAAAAAGAGGCCCTTCAGGCGTCGCTCAGTCCGCACCACGTTCACCATCACTATGAACATGATGACGATTTTAACGAAGATGCTGGTGAAGTAGGCCAAAGCTTGGCCGGGGCTGAGCGCCAGCGGAATCGAAAGCAGCGCCGCCAGGCACAACAGCAGTACGAGGTTGACCTCTTTGGGTCGGACGGTGAGCTTGCCGTCCAGTGAGAGTTGTGTGGGAACGTAAACGAGCAGGGTGAAGATGGCGAACCAGAATGAGATGTTAATCATCCAGGCGAGCGAGGGCGAAAATTCGTAAGGACGGAAAAAGACGGCCACCGTGTAGAGGAACAGGCCCACGTAGCTGAGGGCGTGACCGCGCTTGAGAATCGAGGGCTCAGCCCTCGCCGTGCGCGCTCCCTTCGGCGCAACAGAAATCTCTGCCGCCTCTTCCACCTCGGCCTCTTCCACTGATGGGCCGACGCGGGGCGGCACACTCCACGCCCCGTCCTCTGCAACTACTGCCGGGTCGCTCTCCCACAATCGCGCCCGTCGCGAGCGCGTTACGGGTTCGTAATCGCCGGGATAAATACTGTTGTGTCCCATCTCTTCGGGCGTTTCCGGCATGGCGGCGAAATAAGACGGGCGCGGGCCGACCCAACTGATTGCGGGCGGCGACCGCGCCGGTTGAGATGTTCGAGTGTAACGCCCGCGCGGTCTTCCAGGCAATCGGAGCGTGCCCTAGACGGTCACGCCCTCCTCATCACCGACCAGCACCAGGGCGCGTACTCTTTCGCGCAGCGCCATCTCGAAGCGGCGCGCTTCCTCTATCTCGTTGAAGGAGAGGGCGCGCAATTCCTGTTCGATACGGCGGCGATAATCCGAGACGAGCGAATCCGAGACGCCGAGGGCGGCTGCGACTTCCAGTTGCGTAGAGTGATCCGGGCTCAGGTAGCAATGCCACAAGACGCCGAGCATGCGATTGTATTGCTTGAGCTTGCCGCGCACAGTCCCGTGCAGATTCCGTAAAAACTGATCGACGAAGCCAGCGGCCTCGCGCTCCGACTCGCGGCGCAAGAGCCCCTCTTCGGGATTCTCGCACCCGTCGACCGGCTCGAACTGGTTCCCGCCATCTTCGGAGTCGTCTCCGCCGAGCGGAACCAGGTATATGTCCATCACCGGCAGGCGCGACATCACCAGACTGCGGAGCGTTCGCACGTCCACGGGCGCGTCCGCCGCATCCAGAACCGAGATAATCAAATCTTCAAGATCGAGATTGCTGATGACGACCTGTGAATCGCCCGTGCAGCCGACCATACGCGTGTCACGCTGGCGCACGGGTATCAGTTGAGCGCGTTGCTCAAGGTCGTGCTGCTCGCGCCGTGGCTTTCCGTTGGGCCATTCGCTGAGACCGTAAACGCGCTCCGCCAGACGACGATGCGGCTCGTCATCCAGGCCCGAGGAATCGAAGCGGCGGAAATTCGCGCTCGATTGAATCAAGGTCGAGATACGGCGGGCCAGTCGGTAGGATTCCGGGTGCCGCTTGCGCAGCTCGGCCGTCAGGAGGTTCGTCAGCTCGATCTGGCCGATCTCGCATTCGATCTCCGCGTCGCTCATCTCCGTATCGAGATAGTGCTGGAAGCGCGCTTTGCTGAGAAGCTGTACGAATAATTCCTGCGTCAAATCCGTGTAGGTGTTCTGTGAGCCCTCTTCGACCAACAGTCCGGCGTTGCGCGAGGCGCGCACCAGCGGATGATGACTCACGATGCGGTGCAGCTCGGCCCAGAGGCGATTGACATCCGACGAGCGCAGACTTTCCGTCCAGTGCCCGGCACGCGACTGGCGTTCAAACTGTGGGCGCGACGCGCGCGCGTGTTCCTTGGTCACGCTCATCGAGGAGCCTTTCAGGGGGTTTTCACGAGTAGGTTTCACGGCTTTGGTATGTTGGCGAAAATCCGACGGGGACTATTCGACCCGATTCCGATACGCCACCGGTGACTGTAAGCGTCGCGGGCGCGCGTCTCTGTCGATCAATATACCTTTGTCCTATGTAAAGAGAATGGGCGGGTCGTGGCGGTCATTCGTAGGAGAGTCGGTCACGATGCTTTGGTAGCAATTGCCTGATTACTTCTCACCAGTTGAGATCACCTCTGCTACCCGCAGGCCCTCGTGTTGTCAACGTTGTCGGAGTGTCCGCGCCAGATGAACGCAAAGGGGAATGGCGCGATCATCCTTGAAGGGGGTTTTCAGTAGGAGCGCGGGCTCCTTGACTGACCGAAAAGATGTTATCAGCAAAACCGCAAACGAGCAACATCTTTTTACACGAATCTCGAAAATTTAGAAAACCTCATAAAAAAGGGGGTCGCGCGTGCGGCAAACTTATGGAAATAGGGAGGGATTAAAGCTTTATTTCCGTAGATCAGGCGAAGCGCCCGTTCGGTTTTTGCTATTTCGGCTCGCGATAATTCTCTTGCCTCTTAGCCTCGCGACCTGTTTTCACGTGGCGCTTACAAGCAGCGAGCCAGGGTTTTTGGCGACGGTAGCCTTGAGAGGTCTGCGTACATAAGAGGGGAAAATTTCCATGAGTCCTTCATTTGTGAGCTTATTTCGTAAACAAACGAGCTGCCCTTCTTCGGAGATGTTGCTCTGTTACCGTACGAACGGTCTCTCTGCGGAGCAGTGCACCTGGGTCTCCCTGCACCTGGACGCCTGCGAGTTCTGCGGCGCCGAGCTTCAACTATTGATGGAACACCGCCTCGCAGAGGAAGAATGCCCCGTGGCGGAGATGCCCTTGAACCTGCGCTATCTGGCCGAGGCGCTCCTCGGTAGAAAACTGCACGGCATGGAAGTCTACGCCGAGACGGCTTACGATAAAGTGCCGCTCACCCTCACGGACGCCTGAGACCGAAACCGACCGCTCGTCCCGAACGGTCAACGGCATGATAGGCTTTTGCCCCGACACCACGCGCGCGCGCCCAAGCGTCCTCTCACTCAATGCGCGTCTACCTTGAACTGTTTCATCCGATCCTCAGCGCTCACAAAGCTTACTCCGTCACACCATAGAGCGCGTCTATCAGTGCGCCATATTTCTCATCTATGACGCGGCGTTTGACCTTAAGGGTCGGGGTCATCTCTCCGCCGTCTATGGAAAACTCTTCGGGCAGGAGCGCGACGCGGCGCACGCGCTCATAATCGGCCAGCGAGGCCGTCAGCGCGGCGACATCCCTCTGGACGATCTTTATGGCCGCCGGTTCGCGGCTCAGCTCCGCGCGGCGTTCGGCGTTCGGCGCAGAGTTTGCGCCCATCGCGCTCGCCAGGGATTCCCAATCCGGAACTACAAGTGCGACCGGCTGCTTGCGGCCTGCGCCGACGACCACCACCTGATTGACGAACTCGCTCTGCTTGACGAGGCTCTCGATCAGTTGCGGCGCGACATACTTACCGTTCGACAGTTTGAACAGGTCTTTCTTGCGGTCTGTAATATAAAGGTGGCCGCGCTCGTCCATGCGGCCCACGTCGCCGGTCGCGAACCATCCGTCCGTCATGGCGGATCGGGTCGATTCCGGGTGGTTATAGTAGCCGCGCATCACGTTGGGCCCGCGCACCAGGATTTCTCCGTCGGCGGCCAGTCGTACGTCAATGCCGGGGAAGGGCAGGCCGACCGACCCGACGCGGTTATCTTCGGTACGATTGGCCGATACGATGCAGGTCTCGGTCATGCCGAAGCCCTGTAGGATGGGGATGTCGGCAGCCAGAAAAGCGTAGGAGAGGGCGGGCGAGAGCGGCGCGCCGCCTGAGATGAAATAGCGCAGCCGACCGCCGACGCCCGCCCTCCACTTTGAGAAGACGAGCCAGTTTGCGATCCCCTGCTGAATCTCCAGGAGCGGCGGCACGCGTTCATTCCTGTCCTTCACCTCGGCGTAGCGTTGGCCCACCGCAAGAGCGCGCGTGAAGACCCTGCTTTTCCAGCCGCCCGCGCTCGTCCCCTTCTTGACGATCCGGTGATAGACCTTCTCGAAGAGGCGCGGCACGGCCGTCATGACGGTCGGGCGCACTTCGCGCAGGTGCTCGCCGACCTGATCGAACGACGCCGCGTAATAGACCGACACGCCGTTCCAGCAGAAGACGTAGAAGACCGTGCGCTCGAAGATGTGCGACAGCGGCAGAACCGAGAGTGAGATGTCGGTGTCCGAGATCGGGAACTCGCGCGAGATCGTCAGAACATTCGAGACGAAGTTATCGTGCGTCAGCATGACGCCTTTCGGCTCGCCCGTCGTGCCCGAGGTGTAGATGATGGTCGCCAGGTCTTCGGGCCCGACCCCTTCTACGAAGCGGTCATAGATTTCCGGCTCGCGGCGGTCGCGCTCCGCGCCGCGATTCTCCAGGGCGTCGAGCGTCATCGCGCGCTCCGTCCCCTCGGCCGCTTCCGCGTCGAAGAAGATTATGCGTTCGAGTTGTTCGACGCTTTCGATCCCGGCGCGCGCATGCTTAAAGACCTTGCGCCCGGAAACGAAGAGCAGTCGCGCGCCGGAATCCTCAAGGATATAGCGCACCTGCTCGACGGCTTGGGTCGTGTAGATGGGGACGTTGACGGCCCCGAGGCTGAGGATGGCGAGGTCTGTGATAGACCATTCGGGACGATTCTCGGACAGCAGCCCGATGCGGTCGCCCGCCTTGACGCCGAGCGAGGCGAGGCCGACAGCCACAGCCCTGACGCGCTCTATAAAAGTCTCAGCCGGGATGTTTATCCACTCGCCGCCGCGCTTATGATTGAGCGCGTCCGCCTTAGCATACTGGCGTATGGCGGCCAGACAGAGCTTCGGCAGCGTCGTCGGCGTCTGCGATATTCCGTTATTTGAAGTAGTCATCTCGTAGCTGCGGTCGCTACCGAAAACGAGCGAGGCTTCTCCTTATTCAGGGACACTTCGGAAGAGCTTTCGTATTATCAGGCGGCGGGACGGCCCCCTGCGGCGCAATCCAGAGTTCAAGGGCGAGTTCCTTACGCCCGCCGCCGCCGTCAACCGTCAGGATGCGGTCGTTATCAATCCCGACCGTGTTGATTAGGTATATCTTACTGCGGCTTGCGCGACGCTCGGCTTTGCCCGCGTTCGCGCTGCTCCCATCGTAGAAGACTATATAGCCACTGGAACCGGCCTCGTTCTTCAACTGCGCGGCAAATCTATCGAGCCGCGCTTTCTCATCCTTAAATGCTATATCGCCATACTGATCGAACTTGCGAGCCACGGGAGGCCGCTCAATAATCAAGGAGCATGACGCTCTATTCTGGCAGCTCGGATCAAGGCCCCCGACTTCGAGCGTCGCAGTCATGGTCTGGCAATCAAGTTTGACCGTGACTGTGGGCGTCCCCTGGCCGCCGACGATTGTACCCGCGCTCACATTCCAGTTATAGGTCGGATTTGAGCTTGAACCGGCGCCGGTGAGGGTTGCGGTCACGGTAATCGTTTCGCCTAGCTCGCTGAGATCGGTAGGGCACTCAACCGTTATCGTCGGGCACTCTGCGACGTGGGTTTGCGACGGCGTGCTCATGCTGAGGCAAAGCAGGGAGAAACATATCACCGCCAGAGGATTCAGTGTACGCTGCATGTTCGGCCTCCTGTGTTTGAAGCGATCAAAAATAAAAAGCAGAGCGGGAGAAGCGCTATTGGTTCCTATTAAGATACACCAAAGCGGCCCGATCTTCACGCTTCGGGGGCGAGGGCGCTGCCCGGTTTGAGCGCCAGCGTGCAGCGCGAGACGCAGATGAGGCGCGAGCGCTCGTCGCGTACCTCTATGGCCCAGACGGTCATCTGCCTGCCCTTGTAGACGGGCCGCGCTTCGGCCGTCACCTTACCGCTCGTTACCGAGCGCAGGTGATTAGCGTTGATCTCGACGCCGACCGGAGTGTAGCGGGCGAGGTCTGTGTTGAGCGCCGCGCCGATGGAGGCGGCCGTCTCCGCCAGCACTACAGAGACGCCGCCGTGCAACAGGCCCGTGTACTGGTGATGCCGCTCGTCAACCTGCATCGAGAGACGGACGAGTTCGGGCGCAGCCTCGTCAATCTCTATGCCGAGCGTCTTGAGCACCGTCTGGTCGGAGCGATTACGCATCATGTCCAGTGGATTTACAGTCATTCGGTCTGTGTGGTGGTGGCGGCGGTCAGTGGCTCTGCTGCTACTGCTGTTTCCACTTCCTCGATTGCTTCGAGACGCGCGCCGTGGCGGCGACCCGAAGCGCGCCAGCCAGCGCCGCCGAGGATGACGACATCTGTGAGTCCGGCGCGCTCGAACCACTCGGCGACCTCGGCGCGGCTGTAACGATTCTCAATCGGCGCCGAGAAGCGGTCGAACTGATCCGTGTAGAGCACCCGGAAAGAGTATTTACGGTAATGACCGAGCGGCACGCGCTCGGCCAACGGGCGCGTCGCCGGAAAGCGGTCGAGGTTGCGCGCGGGTATGACGAAGGCGACCTGGAAGCCAGCGGCGATGACCCAAGACAGCTTTTTGAGCAGCGCGTGCGGCATTCGGGTCGTCACGCGGCGCGCCTCTGTGATGACCCTGAGCGCCGCCCGCCGCCATGCCGGTTCGCCTTCGAGATTCCAGTAGAGGTAAATATTCAGAAAGCCGCCCTCGCGCACGAGCGGAAGCAGCGTGCGAAAACCTTTCTCGGGGTCTGGCAGGTGATGAAGGACGCCCAGGCTATAGACGAGGTCGAAGGAGCGGGGCGGGAAAGGCGGGTGATAAATGTCCGCCTGAACGAAATGCGTATTCGGATTGGCGCGATTATTGTAGGCCGCAACCTCTATCGCCTGGCTAAAGTCCATGGCGACGACCTCGCTCGCTCCGGCGCGCGCCATGTGGAAAGTATGGCGTCCCGTCCCGCAACCGGCATCGAGCACGAGAGCGCCCTCGAACGACTCGGCCTCAAAGCGCTCGAAGTACCAGCGGAAATTCGACTCGTAATCCGGCAGCATCTCGGAAAACGCCTGCCACTCGTAGCCGAAGCTGCGCGCCGTATCGTGCTGCGCGCGCAGGGCGCGATCTTCCTCTTTTTTGAAGCCGCCTCGCGCCTCCGCTGGCCCCTTCGGCATCAACTGCGCGGGCAATCGCTCGCCGTGCATTTGAAAGAACTCCGGGTGCATCTCCCACAGCATGGTCTGAAGCGCGGGCGGCAACAGGCGCGGAATCCCGCCTATGACCGGATAGGCCGCGCCGCATCTACAGGAGAGAAACCCTGTGGCGGTCTCGTTGCCGGTTGTTCTCTCGAAGATTTCGCAGGCGAGAGGGCCGCCGCCGCACAGCGGGCAGACGATCAATTGAAGCAGCCTCTCTCTCATCTGGTTGAAGCAGCCTCCATCATTGCTCGTTCTGTAGAGGGAGCGCCTCCCTGGCCTTCGGGGGCGCACCGGGGATGATCTGGGGTTGTTTGATCGTGCGGCGACGACGGCGGCGGCGGCCGCCCTCCGGCGCGCGCTCGACGCGGCCGTTGAGCGACGCCAGCGCCGCGACGACCAGGAACAGGAGCGCATTGGAGGTGGTATGCAGTGTGAAATCGAAAAAGCTATGGATGAGCACGGCGAAGCATCCGGCAAGCGCACCCGTGGCGACGCCGCGCCGAAACCTGTCTTCGCTTCGCGAACGCTCCAACCCGAGGCGAAACAGCGTCACGATGAAGAAGAGCCCGAGCAGCGCGCCGACAATCCCCGCATCCGATAGCACCTGCAAGTAGTCGTTATGGGCCTGCTCGACCCGGAGCAGACCGCTGCGCGTATCGTAGCGAGTGAAGGCGAGACCGAACGAGCCGAGGCCCGAGCCGATCAGCGGATGGTCGCGGATGATGTCGAGCGTGACCCTCCAGAAATGGGCGCGGCCCGTCGTCGGATCAGCAGAGCTGACGGTTCCCATCAAACGGTTGATGACGGGTTCCCCGCCGAGCATCACCACCCCCGCAAAGATAGAGAGGATGAGCGCCAGGCCCAACCCTGCGCGCACGACCGCGCCGCGAATGCTCCTTCCGCTATCGGTCTTGTCCGCGCCGCTGCCGCCGCGATTTCTACGGAAGCCCGTCATC
Source organism: Pyrinomonadaceae bacterium (assembly GCA_035940775.1). GTDB lineage: Bacteria > Acidobacteriota > Blastocatellia > Pyrinomonadales > Pyrinomonadaceae > DASQYE01. The sequence goes on along the minus strand of DASZEN010000058.1, from coordinate 156,748 downwards.
CCGACCAGGAAAACAATCTGCGCGATGAAGGCGAGGATACCGCCGCGCGAGTTGGTCATAATCAGCGCCACGCCCATCAGGGCGGCGGCGAACATGTATATGAAGCGCTTTTCGCGCTCGACCCCGCCGCTGAAAAGCATCCCCAAGGGGAGCGCCAGCGTCAGTTCCATATAACCGGCGAAGTGATGGCGATTGATGAAGGGGCCGAAGGGCGTGCTCTCGCGCAGCTCGCGCATCCACAGAAGTTTCGTCGGGCTGGTGAAGGATTGTACGAGGCCGAGGATGGCGAGCATGAATCCGAAGATGATGATCGTACGCACGAGCAGGCGCAGGCGAATCGGCCCGTCCGTGAAGGCGAGGACGGCGGCGAAATAGATGAGCAGCGCAACGAGGCGGACGAGCGTAAGCCGCGTCGAGTATGGATCGAGCGAGAGGCTTTTGACCGTCGCGAGCGAGAGAAGACCGCCGCCAGCCTCGCTGCCCAGTGGCAGCAGTTGCACGAGGCCCACGAGCACGAGGCCCACGAGCGGCCATTGCAGCGCGTTGCGGCTGAAGCGCAAGCGTCGGCTCGACCACGCGTCCACCGCCCACAGTAAGATTATGAAGGCCGCACCGGCCTGGAAAACGGTCAGCGACCAGTAATGCACTGTGCCGTAAGCGAGCGTCGATAGAACGATGGCGACACAGATGATGAGAAAGATAAAACGGCTCGCCAGCGTCCGCTCGACCTCATCGAGCGTCGTGGTTCTGAGCGCCGCTTGCGCTTTCTCTTCTACCCTGTGGGCCAGCGTTTGTTCCGCCGCGTTGGAGATTGAAGTCGTCATACCAGACTATGCCGAAAATGGGGCACGGCGCATCCGACTCGCATGCGCTGAGCTTGGTGTCGATCATTATCGCTTCGGTCTTCGGTGTCGTTTTAAAGTCGAGCGTCAACGTCTGCCAATCCGATGTTCCGGCCGGAAGCGGGTCGGATGCCGCGAGCACGGCCCCGTCGAGGCCGTCCCTGATTAAAATGACGGGCGTCGCCGCGCTCTTCAGCTCAGCGGTGCGAACGTAATATTCGAGTCGGTATTCGGTCGAAGGCTCAACCGCGATCAGTTGGTTGATGTTGTTGAAGTTGAGCCCGCCCGGCGCCTGGAAGCGGATACGCAAACTACGGTTGCCGCTGCGCCTGTATCTTTCGTCAATGCCGATCTGCGCCTGCGCGGCCGATCTGATGTGCCACTCGAAGGGATTATCGCTCGACCCGCCGATGTCTTCCTCGAAGCCGCCGTTCAAGACCTGCCCGACCTGTATGCGGCTCGGGGTCTGACGGTCGATGCCGCGGAAAAGCTCGAAGGCGGCGTGAAAGCGCTTCGCCTGAAGCAGGGCTCGCATCAGGGAAACGCCTGTCGGGCGCTGCTCCATCTTGTCGGCCGCGCTCAGGGTGGCCCACTGGCCGAGCGCATCATCGAGGCGCTTCTGGCTCATCAGGTAAGAGGCCAGATCGGCGCGCGACGCCGCCGAGTTGCCGACGGCGCGGCTGATGGCCTGCACGTCGCCGCCGAAGACATACGATGCCATGTTGAATATTTGCGGGCGCAGCAGCGGGTTGGTCTCCGCCGAGCGCTGTAACTCGGCGAAAGCCTCGTCGATGCGCCCGCTGCGCAGCAGCAGATTGCCCAGCAGCCATCTCGGCTCGGCATAAAACGGCGCGAGTTCGACGGCGCGGCGCAAAGCCTTCTCGCCCCCTTCACGGTCGCCCGCCTGCTCGCGCGTGCGCCCGAGATCCACCCAGAGACGATAATCGTAGGGCGAGAGACTGACGGCCCGCTCAAACTCGCCGAGCGTCTCGCCCACCTGATCGGGCGCGAGCGCCTGCTTTTCCAGCGAGGCTACCGTCCAATGTGTCAGCGGATCGTCGGGCGCAAGCTGCGTCGTCATCCGCGCCATCTCTATCGAGCCGCTTTCGAGATTCGGCGCGTGATCGGCGATGACGTTGCCGACATACCAGCGCCCGGCGTACCAGGAGCCGACCAGGGCCAGCGCGACGGGCACGACCAGGAGCACGCGCAGCAGCGGCGCGCGCAGGTCTATCATTTTCAGTTGATCCGATTTGACTGGGCTCACAAAAGGATTTCGCGTTTTCTCCATCTCAACATCAGGAACCACACAGAGAGAGAGAGAGAGAGAGAGCGCGCGTCCGCCGACATTGAGAAAGAGAGACACACGCACACTCTCTGGCTATTCTTCTTCGCTCAACTGCTCTATCTCGATGCGCATGCGTTTGAGCCGGACATGCTCCTCTTCGCAATCGCGCAGAATCTCCTTGACTCGTTCGGCGCTGAACTGCGAGCTTGAGATGAGCACTTCGTCAACGCGCTGCTCGCGGCACAGGCTGCGAAGCTGGCCGTTCCCGGCGTAGACGCGCAGGCCGTGTATGACCTTGCCCTTCTTGCGCGGATCGTCGTCGACGAAACCGACCGGCGCATAGGGCAGCTCGCGATTGTTCAGCAGCTCGCGCAGCAGAAGCTCGCCCGCATCCCCGGCCCCGTAGATCAGGACGCGGCAGCCGTCGCGCGCGCGCGGCGTCGGCAGTAGTTGTCTGAACAACCGAAACGCCATGCGGCTTCCACCCAGCATCATCAACAGGAACATCCCGTCCAAAACAAACACGGCGCGCGAAAACTCTCTGAAGCGGAAGGCGAACAGGATCGCCAGAATGCTGGCGATGGAGCCGATGACGACTCCCTTGCTGAAGACGACCAGATCATCGACGCTCGTGTAACGCCAGATGCCGCGATAGACGCCGACCAGCAGGAACGTCGCCATCTTCAGAGAGACCAGCAGCGGAACCGTCCGCAGGAAGAGCTGCCAGTCGCGGCTCTCCATCGAGAAGGGGCCGAAGACGACGGCGTAGGCGCTGTAGTAGGCCAGAATAATCAGCACGACATCGAGCAGCACCTCGAAGATGCGCCGCTTGTAGGACACGTCTATGAGGAAGGCGAAGAGCGGAGTCTCGCGCGCCGTTTGCACCTCCTCCTCGTCGTAAACCTTCACCCCGGCGAGATAGACTCCGAGGAGCGTCAGCAAGACTGTGAAGGCGAGGATCGCCGCCATACTGATGTCGAGTTTGAGCTGGCGCACCAGTATCGCGAGCAGCCCCGAAATGGTCGCAAACCCGTAGAGCATCCACACGGCGCGGCGCTCCGACATGCCGAGTGCGACCAGTCGGTGCGACGTGTGATCGCGCCCGCCCTGCGAGGCCGCGCGGCCCGACAGCTTTCTGAGCACCGTGACGAAGGTGGTATCGAAGATCGGGATGAACAGAATCAGTATCGGCACGGTGATGACGGGCAGAAGGCTGCGCGAGCGCCCGGCCGTCCCCGCCACGCTCATCAGCGCCGTCGAGGCCAGAAAGAACCCTATGAACATCGAGCCGCAATCGCCCATGAAGATCGAGGCCGGATTGAAATTGTAGACCAGAAAACCGATCAGCGCGGAAGCGAACACGGCCAGCATCAGAGCCTCGGCCAGTTGACCGTTGGCGACGAAGCTGAGCGCCAGAAAGACGGACGCAATCGCCGCGATTCCCCCGGCCAGCCCGTCCATATTGTCCAGCAGGTTGATGGCGTTGGTGATACCGATCAGCCAGAAGATCGTAATCACCATGTTGAGCAGGGCCGAGCGCGTCCAGGCCGTGTTCAGGCCGTAATAGATGATGAAGGCCGCGCCCATCACCTGGCCGATCAATTTCTGGTACGGCTTGGTATGTACGATGTCGTCGATGAGCCCGACGAGGAAGAGAAAGGAGCTGGCCCCGATGACGACCCAGCCGTGCGGCGCGCGCGGGACGATTACAATATACGTGATGACGACCGCCAGAAAGACTGCGACCCCGCCGAGCATCGCGGTCGGCTTCTTATGCCAGCGATCCATTTTCGGGCGCGCGACCAGACCCCAGCGCCGAGCCAGCGCGCGCACGACCGGCGTCAAAAGAAGCGCGAGCCCAAAGGAAATGACGACCGCCAAAAGATGCTTCAGGTTATACGACATAAAAGCTGATGCGCCGAGGACAAGCGCCCGCTTGGAAAGCCTAAAACCTATTCGATCAGGCGCAACAAATCAAGTGCCGGAGCGCCGACTGAAGGACAGGGATTGCCGGACGCGCCGCCCCTCCGAAGGAGCGTTCCCCTCAAGCGCTGGGCGTTCCCAATTCATAGTCGATGACGCTCTTTAGTATCCCGTCGAGCTTCATCTGCGGCTGGAATCCGACCAGAGCCCCGATCTTACTGATGTCGGGCACGCGGCGCGGCATATCCTCGAACCCTTCCTCATACGCCTCGGCATAGGGAACCATGACGATCTCGGACGCCGATCCGGTCAGCTCCCTGACCCTGTTCGCCAGCTCAAGAATCGAGACCTCTTCATTGCTGCCGATGTTAAAGACCTCTCCGATAGAGCCCTCGTGCTCCATCAGCTTGATGAGCGCCCCGACCACGTCCTTGACATAGCCGAAGCAGCGCGTCTGCGAGCCGTCGCCGTAGACCGTGATGGGACGGCCCGCGAGCGCCTGCTTGACGAAGGTCGGGATAACCATACCGTACTGGCCCGTCTGCCGTGGGCCCACCGTATTGAAGAGCCGCACGACCCTGGTCGGCAGCTTCTTCTCGCGCCAGTAGGCGAGGGCCAGAAACTCGTCTATAGCCTTCGAGCAGGCGTAGCTCCATCTTCCCTTCGTCGTCGCCCCCATCACCAGATTGCCGTCCTCGCGAAACGGCACGTCCATCGAGAGGCCGTAGACCTCCGAAGTGGATGCCACCAGCACGGGCTTCTTCTTCTTGTTGGCGAGGGCGAGAATGACTTCCGTTCCGCGCACATTGGTCTCGATGGTTCTGACGGGGCTCTCGACGATCAGCTTGACGCCGACGGCCGCCGCCAGATGAAAGATCACGTCGCACTGATCGACGAGTTCGGCCACGACGGGCTGGTGATGAACGGAATCAATAGTGTAATGAAAGCGTGGGTTCCCCTTCAGGTGAGAGATGTTTCGGATCGAGCCGGTCGACAGATCGTCTATGATAAAGACATCGTCGCCGCGCTCCAGGTAGGCGTCCGATAGATGAGAGCCGATGAATCCGGCGCCTCCCGTAATCAATATTCGCAATGGTTTCTATCCTCCTTCAAACTCTTCGTTTCAACGGCGCGCCCGGCGCGTCCCCGTCTGTGATGGGTTGAGGCTCGCGGCGCGCCGCTTCGCGCGCTGGCGGCGACAGCAGCAATTCCTCGTAAAGCTTCGTCACGTCATCGATCAGCCGCTCTTTGGAATAATTGCGTTCGACAAAGCGGTGGCCCCTCTCGCCAAGCTCGCGCCGCAGCTCATCATCCTCGATGACGAAGGCGAGCGCGTGGCCGAAAGCTTCGGCGTCGTGGGACGGAACCAGCACGCCACGCTCGCACAAGGCGAACGCCCCGCTTCCAAAGCGGTGCGGGCGTCGGCTCGTCTCGTCTCCGAGGAGATCGACGACGCCGCCGACGGCCACGGAGACGACCGCACGCTCATTAGCCATCGCCTCGATCAGCGTCAGGGGCGTTCCCTCGTTGAGCGAGGTCAGGGCCACTATGTCCAGGCCCGGATAAAAACTCTCGGCGTCGTCGCGTTGGCCCAGGAAGAGCACGTCCTGGCCGAGCCCCAGCCTTTGCGCCTCTTCCTGGAGCGCGCCCGAGAGGTGACCGTCGCCGATGACCAGAAAGCGCACGCGACGCGCAGACGCCGAAGACGCCGCCGCCGCCTCCACCGCATCTCCCATCGCGCCCCGCTCATTCGCCCCTTCCACCGCGCGCCGCTCATTTTTGTAGCGCGCGGCGGCCTGCAAAAAGAGCTTGTGGTTCTTGATCTCGGTCAGACGCCCGACGATTCCGACGAGCACTTCGCCCGCGCCCGCGCCGATCTCTTCGCGCAGCACCTGCCTTCGCGTGGGCCAGCCCGCGAAGGCTTCGAGGTCGACCCCGAGCGGAATGCAACTGAACTGGCGGCGGCGGCCGACCCCGAATTTTTCGTGTATCTCGCGGTACTGCTGCGGGCTGATGACGACTATCGCATCGGTCGCCGTGCGCGCCAGAACTTTTTCGATCAGGAGAAACAGACGGGTCTTGAGCGCGCCGTAATAACTATGAAAGATGTGCCCGTGGTAGGTATGCACGAAGCGGCACTGTCGCGGTCGCAGAAACAGGGCCGAAGGGACGAGCCACCTGTAGAGCAATCCGGCCAGACGCCCGGCCGTTCCAGCCTTGGCCGTGTGCGTATGCACTATGTCGGGCCGCAGGCGCACCAGCAGTCGGTAGAGTTTCCAGACGGTTATTGCGTCCTTCAGAGAGATTTCGCGGCTCATCTCCGGGATAATCACGGGCTCTACGCCGTGCGCGCGGGCGAAGTAGGTCATGTCGCCCTCGCCCGGCGGGACCGTGCCCGCGACGAGCACGGATTCCACGCCCCGTTCACCGAGCGCCGCCGTCAGCCACGTTACGTGCCGTGCCGGGCCGCCCACATTGAGTCGCGCAATGATGCGCACAACTTTCATTTTGAAGTAATCAAACGCCAGAGAGCAGCAGCAGCAGCAGTAGTAGTAGTGGCGGTCGGCCAGGCAACAACGTCTCTATTTTACGTTGGCCGACTTCCGAAGTTCGGCTACTCGTCTATCCTAAAAATCGTTTCGGGATCATCCTCATGCCTGATCTCGTCTATCTCTTCGCGCTTGCCCCGGCCCATGTAGAGCCGGTTCGGACAATTGATGACGATGCCCGGCACGATCCCTACGTTGCGATAAGCGTGCACGACCCCTCGGGGGACGAGCACAGCCTTCGGATTATCCTCGCCGACGAAGAGCGTCATCACGTGACGGTAGGTCTCGGAATCCACGCGGTTGTCCCAGAGGCGTATTTTGAAGTTGGACGGGCCGATGAAACAGAAGAGGTCTGCCTGATCGACGTGTTCATGCGGGCCGCGCGTCACGGCGGGCAGCGTCGCTGAGATATAGGTCATCACGGGATAGAACTCCTCCGTCAGCTCGTCGTGACGAAAAAGCTCTGAGAGCCATCCACGCTCGTCCACGAATTTGCGCAGGTCGCGCACCACGACATCGCGGATCGCGCCGCGCTTGAACTGTTCAGCCTGCTGTACCGACCTGGGCGGCATCTCGATCCTCCACCTTGTTGGCCCCCGTCCGGGCTACCAAATTCGAGGCGTGCAGGAGACTCTCAAAAGTCCCGGCATCGCTCCACCATCCTTCCAGCTCGTCCCAGGTCATCGCGCCCCGCTCGATATAGGCGTTGTTGACATCCGTTATCTCCAGCTCGCCGCGCTCCGAGGGCTTGAGCGTGCGGATGATGTCGAACACTTCCGAGTCGTACATGTAGACGCCGATGACCGCGTATTCGGATTTCGGCGTTTGCGGTTTCTCTTCGATACGCAGGACGCGACTGCCGGAAAGCTCCGGCACGCCGAAGCGCTGCGGGTCTGAGACTTTCTTCAGGAGAATCTTCGCGCCCGCGCCCTGATGACGAAAGGAGCGCACGGCGCGGCGAATATTTCCCTCTATTATATTATCGCCGAGCACGATGCAGAGCGGTTCGCCCGCGCTGAAATGTTCGGCGAGCGAGAGCGCCTCGGCGATTCCGCCTTCGCCCTCCTGGTACGTATAGTTGAGATGCTTGAGCCCGAAGGCGCGACCGTTGCCGAGCAGTTTTAGAAAATCCCCGGCCGAGTTTCCGCCCGTCACGATCAATATATCGGTGACCCCGGCGTTGACCAGTGTTTGAATCGGGTAATAGATCATCGGCTGGTCGTAGACCGGCAACAAATGCTTGTTTGTGACAGAGGTCAGGGGACGAAGGCGCATTCCAAGTCCGCCAGCCAGTACGACACCTTTCACCTGCAATCCTCCGCTCGCTTCGATTTTATTCGGCCTTCCGACCCGCTCTACGCGCGTGGAGCAAAACGGCGCGGCCTCGTATGAAAAACCCTCGCCCCCGTGCGCGTCCCTGAATATGCTCTTCGGATAAGATATGCCTAGAACCCCGTGTGCGATACCTTACTTCTGCGTGCGCGCGCTCGCGCTCTCGCGCTGGCCATCAAGCCTTGTTTCCCCGTTATATTGATTAATCGGATGCAGAAGGTCAAGTCCGCCTTTTATACCCTATCCACTTCGGTTTAGCCACCCGCTCACCCAAAAACGCCGGTGCGGCCGCCCCTTACGAACGTCTCGATTTATTCCGAAGCATCGCTGCCCGAAGCCGAAGCGATGCGGGGCGGGCGCGGGCGCGCGCCGTGTTAGCTTTCAGAGCCGGGACGCGCCCGCCCGCCTCTCTTCGCCGAGGTCGCTGTAAACAGAGAAGAACATGGAAACGACTTGCCGAATGTCGAAGTGTTTACGGCCATATTCGGCTCCCAACTCTCCCGTGGTGCGTCCGCCGTCAGGCGACGACAGGATACGGGCCATCGCTCGGGCGAAAGCTGCGCCATCACGGTTCGGCACTAGAATCCCGTTGCCGACTTCGGGTATCAATTCGGTTTCGCAACCCGTGTCAAACCCGACGACCGGAAGACCCATCGCGATTGCCTGATAGCTGGACAGATTCTCGGCTTCAAACACGGGCGTGCGCAGATAAATATTCGCACTCGCATAAAAGGGTAAGGGCTCCGGCTGAAAGCCTACGAGGTGAACGTGTTCGGCCACGCCAAGCTCAGCGGCGCGTGCCTCAAGCTCGGCGCGCTGAAACCCCTCGCCCAGAACTACCCAATGCAGGTTCGCGAATTGAGGAATCAGGAGTGAAAGAGCGTCGAGCGCGAAGAGGTGGCCTTTGGAGGGATGCAGCCTGCCGACGGAGAGCGCTATACGGGCATCCGCAGGTATACCGAGCGAACCTCTGATCTGAGCGTAATGGCGGGCGCGCTCATCCCTTATGGCATTGGTGGCCTCCAGGTCTACGCCGCAACGGAAAAAGATTAGCTTTGAGGCGGGGATGCCCATGCCCAGAAGCTCATCATAAGAGACCCCCGTGAAAAAGCGATTCACCCATCGATGCGAGCGAGCGTAGAACGCGGGCATCCAGCCGTGACGCGCATCCTTCATTGAGCGGAGCGAGGCGGGCACTGTATGGACGAGGGGTTTTCCAGATACGGCCTTGACGATCAATCCGGCGACGAATCCATTATAGGTGTGCGCGTGCAGAACGTCGGGCCGAAATTTGATAAGAGCCTTCAGCAACTCCGGGGCGGCCAGGCAATAGCAGGCGAGCCGCCACATCAAAGTCAGAACCTTTCGCAGCGGAACAAGGCGCGCGCTCGCCGTCAAGTCCTGAATTTTCCTCAACAGGATGTTTAGAAGGCGCGGGCCGCTTCGTTGATCGTAGGCTCCGAGGGCGCGCAAGCGGTCGGCGTAAACGTAATCGCCCGAATCCGGGTGAATGGTAACGATCCGGTGCTCGAAGCTTTCCGGCGTCAGACGCACAATATCCCATAGCCAGCGCTCGCAGCCGCCTCCCCCCAATCCGTCTATCAGGTGAAGCACCCGTACTGGCCGAGAGTTACTCATCCTCGGTTCCCTTCAACCCCAGAACGGGGCCGATCTGCCGCCGCACTATGGCGACATCTTCGCCGGTAATATAAACCAACTGCCTGATACTCGTCCGAGTGCTCCGCAGATAAAAAATAAGGAGGCACGAGCCGCTAATGATCTGGGCCGTGACCAGCGCGAGGGCGGCTCCGGTCTCGGCCATTCGCGGTATCAGCACGAGTGAGAGCGTGAGGTTCAGCAGAGCTTGCAGCCAGGCGAAGATCGAGAGTAAACCGGGGCGGCGCAGTTGCCCTAGAAAATAGATGGAGAGAAGAATACAGGCGCTCGTAATCACCGTTCCCGGCAGCAGCAGTCGGCATAGCTGGGCGGCCCTCAGATAGTTTGTTCCGAAAAGCAACGTGACCACCAGAGGTATGAGGATCATCCCGGCCACGGTCAATGCCGCCATCCCCGCGAGAGTCAGGCGGACGTAGCGATTCATCGCCGCGACCGCCTCGTGCCGGGGCAGAACGGACAGCTTTTTGAAGATGGCATCCTGCATCGCCTGTATTGGAAGCGACAGTTTTTCCACGAGTTGCTGCGCGATGGAGAAGATTCCGACGGCCGCCGCCCCGTGAAAAGCATTCAGCAGGAACACGGGAATGTGCAGCCATAGAAGATCCGCTATCGTTCCGGGGTATCCGCGCAGGCCGAAGCTCAACATCTGCCGTGAAAGCTCCGCCGGAGGCTCTTCCATTTTACGGCCCGAGCCCACACGAAAAGCCAGGATGAGCATAATGACGGACTGAATCACAGAGGCGAGCAGATATATCAGCATCGCCTCCAACGGCCCGCCCGAAAGGCCGACGATGAATATAAAAGTCAAAAGGAGCGAGAGCGCGCTGATTACAAGTTGCACCAGATTCAACTGCCAGATCCATCCCCTTCCGATCATCATGCCGTTCCAGATATTGGCGTACATCGACAGGGGCAGGATGACGAAGGCCAACCACACCCAGATTCGAGGTGAATCGAGCAGCGACATTTCCCTCGCCGTCCAGACGACGCCCGCGCCAACCACCGAAGCGCCGACCCACGAAAGAAGCGTGAACCGAAGCATGATTTTATGAATCGTCCCGGCCCATTCCTCGTGATGTCCCGAGAAAACATTGGCGCTATGCCTGAGACCCAAACCCGCCAGCACCGTCGCCACCGCCACCAGTCTCAAAAGCAGGAAATACTCGCCGACGCCAGCGGGCCCAAGCCAGCGCGCCAGCACTATCGTATTAGCCATCCCTATAAAGATGATCGTGACGCGCGACCCCAGGCCGACCAATAACAATTTCAAAGTGGACATCAGCTCTTTTTAACGCCGACAAAGTAGAAAGCGTCAGCCGTGAGCCGAAGGTCAGCGCTGCGGCGTATGGGAGCGTCAAGGTATTTCAGCGGCCAGGCCAACAACGAGAGCGGACGCCGGAGCAAGACCTTCAGGTGACGGCCGGGAACGAAGCATAAGAGATAAGATATGAGGAACGGGCCGAGAAAGGAGGATGGCCCGGCGCTGACCCCACCATCGATCTTCTCAAAGTCGGCGAATAGTATCTCCAACCCTTTGTCTGTGAAACGAAAGTAATCGTGCGTGTCGTGGATCACGTTGAGAAACGGCACATTGATGAATACTTTTCCGCCCGGACGCAAAACGCGGTGAATCTCTTCGGCCACACGCCACGGACGCTGCACGTGTTCGAGCACAGCATTACTATAGACGGCATCGAGCGATTCGTCTGCGAAGGGCAGGAAGTGTGCGTCGGCCGCCGCGTCCAGGTTTGTCGCCGCCAGCGAAACGTCCAGATTAATCAGGTTCAGGTGCGGCCCCAGGTACTTATCGAACAGGCCCGCACCAGCACCCAGATTGAGAATCTGCATTTGCGCGGTGCATTCGTTCAGATGCCGGAACAGGGAGCGATCCGTCCACATCGTCAGCGGCGGGTCAAACTCTATAAAGGGGCGTATGAGGCGCTGCAACCAGGCGGGCAGGGAGTCGCGCGGACGCTCCCCCGTCGCCGCCTCCGCCGCCTCTGCCGTCACGTCCGTCTCCGCCGCGCGGTAGAAGGGCGATTCCGGCACGATCAACATGGGAACGCCCGCGCGAAGGGGATAATCCCGTTCGCACTGCTGGCAGGAGGCGCTCCGCTCAGTGTATCTCAACGCTCCGTGGCAGGTCGGGCAGACCAGAAGATTACGCAGCCTCTCAGCGATCACGCCCCCCTCCAAAAGCCGTTATATTGGTTAATCGGATGCAGAAGGTCAAGTCCGCCTTTTATACCCTATCCAGTTCGGTTTAGCCACCCGCTCACTTTACGAGCACTCGAACCGGAGCAAGCGCTGGAGACCCGGCGCGCGCGGGCCGCTCGCGCGCCGGGTCTTGCGTCGCACGAGCCTTCGGCCGGGATTGCCCTGGCAACTTCTATCGTCTATTTTATCTCCTGCTTTATTTAGTCTGATTATCTTCTCTCTATCGCATCTGAAGAAGGCGTCTCTGATGACGGCACTCTATGAACAGGAGTTGCGGCGCGAGCGTCGCTTCGAGTTCGGGCGCAACTGGCGGCGCTTCCTCTCCACGCTCGACGAGCAACGCATCCTTGAGGCGGAGCGCTCTCTCGGACAGATGCTCGGCGTCGAGACGCTCCGGGGCAAGAGCTTTCTTGATATAGGCTCGGGCAGCGGCCTCTTCTCTTTGGCCGCGCGGCGTCTCGGCGCAAGGGTTCACTCCTTCGATTACGACCCGGAATCGGTCGCCTGCACTCATGAACTCAAGCATCGTTTCTTCGCCGACGATGCGAGCTGGATTATAGAGCGCGGCTCTGTGCTCGACGCCGACTATCTTAAGCGCCTGGGCCAATTCGACATCGTTTACTCCTGGGGAGTGCTGCACCACACGGGCGCGATGTGGCGGGCGCTCGGGAACGCGCAACTGCCCGTCGCCGTCGGCGGACGATTGTTCATCGCCATCTATAACAACCAGGGCAAAAAATCCCGTCTCTGGCTCGGGGTTAAGCAGTTCTATTGCTCCGGAGCGGCGGGCAGAATAGTTGTTCCCGCTCTCCTGATCCCGTCTTTCATCTTCGGAGGTCTCGCCAAAGACCTGCTCAGAGCGCGCAACCCCCTGGCCCGCTACACGGAGTACAAAAAATCCAGGGGCATGTCCGTCCTGCATGATTGGATCGACTGGCTCGGCGGCTATCCCTTCGAGGTCGCCACACCCGAAGAGATTTTAAGCTTTTACCTTGAGAGAGGTTTTGTTCTGGAAAAGCTCGTCACCTGTGGAGGAAGGCTGGGCAATAACCAGTTCGTTTTCACAAGGCGATGATCTCGATTGCATTCCTCATACGCTCGCTCGATTACGGCGGAGCGGAAAGATACCTGCTGACGCTGGCGCACGTTCTCGGCACGAAAGGCTTCTCCGTCACGATTCTCTATTTTTATCCGGGCGGGGGGCTGGAAAATGAGTTTAAGGCGAGCGGCGCGCGCATGATCTGTCTGGACAAGGCGGGGCGCTGGGACTTGCTGCGCTTCGGGTGGCGACTGGTCAGGCACCTGAGAGCGATTCGCCCGCGCATCCTGCACGGTTTTCTGGTCGAGCCCAATCTGCTCGCGGTCTTTCTGAAACCCCTGCTTCGGGGGACGCGCATCATTCTCGGAGTACGCGCCTCGCGCGTCTATTTTGAAAACTATGACCGGTTCACGCGACTGAGCTTTCGCCTCCAATGCCTGTTCTCGCGTTTCGCAGACCTCATCATTTTCAACTCCGATGCCGGGCGCGCCTATCACATCTCAGAGGGCTTCCCTGCCCGTAAGAGTCTGGTCATCTATAACGGCATCGATACGGAGCACTTTAAACCGGAGAGGGAGTCGGGGCGAAGTGTGCGCGCCCGATTCGGGGTTCCGCCGGATGCTCGCCTGATCGGCCACGTGGGGCGGCTCGACCCGATGAAGGATCACCCTACGTTTCTGCGTGCCGCGTCGCTCCTGTGCCACGAGAGGGATGACGTCTATTTCCTGTGCGTCGGTGGCGGGCCAGAAGGTTACCGTGAGGAATTGCGCCGCCTGGCTGCGGAACTGGGCATCGCCGAAAAGGTCATCTGGACGGGCGCGCTCTCCGGCATGCCAGCCGTTTACAACGCGCTCGATCTGCTGGCTTCGTCATCCTACAGCGAGGGTTTTCCGAATGTCGTTGGAGAAGCGATGGCCTGTGGTGTACCCTGTGTCGTCACCGACGTAGGCGATTCGGCCCTGATCGTCGCAGATACGGGCATAGTCGTCGAGCCGAAGGATGCGGCGGCGCTCTGCGCCGGACTCATCTCGTGCCTTGAGAGAAACCCCGACGAGGCGGGACTGCGCGCGCGCGCGCGTATCCTTGAGAATTTCAGTGTCGAGCGGTCGGCCGCGCAGATGTCAACCGCCCTGCTACGGCTGGAAACGATTTGACTCGTCGCCGACGACGATTATCTGCCGGAGAGCCCATCAAGAAGCCAGGGAATCCTGATGACTTTTACGCCACACAAGGGGTCTTATCCTCCGGTCAAAGCCCTGGAACCGGAGACCGATAAGCCAGCGGGCGCGCCAGCCGGCGGGGATCGGATAAAAGTCCTGCACATCATCAACGATCTCTCGATTGGCGGCGCAGAGATGATGCTCTACAAGCTGCTCTCCGGGATGAGCGCCGAGCGCTTCGCACCCGTCGTCATGTCCCTGGTCGATAGAGGCAATCTACGCGAGCGCATAGAGGCGCTTGGCATTCCGGTCTACTCGGCGGGCATGAGTCCGGAGATGCCTTCGCCCGTGGCGGTCTGGCGATTGATCCGGCTGGTTCGTCAGATCAAGCCCGACCTGATTCAGGGTTGGATGGCGCATGGCAATCTGGTCGCCCAGTTGGTCGCCGGTTTGGCTTCGCGTCGCTCCGCCGTCCTGTGGAACATACGCCAGACGCTCTACTCCTTCGACTACGAGAAGCGAGCGACGGCCTCCGCCATCAAGCTGTGCGCGCGGCTGTCGAAGCGGCCCGCCAGGATTCTCTATAACTCTCGAACCAGCTCGGCCCAGCACACCGCCATCGGCTACAGTGCGGAGAAGACCCTGGTCATTCCGAACGGGTTCGACACGGAATTGTTCGCGCCCTCAAGGGAAGCGCGCCTCAGCGTGCGCTCCGAGCTGGGTGTAGCCGAGAACACCTTTCTGATCGGACTGGTCGGGCGTTTTCACCCGATGAAGGGGCACGCCCATTTCCTGCGCGCCGCCAAGCGACTGTTGAAGACGTACCCGGACGTGCAGTTCGTGCTTTCGGGCAAGGACGTGAGCTGGGCCAACATTTCTCTGTGCGAGCTGGTGCAAACGCTCGGGCTGGTCGAGCGCGTACACCTCCTGGGCGAGCGTCAGGATATGCCGCGCATCACGGCCGCGCTCGACATCGCATCCTCTTCGTCTTCTTACGGCGAGGGGTTTCCGAACGTCATCGGCGAGGCGATGTCCTGCGCCGTCCCCTGCGTCGTGACGGACGTGAGCGACCTGCCCTGGGTAGTCGGAGAGACCGGAAGGGTCGTGCCGCCGCGTAACCCGGAAGCGCTGGCGCGCGCTTGGGCCGACCTGATAGAGCTTGGGACGGAAGGACGCGAGGCGCTGGGCGCGGCCGCGCGCGCAAGAGTGATACAATATTTCCCGCTCGGATCGGTGGTCGCGCAGTACGAAGCCCTATATGAAAGCGTGATCGCCCGGAAGGGGAAGAGACCTAAATCCAATGTGCGGTATCATCGGTTTTCTGAACACGACTCGGCACCGGCAGCCCGCGGACGAGATGCAGGCGACCGCTCGCCGGATGTCAGACACTCTGCTTCATCGCGGGCCGGATGACGAGGGGAGCTGGGTTGACGCCTCCGCCGGTCTGGCCTTCGGCTTCAGACGATTATCCATCATAGACCTGTCGCCCGAAGGCCATCAGCCGATGACGAGCATGGATGGCCGCTACGTCATCATCTTCAACGGAGAAATCTATAATTTCCGAGAGCTAAGGCGTGAGCTTGAAGCCTCGGGCCATCGCTTTCGCGGCCACTCCGATACGGAAGTGATGCTGGCGGCCTTCAGCCAGTGGGGATTCGAGCAAGGTGTAAAGCGACTGAACGGCATGTTCGCGCTCGCGCTCTGGGATAAACGCGAGCGCGTCCTGCATCTGACGCGCGACCGGATCGGGGAAAAGCCGCTCTACTACGGCCTCGTGGGCGGGACTTTCCTGTTCGGCTCTGAGCTTAAAGCCCTCAAGGCGCACCCCTCGTTCCGCGCCGAGATCAATCGCGACGCGCTCGCGCTCTTCCTGCGCTACAACTATATCCCCGCGCCCTATTCCATCTACAAAGATATACAGAAGCTTCCGCCCGGAACCTATCTATCGCTTCAGGCCGAAAGCATCAGTAGTGGTAGTAGCGCGGCGGGTCAAAGCGTGCCTCTGCCTCGCGCCTACTGGTCTGCCAGGGAGGTGGCGGAGGCGGGCGTGGCCGCGCCGTTTGAGGGCACTGAGTCGGAGGCCGTCGCGGAGCTTGAAACCCTGCTCGGCGACGCGGTCGGCCTGCGTATGGTGGCCGACGTGCCGCTCGGCGCTTTTCTTTCGGGCGGCGTCGATTCCTCTACGGTGGTCGCCCTGATGCAGGCGCAGAGCGAGCGACCCGTCAGAACCTTCTCCATAGGCTTTACCGAAGAGGCTTATGACGAGGCGCGGCATGCGCGCGCCGTGGCCGCGCATTTAAAGACAGACCATACGGAACTCTACGTCACGCCCGAAGACGCGATGGCCGTCATCCCCCGCCTGCCCGCCCTCTATGACGAGCCGTTTTCCGACTCCTCGCAGATTCCGACCTTCCTCGTCTCGCAGTTGGCCCGCCGTCACGTCACCGTCAGCCTTTCCGGCGACGGCGGCGACGAGTTGTTCGCGGGCTACAATCGTTACCTGCTCGGAGAGAGCGTCTGGAACAAGATCGGATGGATGCCGAAGGCTTCGCGCGCGGTGGCCGCCGGGGCACTGACGACTGTTTCGCCGCGCGCCTGGGATCGCGCCTTCACCGGGCTCCTCAAGCCCTTCCTGCCGTCCCGGCTTCATCAGCGCACGCCCGGCGACCGCCTGCACAAGCTGGCCGAGATTCTCACAGTACACGACCCCGAAGCCATGTACATGAACCTCGTCTCGCACTGGAAGCAGCCCGCCCGCCTTGTGAAGGGCGCGGCCGAGCCCACGACGACCCTGACCGATACGGCGCAGTGGGCCAACCTGCCGAGCTTCATACAGAGGATGATGTACCTGGACACGGTCACGTACCTGCCGGACGACATTCTTGTAAAAGTAGACCGGGCGAGCATGGGCGTGAGCCTTGAGGCGCGCGTCCCCTTCCTGGATCACAGGGTGGTCGAGTTCAGTTGGAGGATGCCGCTCTCGTGGAAAATACGCGACGGCGAGAGCAAGTGGCCGCTCCGGCAGATTCTCTACAAACACGTCCCGCGCGATTTGATCGAGCGTCCGAAGATGGGCTTCGGCATTCCCATAGGAGAGTGGCTGCGCGGCCCCCTGCGCGATTGGGCCGAAGCGCTGCTCGGCGAAAAGCGGCTCAAAGAGGAAGGGTTTCTGAACCCGCAGCCCGTTCGCCAGAAGTGGACGGAACACCTCGGCCGAGGGCATAACTGGCAGTATTACATCTGGGACGTGTTGATGTTTCAGGGCTGGCTCGAACGAGAGAGAGCAATTTAACTCCGAACATCATCGGCCGAAAAGTGCGGATTTAAAAGTCTGTAGCGCCGGGCCCGGCGCGAGGAGGCTGCACGCACGAACGCGCGCGCGCGCGGGTAGGTGCGGGCTCTCGCTACGAAGCCGGGAGCAGATGACGGGCGGCGCGCTCTTCGACAGCGGCGGCGGCGGCCCATCTTCATAAATCTTTTGAGTAACGGACGCATCAAGAGGCGTTGGGCCATTAACCTTCTGCTCGTCGCCGGAGGGGTCATGGCCGGACTGCTGATCGTGGAAGCGGCCCTGCGTCTTGCGGGCTACTCCTACCCGAATCTCTATACGACCGACCGGCAGCGAGGCGTGGCGCTCAAGCCGGGCGCACAAGGGTGGTGGCGCAACGAGGGCGAAGCCTACATACGCATTAATAGCGAGGGCCTGCGCGACCGCGAACACACAAAGGCGAAGCCCCCGCAGACGCTTCGCATAGCCGTGCTCGGAGACTCATACGCCGAAGCCCTACAGGTTCCGTTGGAGAAAACCTTCTGGGCGGTGATGGAGGGCAGGCTTCGGGAGTGCAGGGCGGCGACGAAGGGGCAGAACGTGGAGGTGATTAACTTCGGAGTCTCCGGCTACGGGACTACGTTGGAGCTAATCACCCTGCGTCAAAAGGTCTGGGACTATTCCCCCGACATAGTGCTTCTCGCATTGACGACCGGCAATGATATCAGCGACAACTCGCGCGCCCTGAAGGGCGACGAGGATATTCCATACTTCGTTCACCGCGACGGTCGGCTGGTGCTCGACGACTCCTACCTCAACTCTCGAACGTTTCGGCTGCGGCAATCCGCCCTCAATAGATTGTTGCGGCGGGTGCGAGACTATTCGCGGGTCGCACAGGCGGCTTTTCAGGCTTACCATGCCCTGTCGAATTACAGGGCGGCGGCCGGGCGCGCGCCCGAGGTTTCGCCCGCCGGGTTAGAGGTGGGCCAGTCGGAGCTGATCTACAGCGAGCCAACAGACGCCGCCTGGAAGGACGCATGGCAGGTGACCGAAGAGTTGATCGTACTGATGCGCGACGAGGTGGCCCAGAGGGGAGCTAAGTTTGTGGTCGTCACGCTGAGCAGCGGCGGTCAGGTTCATCCGAATGCCTCGGCCCGTCAGGAGCTTATGAAACGTCTCGGGGTAAGCGATCTGTTTTATCCGGATCGCCGTATCAAGGCTCTAGGCGAGCGCGCCGGGTTCGAGGTATTGAATCTGGCTCCGTCGCTACAGGCTTATGCCGAACAGCACAAGGTTTTCCTGCATGGGTTCGGTCAAAATCCGGGCAGCGGTCATTGGAATGAAACGGGCCATCGAGTGGCGGGCGAGATGATCTCGCAAAAACTCTGCGAATGGGCCAGGTGAGGACTGAGCTTTCAAACGCTAAACTGATCTTCAAGCGCTAAGCGGACACGAAGATATGCCACAGCAGAACTGGCGCAAACGATTTGCAGGGCGGGCTGAGCGCACGCGCTCCGCTTATCTTTTAGCGGCGGCGGCAATCCTGCATCTGTCCGTGACCGTGTTGATTAACCTGACGGGGCGTTTCGACCTGCCGCCGCATATCTTCGACCGTAACGGCATCAGCCGCGCCCTCGCGCTCGACAGTTTCACTTACCGCAGGAAATCCATAGAGTTGGTCTCAGCCCTCGCAGGCGGCAACCTTCAAGACTGGCTCTCGGCTCCCTTTCCCCTCCACGTCAAACTCTACTCGCTCTCGTTCGCACTCCTGAGTCCCGTCTTCGGCTTTTCGATGCTGAGCGTCGAGCCTCTGAATCTCTTCTATTACGTGTCGATCATAGTGCTGGTCTACAAGACAGGCTTGGAGGTGATGGAGCGGCGGGCGGCGATTGTGGCGGCCCTAGTGGTGGCCTGTTGGCCTTCGCTGTTGTTGCACACGACGCAGTTGCTTCGTGACCCGCTCCTTATCGCCGCCACGCTCCTTATCGTGCTCGTCGGGACGAGGTGGTTGACGAGGCGTCACACGCTCGGCCAGGGATTGCTCAGTGCTCTGGCCGCCGGGGCCGCGAGCGCCGTGGTGTGGGTGACCAGATACAACATGTGGGAGATACTTATTCTGTTCACGTTGACGGGAGCTGTTCTGCTGATCGCGAGGCAGCTACGTGAAAGAGGATGGCTGACCGGAAATCTTTTGAGCGCAGCATTGCTGCTCTTGATGTTGGGTGGCATCCCGACCGTGGTCGGCACGTTTATGCTGCCGGACGCTCACCTCAACATTCCGGAGGCCGTGGAGTTGCCGCCCACACCGCCCTGTCCCGATGAGATGCCGGGGGCGGCGAGCGCCCCGCCTCTGACGGCGCAATCGGGCCTGTGGGCGCGACTGATGGCGAGGGCTGACGCGGCGGTTCTACAACTCGGCCAGTTGCGTTGGAGGTATACGATGTTCTACGCCGACGCGGGCTCGAACATGGATGCATGTGTCCGCTTGAGCAGCCTCCGAGACCTGCTCAATTATCTGCCGCGAGCAGTAGCGCACGGCTTCCTCGCTCCTTACCCGAGCATGTGGATTACTTCAGGTAGCATGGTCGGTCGCTCCGGAAGAATACTGAGCGGGGTGGAGATGGTGGGGATGTACGTGGTGGAGGCGCTGGCCGTGGTGGGGCTATGGAGTGGTCGGCGTCGTCTGCCTGTCTGGTTCATAGCCGTAGTTGCCCTCACCGGAATCATCGCGCTCGGCCTCGTGGCGGTTAACATGGGCGTGCTCTTTCGCCTGCGGTACGTCTTCGCAATCCTGCTCGTAATCCTGGGCTCGGGAGGCGCTCTTGAGGTTCTATCATGGTGGGACGCGAAGCGCCGTGAACGCGCAAAGGCGTCCGCTCAAGCGAGCGCGTAAGCCTCAGTCCTTTGATTTGATGGCCCAGGTTTCTATGAACGTGCCGAGATTGCCGAGACGGCTTACGGCCAGAACCACCTCGGATGCCTGGCGCTCCAAAAAACTTGTCAGCCCGCCCTTCGCCGGGACGGAGGTTCTGACGCTGTAGAGACGCCAGAGCTTAGGGTGAAGACCGTGTTTGGCGAGCAGAGCGCGCAGGGACTTTGGGCCGAACCCGAAGACGTGGAACGGAGAGAAGGTCGGAGAAAGGTTCACGACCCAGTCTCGCCGCCTCAGCTTCTGGTAGAGATTGCCGATGCGAAAGTAGAGCCCTTCTTCGTTCGGCACGTCTACGAATAGTGCGCCGCCCGGCCTTAAGATACGCGATACCTCTTTGATGATCTCGTCCGGGTTGTATAGATGTTCGAGCACCGCCGCCAGGATAACCACATCAAAACTATTCGCATCGAACCCGCATTCCTCCAGAGTCTGCTGTCTGATCTCGGCTCCCGAATAGCGGGCCGCGTGGGCCGCAAACGTCGAAGAGGTCTCAATGCCGACCGCTTCCCAACCCTCGCGGCGGGCCGTTCGCAGCAACTCTCCCCTTCCCGCCCCGATGTCGAGCAGTCTTCCCTTCGCGCCCGTCAGCAACTCGGCCTGTCTGAGAAATCCCAGAGCCGACGCGACCTTATCGCCCGTGTCGTGTTGCTCGAAATAGCTATCGGCATCCACGCCGTAGTGTTGGTCGGGGCCGCCCAACGGAACCGGCATCGGGTTTGGGAACACAAGCCCGCAACGCGCGCACCGCCATATATCACAAACGATGCCGAGCCCCTCGCGGTGCGCGCGGCCACCGCGCCGCCCGATCAACTTTGTCGGAGGCGCTTCGCAAACCGGGCACGACTGCTCTACCCAGCGATACATATCTTTATCCGTCAACTGGTCGGCTCCCACCGTTTATCTTCGATGATTGATTGCTGCTCGCTCGTATGAAAAGGGGTTTTGTCTCTCAAAAAGGCTGACCTTGCATAGCGTCTCACACTCTCTGTCTGTGGCGGTTTAAGGTGCGCGGTTCAAAGTTTCTGCGGCGACCGCCGGGCCAGTATCGCCTCCTTCTGCTCCAGGGCATGTTGCCGCTGCGCTTCCCTGACCTCTCCGAGCAGGGCCATGCCGACGGCGACAAAAATAAAATAGAAGACGAGAAGCTGCGAGCGCTGGCGATAGGCAGTCCCGACGTTACCCTGTACCAGGGCGTAAGCGAGCGTGAGCATGAGGGTGAAGAGCAGGATCGGCAGCACCTGTCGCAACCTGTACTTAATGGCGAACCATAATCCGAGTACGAATATGGGAAATGCTCCCCACCAGACGATCATCTCCGGCAGCGTGATGCTCTGGCGCAGATTGAATAGCTGCCACGGAAACGGCGCGAAAAGCAGATAGGTCAGCCCGAGCGGGATCGCCGTGAGCGCCCCGGAAGTGGTTGACACGTCGACATCGTTGGCAAAGCCGGAGTTCGCGAGCCGCGATTGCGTGGCGCGGCTGTTCTGCACGGCCTCAAGATTGGCGAAGCTCTCGAATTGCACGCTCGCCGTCTGCGACACACCCAGATAGGTGAGCGTCAGGCCGATGCCGATGATGATGACGAATTGCCGGAGCAGACTCTGCGCCGAAAAGGCCCGCGTCCCGATGGCGAAAGCGCCGCCGATGGCCGCCACCAGCATATAGAAGACATAGAAACGCATGGTCAGGATGCCCAACAGCGCCACGATCAGGATTAGAAAGTACTTAACGCTCAGCTTCTCTCCGAGCTTTAATATGGCGAGCATCGCGAGGGCCAGCAGAAAGATGACCGGCGCATCCTTGAGCCCCTGCGACGACCACAGGATCAGCGAGGGATAGAGCGCGACCAGATATGCCGAGACGCGCGACACCCTGGAATTGCGGAAGATGTGATGGGCACACAGAAAGATGACGGGGGCCGTGGCCGCGCCGACCACGGCATTGAAAAATTGTATGGCGAGCATATTCCGGCCGACCAGAGTGTAAATAAAGCCGACCAGATAAATCATGCCCCAGCCGCCGCCGCCCGCCGCGCTGAACCATTCATCGGCGAAGGTGGTTCCGTACCGCCACGACCTCATCATCAGGAACCCGTAGCCGTCATACGTATAGGCATCGCCGCCGAAGAAATTTTGCAGCTCGAAACGAAAGATCAGCGCGCCGACCATCACCCGTAACAGGAATCCGATGATAAATATCTGGAGCAGGAATTTCCTGTCCTGGCCGATGTTGTAGATGATGACGCTCGTGATGGCGCCGAGCACGATGCCGAAGACGAGCGCCGGTTGGCCCTCATTGGGAATGAGGACGGCGATGGAGATGCCTATGGCAAGGGCCAGGAATGCCAGAACCGAATTCATAAATCTTCTACGCTTTTGAAAGCGCTGCCTCTCTCAGCACGCGAGCGAGTTTATCGGATTGTATCGGCACGGTGTAGTGCTGCAAAGCATGCTTGCGTCCGGCCTCGCCCATCCTTCGGCGCAAATCTGCGTCCCGAAGCAGTCGCCCCAGCGCCACGCGCCACTCATCCGAAGAGGTCGCACACAGATGAGTCACGTCCGCTTCGCCTATCTCGGCGCAGCCGCCCACGGGCGTCACCACGTAAGGTATACCGACGGCCATGTATTGTATCGCCTTGAAGCCGGATTTGCCCGCCGCCCACTCGCTCGGGATTACGGGGTAGAGCCCTATATCGAAGGACTGGAAATCCTCCACCTCGCGCTCCAGACTCCATTTCAGATTCTCGACCTCGACGCCGGGCAGCGAGACCTGGTCGCGGCCCGCTCCGACGACTTTCAGGCGAAAGCGGTGGGTGCGGGCCAACTCCTGCAACACGGGAAATATAGTCTCCAGGTACGGATAAGTCGAATGCGTACCGATCCAGCCGACTACCGGCACGTCGCTCCCTTGCGGACGAGGGCGCGGTCGAAACAGCTCCGTATCGACGACCGTCGGAATCACTGCCGTCGGCACTCCCTTGCTCTCGACGTAATTGGCGATGGTGCGATTGCCGCACGTCACCACCCTGGCCCAACGGATCAGGTCGTCCGTTTTGCTGAACCACTTGAGCGCGCTCGCCATTCGACCATAGACGGGGCTCACGTAGGGCAGGTATGTGGCGTCATCCAGATCGAGCACCATCGGGCAATCACCGAGTCTCATCGCCAGCCACTCGATCAGCGGCGGGCCGAATAACATCGCCTCGCGTTGTACGAAGAGCACGTCGACGCCGCGCGCCCTCCACACGTCGCCGAAGCGCCGCGCCGTAGCGCCCGCCAGATTCAGCGCCGTGTAGGCGAGCGCCGAGCGCCTGTAGAGCGAACTGAACAGGCGCGAATCAATGAACGGATGGACTTCGAGCGTAATACCGCGCTCGGCCAGAGGGGAGACGAACTGTGCGAGACGATAACGAGTCGCGGCGGCTTCGATCGGATATGAGGCTAAAGCTAGAACCTTCAAAAAGAGTATCGATAAAGCGGAGGAGAGCACGCTCCGGAGGCGTGCTCTCTCTCTCTCCTCTCGGCCTTCCAGGGGGTTTGTCAATCCCTAACGGTATCTGAACGCTTATCCGGCGAATAGATGTCTCTGTAAATATTATCGGCAATGGAAAAGTTCCGATGCTCGACGGCGACGCGTCTGACTTTATCATATAACTCTTCGCGTGAATAAGCCTTGAGCATAGCGTCGATCTCCTTGACAGCCTTCAGGTAAGCTTCCGCGCTGAAATCCTCAAGGACTGTGCCCGCGCCGCTGCGGCTGATGATTTCGGAATCATCGGAGATGCGCGGCGGAATCACTACGGGCAGGCCCATCGCCCAGTACTCGCCGTCTTTGATCGACGTGCAATACCTCTTGGTCGGCACGGGCTTGACCGGATTGAGGGCGAAATCGCCGAGGCCCATGTGCGCGGGCACGTCCGCGTGCGCGACGAACTTCGTCTTCACCGCCGAGGGGTCGAGGCCGCTGGCCGCCGCCAGCTCATTAACGCGCTCCGGCGCGGCGTCCGTGAGCAGAAGCGCGCGGAAACGATCTCCCCAGTAGCGGCTCGCGACCGCGAAGAAATCGAAAATCTCCCTCTCAAGATAGATGCCGCCGATCTTTCCGGCGTAAACGCAAACGAGCTTGCCCCGTAGCCCGTACTGCTCCATGAGGGCCGGATTTTTCGCTTGCGCGGACGAGAACAGCTCCAGGTTGACGCAGGCTGGCTTGACGTAAAACCTCTCAAAGACGGCCCCGTATTTTTCTCTCGCGTAGGCTTTCATCCCGGCGGTCGTGGCGATGACGTAGGCCGCGCGCTTCGACTGCAACTTTTCCAGCAGGAACAGTATCCTGAAAGCGAGCCCGCCTTTGGGCCACGCCCCGTTCTCCACCATCGCCTCAGCATGCGGCTCGTAGCTGTCAACGATCAACGGCAGCCCCGTCAATTTTGAAAGCACATAGCCGACCGCCCCGCCGGGCGTGCACCACGCGTGAATATGCGTGATGTGCTCGCGGCGGCAAAGCCTTAAAAGTCGCCACAGGAAGACGAGCCACTTCGCCATCGCCACCGCGCCGAACTTTGTATAGCTGAACGGAACCAGATGCGTATCCTCCGCCTTCAGGGCTTCGAGGGTCGCGCGCAACTCCTCGTCGCTCATACGCAGATGCGGCTGTTCCAGCGTCGCCAGGAATATACGGCTTCCGGCGGGAAGATACTTCCTGATGATCTTCAGGTAGGGCGAGGTGTAGGTTTGAATCAGCGCATCCCTGTAGCTCCAATAGGTGATGACCAGAATGTTTTGGGGTTTCATAGATTTCCGGCGCGTCGCGGCCTTCTCCCGGTCATGCCCGCTTGAACCCGCGTGAAGCTCTGCGCAGGAGCTTCTGCCCAATCACGAGCTTGAGCCAGAGCGCGGCTACGTTCGCCTTTAAGCCTATCGTTCGGGCCGCCTGGTAGAGATGGCGAAAGCCGTTCCTGCGGTCGCCCTCAAGATAGGAATGGATGGCGCAGAAGTAATGCGAGTATCCGTCCAGAACCCGCAGTTGATCTTCGCTGAGCGGAACGCGCTCCGTAATCCAGTCGCGCGCCAGTCGGTTCTTCCTGATAATCTCCCTGTTATCGCCGCGCATAGAGCGATTGGCGTGATCCACGAGCGAGATGGTGACGCGCTCGCTCAGGTACAGGCGGTCGGAGGCCAGATTCTGTACCATGAACATCCAATCCTCAAAGACGGCGTAGCGGCGATCCTCTTCAAAGGGGCTGAGGTGCGGATTCTCTCTTCGCACGCAGACGTTGCAGGCCAGAGGGTTGCCGCGCAGGAAGAGGTCTAATCCGTAAAAACCCTCCGCGAGAGCGCCGAGCGAAGAAGGATAGGACTGGCCGTCCCTCAGTATGTCGTACTTCGTCGCCAGGAAATTAACATCGGGTCGCTCGCGGACGATTCCCGCGAGCGTGCTCAGATGATCCCTGTGCATCAGATCATCTGAATCGAAGAAGACCACGTAGCGGCCGCGCGCCTCCTTCAAACCGTGATTTCTGGCCGCGCCCCTCTCCGCATTCGCCTGCCTGATGTATCTGACCCGATCATCGCCCGCATAATTCTGCTCGACCACGCGGGCTGTGTCATCCGTACTGCCGTCGTCTACGATGATGACCTCGAAATCCTCGCAGTCCTCCTGCGCGAGCACGGAATTAACCGTGGCGACGATGAACGCGGCGCGGTTATAGGATGGAATGACGACGCTGAAAGAGGGCATGATGGCTATCGCGTGAAATTTCTCAGGAGCTTGATGAGGGCGGCGCTCGCCGGGCGCGACCGCCTGTAAATCCTGGCGAGAGAGCGCGCGCGGTAAAAGGCCGGGTCTGCGTCTTTGATGAACCGCGCCAGCTCGCTCGCTCGTCTCAAGTCCAGATTCTCGTAAAAGTAGTAGAGCTGAAACTCCAGAAAATAGAGGAACGCCTTGCGTATCTCCTCCCTGCCGAAGCTTTTCCCGACGTGGTAGCAATCCTCGCCCTCGACGTAGAGCGATAGAGCGGCCATGTGCTCTACCAGCTCGGCTGTGAAATCGAATGAGCGCAGCACGCGGCTGAAGGTCCTGGCCCAGTCGCGCGTGAACTCTATATTTTGCGCGACCGACTTGCTCTCTTCGTGCAGGCGATATTTAGAGAAAACGTCTTCGACTTTCCTGATCGGGTAATTCAGAGCGATCCTCGCCACGAGGTCATAGTCCATGCCGTAGTGAAGTGTTTCGTCCAGATAGCCCTGCTCCAGAAGCACACGCCTCCTGAAGAAGGACGAGGGCTGCGGGAAGGGCATGCCCGAAAGGTAGCGGATTTCCAGATCGTCGTCGTCGTCGGCCCCCTTCAACATCCCGTCGAATCCGTTCCCGAAAAGCTCCGTCCGTCCGTGTATGAGCGCCGCGTCACACTTTTCAAAATGCGAGGCGGCGCGCGTGAGGGCGTGCGGCAGATATAGGTCGTCGCTATTGAGCCAGGTGACGATCTCGCCCGTCGCTCTCTTGAGCCCCTTATTGATCGCCTCGCTCTGCCCGGCGTCCCGTTCGCTGACCCAGTAAGACAGGTGGCTTTCGTATCTCTTGATGATCTCAAGGGAATCGTCCGTGCTCGCGCCGTCGATGATGATGTATTCGAGGTTAGGATAATCCTGATCGAGGACGGAGCGGATCGTCTCTTCGAGGTATCGTCCCTGGTTAAAGGAAGGCGTCGTGACGGTTATTCTAGGATAGTTCATTTCAAAAAGAGCGCCGTGCCGTTTAGCTGCGTTCGTTAGCTCGTTCTTTAGAGCGTGGCCTTTCGACAGATGAGAAACTTTTCAGAGGCCGCTCCGTAGCGCGCAGCTTCCTCGGCCGACACCCGGTAATCGACCGCCTGCACGCTAAAGCCGGTCGCGGCGAGCCGATCCATGAAGTCGTCGCCATAGATACGCCAGTGGCCGGACTCTCGCGGGTCTGCAAATCCGTACTCGCGCGTCCTTTTCAACCCCTCTTCCATCGGAACCGATACGATCAGCTCGCCCACACCGGGCCGCACTACTCTGTATAGCTCCCTGATCGCCGCCAGATCATCCTCGATATGCTCCAAAACGTGATGGCACCAGATGATGTCGACCGCATCGCTTGTGATCGGCAGCCTTTGCAGATCGGCCAAAAGGTCTACGCCGCGCGCCGCCGCGACATCCACGCGGTAGGCCCGCACGCTCGTTGCCGCATCCCAGGTGGGAGCGAGCGCCCTCTCGGGAGCGAACACCAGCGCCACTCCGCTTTTGTTTTGGAGCCGATACTCGCGTTCGAGCCATAGGTAGAGCGTACGATGCCGCGCGTGGCTGTCGCAGCGCGGACAAGCGGCGCGCGGAATCGTGTATCCCACCTCGATGTAATCGTAGAATCGTCGTCCATTCCACCCGCAGCAGGGGCAGGTTATCTTTTCGCGCAGAAATTTATTGGCGAGTCTGGTGCTCAGACGCGAGCGCGCGGTGCGCCATAACAGTCGTGTTGCTTCCACCGCGCCGTGTTCTTTTAGTTGGCGACGATACCAGAAGAGCATCTCTCTGTCTCGGTCTCACCTCTTGATCGCGTTCAGGTCGGCTGCACGGGAGTCGCTCTCCCGGCGCCTGGGCCCACGTCATGATCTTTGGGCGCGAACATCGCTCTTCTCTTAAGGGCAAAGCCGACGACCTCCGCGACGCGCAGGAGTCCGACCGCCGCGAGGATCGCCACCAGCGGAACCATCGGCAAGCTATAGCGCGAATCCCCGATCCACATCGGCAGATGACTGGCCGCGAGAAATATCGGAAACAGGGTGATGTGGCTGAGGGCGACGAAGCGCGCCCGCTCGGCGAACATTCCGTAGGCGGCGAGCAGCACGAGCGCCAGATTGCCCAGGATGAAAGCGAACTTGGTTAAGATGACGAGCGGGCGCGGCTCCCTGATCGCCTGTCCGATCGTCAGGTTGTAAGAACCGAGCAGGTAATCGCCGCTATCCATAAAAAGGCGCGGGTACTGTTTGGCCCGGACGTAGAGCCAGTGGCGCGGGTCTGCCGCGATGCGGCCGAGCGCCTTGCGCATCTTCGCGCGGTCGGCCTCGACCTCATTCAGGCCGGGGTCAACCCTCGTCGCCGGATCATTCAGCACAGCAGTCCATACGTCGTCGCCTGTGAATTTCGTCTCGATGGTTCCGAACAGCAGGTTCGTCCCCCAGCCGGACGCGGCAATCGGAATAAATCTTCCGAACACCAGGGCGTTGCGCGCAATCCAAACGGACGAGACGGTCGCAACCATCACGAAAATTATGGCGTACTTGCGCCAGTAGGGCCGCCACGCGGGCACTATCAGCGCCAGCAGTGGTAAGGCGAGGAGAAACGGCGGCATCGTCGGCCTCGTCAGCGCCGAGAGACCGAAGACCACACCGGCCCGGACGAAATGCTCGCGTCCCCATAGAAAGAATCCGAGCGTGATGAGAAAGGTGAACAGGGTCTCCGTCATGATGACGGACGTGTAGCGGCAACTGAGCGGAGCGAAGACCATGCCGAGACCTGCGATCAGGGCCACGGGGCGATTAAAGTAGTCGCGCGCCATCAGGTAGACGAGCACGACGGTGGCCGCGCCGCAGACGGCTTGCAGAATCATCACACTGATGAGGGGGGGGTTCTCTCCCCACCACAAGATGGCGATCAGTGCCGGATAAAGCGGCGGTCGGAAGGCGGTCGGAGCGAGGCTCGCGGCCGTTTCTCCCATACTGAAGATATGATGAAACCGTAGGTTCTTCGCGAGCCGCAGATATTCCCACGTATCGCCCGCGACCCATCGGCCCCACGCGACCCAGGCCAGCCGCACGGCCAGCGCCGAAATTCCCAGGATTGTCCCGTCGCCGAGCGCGCCCGCCGCTGCTTCTTTTGAGTCCACCCGACCCACTTTTTCTTTAGTCTCTCTCATACGATGGCTCTGTAGAGATTGCCTGGAAGGCTAAGGAGCGCGGAAACGAACGAACGCTTTGCCCTGCACACCGGCCATGAGGGGGTTCTCAACTTCAAACCTGCTCTTGAATAGTGCTCTCGTACCACTCTATGGTTCGCCGCAAGCCCTCTTCGAGAGGAACCTGCGCGCGAAAGCCGAATTCCTCGAAGGCGCGCGTCACGTCGAGCCCGCGGCGCGGCTGGCCGTCCGGACGATCTTTCTGCCACCTGATCTCGCCCGCGAAACCCGTCAGGCGCGCGATCAGGTGAACCAGGTCTTTAATCATTATCTCGCGGCCCGAACCGATGTTGACCGGCTCCGCGCCGTCGTAAGCTTCGGCCGCGCGAAGGATTCCGTCGGCGCAGTCCTCCACGTATAGAAACTCGCGCGAGACCTCGCCCGAGCCCCACACTTCTATGCGGTCGCGCCCGGCCCGTCGTGCCTCGACGCACTTGCGTATCAGGGCCGGGATAACGTGCGAGGTCTCAAGATCGAAATTGTCGAAAGGGCCGTAGAGGTTTGCCGGAAGCAGGTAGATGGTATTGAAGCCGTACTGCTCGCGATAGGATTGGGCCTGGACGAGCATCATCTTTTTCGCCAGGCCGTAGGGCGCGTTGGTCTCTTCCGGATAACCGTTCCAGATGTCGTCTTCGCTAAAGGGCACGGGCGTGAATTTAGGATAAGCGCAGACGGTGCCGAGCGCGACGAACTTCCTGATGCCGCGCACGCGCGACTGCTCTATGAGCTGCGTGCCCATCATCAGATTCTCATAGAAGAAGCGGCCCGGATTCTTCTGGTTGTGTCCGATGCCGCCGACGACCGCCGCCAGATGGATGACCATTTCGGGGCGTGCATCGTCAAGCAGGCGCGCCACGTCCGCCTCCCGAACCAGATTGTAGTCGCGGCTGCGCGGCACAACGACATCCGCGCCGCGATCCTTGAGCCTCTGGACGAGGTGGCGTCCGAGAAAACCAGCGCCGCCCGTCACAGTAACTTTTTTGTAGGGAAACTCTTTAGCCGGGGCATCCATTTGATCTTCAAGAATAAGGAGCTGTTCGTCTCAACTTTATAACACAGAAGTTTGCGGGCAGGCGACTTCGCCGACTTGCTCAAACCGCTATTGCTTGGTTATGGTATCAGATTCGAGAAGTGATGCTAAACCGGCCTTCCCGCACGGATTAAGAGTTTTGCGGGCGGCACGCGCCGCGCACCCGCATCTGGCGGCCCCAAAGGGCTATTAAACCATACGGCAGGATCGTCCACAGACATGACAAAACGCGCATTGATAACAGGGATCACGGGCCAGGACGGCTCGTTTCTGACCGAGCTATTGCTGGAAAAAGGCTATGAGGTTTACGGCATTATTCGTCGCTCGTCGTCTTTCAATACGGATCGCATAGATCATCTCTACCAAGACCCGCACGAAAAGGGGACGCGCCTGCGCCTCGTCTACGGCGACTTGAACGATTCCAGCTCTCTGAACACGATTCTGCGCCAGACAGCACCGGACGAGATTTATAACCTCGGCGCGCAATCGCACGTCCGCGTGAGCTTCGATGTGCCGGAATACACTGGCGAGGTGACGGGCCTCGGGACGGTTCGCATCCTCGAAGCCATTCGCGAGGTCGGTATTCGTCCGAAGTTTTACCAGGCATCATCCTCGGAGCTTTTCGGCAAGGTCTCGGAGACGCCGCAATCGGAACGCACCCCCTTCTACCCGCGCTCGCCCTACGGCTGCGCCAAGGCTTACGCCTACTGGATCACGGTCAACTACAGGGAGTCCTACAATCTTTTCGCCTGCAACGGCATACTGTTCAATCACGAGTCGGAGCGGCGCGGCGAGACATTCGTCTCCCGTAAGATCACGCGCGCGGCGACACGCATCAAGCTGGGCTTGCAGGAGAAGCTTTACCTGGGGAATCTGGACGCGCGCCGCGACTGGGGCTACGCGCGCGACTACGTCGAGGCGATGTGGCTGATGATGCAGGCCGGGCAGCCTGACGATTTCGTGATCGCCACGGGCGAGACCCATTCGATCCGAGACTTTCTAGACGAAGCCTTCGGTTATCTGGATATGGATTGGAACAAGTACGTCGAGATAGACCCGCGCTACTATCGCCCGGCGGAGGTCGATCTGCTTCTGGGCGACGCCACGAAAGCGCGCGAGGTGCTCGGCTGGGAGCCCAAAGTTGGCTTCAAAGAATTAGTCCGTCTGATGGTCGATAGCGACCTCAGATTGGCCCGCCAGGAACACGAGCAGCGCACCGCCGAAGGCTCGTCCTCCGCAGGCAAGGTACGCTGGGGGACGGTTTAAAACGCTGGAAGACGATTAGAAGACTTAGGAAAAGCCTCTGAGGGGCGGCCGCTGCGATAATCCTTTGCAGCGGCCGCCCCTCAGAGGCTTTACTATAGCTTTTCAATCGATTGCTAAAGCTTCATCTGACGCCCGCCCTGAGTGATGGACTGTTGGGCGGCTTCGAGCAGCCGCACGACGCGCAGGCCCGCGTGACCGTCCGTGAGCGGCGCGCGCTGCTCTCTGATCGAATCCAGAAACTCCTTGCAAACGTAGTGCAGAGCTTCGGTTGAATCCAGCTTCGGAACCCACACGTCGCCCGTGCGATAGCTGACGAGCGTGCGGTAGGCGTCCTCCCTGTCCGCATCATTCTCTATCCGGTTGCTCGTCACGCCCTTGTCATAGATGCGCAGCTTCTCGGTCGGCTCGATGTCGTCGTAGACGATCATCTTGCGGCTTCCGGCAATCAGCGTGCGTCGAATCTTGACGGGCGCGAGCCAGTTGAAGTGAAAGTGTGCGATGAATTCGTCCGGGAAACGGAACATGACGTAGGCGATGTTCTCTATGCCCGGCTCGATGTGCGAGCGACCCGTAGCGGTGACCGCTTCCGGCTCACGCCCGATGATGAAGTCCATGATCGCCAGATCGTGCGGCGCCAAGTCCCAGACGACGTTGATATCGCGCTGGAACAGCCCCAGGTTAATCCGCACCGAATCGAAATAGAGCAGCTCGCCAAGCTCGCCGCTTCTGACTATCTCTCTGATTTTACGAACGGCCCCCGTATAGATGAAGGTGTGATCCACCATCAGGGTGAGCCCCTTGCGCTCGGCCAGCTCGATCAACTGCTCCGCCTCGCGCGTGCTCGATGTGAAGGGCTTTTCCATGAGGACGTGCTTACCGGCTTCGAGCGCCTGGCGCGCGAAATTGAAGTGCGTGGCGACGGGCGTCGCGATGACGACGGCATCCAGGTGCGGGTCTGCGAAGAGCTGGCGGCAGTCGCGCGTCGTTCTGGCCGCCGGGTAGCGGCGTCCGACCGTGTCGAGCCGCTTCATATCCAGATCGCACATCCAGCTTAGCTGCGCCGCTTCGTTCTCCGCGAAGTTACGCAGTAGATTCGGCCCCCAGTAGCCGCAACCGATCACACCAATTGTCGTCGGGCTCATCATCACCTATAGGCAGAGCAAGCAGCCTCTTCGACACGCACGACCAGATAAAGGGCCAGCCTGTATCCCAGGTAGACGCTCGTCGGGTTTACCCTGGACGGCTGATCGTTGTCGCTGTGCAGAACCTTGGGCCAATCATTGCCGAGGCCGAAAATAGTCAGGGCCGGAATCATTTTCCCCTTGAAGGAACTGGAATCGGCGTTCGCTCCGTCAACGATGACGTGGCCGAACGGCATCTTCATCTCAAGAGCAAGCTCTCCGGCCAGCTTCCCCAACTTCTCGCTCGACATATTATCGGCCACCTGCGGCGCGCCCATCCCGAGGCTGTCGATATTGACCATCGCGCAATACTGCTCCAACTCCTCCGGCTTGATCGCTTTGACCATCGCGCGCGAGCCAACGAGGCCCTTCTCCTCTTCGCCAAAGGCGACGAAGACCAGAGTTTTTTTGAGCGCAACGTCCTTGAGCGACCTGTAGAGGTGGCCGAGCGTCACAATGCCGCTCCAATTATCCACGGCTCCGCAGCCGCTCCGTACTTTGTCGTAGTGCGCTCCGATGACGATCTTCTCGGCCGAGGTGCCGCGCTTTATGACGACGAGGTTCCTGACGCCCTCGAACGTATCGATGGAGATGTCGGAAGCGGGAGCGCCCATCCTCTCGAACAGGGCCCTGACGCCGTCCAGCCGCTCCTCGTTCCTGCAAGGCACTGAAGCAAACTCCGTCTGAAACTGTTCGAGCGTTGAGATTTTCGGCCTCGACCGAGGTTGCGCGCCTGCGCCGCCAGCCATGAACAGAAACAGCAGAAGCAGAAAGCCTACGAGCTTTACCTTCAAGGGCTCGATCATCGGGCGGCCCTTCCTTCGAGCGTCGGCTGCCGCATCACCGCTTCAGACGCCTCGCGTATCGCACAGGCGACATGGTTGAGTTGCTCGTCCGTCAGTTCCGGGTACATCGGCAGCGAAAGCACACGGCTGGCCTGCCGCTCCGTTTCCGGAAACGAGCCGGGCCCGTAGCCGAGCGAGGCGTAAGCCGGTTGCAGATGCACCGGGACGGGATAGTGTATCCCTGTTTGCACGCCCGCTTCATTGAGGCGCGCGCGCAGCAGTTCGCGCTCGTCCGTCTGCACGACGTAGAGATGATAGACGTGGCGTGCGTACTCCATCTCGCGCGGCAACGTTAGCGGAGTCTCGCGTAGCAGGTGCTTGTAGCGCGCGGCGTGGCCGCGGCGCAGCTCATTCCAGCGATCCAGGTGCTTC
Organism: Pyrinomonadaceae bacterium; assembly: GCA_035940775.1. Taxonomy (GTDB): domain Bacteria; phylum Acidobacteriota; class Blastocatellia; order Pyrinomonadales; family Pyrinomonadaceae; genus DASQYE01. Next base: position 122,857 of record DASZEN010000058.1, on the reverse strand, counting down.
AGCTTGACGCCCAGCACGGCGCCCTGTAATCCTTCGAGCCGGAAATTGTAGCCGATGATTTCGTGATGATACTTCTGCTCCGAGCCATGATCGCGCAGAAGGCGAACGCGGCGCGCGACCTCCGCATCGTTGGTCGTGACGGCCCCGCCTTCGCCATAAGCGCCCAGATTCTTGCCAGGATAAAAGCTGAAGCAGCCCGCGAGCGCCAGCGCCCCGACGCGCCGCCCACGATAAAGGCCGCCGTGCGCCTGCGCCGCGTCCTCTATGACGGCGAGGTTGTAGCGCGCGGCCAGCTCGAAGATCGGATCGAGATCGGCCGACTGGCCATAGAGATGCACGGGCATAATAGCGCGCGTTCTCTCCGTGATCGCCGCCTCGATCCTGGTGGTGTCAATCGTGTACGAGTGCGGGTCTGAATCGACGAAGACGGGCGTGGCCCCGGCGGTCGAGACTCCTTCGGCGGTCGCAAAGAAAGTGTTGGCCGGGACGATCACCTCGTCGCCAACCCCTATACGGCAGGCCATCACGGCCAGTTGAACGGCCGCCGTTCCGCTATTGAGGCCGATGCAAAATCGCGCGCCAGTGTATTCGGCAAAGGCCGCTTCAAAAGCCTCCACCTCGCGGCCCAGGATGAAAGCGGCGCTCTCAATCACACGCGCAATGGCCGCGTCCACTTCCCCCTTAATCTCTCTGTATTGGGCCTGTAGATCGACAAAAGGAACAGTCATCAAAGAAAGGAAGGAACGAAGGGCGGAACGAAGGGCGGAGGGCGGTAGCGATCAGCGATGAAAAGGGGTTGAGTGAATGCCTTAATTAACAATTCACTCTTACCTTTTCATCCCTCATCCCTCATCCCTACGCCTTCATCCCTTCGTTCCTCCTTCCTCCTTTCTTATGATTCGCGCGGGGTTTCCGGCGACGGTCGCGCCCGCAGGCACGTCGCGCGTCACGACCGATCCGGCCCCGACGATGGCGCGCGCCCCGATCCGAAGATTGCCGAGGATGATCGCGCCCGTGCCGATGCTCGCGCCGCGCTCGACCAGCGTCGGCTCAACTCGCCAGTCCGCTTCGGTTTGCAGCGAGCCGTCGGAGGTGGTCGCGCGCGGGTATTTGTCGTTGATGAATTGGACGCCGTGGCCTACGAAGACCTCGTCTTCGAGGGTCACGCCTTCGCAGATGAACGTGTGGCTGGAGATTTTACAGTTGCGACCGATGCGCGCGCCCTTTTGTATCTCGACGAAGGAGCCGATCTTCGAGCCGTCGCCGATCTCGCAGCCGTAGAGATTGACGAAGTTGTAGACGGCCACCCCTCGCCCGAGCACAACGTCCGGCGCGATCACACAATACTGGCCGCGCATCAATTCGACCCGCGCACGTCGGTAGCTCCCGGCCCTTCGTCCAGAGCGTCATCATCCGACGTGTAATAGCTCGCATAGTAGCTGGCGTAGTAGAACTCCTGCGATTCGAGCTGCACGTTGTTCAGGACGACGCCGAAGATGTTCGCGCCGACATCCATCAACTGCTGCTTGGCGCGACGCACGACGGCGCGCGAGCTGCGCCCGCTGTGAACCACCAGCATTACCCCGTCCACCATCGTCGACAAAATGGAAGCGTCCGTGAAAGAGATTGCCGGGGGCGAGTCTATTATGACATGAGTAAAGCGTTCGCCAAGCTCGGTCAAAAGCTTTCGCATCTCGTTCGAGCCGAGAAGCTCCGCAGGGTTGGGCGGAACCGGGCCCGAGGTGAGAATCTTGAGATTCGGTAGCTGCTCGAAGGTTTGCAACAGCGCATCCAGATCCGTCTCGCCCGAAAGGTAATTGGTAATGCCGCGCACATTCGGAACCTTAAAGTGAGAATGCAGGCGCGGGCGGCGCAGGTCGCAGTCCACGACCAGGACTTCGGCCCCGGTGTGGCCCAGCATAATGGCGGTGTTGACGGCGGTCGTCGTCTTGCCCTCCGAAGCCTGGCTCGATGTCACGAGGATGGTCTTCGGCGGCTGCCCGGCCGAGGACAACAGAAGCGACGTACGCAAGTGCCTGTAGGCTTCGGCCACGGGCGAGCGGACATCGTTAATCAGAGCCAGCGCCGTGTTCTCCTTATCGGGGTTCTCGGCCGCCGCGCCGCCGCCGATCACCTTCAAGCGCAGGCGCGACTCGGCGCGCAGCGCCGGGATGACGGCCAGCGTCGGCAGGTGTATGTAACGATCAACGTCCGTAACGGATTTGAGCGTGTCGTCCAGGTAGTCGAGCAGGAAGGCGAGGCCGACACCGGCCGCCAGCGAGAGCATCAGGGCCAGGAAAATATTGCGCGTCCGCTGCGGGCCGATGGGCGCGCTCGGCACTCGGGCCGTGGTCGCGACGCTGACGTTGTTGGGCCTATCGCCGCCCGTAATCTGTAGCTCTCGCTGGCGCTGTAAGAGCGTGTTGAGAATCTGCTTGTTGGTCTCAAGCTCCTGGCGTATGGCCCCGAGCGCGATCAGGTCTACGTTCTGCTGCGAGGTGACGGCGCGCTGCTGCATGTAGGACTGGCGCAGCATATTCTCCTGCGCCACGGCCGACTCGTAGCGCTTCTTCATGGCCGAGACGACCTCGCGCGGCGAATCCCTCAGAGCTTCTTCGAGCTGGCTGATCTGCTGGTCGACGCGTTTGACTTCCGGCCACTCCTCCTTGTAGGTCACCAGCAGCTCGTCGCGCTTCTGCTTCAATATGTCGAGGCGATTGCGTAGCTCCTGGATGCGCTTGTTGTCCTGTACTTCGGGTATCGTGTTGAGGTCGGTCTCCTTCGAGGCCGCTTCATAAAGCGACTGTAGATTCTTGCGAGTGTTTTCGGCCTCCAAAAGCTGCGCGCTCAAGGTCGCGAGGCGTTTGCCTTCGAGGTCTGCTTCCGGGTTCAACACTTGCGGAAGATTATGCTCCTTCGCATAGTTGACCTGTTCTTCGGACGAGCGCTTGATCTTGAGCTGCAAGTCCGCGATCTCTCTCGACAGCAGCTCGTAGGCGTTCTGCGACCCCTTGCTCTGGCGCATCATATTATTGAGGACGAAGACATCGCCCATGGTATTGGCGATCTTCTGCGCCAGCACGGGATCGGTATGCGTGTAGCGCAGGTTGACGAGGTTGGTTCCGGGCACGGGATCGACCTTCAGATTGGCGGCCAGCGTATCCTCGTACGGCACGAGCCGGGCGCGTTCCTCTTCCGATAGCTGCTGCCCCTCCATCTCCGTCTGGTCGATGACATCCACGCTGGAGGTCGGAGGCTGGGCGGCCGCCGGTTTCTCGCGCGAGAAGATGCGGCGCAGCGAAGCGTAAATGCTGGTCTGCGACTGGGCGTCGAAAAACGCCGGGTTGTGCTGCAAGTCGAGCGTCAGGGTCACCTGTCGCGCCAGCGTCGGGTTCTTCAGCAGCTCAAGCTGCGTCTGCCAGAACTTGGGGTCCGTATCGGCATTGATGACGACCTGCTGAGTTTGCAGAATGCTGCGCTGCTGCGGCTCGATCTGAATCGTCGTCACCGCCTCGTAGATCGACGGCAGGCGATACTGCTGAATAGTCACGAGCGAAGTGACGACCAGTATAAGGCTCAGGATCAGCCACTTGCGCTTGAGCACGACGGCCACGTAATCGCGCAGGTTGACGGAATCCGAGGCCGACACGCCGTAGGATTTCGGCGTCGGCACATTACGCAACGGGCGATCAAGAGTCTGTTCGCCGAGAGACAGGGGAAGCAGGCGATTATCTTCAGAAATCATAACTTTCAAGCCTTACGTTAAAGGAGCCCTGGAACCGGGCATGCTGAGCGACAGAGCATCATACCAAAGATAGAAGTTTAGACAAGGCTCGGCGGGCCTCGCGTCTCTCAAACGGCGATTTTCAATTCCGGGGGCGAAGCGGCGAAATGCTTAAGCGAATCGAGCCAGAGAGGCAACGGCTCAAGCCCGATGGCCTCCGAAATCAGGCAGCGCAGGCGCGAGTTACGCGGGCGCGGAGCAGGCCGCTCCAGATCATCCATACTAACGCTCTCGATTACGGCCCCCTCCTCGCGCCCGCTCAGGGCAAGGGCCGCGCGCGCAAACTCTTCATAGCTCGCGCCCTCGCCGCTGTTGACCACGTGGTAGATGGCGGGCAGATCGCGCTCGGCCAACTCTCTCAAGCGCTTCGCAAGGTCTTTCGCATAGGTCGGCGTCCCGTACGCATCCCTGATGACCGTTAGACGCGCTCCCGCCTGCGCGAGTTCGATGACCTTGCTTAAAAAATTGGGGCCGCCGGGGCCGAATATCCAGCCCGTGCGAATGACCAGGGTGCGCGCGTTCGCCTCCTGTGCGCGCCGCTCGCCCTCCAGCTTGGCCGCTCCGTAGACGCTGAGCGGATTCGGATCGTCGCGCTGAGTATAGAAGCCCTGCTTCGCGCCGTCGAAGACGAAATCGGTCGAGATCGTCAGGAGCGACGCGCCACAGCGCCGCGCCTGGGCCGCCAGAATCTGCGGCCCGCGCGCATTGACGCTGTAGGCGCGCGCCGCATCCCGTTCGCACCCGTCCACATTCGTCCACGCCGCGCAGTTGAAGACGACCTCGGGCCGCTCGCGCTCGAAGACGGCGGCGACCGCCGCCTCGTCCGTAATGTCCAGGGTCTGACGGTCGTATGCCAGGACGGTATCGCCCAGAGACGCGCAATAAGCGGCGACGGCGCGACCCACCATCCCACCCGCTCCTGTCACAAGGGCTCTCACAGCGCGCCGACCTCCGGCCCGTACTGCCGTGCATAAAACTCTCTATAGGCGCCGCTTCGCGCCCGCGCGATCCATTTGTCGTTGGCCCTGTACCAATCTATCGTCTTCGCCAACCCGCTCTCCCACGTTTCCTGGGGCTGCCAGCCGAGTTCCGCTTCGGCCTTCGCAGGGTCAATCGCATAGCGGCGGTCATGGCCGGGCCGATCCTTCACAAAGCGTATCAGCGAGCGGGGCTTGCCGAGCGCATCCAGGATCGCCTCTATGACCTCAAGGTTCGGGCGCTCGTTGCGCGCGCCGATGTTATAGATGGAGCCCGAGCGCCCGCTTTCGGCGGCGCGAAGCACGGCGCGGCAATGGTCTTCGACATATATCCAGTCGCGCACGTTGCGCCCGTCTCCATAGACTGGAACCGGCTCGTCGTTGAGCGCGTTGGAGATCACAAGCGGGATCAGTTTTTCGGGGAACTGTCGCGGCCCGTAATTATTACCGCAACGGGTGATGACAGCATCGAGCCCGAAGGTGTGCTGTGCGGCGAGCACCAGATGCTCGGCCGATGCTTTGGAGGCGGCATAAGGGCTGCTCGGGCGATACGGAGAGTCTTCCGTGAAGAAAGCGCTCGCGTCATCCTCCGCGAGGCTTCCCATCACTTCGTCTGTCGAAACCTGAACAAAGCGGCGCACGCGGCCTGCGCGCGCCGCGTCTAGCAATACCTGCGTGCCGATGATATTGGTTCGCAGAAACTCGTGGGCCGAAGCGATGCTTCGATCGACGTGCGACTCGGCGGCGAAATTTATGATCGCGTCAGTACCATCTTCGAGCGCCGCCGCGACCGTTTCGCTGTCAACTATGTCGCCGCGTACGAAGCGATGACGGCCCTCGTCCAAGCCCTCCAGGTTATCCGGATTTCCGGCATAGGTGAGCGCGTCGAAGTTTGTGATGCGGCAAGCAGGAAAATGGTCGAGCGCCAGCCGGACGAAGGCGGAGCCTATAAAACCCGCGCCGCCTGTGACGAAGAGCTTGTGCATAATATTTTCCGATGCGAGCGCCAAATCCGCCGTTTGTCCTTACCGTTTGCGCGCGCAATAGATAAGCGGGCCCGGAGACGGCGTACGCCTCAAACGGCGGCCTCTTCCCGCAAAAGCGGTGGCCGGAAGACGGCCGGTCTCTCACGCGACCGTCTCAATTTCGGTGGCGGTCGGAGTATAGAAACCGGCCTCCGGGAGTGTCAAGAAAGCATCGGGGAATGAATAGCCTGTAAAACTGGAACGTGAGCGGGAAAACGCGCGGCAAAAGATTTTCAAGCCGACTCGTTGCAGGGAAACCGTCTGTTTGAGGCTTCGATTTTCGAAGACGCATGGTCGGCGCGGCATCTTCAAGCTCAGGACGCGCAGAGAGAGAGAGAGAGAGAAGGAGAGCGCCCGCCGGTCAAAGGTCTTGTGAACGGGCTACGGCCCGGGCTTCCCTAAATCTGTTATCACCTGCTATCTTTAACCTGCCGCAGCCCCGCTTTTTAAAACGGCCACTGTTGAGTTATGAAAGCCAAAAACCAAACCCTCCCGAACCTTGCTATTTAAGGAGATCAGAAAATGAATAGACTGAGATTCGCACTCCAAGTGGTCGCAGTGCTGGCGTGTGTCGCTTTCGGCAGTTCCCTTGCCCAGGCGCAGCTACGCACATGGGTATCGGGTGTCGGCGACGATGCCAACCCGTGCAGCCGCACCGCGCCGTGCAGGACATTTGCCGGTGCGATCACCAAGACCGCACAGAACGGCGAGATCGACGCCCTTGACCCGCACGGGTTCGGAGCTTTCACGGTCAACAAATCCATCACCGTTGACGGCACGGGTGTGGTTGCGGGCATTCTCGCCAGCAGCACGACCGGCATTATCATCAACCTCGATCCGTCGCTCGGCAATACGGATGCCGTTCATACGGTGCGCCTGCGCGGGTTGTCACTCAACGGCGCGGCCACCAACTCCAAGACCGGCATTCGAGGCATCAATATCGCCAGCACCAACTTCACCGATATGAAAATCATCCTCGAAGACTCTGTGATCGATGGGTTCGTCAACGAGGGCATACTGTGGAGGGCCAACGGCGGCCACCTCGTCGTCAAAAATTCCACCATCAGAAACAATAACGGCCCCGGCATCAAGGCCGACAGCTCGGGCGCTAACCTCGTGCACGTGACAGTCATTAATACGGCCCTGGTTATGAACGGAGAAGGCATCCGCTTTGAGGACAACATTCGCGGGAGCGTCGCCAACAGCACGATCTCTAACAACACGACGAACGGGGCCGTGGTCATCGATGTCACGTCGCCGTCCGTGATGCAGTTGGATCACACTATGATCTCGGATAACGGTCAGGTCGGAGTGCTGGCGGGCGGAGCTGTGACGTTCGGGACGGCTCAACTGTCCGATTGCATGGTTATCCACAACAACGTTGGCTTACAGATCAATGCGGGCGGAAAGATAAATTCGTGGGGCCACAATCACGTCTCGGTCAATACTACGAACGGCTCGTTCAGCGCTCCGTTATTGACGGAACAGTAAGAGCACGACGGGGTGGATTTCAAGTCGCGCGCTCCCGCCAGCCTCAGCAGAAGAGGCTGGCGGGATTTCTTCTTTTAACGGGAGCCGAAGAATCAGAGCAGCCACAGAGTGCGACGGGTTCCCGCGAGCCTCTGTTGCCGAGGCTCGCGGGAGACAATCCTCTCAACAAGTATTTCTCGTAATGGCAAGGTGACTCGCGCTTTCGCGCCCTCCCTCCCGGCGTGCGTGCGGCTACGCAAATTAAATCACAGCCCAACGTCACGGCTATTGACCATTTGCTTTTCCGGGTATATCGTCCGTTCGCTTTTTCGAGAATACCGCTGGTAATTCAGCCCACGCGCTGCTGGCCGACTCTATCGTGAACGGCTCTTGTCTCCCGGCACCTCGCTTCGGCTCGACTTCTTAGCCCGATACGGCTCTTCCTGACACGGCAAGAGCCGCCGTCCCTATCGAATATGAAAATGTGACAACCCGTAGTCAATCAACCGACCGTTAATCCACCCCTTGAAAACTCTAAAAGGAGGCTCCCAAATGAATAGCTTGAGATTCACGCTTCGACTCGTCGCGGCCCTGGCTCTGGTCGCTCTCGGCAATTCCCTGGCCCTGGCTCAGGGCGCGGCCCGCACATGGGTATCAGCCGTGGGCGCTGATGCTAACCCGTGCAGCCGCACCGCTCCCTGCCAGACCTTTACAGGGGCCCTCGCTAAGACACAGCAGAACGGCGAAATCAATGTCCTGGACCCTGGCTCTTACGGAAGCTTCACGATCGTCAAATCCGTCACCGTTGACGCGGGCGGGAATTATGCGGGCATTCTCGCCAGCGCCACGACCGGCATCCTCATCAGCCTCAACCCGGCGGTAGGTAATACGGATGTCGTTCACACCATACGCCTGCGCGGATTGGATATCAGCGGAGCGGGCAATAACGCCAAGACGGGTTTGCGTGGCATCAACGTCCTGAACACCAACTTCACAGACCTGAAGGTGGTCGTCGAGAACACTACTATCGACGGCTTTCTCAACGAAGGTATCCTCTACAGCGTCAACGGCGGCGATCTTATAGTCAAAAATTCCATCCTCAGAAACAACGATGTCGCCGGAATCAAGGTGGACAGCTCGGGCGTCAACATCGCTCACGTCAGCGTCGCGAACAGTTCTATGGTTCTGAACGGGGATGGGATCATCTTTGAGGACAACGTGCGCGGCGCGGTCAGCGACAGCGTCATCTCCAACAACGTATCGGACGGCGCTGTGGTGGCAAACCAGGGGACGCCTTCCGTGATGCAGATCGAGCGGACGGTCATCGCTTCCAATCGTGCGTTCGGCGTTCTGGCGAGCGGCACTGTCAATTTCGGGACGGCGACGCTTTCCGAATGCATGGTCGTCCACAACAGTACGGGTTTGCAGAGCAATGCGGGCGGACAGATCAGGTCTTTCGGTCACAATCGCGTCGTCTTCAATCTAGTCGCCGACGGCGCGTTCACCGCTCCGACCATACTGGAACAGTAGCGATTCAGGGCCCCCTGCTTTAGATGGACTCCCGCCAGCTTCACACGATTGAAGCTGGCGGGAGTCCTGCTTTGTATATAAATGTGGTCGAGAACCGGGCCCGGGCGGCCGTCGCGTATAAAACGGACGCCGGAAGGCTTTCGCCGAAGTGTCCTGATGATGCGGCCTCTCGTCCGCACTGCTTGACGACTAAGACGGGTGTGACTAGACTTATACTTTTTATCTGGCGATGAAACTCTTCGCCTTCCGTCGAGAGGGCGTGCGTCACACAGGGCGGAAGGCTCAGAGAAATCCAGGAATCCGACCGGGCAGTAAAGATTTAATGGATACAACGACCAGCAACTCGGGGGCGAGTGCGCTACCACAGCAGCCCGCCGCCGCCAGGGCGACGCCGACGCCGCCATCACACTTACAGCACTCGCCATCAACCTCGCCCCGGCCCGCAGCACACGAAATCCCGGACGAGCCGCTGATCTCGATTCGGCCCGGCAAGCGATGGGTGGCGCTTAACCTGCGCGACATCTGGATGCACCGCGAGCTGCTCTATTTGTTGACCTGGCGCGAGTTGAAGGCGCGTTACAAGCAGACCGTGATGGGCGTCGTGTGGGTGATTTTGCAGCCGCTGCTGACGACCATCATGTTCACGATCTTTTTCGGCAAGCTGGCTGGCATCCCTTCCGACGGCGTTCCCTATCCGATCTTCGCTTACGGCGGGCTGATGACGTGGTCGTTCTTTACCGGAGCCGTCACCAATTGCAGCCTGAGTCTGGTCGCCAACGCCAACCTGATTACAAAGGTCTACTTCCCGCGCATGATTATTCCGGCGGCGGCAATAGGAGCGCGGCTGGTGGATTTCGCCGTCGCCTTTCTGCTGCTGATCGCGCTGATGATCTACTACGGTGTGGGCTTGACGCGCAACATAGTGCTGCTGCCCGGCCTCATCATTCTGCTGACGCTGCTCGCCTTGGGGATAGGGATGTGGATGGCCGCCCTGAACGTCAGGTACCGGGACGTGAGCGTGGGGCTGCCCGCCATTCTACAGTTCTGGATGTTCGCCTCGCCCATCCTTTACCCTTTGAGTTTCGTGCCCGCCGGTTGGCGTCCCCTTTATAGCCTGAACCCGATGGTGGGCATCATCGAGGGTTTTCGCTCGGCGCTCTTCGGTCTGCCATTTAACCGGACGGCGTTTGCGCTGTCGGTCGCCGTGACGCTCGGGCTGCTCGTCTACGCAGCCTATGCTTTTCGGCGAATGGAAAAGAGTTTCGCCGACCTCGTTTAAGGGAAGCCGATGCACCCAATCATCAGAGTCGAGAATTTAAGCAAGCGCTATCGTATCGGCGAGCTTCAAAAGCAGCGCGCGGGCCTGCGCGAGTCGTTCGTCTCAAGCATCAGCACTCCGCTCAAGCGGCTGCGCCGCAACGGGCGCCAGAGCAGCGAGGCGACCGTATGGGCTCTCAGGGATGTCAGCTTCGACGTACAGCCGGGCGAGGTGCTGGGCATAATCGGTTGCAACGGGGCGGGCAAATCCACTTTGCTTAAGATTCTATCGCGCGTGACGGAGCCGACGGGCGGGCGCGTGGAGCTTTACGGGCGCATCGGCAGCATGCTCGAAGTCGGGACGGGTTTTCACCCGGAGTTGACGGGGCGCGAGAACGTCTTTCTGAACGGCGCGATCCTCGGGATGAAGAAGGCGGACATCGTGCGCCGGTTCGACGAGATAGTGGCCTTCGCCGAGGTCGAGAAATTCATAGACACTCCTGTAAAGCGCTATTCTTCGGGGATGTACGTGCGCCTGGCCTTCTCTGTCGCCGCCCATTTTGAACCCGAGATTCTGGTCATCGACGAGGTCTTATCGGTCGGCGACATGTCATTTCAGCAGAAATGCATCGACAAGATTCACAGCATGAGAGACCGCATCAAGGCCATCATACTGGTCTCGCACAACATGATCTCGGTCAGGGCCATCTGCTCCAAAGCGATGCTGCTTTCAGCCGGGCAGATCGTCGCCAGCGGCGATACGGCGGGCATCGTCCCGCTCTACGAGAAACTGATGCTCGAACAGGCGCGCACCAGTAATACACGCGACGAAGTGGAAGAAGGCATGGGCCGCATTCAGATCGATGCCGTCAGGCTTCTGGACGCGAAAGACCACGAGAAAGTGGCCTTCGAGACTGGTGAGAGGCTGAAAGTGATGGTAGAGTACACCGCCACCGAAAGAGTGGCGGGCGCTGTGGCCTACGCCGCGATACGCCGACCCGACGACCTGATCTGCGTCGGCACGAGCACCAAGCTCGAAGGCGTATTGCTTCCGCCGCTCGAAGGCCGGGGCGTGATAGAGGTTGAGATTCCAGAGCTGCTCGTGCTGCCCGGCTACTACGTCATGGATGTCATCTTCTACGATCAAAACTTCGAGTATCGGAAATATTTCCTCGGTCGTAAGAAGATCAATTTTCAGATCAGCTCGGAGCGTCCCGCGTTGGACGAAAAGTACGGCGTCTTCTATCAGAAACAGAACTGGCGACTGTTGAGCAACCGTGGACGCGTCGAAGATGAGGGAAAAGCTCAACGGGACGCGAGCGGCGGCGCTTGAAAGCGGCGCACAGCGCCGGAAGTATCGCGAAGGAATGAAAGAGGGTTTCATGGAGTCTTTACAGGAAGAGAAGCAGTACGGCCTCAGAGCGGGCGCCGTAGAGTTCCCGATGATGGTGGTCATCTCCATCATCTATCCCTGCAATTTCGGCTGCCCGAACTGTCCCTATACGGACGGCAACTCTGAGCTGCGAAAGTTTTACCACGAGCACCACGGCGACCTTCTGCCCGTCGCGCTCTGGAATAAGATGGCCGACGAGTGCGGCGAGTACGGCGCGTGGATGCGCTGCACGGGCGGCGGCGAGCCGATGCTTCACCCGCACATGGTCGAGATGATCGAGTATGCCAAGCAGAAGGGCGCGCGCGTCTGGCTCAATACCAACGGTAGCATGTTCGGGCCGACGCCGAATCACCGCGAGAAATTGGAGCGCGTCATCAGCGCCGGTATCGACCTCATAGAGTTTTCGATGGATGCGGGCGACCCCGAAGTTTACGCCAAGGTGAGACCGCCGCGCGGCGGACTGGCGAAACCGCCCGAAGAGTGGTGGGGCCGTCAGGTCAGCAATATTCGCGCCGCGCTCGAATATCGAAAGCAGGTCAAATCGACTACCCGCGTCGTCGTCTCCATCATTCGACAGGAGATCATAGAGGATCGTTTGAAGGAAGCGACGGACTTCTGGCTCAACGATGTCGGCGTGGACGAGGTCATAACGCGCAAGTTCCTGACCTGGGACGATAACACCGTCATCAAGCTTGAGAAGGCTCTGGACAAACATCTCTACGCGCATCTGCCGACCGAGAAGAAGGAGCCCTGCGTGTGGCCCTTCGAGCGTCTCAACGTGGATACGCTCGGGCGCATCGCGCTCTGCGGTCAGGACATCTCCTTTCGCACGGCGTCGCAGTTTCCCAATGTCAACGACGTGACCATCAAGGAGATATGGCAGGGCGAGACCTTCAACTGGTATCGCCGCATGCACCTCGAAGGCCGTGGCGCTGAAGCATGGCCCTGTCGCGGATGCTCCGCCTGGCTCGCCGGGATACGCGATTGGGAGCACGGCTGGCTCAAAGTCCTGAAGACCTCGGGCGATCATCTCAAAGAGGTGATGAAGAAAGACCTCGGCATGGAAGTGGAAGTTTACCAGCCGCAAGCCTGAGTAATCTTAAGCCTGGAGCGGCCCCTTTTCGGGGAAGGCCGATAGTTTTCGCCGCCAGAGGATGCGTCGGGCGAAACCAGAGAGCGCGCGCGAGCCGCACAAGACATCTGAGTGAGATGAGTAACGCGAGGGTGATCGTCTTCGGCTACGGCGAGCTTGGCGTAGCAGCGGTCGAGGCGCTCGTCGCGCAGGGCGCGCAGGTGGTCGGGTCGGTCGTACCCTCAAACCGCACGGGGCCGGACGTTGATATAGTCCGAGAGCGCGCCGCCGGGCTCGGTATTCCCACACTGGCGCAGCCGCCGCGCAAACAGATCGAACCGTTCCTTGAACAGCTTCGCAGGCTCGACCCGGAGCTGATACTGGTCTGGTCTTACTCTATGATCCTCCCGCCGTCGGTGCTCGGAGTGCCGCCTCTGGGCTGCGTCAATCTGCACGGGGGCCTGCTGCCGGAGTATCGCGGCGGGCACGTCATGCAGTGGGCCATCATCAACGGCGAGACCGAGACCGGCATGACCATGCATTATATTGACGAGGGCATTGATACAGGCCCGGTCATCGCCCGGGAGCGCTTCGCTATCGAGTTGAGGGATGATGCCGTCTCTGTCCGGCTCAAGCTGAAGGATGCCGGGATGCGTTTGATAGCTGATTGGTGGCCGATGATCGCGAGCGGCACGGCCCCGCGCATCCCGCAGGACGAAACGAGAGCCAGATATTACCGCTTGCGGACGGCCGAAGACGGGCTCGTTCACTGGCCGAGCGCAAACATATCCATCTATAATCTAGTGCGCGCGCTGGTTCGTCCGTGGCCCGGAGCCTTCACTTTTTCACGCGGGCGCAAAGTAGTCCTGCGGCGCGTCCTCGCCGTAGAGGCTGCGACGGCCCGGGAGGCGTGCACGCCCGGCCTCGTGCGCGGGGTTGAACAAAGCGGCATTCGCGTCGCGACGGGTGACGGTGAGCTGCTGATCTGCGAGGCGGAGGTTGACGGGCGCGTTTCGGATACAGGTAACCTGGGCGAGCTTGGAATCTCGGCGGGTGATATCCTGGGCGGCTAAGGGGTAATGAGTAAAGAGATCAACATCATTTACGACGGGCAGTGCGGATTCTGCATTCGCGCCCTGATGATTGTGCGCGCGCTCGACATCCGAGAGGCGCTGCGCTTTTATGATTCACACAGGCGCGAGACCTTTGAGCGCTTTCCCGTCTTGCAGGGAGCGGACGTGGACGAGGCCATGTACACGATCGTCGAGGGAGAGCCGCCCCATCGCGGATTCTTCGCCTTCCGGCGGCTGCTGTGGAGCAGCCCTTTGATGTGGCCCCTTGTTCCGCTCTTTTATTTCCCCGGCGCGAGCTTCTTCGGGACTCGCCTCTACGGCTGGGTGGCGCGCAATCGCTCTCGCTTCGGCTGCGGCTCGGAGGTCTGCGCGCTTCCGCCCGAACGGCCGGGCCAGTTGAATTAGCAATCCGAGATCAGGTCGGTTAAGCCAGTGGACTCAATTTTCGCATCCCAGGATTTCCTACACCCGCAAATCAGCGTCCAGGTTCAGGCCCTCTTCCGCATGGCCTACGGCGTTCTTCTGATGGGGACGCTCCTTTGGGCGCTCCCGCACTGGCGGCGCTTTTTTTTGAGCGAGCGTTGGGGCGGCTACAGCAAGTCTGCGCGCGATGTCGATTTCATTCAAAACCCCGTCGTTGCGCCCGTCATCGGGGCGGTCTGGTTTCTGTGCGCCGCGCTCATCACGCTCGGGTGGTGGAGCCTGTGGGCGGCGCTTCTAAACCTGCTTTTGTGTCGCTACTTTTTCGTCCGCATGCGCTGGAAGGGCGTGCAGCGCGGAATGGGCGCGCCCGGCTTTATGACCTACTGGCTGGCGGCGGCCGTCCTTCTGCTGGAATACACGCTCCGCTACGCATCGCCGGATTTACGCGCACTCGCTTTGCTTGTCCTGCAAGTCGACTTCGCCTTCATAATGCTCTCGGCTGGCATCTACAAACTGACGGCGGGCTATGCGCGCAATCACGGGATGGAAGGCGGGATGGTCAACCCGGAGTGGGGATACTGGTGGCGCTTTTACGCGCGTCGCTCGCCGCACCACTGGATATTCAAGGTACTCAATCAACTGGCATGGTCGACCGAGGTGTTCGCAGGGATACTGATGCTGATTCCGCAGACGCGCTTTATAGGCGCGCTGCTCATCCTGTTCAGCTTTATCTTCATCGCGACGCAGATACGGCTCGGTCTCCTGTGCGAGATGGTGATCGTATGCTGCCTGCTCTTTTTTCATCCGGGCAGCTACGGCGATCTGTTCGCAAACGCGATCATGCCCGCGACGGCGGCTGTGGCGGCCACCTCTGGGGTTGCGCCGGATGCGGGCGCTGCTGCTATTGGCGGTGGGCTCGCTTTTCTCAACCAACTGCTCGCGGCTGGACTTTGGGCCTATCTCCTGCTGCTGCCCGTCGCGCATGGAGGACTTTTCTACAACTTCTACGCGCGACGGAAACTGCCCTCTACGCTGCAACGCGCGCTGGAGATTTACACCAACTTCTTCGGCATTATTATCTGGCGCGTCTTTTCCGTGGATGTCGTCAACTTCTTTATTCTGATACATCACCGCCCGCGCACGGGCGAGGCTGAGGAGCGTGTGCTCCTCACACGCTACGGCCTCGGCGGCGGCCTGCGCTACAGTCACGTCGGAGAGTCGATCACGGTTACGAGCCTGTTTACGACGCTGAAGTATTACCCGAGCAATAACGAGTTGTTCCGCGAGCGGCTGCTGCGCTATGCCCGCACGCTGGCGTGCCCGGCCGATTCCGTATTGGATTTCGAGTACGTCAGCGTTTGTAAGTCCGAAGACCATTTCGATTTCGTGACCGTCGCGGAGTACACCGTGGACACAGCCGCCGGAACAATCGAAGAACGTGTCCTTAATGAAATCGTGTCGGTGCGAGCGGCGCACGCCGCTTCGCCCGTCCACGAGGGCGCACGGCCCGGTAGTTACGCGCCTCTGAAGGGGTAAGTAAATGTGTGGTATCAGTGGCGTCTTCGGACGCCGTGACGAAGAGACAGTCAAGCGCATGATCGCGACGCTCGTGCATCGCGGGCCGGACGACGGGCACACTGTCGCCGGAGACGAGTACACTCTCGGCGCGCGACGCCTGAGCATCGTCGGGGTCGAAGACGGGCGGCAACCTCTCTCGAACGAGACCAAGACCGTTTGGGCGGCGCAGAACGGAGAGCTTTACAATTATCCGCAGGTGCGACGCGAGCTGCTGGCCGAGGGCCATCAACTGCACACGCACTGCGATACGGAGATTCTGCCGCACCTTTACGAGGATTACGGGACGCGCCTGCCCGAGCGCATCGACGGCATGTTCGCCATCGCCGTCTGGGACGATAAGGAGAAGGTCGGGTTGCTGGCGCGCGACCGTATGGGCAAGAAGCCGCTCTATTACTATCGCGCGGATGAAGCGCTCTATTTCGCCTCCGAGATCAAGGCGCTGCTGCAAGTTCCGGGCTTCGAGCGGCGAATCAACTTCGAGGCCCTCAACCATTTCCTGAGCTTCAAGCACGTCCCCGCTCCGCTTTCGATCTTTGAAGGCATACACGTGCTCCCGCCCGCTCACCTGCTGGTCTACCGCGCGGGCGCCGAGCCCTCTATCAGGCGCTACTGGGACGTGGATTTTTCGGCGACGGGCGAGATGGCCAAGTGGCCCGAAGAGGAACTGGTCGAACACCTGCTCGTGCTCCTGCGCCGTGGCGTCGAGCGGCGTCTGATGTCGGACGTGCCGATAGGATTTTTCCTGAGCGGAGGCATTGATTCAACTCTTTCGACGGCGCTCGCGGCCGAACTCTCGCCCGCGAGGATTAAGACCTTCACGCTCACCTACGCCGACGGCTCGACCACAGAGGGCAAGGAGCAGGATCGGCGCTGGGCCAGGTGGGCGGCCGAGCGCTACGGCACGGAGCATTACGAAGAGGCAGTCGAGTTCTCGAACTTTCCCGAGAACCTGCGGCGCATCATAGCCTGTTTCGACGAGCCGTTTGCCGGAACCGTCTCGACCTACTTCCTGGCCGGACTGATCGCGCAGCACGTCAAGGTCGCCGTTTCGGGCGACGGCGCCGACGAGCTTTTCGGCAGCTATCTCTCGCACCGCCTCGCCTTTCCACTCTCGCGCTACGACGAGTACCTGCAAACGGGGGATGCGAACCTGATTCGGCCCTTCCAATCGCAGCCGGAATTTCTGGCGCGCATGACGGAACCGGAAGACTGGAAGTGGCGCGCGAAATTGTTCGTCTACGGTGACGAGGAGAAAGCCTCTCTGTATGCGCCGGAGGTGGCCGAGCGGATGCAAGCCTTCAGCTCGCGCGACAGACTGCGGCGAGACTTCTCGCGGCTGACGGCCACAGACCCGCTCAACCGCATCCTCGAAGCCGAATGGCACACCATCTTTCCGGATCAGGTGCTGGCCTTCGTCGACCGCCTCTCGATGGCCCACTCGCTCGAAGTCCGCACCGCTTACCTCGATACGGACTTCGTCACCTTCATCACGGGCCTGCCCGGACGCTTCAAGATCAGGGACGGCGAGACCAAGTATCTGTTGAAGAAGGCCGCGCTCAAGTATTTTCCCGAAGAGATGGTCTTCAGGAAGAAGGAGGGATTCCTGATGCCCATAACGGAGTGGCTCTTGAATGATCTGGAGGATTATGTGCGCGAGACCCTGAGCCCGGAGCGTCTTTCGCGTCACGGCCTTTTCAACCAGTCGCGCGTTAGGGAGTTGATCGACGGGCTTTATCAGACCGAGAGCGATTACACCCACGTCAATCGTGTCTTTGCGCTCGTCGTTTTTCAGGAATGGTTCGACATGTATATGAATCAAGGCTGGAGGAGCGAAGCCCGATCATGACAACCCCGAGGGAAGACGAGACGGGCGAGGGTTCTCTGGCTGCTGCCCGCGATGAGGTGGAAAGGGCTTCGCAGCATTACTACCACACGCCGCTTCAACTCGGCATTGACAATCGCACGAAGCAATTCGTGGTCGAGCGTTGCGAGCCCTACATACGTGGGCCGCGAGTGCTCGAACTCGGATACGTGGATGGGCTGTGGACGGATGCGATTCTCGGGCGCGGCGGCTGCAAAGTGGACATCGTAGAGGGAGCCGAGCGCCACGCCGAGCACGCGCGCGCGCGCTACAGTGGGCGCGATGATGTCAGAATCTTTCACCAGCTCTTTCAGGAATTTGAGCCCACCGGAACCTACGACACCATCATAGCGGGCGACATGCTGAGGTATCTGCCCGACCCGGCGGCCTTTTTGGCCCACGCCCGTCAATGGCTCGAAGACGATGGACGATTGATCGCGACCATACCCAACAGTCGTTCATTGCATCGCCGCATCGGCGCGCTGATGAATATGGAGCCGACGCCGACCCGCGCCAATCGAAGGGATGTGGAGGTGGGAAACCTCCGATCCTATGATCGCTACGAGTTTCGTCATCTTTTACTTGAGGGCGGCTTTGAGGTTAAAATGCTGCGCGGCTGCTTCCTCAAACCACTCTCAAGCGCACAAATGCAGGATTGGGATGACCAGTTGTTGAGAGCCTTCTTGGATCTGGGGGATGAGCTTGAAGACTATTGCTGGTTTATTTATGCCGTCTGCCATAAACGCCGCCCGGAGAGTGCCACGTAAGCTCGCGCGCCGCCCGACATTTAGAATAAGCAATGCAAGGGTATCAACGATTCAATCATCTTTTAGATGATCTTAAAATCTCACGCGGCGATCTGGTCTACCTGCACACCTCTTTCAAGAGGATGGCCTATTTAGAGCTGACCGGAGAACAGTTCCTCGGCATTCTGCTCGAAAGACTTGGGCCCGCGGGGACGCTCGTGCTGCCGAGCTTCGCCTGGAATCTGGATAAGCGAGAGCGACCGTGGAAGGGCTATAACGACTACTTCGAAAGTCGTCCGGTTTTCGATGTCAGACGTACGCCCGCCAACATAGGCTGGATTCCGGAGCTGTTCCGCGCGTGGCAGGGCGTGCGGCGCAGCGTCAGCTACTGGTGGTCTATCTGCGCGCGGGGCGCGCTGGCCGAAGTGTTGACCTCGGGCCAGGAAAGCATCGTTCATCCTTACGGCCCCGGCTCGTCATTCGAGCTGTTGCGCCGTCATGATGTCAAAATCTTAGGGCTCGGCGTCTCGCTGAATACGACGAGCCTCGCGCCCGTGCCCGATTACGTCCTGGGCCAACAGCATACCCAGGATGTATTCACGGACGAGCCCCAAAAGGGAGTCGTCATAGATCACGACGGCGTGCGCGTCGAGACGCATAGTTTCTGGCTGTTGCCGGAGGTCGTGCGCCTCATCAAGCCCGGCGTCCTGATAGAGGAATCCGAAGAGCTGCATCGCGCCGTAGCGCGCGCCGATGAGGATTCAAACATCAATTTTTCATATCCGTACGCGGTCTATCACGGCGAAGCGCTGCGGCTCGGGGCGCAGGCTTGCGCCGAGGGGCGGCCCGTCCCGTGGCTTAGAAATTATCCTCTTAAGCAGGGAAGAGAGAAGGTAGAGCTTTGATGCGTTCTGCTGAAGCGGCCGCTATTCTGGATGGCTACAGGGCATTTATCAATGCCAATCTCGAACGCTGGGAGCTGCTGTTCCAGGAGCTGATCCGCATTCCGAGTCTTTTCGAGGCCGAGCACGAACTGGTCGAAAGAGTCGCGCGCCAGATAGAATCCCTGGGCCTGAAGGCCGAAAAGGTAACGCATAGGGCCGAGGCCCTGAGCGAGCTTCCGACCGCACAATACCCTATCAGCGAATTGCCGGAGCGCCATAGTCTCGTGGCGCGCCTGCGCGGCGATGGCAGCGGCGCTCGGTCTCTGATTATCAATACTCACATGGACATAGTCCCGGAGGGCGACCCCGCGGCCTGGACGCATCCGCCCTTTAGCGGGCACATAGATAGAGAGCGCAATATTATTTACGGGCGCGGCGCGATGGACGACAAGGCCGGGGTGACGGCTTCGCTGGCGATCATGGAGACGCTCTGCAAGGCGGACGTGCGATTGCCTGGAGACGTTATATTTCAATATGTGCTTGAGGACGAAATCACGGGCAACGGCTCGCTGCTCTGTTTAGAGGCTGGGTTCGGCGGCGACGGGGCGCTCATTATGGATGGGACTCGAACCGACAAGGCGATCAACGAGCATGCCGGTCAGCTTCAGTTCGAGATCGTCCTTAAGGGCAAGCCCGCTTCCGTCAGCGTCTCGCACATGGGCACGAACGCCGCCGAATGGATGGCGCGACTCGTCATTCAACTGCGCGAAGCCGTATTCGCGCTCAACGCCGGGCGGGTGGAACCCTGGACCAGATTTCCGAGCCCGTATCAATTCGTGCTACAGAAGATTCAGAGCGAGGGGGCACAACTGACCGTGCCGGAATTATCGGTCGCGCAGTGTTACGTGACGTTTCCGCCCCAATTCAGCCTCGCCTCGATGCGCCGGTTCCTGGAGCAGCAGGCCGAGGCGTTCGCCGCTTCGAGCGCAACGTCAATCGAGCCGCGTCTGGTGTGGAACGGATTCGCTACCGAGCCAGTGCGCTCTAGTACGGCGCAGTTGGAACAGTCGCTTCAGGAAAGCGCGGCGCGCCTCGGCATGGCTGCCATAGATGTCGGCCCCTCGACGGGCACATCCGACATGCGCCACTTTAGCCTGGCCGGAATCCCGTGCATGCTTTATGGGCCGGGCAATGGCTATAATCCTCATCGTCCGGACGAACATTATTACCTGGACGACCTGCCCCGTATAATTCTCTTTTACCTGGCCTTCGCGCATTCATGGTGCAGGTGATCGACGTGTGCTTCAGGTCGAAGATTTTACGGATGCGTTTTGAGCTGTTCTTCCAGATGGATTTCTGAGTGAACGGGTTTCGGGCCGCCCCCGGGTTGCGGAAGGTTTATGAACTTAGTCTCTACAATCAAGAACGGTTATCACAAGCTACTCCCCTTCACCGTCCGGGATAAGGTGTGGCGCATGCGCGACCGCTCGGTGCGTGCCGTTAGAAATTTTCCGACCGAGTCGCAGAAGAAGACCAGCCATTTCGGGCGCTATCTTAATTTCCGCTTCACGGGCCGCTGCAACGCATGTCGCGGAAAGCGGATCGTTCGGTACATGAATCCGGCGGTGGCCCGCGTCCCTTTCAGCTTTTACAGATGCCGCGACTGCGGTTTTATCTTCGTCGCGCCCCTGCCTCAAATCGACTCGTTTTATGACGAGCACACCTCGCCCGATTTCGGCGAGGGAGAGGGGATTTGGAATAACCATTACCTGACCTCAATCGAGAAACATGCGACGGGCAGAGGAAAGCTCCTCGAGATAGGATTCGGCAACGCCAACTTTCTAAAGCTTGCGCACGAGGCAGGGTGGCAGGTGCACGGAGTCGAATTGAGCGTGGGCCAGGCCGAATACGCCCGCCGCGAGCTGAAACTCCCGAACATCAGGATCGGTGCGGTTGAAGAGCTGGGCTACCCGGATGATTTTTTCGACGTGGTGGCGGGCTTTAATTTTCTGGAACACGTCCCCGACCCCAGAAGAACCTTGCAGGAGATTCGGCGTATCCTTCGGCCCCGTGGCCTAGTCGCGCTGATGTGCCCGAACATGTCCGGCATCTATCATCTACTCGTAGATGAAATCCTGGGCGAGAAAGACCCTTTGAACCTTTCCTGGGTTCCCCCGGCCCACCTCAGCTATTTTAATAAGAACAGCCTGAGAGTATTGATGGAGGATGTCGGCTTCACGGTCGTCGGCGACGAGAGCCACCTGATGAACAGCCTCTGGCGACAGCACGAGGTCACGATTGGCCCAAAGGTGACGGGGGAAAAACTGGCGCGGCTGCGCTCGGAAATCGAATCCTCGTCGTTGCCGAAAGGGGAGGCGCGCGTGGCCCGCTATCATCAGGAACTCCGTAGATTGATGATAGAGAGGATGGCCTGGCTGATGATCTCCGACCTGATGGAGTTGGAACCAGTCCTCGGGGCTGAAAGCGCGCTACTTTTTCTAGGCGAAAAGACCGGCGCGAAGTGAGTGCCGCAGCGGCGAGAGAGAGAGAATGGGCGGCGGCCGCGGCACAAAGGGTTAAATGAAATTGACGAGGCCAGTGCAGACGATCATTGAGAAGGCGGTCATCCCGGCCGCCGGGCTCGGCTCGCGTATGCTGCCCTTCACAAAGGCCGTCCCTAAAGAGCTGCTGCCCGTCGGACGCAAACCCATGATTCAGCATGTGCTGGAAGAGGCGTTGCTGTCAGGCGTCAAACGCGTCTGCATCGTCATACGCGAGGGGAAAGAGATTATTCGTGATTATCTTTGCGCGCCCCATCCGGAATCGCACAAACGCGACGCGAGCATAGACGAGCTTGAGCGGCTGGTGGACGGTTGCGAGTTGAGCTTCGTCTACCAGACGCGGCCCGCAGGGCTCGGCGACGCGATCTTCCAGGCCAGAGAGTTCGTCGCCGATGACCCCTTCGTCGTGATGATACCGGATCAGTTGCTGCTCTCCGGGGTTCCGGCCACGTTGCAGTTGATCGAAGGCTTCAAGGGGGAATCGTCCATTCGTTCGAGCCTGCTCAGGCTGCCTAAAGGGGACGTTCCATTTTTCGCCGGGGCAAGGGGAGTCGAGTTCGAGACCGGAGATGAGGCTGCGAGCGGCGCGGGCCCACTCTCGATACGCAGACTACAGACGGAGGAAGAGACGCGCGCCGCTTACAGGGATTCCGCGTACGAGCTGCGCGGCTTTGGCCGCACGGTGTACCCGCCGGAAATCTTCGATTATCTGGGCCCGGATTTCGTCAACCCGCGCACCGCAGAGGTCGATCTGTGGAAGACTTTCGAGGCCTGCGCTCTTCAAGGGATCGCGCATCGCGGCGTGGTGCTTGAGGGTGAGCCCCTGGATTTGGGTACGTTCGAGGGCTATTACCATTATCTTCCGCGCTTTCGAGAGTCGAACAGTTGAGCGCGAAAAACAATCGGACGCTGGTGGTGCTTCAACCGGGCTATCTGCCGTGGCTCGGTTTCTTCGACCAGGTGTACCGCTCCGACATCTTCGTGTTCTATGATGATGTCCAGTTTGACAAGAACGGCTGGCGTAATCGCAATCGCATCAAGTCGCCCGCGGGGCCGCACTGGCTGACCGTGCCCGTGCGCGTCAACTCTTTGGAGCAGCGCATCTTTGAAACAGAGATTGACGACCGGCAGCCGTGGGCGCGCAAGCACTCGGGGACGATCAAACAGTTCTATGCGAAGGCCCCGTATTTGAAACGCTACCTGCCGGAGCTGGAAGACACTCTCATGGGCCGACGCTGGGAGCGCTTGATTGATCTGGACGTGGCGGTTATAGAACTATTGTGCCGCTGGCTTGGGATCGAGCGCCGCACTCTTCGCTCCTCGGAGCTTGGGGTGGGCGGAGAGCGAAGCGAGCGGCTGCTAAACATCTGCCTGGCGCAGGGCGCGGGCCGTTACCTGAGCGGGAGCGCGGCCCGCTCGTACCTGAACACGGAGCTATTCGCCGCGCATGGCATCGAAGTCCTGTGGCAGGATTATCAACACCCCGTCTACGCGCAACAACACGGGGAGTTCGTACCGTTTTTGTCGGCCCTGGATTTATTGCTCAACTGCGGAGACGAGAGCGCGGCGATTATCACAGGCAAATAAGATAACGGAGGAAGTATGAAAACTGTTCTGGTGACGGGGGGCGCAGGCTTTATAGGCAGCAACTTCGTCAGACATTTATATAACAAATATCCCGAGTACCGCCTGCTGGTCGTGGACGCGCTGACCTACGCGGGCAACGTGCAGAATTGTCCCGAAGGCTCGCTCGGCTCCGGTCGCTACGAGTTCTGGTACGGGGATGTCAGAAACGGCGAGCTGATGGATACGCTCGTCTCCCAATCCGACATCGTCGTTCACATGGCGGCCGAGTCGCACGTCACGCGCTCGATCTATGACAACCGTCTCTTTTTCGAGACCGACGTGCTCGGCACACAGACGGTCGCCAACGCCGTCGTCAAGCATCGCGACCGGGTGGAGCGCTTCATACACATCTCGACCTCGGAGGTTTACGGCACGGCCGAAGCGGAGAAGATGAGTGAAGATCATCCGCTGAACCCGATGAGCCCGTACGCTTCGGCCAAGTGCGGAGCGGATAGATTGGTCTATTCTTACTGGGCCACCTACGATATTCCGGCCGTGATCGTCCGCCCCTTCAATAACTACGGCCCCTATCAGCACCTTGAGAAGGCAGTGCCGCGCTTCGTCACTAGCTGTATCCTGAAAGAGCCGCTGACGGTTCACGGCGACGGCTCGGCGGCGCGCGACTGGATATTCGTGGAGGAGCATTGCGAGGCCCTGGATCGACTGCTTCACACAGACCTTGAGAAGATCAGGGGACAGGTCATCAACATCGGCTCGGGCCATCACAGGAGCGTGCTCGAAGTGGCCGAGGCCGTCCTGGAAGCGATGCGGCCCACCGATAGCCAGATACAATTCATAGGCGACCGTCCCGGCCAGGTCTTTCGTCATACCTGTGACGCGACGAAGATCAGAAAGCTGCTCGATTGGGAGCCGCGACTCTCTTTTGAAGAGGGGTTGAGCCGCACGGCCCGCTGGTACAGGGATAACGAAACGTGGTGGCGACCGCAGATGTGGATGCGCCACATTCCCATCACGACCGCCACCGGCAAAAGGGAGATGCATTGATGACAGCATTAGCCAGGATGAAAGTGCCGTTCTTCATGCACGATCTGGGGCAGGCCGAGCTGGATGCGGTCGCCGAGGTGCTTTCGGGGCCGATTCTTACTACCGGCGAATGGGTCGCCCGTTTCGAGCGTCGCTTTGCCGAGTACTTGGGCGTGCGTCACGCCGTCGCCGTAACCAGTTGTACGGGCGCGCTGCATATCTCACTGCTCGCGCTCGGGATCGGAGAGGGCGCGGAGGTCATCACGACGCCGATGACCTTTATCGCGACGGCGACCGCCATTATGGAGGCTGGCGCGCGGCCCGTCTTCGTAGATGTCGAGCCCGCGACCGGCAACCTCGACGCCTCGCTCATAGAGGCCGCGATCACAGAGAGAACGCGCGCCATCATGCCCGTACACCTCTACGGCCAGATGTGCGACATGCGGGCCATTCGTAAAATCGCAGACAGCTACGGGCTGGCCGTCATCGAAGACGCCGCGCACTGCGTCGAAGGCACGCGCGACGGCATCAAAACGGGCCAGCTCGGAGACACGGCCTGCTACTCCTTCTATGCGACCAAGAACCTGACCTGCGGAGAGGGCGGGGCCGTCGTCTGTAACGACGATGCGCTGGCGGAAAAGCTGCGCCTGCTGCGCCTGCACGGCATGAACAAGAACGCCAACGACCGTCACAGGGAAGGTTACAAGCATTGGGATATGACGATGCTCGGCTGGAAATACAACATGGATAATATACAGGCCGCGCTGCTCCTGCCGCAGATGGATCGACTCGAAGAAAACTGGGAGAGACGGCGCGCTCTGGCCCGCTACTACGAGGAACGACTGTGGGATATTCCGGGTTTGTCGCGGCCCGCGACGTTGCCCGGCACATCTCATTCCTGGCATCTCTTTCCGGTCTGGATCGAGGGCGGAGAGCGCGACCGTGTGATTCAAGGGATGCAGGACGACGGCATCAGCGTCATGGTCAACTATCGCGCCATTCACCTGCTCACCTACTTTCGCGAGACGTTCGGATTCAAGCCGGGCGATTTCCCCATCGCCGAACGTATCGGCGACGCCGGGCTCTCACTCCCCTTTTACCCCAACATGCCGCTCGAACATGTTGACCGTGTAGTTGAGACTCTACAGAATCTGCTTGATCGCCCATAGTCGAGTGACGGTCAAGTGACGGTGTACGCCTCCTATGCAATCGCAAACCCGTATAATTATCGAGCGCAGATTTGCTCTAATTCGGATGGCCTTCCCGGTGGAGGGGCGAGAGCGTGAGTGATTCGCGTCCCGTCAGAGTCTTGCATATCATCGACGGTCTGGGCGGCGGCGGCTCCGAACGCTATCTATGGGATTTGATTCGCCTGTCCGACCCCTCGAAGCTCGCGCACAGGGTCGTCACCGTCTTTCCAGACGACGGGAGTTTCGTTTACGCCAAGCGCCTGCGCGAGGCTGGCGCTTATCAACAACAGGAAGAGCGTACGGAAAGTAAAGCGACGCAGAAGGAGGCGACGCCAGCAGCCGACGCCGCCACCGGCTCAGCGACCGCTAACGGCAACGGGCCGTCATCATCTTTTTCACGCCCATCATCTTCTTCGCGTTGGGGGCGTCCGTTCAGGCGCGCGCGCTCCGTCCCGAATTTCGTTCGTAACCACGTACGACATGCTCTACGCACGCACGAGCGCAGGGCGGCGCTGGCCGCGCCCGCGCCCGTCGATTTGCTGCGACGCAATCCCGCTCAACTATTGAAGTATCTTCATTACTACTCGCAAGAGGTCATCACGGAGGCCGCGTACAAGGGGGCGGCGCGCCGTATCACGGACGAGGCGGCGCGCTTTCGCCCCGACGTTATTCACGGACATATTTTTCACGGCCTCGCCCTCGGACTGTTCCTGAAGTCGATTTGCGGGCGTCCCCTGATATATCAGGTCTCGGCTCGCTTCCAGCAGATCAGGGATGTGAATGTGGGCTGGCTGCCCCTCCAATTCGAGCGCTTTCATCCCTGGGTGGATCGCTTCTTCACAGCTTATCCGGAGGAGCTGCTCAATATCGGTGTGCCCGCCGGGAAAGTTTTAAGAGCGAGCGGCGTGGTGGATCTTCAGGCGGTCGAGCGGGTCAAGGCTGAGCGCGAGCGTCACCGCGCGGAGGTGCGCCGAACGCTGGGGATTGCCGAAGACGCACCCGTAGCGCTCTCCGTGGGTCGGCTACAGGCATTGAAGGGGCATCAGTATGCGCTCGAAGCTTTGCCCTCGCTGCTCAGGAGATTTCCAGACCTGCATTTCGTGATCGCCGGAACCGGCCCCTCAGAGGCGCGCGCGGCGCTCGAAGCGCGCGCCGCAGAGCTTGGCGTCGAGCAGCATACGCACCTCTTCGGATTCATGAACGATCCCCTCCCACTCTATGCCGCCGCAGACATCTACTTAAGGGCCTACCTGTTTGAGGCCGATAATCTTTCGAGCATCAAGGCGATGGCGATGGGCCTGCCCGTGGTCGGATTCGAGGTCGAAGGCGGATTGGAGCTGGTGGCCGAAACGGGTCACGGCCTGCTGGTTCCGCCCCGTGATGCGGAGGCGATGGCCGAGGCCGCCGCGCGCATTCTGTCGCTTCCTGACGGCGGGCGCGAGCTTGGCTCTCGGGGCGTTGACTATTGCCGCCTGCATCTGGATTTTCAACAGGCCGTCCACCTGCTCGAAGCCACCTACACGGAGCTTCACCGAACGAGCAGCCCGAATAATAGTGTCGGCGCTGTGGTGGTCTAGCGAATCGGTCTCATTTAATATGGAGCCTCGGGCATCGGCTATTGATTCTATGGTTCAGGGCGGATACCGAATTGGGTCTGGGTGGGGGACTTTTGAGGCGGGCGAGGTTGAGTGCCGGAGAGTTTAGAGTTGATTCCGGCGCGTCCCGTTCAGGCATGAGGCGCGGAAACTAATCGCATGGCTGATCCGAAAGTCACTGTTCTGATGAGCGTGCACAACGGCGAAAAATATTTGCGTCAGGCCGTCGAGAGTATCCTGTCGCAAACCTTCGACGATTTCGAGTTCCTCATCATCGACGACGCCTCAACCGACCGAAGCGCCGAGCTGATTCGATCATTCGGCGATCACAGGATCAAGCTGTTGAGAAACGAAACGCGGTTGGGCCTGACGCGCTCGCTCAATCTCGGAATCGGCCTCGCGCGGGGCCAATACATCGCTCGCATGGACGCCGACGACATCAGCGTGCCCGAAAGGCTTGAAAAACAGGTGTCGTTTCTCGACCGGCATCCATCGTGCAGCGTCGTCGCCGCGCGAGCTGCTTTCATGGACGAGCTGGGCAACAGGGTGGCGGACTGGCCCGAGGACTGGCAAACCACCACGTCGCTTGAGATTTACAGGCAACTGCCGAAGACAAACTGCGTCGCCCATCCGACCACGATGCTGCGCGCAGCAATCGCTAAAGAGTATCGCTATAGCGAAAATCAGGTATACGCGCAAGACCACGATCTGTGGCTGCGGCTGTGCGCCGACGGAAAATCAATCGAGAAGATAGACGAAGCGCTGCTCAGATATAGAGTGCATCATAGCTCGATCACCTACGTTAACAATCTCGGCGATTACGAATTTAAGCCGATCAGGACTCGGCTCGTGTACCTGAAGAACAGGCTCAAGGCGCTCCATCTTAATAGCTTTGATCTGACGGTCGGCGCGTACGTCCTTAAAGACCTCATCCGTCTCGGCGCGGGGCGCTCCAATAATTTCGTGAAGCGCAAGGTTTATTACGTTTTGTCGGGCATCAAGAAAAGGCTCAAGCTTTATGGCCTGGGCATCTCTCTTTAAGCTTGAGGGGCGGCGCGCACGCACCGTTCCTCTCGATGGTAGTGGCCCTCTCTCCCGGCGGCCGCGTGCGCGCCGGGCGAATACATTTCTCGCTTTGTGAGGCAGTAGGGGAATGGGTCTGGCTCAACATCTTTCTCCGGGACATGAAAGCAGGATACGTCAGGAAAATCGCTAGGCTCTTGTTACCCTGGCGTCGCGCCAGGGCCTTCGTCCTCTTTGCCGGGCGGGCCGCCGGGCGGTGCTTACCCCTTAGAAACAGCTCCGGGCTCTTTTTCTTCTTCCCGTTCTATCAGGTCGGGGGGGCCGAGAAGATTCATGCGGATATTGTGGCCTGCGTTGCGGATCATCATAGGCCCTGGATATTTTTTACCAATCCGTCGAAGGACGCGAAATTCAAGCCTCTGTTTGAAAAGAGCGCTCGCCTCTTCGACATCTCTTTCCTGACGCCGGGCTCGCTCCGCTACTACGGATATGTCGCGGCGCTCGCGTCCTTCATCAACCGGCACGAACGGGCGGTCGTCTTCGGTTGCAATACCGTTCTCTTCTACGATTTGATTCCACGCCTCAAGGCAGACGTGCGCCGCATAGATCTGCTGCACGCCTTCGGCGGCGGCATAGAGCACGTCAGCCTTGCGGCCGTCTCCGAGATAGATACGCGCGTCGTTTATAGCAGCCGCGCCTTCAACGAGCTTAAAGAACAGTACCGCGCCGCGCGCCTCGACACAAACGCCCTGCTCAATCGAATCGCCTTCATTGATAATCAGGTTCCCGTGCCGGATAATTATACGGAGAAGGGCCAACACAAACGCCTGCAACTTTTGTATGTCGGACGCGGGTCGGCCGAGAAGCGCGTTCACTTGATTGGCAGGGCTGCCGCTCGTTTGCGGCGCGCGGGCGCGGCGGCCGATTTTATTCTGGTCGGCGACGTCAGGGCCGCAATCGAGGCGGAGCATCAAAGCTCCTGCATCTTCAAGGGCGAGATAGCCGACCCCCTTGAATTGAACGAACTCTACGCGGAGGCCGATGCGCTTCTACTGACTTCGAGCCGCGAGGGATTTCCGATGGCGATTATGGAAGCGATGGCCCACGCAGTAGTTCCCATCTCTACGGATGTCGGCGGCATTCCGGATCACGTCAAGCATAATGTCAATGGCATCCTCATCGAAAACGGCGAAGAAGAGCAGATCGTGGAGGCCCTGTGCGAAGCCGTCAACGCGATTGAGAGAGACCGTGCGCTCCTGAAAGAGATGTCGCGCGAGGCATACCGGTATGCCCGTCAACATTTTGCGCCGGAGCGATTCTGCGCGGCCTACAGACAGCTCCTCTTGCAGGAAAAGCCACAGGCCCGGAGTGAGAGAGAGGACTTGAAACGGATGCCGCGTCATAGCTCGTGAGCGTCTTACATTTTGATACGGCATCTGACATCTAAAACATCTATGGCAACGGACATCGACGTTCTCATGTGCGCTTATAACGAGGCTCCGCACATCGCGCGGGCGCTTGAGAGCCTGCGCTCTCAGACCGTTGACCCCGAGAGCTTCCGCATTATTTTCGTGGACAATGCTTCAAAGGATGAGACGCGAAAGGTCGTTGAGGAAAATTCCGGGGGTCTGAACCTGGAATACGTTTACGAGGCGCGTCCGGGCCTGAATGCGGCGCGCAATGCCGGATACGAGCACGCGCAGGCCCCTTATGTCGCGCATTTGGACGCCGACGCGAAGGCTGCGCCCGGCTGGATCGAAAACATCAGGCGCGTCATCCGGGACGAGCAGCCGGATTTGACCGGTGGGCCCATCTTTCCCTACTACATCACGGAGAAACCGGCCTGGTTTCAGGACGCATATAACATGGATTACAAGGGGGACGCGCCTCGCCCTCTGGAAGAGGGCGAGTTTCTTAACGGCAGCAATATGGTATGGCGGCGCAGCGTAGTCGAACATCTCGGCAGGTTCAACGCCAAACTGGGGCTGATGGCACGAGGTCTCGCGCGCGGCGACGAGACCAGCCTGATGATACAGGCCCGAGAGGAGATACCGAATTTCAAAGCGTTCTATCATCCGGAGATCATCGTCTATCACCTGACGCGGCCCGAGACCTTCTCGCTGTGGTACTGGGCCCGTCGCTCTTTCTCGCAGGGAAGCCACGACCGCGAGGTGTGGAATACCAAACGCGCGCGCCAGCGCCCACGCTACCTGCGATTGGCCCAGTTCGTCGGCGCGGCCACCCTGGTCGGAGCCAAAGGCGTGCGGGCGCTCGTTCAGAGAGACAGGGCGCACCATCCTTACTGGAAAAATTATTGCTACGAGTTGATGATGCCGGACGTTTATAGACTCGGCGCGATCTGGGGGTTGGCCCGGCGCAACAACAGCAGCGGCAGCAGCAGTGACAGCGGCAGAGCATCCTGAATGGGCGGACGGTTACGATTGAAGGCTTGCCGCCCTGGATTCGCTCGCCGGGACGGAGAGAAAGCTGCTCAGGCCCGTTGTTCGACGCTCAGGCCGGTTCGCGGCGCGGCTCGCTCCTTCGTTCCTCCGGCGTCAGTTCGCGGACTACGCGTGCGGGGTTTCCGGCGACGATTGTCCAGGGCGCGACATCCCTTGTGACGACCGCGCAGGCCGCTATGATCGCGCCGCGCCCGAGGCGCACGCCCTTGAGGACGCTCGCCTTGAATCCGATCCAGACATCATCTTCAATAACGACCGGCGAGGAGAGAGTCTGCGTCGGCGTTCTGTATCCGCTGGCCGAAAGTATCCCCTGCCCGTCGAGCCGTCGCTCATGCCAGTCAATCGGATGACTGTCCGTATCATGCACGTCGACGCCGTGAGCGATCAGGACGTGATCGCCGATTGAAACGGAAGCCTGCGACCAGATGCGCGTCCCCTCGCCTATGTAACACCACTGCCCGATCTGAATTTTCCCGTGATCCCAGAAGGTCAGCAGTTGTCCCCGGACGTGCGTGTGCGCGCCGACGCGTATGGCCTCGGCGTCGCCGCGTATATTTTCAATCGTGGCGGTCGGATGCAAAACGGCGCTCTCGTCTATCACGGCGCAGTAGTAGCGCGCGCGGTCTTTGCGCGCCACCTGCGCCTGCGACCATTCCAGGCGGCGCGCGACTCGCGCCAGAATGGGGTCTAAGCCCTGTAAAAGCTTACGCCACATCTTTTGATATATTCCCGAGCAGGAAGCGACGGAGCCTGCGCTTGAGCGTAGCTCGCATCGAGCGCGGCGGCGCTGTTTGCTGGCTTCTGAGAAAGAGCTTGATCCTCTCGAGCGCCTCGTCACAGGGAACCAGCGCTTCGGGCAGCTTGAGCGGGCGCGAGAGCCTCGGCTCCCCGAAGTGTTCGAGCGCGTCCTGCTCCAACCCGCCCTCTTTTCGATTGTGAGTGCCGGAACCGTCGAAGCCCCCGACCCACACCAGCGACCGGCGCGGGTAGAGTACGAGTCCACCCGTTTTAAAGACGGCCCACCACCACAGAATACCCCACGAATCATTCCTGTTTTTCAATCTCTGTTCGAGCATCGTGGAATACGGGCAGCTCTCGTCCAGATCGAAGCGGCGGCGAAGCTGCGGGTCTGCGAGTTGCGAGAGCGCATCGGTCGCGTCCCAATCGAAGATGCGCCACGCTCTCTCCCAGGTGGCCCATCCCCAGGTCGTCGTCAGCGGCAGAAAAAAAAGCTCCGGCAAAGCAGACTGAGCAACCGGGAACATATAGCCTGAGATTTGATAGACCTCGGGTGCGTCGCGGTAATGCGCCAGCCCGTCGAGCATGTAGTCCAGAAAATCCGGGCTGAGCGCGAAATCGTCTTCGACGACGATGACGCGGCCCATCTCCCGACAAAGCTCGGTCACTCCGGTCACGATGGAGCGTGCCAGGCCCAGATTCTCGTCTCGCTCTATAACTTCAGCCTTCAATGGCCCGGCCCACTCTCGCACGACCCGGCGCGACGCCTCGACGCGGCCTCTCGTCTCAGCACTCGCGGGCCCGTCGCAGTAGATGAAGACCCGGCACTCGTCGAGGCGCGCACACTTCGACAGCGTTTGCAGTACGAGCTGCGCTTCGGCGGGACGATTGTAGGTAAAGAGCGCGACCGGCGTCTTATTACTGCTCACAGATAAAGGCCCTTCTACGACGACACAAAGAGAGAGAAAGATAGCGCGGGTTTGGCCCGTGGCTCGCCCGCCATCGGGCTTTCGTTCCCTCGAAAACGCGTCCGAAGATTCTAAGTCTAAACCATGCTCAATGGAAAAACTATTGTCGCGTGGCCGAGGCGGACGCGAAAGGCCGGGGAGCGAGCGCGTGTAGAGGTGAAGCCGGACGGCGCACACAAAAAGGCACCGTAGACCAGA
Source organism: Pyrinomonadaceae bacterium (assembly GCA_035940775.1). GTDB lineage: Bacteria > Acidobacteriota > Blastocatellia > Pyrinomonadales > Pyrinomonadaceae > DASQYE01. The sequence goes on along the minus strand of DASZEN010000058.1, from coordinate 90,439 downwards.
CCACCTTAGACCCTGGCGGCTTTGAAGTCCCGGTCGCTTTTTCAATCCGAACCGTCGGTGGTAAGCTATTCCGGTTTCCCGAAAGGGCTTGGAAAAAGCGCTCTGCTTGAGGATGAAATGCGCGCCTGCGAGCGAGGGCGCAGGGAATGTTTGCCATGTTGGACGTGCCGACAGTTTCCGTCTACAGAGACCCGCTCCTGGTTTACCCGGAGCGCCCCCCGTTCAATGCCGACCGGGAGTATCCGGAATACACCTTCGCGGGCAAAGGCTGTCTCGATCCCACGAATCGAGTCTATGGAGCCGTGCGCGAATCCCTTCGCCTGCTCGGCCTCGACTCCGCCCGCTTCGGTTCGCCCCAGTGGAATCCGCTCGGCTCAATCGTCAAACCCGGCAACTCCGTAATGATTAAGCCCAACGCTGTGCTCGACATCAACCAGAAACGGGGCGAGACGGTCTTCGCCAGTATTACGCATGGCTCTGTCCTGCGCGCGGTGGTCGATTACGTCTACAGGGCGCTTGACGGGCGCGGCCAGATAATCATCGCCGACGCGCCCCTGGCCCACAGCGATTTCGAGAACTGGAAGAAGATAACGGGTGTCCAGGCGGTGGTCGAACTTTACCGCGAGCAGCTCGGGTTCGAGATTCAGGTGCATGATCTTCGCAATCTGTACGTGCCCTGGGATTATGAGAATACCTTTGCGCCTTCACACCTGCGGGACAGAACGGTCAGAGACCCGGCCGGTTATGTCGAGGTCGATCTGGGCGCTTCGAGCGAGTATGCGGACTTCTCCGAGCGAGACATCAGGTTGATGTTCGGCTCCGACTTCAAAAGAGAAGAGACCGTCCGTCATCATCTCGACGGGCATCATCGCTACTACGTGGCGAAATCCGTCCTCGACGCCGACGTGTTGATCTCCGTGCCGAAGCTGAAGACGCATCAGAAGGTCGGCGCGACGCTCAACATCAAGGGGATGGTGGGCACGCAGGGCGACAAGAATTATATCCCGCACTTTCGGATCGGCCATCCGTCAAGAGGCGGCGACGAATACCCCGACCTCGGTATCTTGCAGAACAGTCTCAACCGAGCGAGGGTGTGGCTCTACACCAGCCTGCTCGGGCGCGAGACGCGTGCCGCCGACCTCGCCTTCAAGCTCCTCAGACGAGTGCATCACACGGGCCAGCGCGCGGTCGAATGGCGAGCCATACGAAAGTATGGGGCCGCGTATAAGGGCAACATTACGGGCGGAGCATGGTACGGCAACGACACGGCCTGGCGCATGGCTCTGGATTTGATACGGATCGCTCTTTACGCGGACAGCGGCGGAAACCTGTGCCGGACTCCGCAGCGGAATTTCTTCTCCGTCATAGACGGCGTCGTCGGAGGCGAGGCCGAAGGGCCGCTCGCGCCGACCGCCAAGCCCTCGGGCGCGATAGTGGCGGGCACTAATCCGCTCATGGTCGATGCCGTGGCCGTGCGATTGATGGGATACGCCGTCGGGAAGATCAGGATGGTGGCCGAAGGTTTCCGTAAATCGTGGCTCAATCCGGGCGCGGTCGAGGTGGACGAGATAGCGGTCGCTTCAAACGTCCCCGGCTATCGCTCCATGATGAAGGACGAGAGCGATGCGCTCCTCGATTTTCAACCGTCAAAGGGCTGGCGCAATCATATAGAGATCGCCTCGTCGCCGGAGAACAAAGAGCGTCCGCCCGTCGTCTCGTCGCGTCCCCTGTTCCAGCCGGAGGGCGCGCGGCGCGGCTCTACGGGCGCGCGCGCGCTGCGAGATGCCGCCTCGACCGCGCGGCATGAATAGGCAGCTAAAGAATCAAGCGCAGGGCATGCAAGCTCCGTCATGACCACTACTTTCGAGACCGACTGGCTGGCTTCCCAACCCGTTTTTTATAATCAATCAAATAAAAAGGTGAGCCATAACATCAATGACGTGATTGATGTCTGCGACTTTGAGTTTCACGCCGAAGGCTTCAACAACTATCTGGACTTCGGCTATGCGGTGCTCGGGCAGACGCCGCTCCGGGACGTGCAGTTTCTCAGGCATTCGAGCCGTCTGACGCGCCACGATGACGGGCGCATAGAGATCGAGTATCTTGATGACCCGGTTGACGCATGGCTCGGGAAAACCTCGCACGAGGACGATGTCCTCCAGCTTCTCTACTCGTCCGTACGGGATTGGGAGAAAAGGGTTACGGGAGAGATCATCCTTCCGACCAGCGGCGGCTACGACTCTCGCCTGCTGAACCTGTTGATCGAAGACAGGTCGCGGATACGCTCCTTCACCTACGGCATCTCTGAGAATCAGGCCGAGTCCTACGAAGTAGTCCACGCCCGAAAACTATCGGAGCTGCTCGGAACCCGTTGGGAGCAGATTCGGCTCGGCGATTATCATCTCTACTTTGACGAGTGGGATAAGCTTTACGGCGTCTCGACTCACGCGCACGGCCTCTATCATCTAGAGTTCTATCACAAGATCGCGGGCCGCGTTGCGGGCCACAATCCTTTCCTGAGCGGGATCATAGGCGACGCCTGGGCCGGGAGCGTCGTCATTCCCGAAATCAAGTCTTACAATGATGTGTCGCGTCTCGGTTATACGCACGGGATGAGCGCCGACTCGCGTGCCAGCAGGCTAGCGAGCGAGCCCGCGGCGCTTGAAAGCTATTACCTCGCCAACAGGGAGAGGCTCCGTTCGGCGCTCTTCCGCGTGGTCGAATCGATGCGCTTTAAGATGGTTTTGCTCTCTTATCTGCTGATCGTTCCGCGAGCGCTGGGGTTTGCGCCGTGGTCGCCCTTCCTCATTCCGCAAATCGCGCTCAGTATGCTAACTTTGTCCCCCGAACGACGACACAAACGGCTCTGGCAGAAAGAGTTTTTTCAGAAACACGGACTCGATCTGGAGTCTTTGAATTTGCCGACCGACAGGCAGAACAGGCTGCATTACGAGGCGATGCGAAGAATCCGCATCCCTGCGCTCGATTCGGGTTTGCTCAGGGATGTGGTCAGACCCTCCTACGTCAGTTGGATCAACTGGCAGGTCGGCCAGCAGGGCGCGTTGTGGGATTTGATGTGGAGGATTCCTCGCATTCCGAAGCTCGGAGGTGCGTTGCGCCGCCTCGGGGTGACGGACGAGCGCGAGCGAGCCTACTTCGCGTACCTGACCCTGAAGCCGATTGAAGTGCTTCTGCGAAGGAGAAGAGCGGCGCGCGCATCCTCCGGGAAGATGGCCGGGACAAGACACGAAAAAGATGACGACCGACGAAGCAATACTTTATCTACGCACTGACCCGCAATACGCCGAGCTGATTCACGACTCTTATTTAGAGGAGGACGCGCAGGAGTGCGCCGCGCGCTTCGCGGCCTCGGAGGAGTTCGCAAAGGTGCGTGCGCTGCTCGACCCGCACATACGCGACACTGAGGTGCTTGACCTCGGCGCGGGCACGGGCATCGCCTCTTACGCGCTCGCGCGTTGCGGCGCTCGTGTAGTCTACGCGCTCGAACCCGACCCGAGTGACGTGGTCGGGCGCGGTGTGATTCGACGCTTGAGCGAGGGGCTACAGATCAGGCTGATCGAGTCGGTGGGTGAGGAGATACCGCTTGCGGACGAGGCGGTGGGCCTCGTTTACGCTCGTCAGGTTTTGCATCACACGAGAGACCTGACGGGAACCCTGCGCGAGTGCGCGCGCGTTCTGAGAAGGGGCGGAAAATTCTTCGCCTCGCGCGAGCCGGTGGTTGACGACGAAGAACAATTGAGGGTTTTCCTGAACGAGCATCCGGTTCACCGCCTGGCGGGAGGCGAAAACGCATTTCCGCTCGCTGCGTATATCGATGCGATACGCGAGGCGGGCTTGAAGCTGGAGAGGGTGATGGGCCCTTACGACACGATCATCAATGCGTTTCCAGAGCTTAAGACGGTCGCCGAGGTCAAGGGCTTTCCACGAAAAATGCTCGACCGGAAATTCGGCCGCGCCGCTGCTTTAGTAGCTTCGCTGCCCGGCGTCGATAGGCTCGTCCGCGCGCGGCTCAATCGTTACCCGACGCCCGGAAGACTCTACTCGTTTCTCGCGAGCAAACCCTGATCTATGGACGGCCCCTCCTTGTTTTAGGAGGCCGCGCAGACTTTGGCCCGGGGCCGCTTTTGAATCTCCGATGAATATCCTCAACTCTTTAAAAGATTTGGTCAGGGGGTCGGCCGACATCTCGGCCCGGCTGGCGGCGACCGAGACGCGTCTTGAATCCCTGAAGCTTCTGACAGCCAGGGCCATCATCAACCAGCTCCGCGAGCATGGGATATATGACGACATCCACGAGACGGAGTTCAAGGTCTTCTCGCAGTTCGGAGACGACGGTATCATTCAATATCTAATCAACAATACAGAGATTGAAGAACGCGCTTTTATAGAGTTCGGAGTCGAAAACTACACCGAGTCGAACACGCGTTTCCTGCTCATCAACAATAACTGGAAGGGCCTCGTTATAGATGGAAGCAGCGCGCACATCGAGTACATTAAAAGCGACAGCATTTACTGGCGACACGAACTGACGGCCGTTCACAGCTTTATCGATAAAGAGAATATCAATGAGATCATCGCCGGGCAGGGGTTCACGGGTGCGCTCGGGATTCTAAGCATAGACATTGACGGGAACGATTACTGGATATGGGAATGCATCGTCGGGGTCGAGCCCGTTGTGGTCATCATCGAATACAATAGCGTCTTCGGCGTGAACCATGCGATCACGATTCCCTATGACCCGACTTTTAACCGCACGAAGGCTCATCCGTCGAACCTCTACTGGGGGGCTTCATTGAAGGCCATGTGTCGGCTGGCGGAAAAGAAGGGGTACGCCTTCGTCGGCTCGAACAGCAGCGGCAACAACGCTTATTTCGTGAGAAAGGATAAGCTCGGGGGAATCCACGCGCTCTCGCCCGAATCCGGCTATGTCAAATCCAGGTTCCGTGAATCTTTGGACGAGCAGGGGCGGCTCACCTATCTCTCCGACACGGAGCGCCTCAAAGCCATCGAAGAGATGACGGTTTATGATCTTGAAAGGGGAGCGCTGGTAAAAATCAAGAGCCTCTATGATGGGCAGGAGGCCCGGTCTTAAAAAATCTTCCGATTGAAGAGAGAAAGAGCGCGCCCTTTGCGCCTCGTAGCTTTTATGAATTCGGATCGCATGGACGACAGCAGCAGCAGCAGCATCAACGCTGACGCCACCACTTCGCCGGGCACGGCCATCGTCACGGGCGCGTCCGGTCAGGACGGCTATCTGCTGACAAAGCGACTGCTTGACGAAGGCTGGACGGTTCACGCCACCGTGCGCCGAAGCGGCGCGCTGCAATCGCTCGCCGCTTCGCCGAAGGGGCGGGATCGTCTGCGGATTCACACGATTGATCTGGCCGATCCGTCCCGCCTCATGCGGTTGATCGCCGAGGCTCAGCCCGACGAGTTTTATAATCTGGCCGGGCAGAGTAGCGTCTCGCGCTCCTTCGCCGAGCCCTGGCATACGTGGCGCACCAACGCGGACGTGGTCGCCTCCCTGCTCATCTGCATTCTGGAGCGGAGCCCGCACACACGTTTTTATCAGGCATCTTCGACCGACATGTTCGGCTACGTTCCGGGCGAAACGGTTCTTTATGACGAGGATTCAGCGCTCCATCCGCAGAGCCCTTACGCCAGCGCCAAGGCCGCAGCGCATCTTTTATGTCGCTCGTACCGGCAGGCATACGGGATGCGTGTCGCCTGTGGGATTCTCTCCAACCACGAATCGCATCGGCGCTCGGCCCATTTTCTCTCGCGCAAGATTATCGATCACGTATGCGCGCTGCGCGGTCTGAAGCCGGAAGAGTTGCGCGGGGTCGCGCCGCTGCCGATGGGCAACCTGAAGATCGAGCGCGACTGGGGCTTTGCCGCCGACTACGTCGAAGGGATGTCTATGGTTCTGCGTCAGATTCGCGTTCGCGCGCGGCGCTTCGCGCGGGCCGAGGAACCGGACGCGGGCGATTATTACCGCGACTATGTTTTGAGCACGGGACAGACGCACGCCGTCTGGGAGATGGTCGACCGCGCCTTCTCTCTGGCGGGGCTCGACCTCGAATGGCGGCTCGAAGATGAGGAGCCGGAGGAGTGGCGCGCCTATTTCAAGGCGACGAAAACGCTGGCCGTGACGGTCGAGCGCGCGCTGCTTCGCCCGGCTGACCCTTTAACCATCATGGTCGATCCGTCGCTCGCACGCGAAGAGCTGGGTTGGGCTCCGCGCCAGGGGCTCGACATCTTCCTCAGCGATATGTTAGAGAACCATCCGGGCCTTCCCGCCGGAGCTAGGACGGCGTAAAGCGCACTTTTGAGGGCTCCCGAACGGAGATTGAAGAACGCGCTTGCGACCTTTGGGTTTGATGTGCCCTCCGGAACCTTTTGAATGAGAATCCTGATTACCGGCAGCAGGGGCTTCGTGGGCGGAAGCTTTGGCAGATTCGCGGCCCCGCGCGGCCACGCTATCCTGGGCGTCGGACGCGCGAGCCAGCCCGAGCCGGATTGGCCGGGCCTTTATGTTCAGGCCGATGTCGCTCTCGCAGACCTCTCGGCCATCATCGACGAGTTTGCGCCCGAGGCTCTGTTTCATGCCGCCGGGACGGCCTCCGTCGGCGCCTCGCTCGAAACTCCGCTCGACGACCTGCGCGCGGCCGTTCTGACCTGGGCCAATACGCTCGAGGGCGTGCGCCGCTCCCGCCTCAAACCGCTGCTTCTATTTCCGTCGAGCGGGGCCGTTTACGGCAATCCGGCGCAGTTGCCCGTGGGCGAGGATGCGGCGATTGCGCCGATCTCTCCGTACGGATTTCATAAGGCGGCCTGCGAGCTGCTGGCGCGTGAGTATGCCACCTGCTTCGGCCTTGACATAGTCGTGTGCAGATTCTTTTCACTATTCGGGGTGGCCCAGCGCCGCCTGCTCGTCTGGGAGTTGTTCAAGCAGTTCGCGGGCCCCGACCCGACCGTTTGGCTCCAGGGCTCCGGCACTGAGTCGCGTGATTACCTGCATATTGACGAGGCGGCGGCGGCTGTTCTGCAACTCGCCGCCGAGCACACGGACAATCGCAGCGGCGGCTCCTGCCTCTTCTTCAACGTCGCCAGCGGAGAAGAGACGGAAATCAGGAGCGTCGCCGGGCAGATCGGCGCGCTGGTCGCGCCCGCTAAGGAGATTCGCTACCGGGGGTTGTCGCGGCCCGGAGACCCGCGCCGCTGGCGCGCAGACATCTCACGCCTGCGCGCGTGCGTTCCCGGCTGGCAGCCGAGTCCGCTCTCGGCGAGCCTCGCCCGATGCGTCGCCGCCTGGCAGAAGGAGCTTCATCCGGTTCGCTATGGCAACTGACAAGACTCTGCGGCGTATCGGCATCGTCGATAAAACTTCTGCCAATTGGAGCGCAGGGGCCAGCTACACGAGGATGCTGGCGCATTCGCTCTCGGCCGCCTGCCGCGAAGCCGGGATAGAGCTTTTTCTCTTTTCACAAAACGAATCCACGGACGAGCGTATCAGGGAACTGCCCATCAGGGTCATCCGTTTAAAGTCGGCGGATCATTTGCCCGGCGAGAGAGGGTTGCGACGGCGTCTCGGGCTCGGCGCGAAATCAAGCGCGCTGCGCGGTGAGACACGCTTGCGCCATCTATTGGGCATGGGGGGCGCGTCGGACGTGTTTTTGGCCGCGCGCGCGCACGAAGTCTCTACGTTGCTGCCGCTGCTGGACGTTCCCGGTTGGCCCACCCCTGTGAAGAGCATCGGCTGGATACCGGATTTTCAACACGTCTACCTGCCGGAATTTTTCTCCGAGGCCGAGCGCGTGCGCCGCGACGCCCTCTTCAAACGTCTGGCAGAGCGGGCGACGCTTCTGATGCTGTCGAGCCGGGCCGCGCTTGCGCATTTCGTCGCGTTCGCTCCAGAGCACGCCCGAAAGGCGCGCGTCAGCTCCTTCCCCTCGCTCTTCGCTTTCGAGCCGCTCGCCAACGAGGACGCGCTTTCCAGCCAGCGCCGCTTTAACCTGCCCGAAAAGTTCGCCCTCGTCGCCAACCAGTTCTGGGGACACAAAAATCATCTGGCCGTAGTCGAAGCCGTCTCGCGCCTCAATCGAGAAGGCGTTCGCGTCCCCGTAGTCATGACGGGTCTGCCGCTCGATCACAGGGTCGCACACAACCAGACTATCTCAAGCCTGCTTCAGGCGATTGCCGAAGCCGGATTGTCCGGGCAGGTGATCGTGCTCGGGCAGGTCGCCTACGCAGACCTCGTCAACCTGATGAGGACGGCGGCCCTCATCATTCAGCCTTCTCGTTTCGAGGGTTGGAGCACGGTGGTCGAGGACGCCAAAGCGCTCGGACGCCCTCTGCTCTGCTCCGATCTTCCGGTGCATAGAGAGCAGGCGCCCGGGGCTCTCGGATTCTTCCCTTGCGACGGCGCGGATCGGCTGGCCGAGTTGCTGGCCGCCGTTTGGCCGCGACTTAAGCCTGGGCCGGACACACGCAATGAAGAGCGGGCGCTTCTGGCAGAGCGAGAGTTCGCACGGCTTCACGGCCAGACGCTTCTGCAAATCTGCCGCGAGGCCAACTCGGCCTGAAGCCCTTTGGAGGCGCGCTCTCTCTTCGCCAGAGGCGCGCGCGTCCCTCGCTCTGCTATACTTGCAGGCGTTCGCCGCAGAGCAAGGCTATTTTGACAGGTAACGGAACTTTTCTTTCCGGTCTCATATTTCGCTTATGTCTTCACAGCCGACCGCACCAGACCTGCTGACAGGAACCGTCAAGGGGCCTGGCGAGCGCCCGCACGAATATCTTTTCATCACGGCGGATAACGGGCGCGCGCGCATCGGCGAGTTCGTCTATTACCTGGCCCGCGACGCCGATTCGGAGCGCCACATCCTGGGCAACATCACGGCCCGGCGGCTGGTTCGTAATCTGCCGGACGCTTTTCTTTCCGACCCGCAGACGCCCCCTTCTGTCGTCTCGGCGCTGATCGGGCTTGCGAACGACTGCGGTGAGCTTTACGAGATTACGGTCGAGACCATAGGCTACTTCAGCCGTACGCTCGGAGATTTCGTCAACCCGCGCATTCCGCCCAACCCCGGCGACCCCGTTTTTCTGGCCTCGTCCGAGACGCTCTCCGGCGTTCTTTCGTCGAGCCGTCAGGGCGATATAGGCTCGGCGCACGTCGGCAGCCTTCTGACGCGCGGCATAGGTGAAGTCCCGGTCGTGCTCTCGATCAAGGATGTCGTCTCGACGCATCTGGCGATACTGGCCTCGACGGGCGCGGGCAAGTCCTACACGGCGGGCGTGCTGGTCGAAGAGTTGATGATGCCTTATAACCGCGCTTCGGTTCTGATCGTCGATCCGCATGGCGAATACGATACGCTCACCTCTATTCAGGGCGACGCGCGCTTCAGCAGCGCTTCGGACGGTTATCAACCCGAGGTCAAAATCTTCACACACGACCGCATCAAGGTCAGAGTCTCTTCGCTGACGGAAGCCGACATCAAGTATCTGCTGCCCGAAGGCACGTCCGACAAGATGCTCCATTATCTGTCGCAGGCTTACAGAAAATTGACGGCGGGCGAGAGGGGCGAGCGCGGGACGTGGGGCTATCATGACCTGCGCGACGCCGTCACGTCCGAGAAGTATGGCGACGAGGACGGGCGCGGCTCGGGCGGCAACATCGGCTCCATAGACGCGCTGCTGTGGCGGCTCGACAATCGCTTTGATCGCCCCGATACGATCTTCTCCGACCACGAGCACATCCCCCTGAGCGAGCTGTTTCAGCCCGGTCGCTGCACCGTGCTGCAACTCTCCGACATCGAACAGAACGAGCAGCAGGTGGTCGTCGCCACTCTCCTGCGCCGCGTCAACAAGGCGCGCGTCCTGACCGTGCGAGAGGAGGCCGAGCCCACCAGCGACCATTATCTTCCCTATCCGGTCTTCACGCTGCTGGAAGAGGCGCATCGCTTTGCGCCCGCCGGGCAGACGGTCGTCTCGACCAACATTTTGAAGCAGATACTATCGGAAGGGCGCAAGTTCGGCGTCGGCATAGGTCTCATCACACAACGACCGGGCAAGCTGGATCAGGACGTGCTCTCGCAGTGCATGACGCAGATCATCATGCGTATCGTCAATCCGATAGACCAAGACACGGTCGCCAAATCCGTCGAGGGAGCGGGCCGACAGCTTCTGGACGAACTCCCGGCCCTTACCAAAGGGCAGGCGGTAATCTCCGGCGTCGGCGTCAATACGCCCGTCATGTGCCGCGTCCGCGAGCGCATTACGCGCCACGGCGGCGAGACCTTTGACGCGCCCGCCGAGTGGGCCCGCTGGCACACACAGGCCGAACGCGAACACCGCGCACAGGACAACGCCGTGCTCGGCAAACCCGAATCCACACGAAAGCCCGAGAAGGTGCGCGGGATTCGGATTTGACGGAAGATTTTTCGGGTCGGATGTGACGGGAGATTTTGAAGCCTGGCGCGGCTGGCCCGAACAGCCCTCTTTTGGTAGCATCTGAAGCGCCTCGCAAAGAGAGAGTCAGCAGCTAAAAATCGTTTCCAGCCTTTTTAGTAGTGACGGCCGTCAATTTGAATGTAAGGAGCAAGCCCGCAGGGGGGGACGCCAATCGACTAGCCGCAAGCCTGCCGAATGTTATTCACCGAACCGTTATTCATCTTCCTCTTTCTCCCTGCGCTTTTAGGGTTGTATCGGGTCTCGCCGACGTGGGCGCGCAATTTCCTTCTGCTCTGCGCCAGTCTTTTGTTCTACGCGTGGGGCGAAAGAATCTACACGGCGGTCTTGATCTTCTCGATCCTCTTGAATTACCTGTGCGGGTTGGCGATTGGGAATGCAAGCGCGGCGGGTCGTCGGCGTCTGCTGCTCTGGGGCGCGGTCACGGGCAATCTACTGGTTTTGATCGCGTTCAAATACGCCCGTTTTCTCGTCGCCAACCTCGACCGGGCGCTGCCATTTTTCGGCCTCGCGCCGCTTCCTCTGCCGAGCATCCATCTCCCCATCGGTATCTCCTTCTTCACTTTCATGGGCATGTCCTACCTGATGGATATTTACAGGCGGCAGCTCAAACCGGAGCGCAACCCTAATACCTTTGCCCTTTACATTACGCTCTTCCCTCACCTGATCGCCGGGCCCATCGTGCGCTACTCCGACATCGCCCGCGAGTTGGTTGCTCGCCAAATCAGTCGGCCCATGTTTGCCGAGGGCATCAGGCGGTTCATCATAGGGTTCGGCAAGAAGATGATTATCGCCAACACGGTCGCCCTGCCTGCCGACAGCATCTTTAATTTAGCGCCGGAGCAACTGACGACGGGCGTGGCATGGCTCGGGGTCGTCTGTTATACCCTGCAAATCTATTTCGACTTTTCGGGTTACTCCGACATGGCCATCGGTTTAGCCAGGATGTTCGGTTTCCACTTTCCTGAAAACTTCAATTACCCGTATATCTCAAGGTCGATCACGGAGTTCTGGAAGCGCTGGCATATCTCTCTGTCAACCTGGTTTCGCGACTATCTCTTCTTCTCTTTAGGCGTCAGGGGGCCGCGCTGGCGAATCTATCTCAACCTGCTGATCGTCTTCTTTCTTTGCGGGCTGTGGCACGGGGCCAGTTGGAACTTCGTCGTCTGGGGCCTGTTTCATGGCTCGTTTCTGGTCATCGAGCGATTCGGACTGGCCGCGTGGCTGCACAGGCGGCCCGTAGCTTTACAGCATCTCTATGCCCTGCTGGTGGTCATGACGGGGTGGGTCTTCTTTCGCGCCGAAACGCTCGGGCACGCGCTCGCTTTTCTCAAGGCGATGGCGGGCAGCAGCGCTGCGGCCGCTGTTGCGGTCGCCGAATACGATCCGGCCTACTACCTGAACACGCAACTCGTTCTGGCGCTCTGCCTCGGAGCGTTGGGCTCGTTGCCGGTTGTTCCCGCGCTGCGTAAACGAGTGACGGGGTGGATGGCGGAGATGGATGGCGCGCCGGGCGTCGTGATGGATGCGAGTTGGAGGCTGACTAAGCTCGCCGCCTTGAGCGCCATCTTTCTGGCCTCCGCCTCTCTTTCGGCGGCGGGAACTTACAATCCGTTTATCTATTTCAGGTTCTAGGGGTGCTGGAAGATGACAGGCGCGGGCAATCGGAAAATGGTCTTGATCGAAGAGGTGACGCTGATCGCCCTCTTCATCGTCGCGTTGTGTCTTCCGGTACTTGGGATGGCGTTTCGCATTGAACTCTCGCCCGTCCAACAGGAGAAACGCGCGCTGGCTCCATTCCCGCCCGTCGCTTTGAAGCGACACGTGCTCGGCGCGTTTCCGGAAAAATTCAAGCTCTATTTCGACGACCATTTCGGTTTCCGCAATACGTTGATCCGCTGGCAGGCGATTGCAAAGGTGAAGTGGCTGGGCGTCTCCTCCTCCGACAAGGTAATCGTCGGTAAAGACGGCTGGCTTTTTTACGCCTCGGAAAGCTCTCTGAAGTCATACATGAGAACAGAGCCGTTCTCGCAGGAACAGTTGGCCCACTGGCAGCAGATTCTTGAGGCGCGGCGCGCGTGGCTGGCCGAGCGCGGCATCGGATACCTGTTCGTCATAGCGCCTGATAAACACACGATCTACCCGGAGTATATGCCGGACAATATCAGCCGCCACCGACGCGAGTCGCGCCTGGATCAGCTCATCGCTTATCTCAAGCAACATTCGGACATACGGATTCTAGACCTCAGACCGGCCCTTTTTGAGGCCAAGACTCGTCGCCGCATCTACTATCTGACGGACTCACACTGGAATGATTCCGGAGCCTTTGTGGCCTACCGGTCGATCATAGAAGAGTTGTCCAAATCGTTCCCGCAGGTAAAGCCTCTGCCGGACGCGGCGCTCGAAGTAACACGGCAGCAGACACCCGGAATCGGTCTGGCGGCCATGCTCGGCCTCGAAGATATTATCCGGGAGGACGATCTATGGTTGCGGCTGCGGCCCGAAGTCTCGGTTCAGATACAGGGAACCAATGGCGACTATAAACCGCTCTTTTCCGAACAGAAGGATTCGGGGCTGCCGCGCCTTGTGATGTTCCGCGACTCGTTCGCGAGCGCCCTCATTCCCTTTATGGCCCCGCACTTTAGCCGGGCCGTATATATCTGGAATAAGGGGCTTGATCCCCGTCTGATCGAAGCCGAGCGCCCCAACGTCGTTATTCACGAGATGGTCGAGCGATTCCTGATGCTCGATCCGCCTCAGCGCCCGCTCGAAACAGTTCAGCCGTAGGCCGCCGCTGTTGCAGTTGCCGCCGCCGCTGTTGCTGCGCGCCGCCGTTTCAGGTTTTCCCATAAGAAGGGTCTTTGACCCTCTCACATTTAGGGCGTGCGTGGTTGCTTTTCCGCACCGCGATGTTAAGATAATCCCTTGCTCCACTCACAGGCCGCGCGCGCGCCTTCTTGCGCAGGGCGGCATTATTACTCCCCCTTAACAGAAAGACGGGGTGTGCCTTGAAAGTGTTCGTCCCCGATGGCGCGCCCCCAGAGGATTAGAGATGGCCGTTGAGAATAGAGCGCAGGAAAGTATGGAAGGGGCTGGTCAGCAGCAGCAGCAGCGGCGGGATACGCCGCACGTCGTCCAACTGCTCGACAAGCGTCACGACGAGATAATCAGCCTCTGGATCAAAGACCGGCTCGAATCGGGCGAGTTCCGCGACGAGCTGATACCGAAGAAAGAGCTGCGGCGGCAATCACAGGAGATCGTCGATATGCTGGCGCGCTCCATCAGGGATTCCGACTACGGAGAGTTTGAAACATCCGCCTTCGACGAGCTGCGCGCCTTCCTGAACCAAATCTCGCACGCGCGCGCCGTCAAGGGCTACACGCCGCAGGAAAGCGCGACCTACATTCTCTCGCTCCGCAATACTTTGATCCCGCTGATGGCCGAAGAGCTTGAGGGCAATTCGGACGCGATGGTGAGCGAGATGATGTACTTCACGAAGCTCCTGGACAAGATGGGGCTCGTCATGGTCGAGAACTACATCCGTTCGCGCGAGGAGATCATACGCCAGCAGCGCCAGGACATGATGGAATTGTCGACGCCCGTCATCAAGGTCTGGGATAAGATTCTGACGCTGCCCATCATCGGCACGCTCGATTCGCGACGCGCGCAGTTGATGATGGAATCGCTGCTGCAAAAGGTGGTGCAGACGGGCTCGACCATCGCCATCCTCGACATCACGGGCGTCAAGACGATGGATACGCTCGTTGCCAACCACCTCATCAAGACCGTCACGGCGGCCCGGTTGATGGGCGCGCGCTGTATCCTGACGGGCGTCTCCCCGGCCATCGCGCAGACGATGGTTCAACTCGGCATAGACCTGACGCAGATCACTACGCGCGCGCAGATGTCTGACGGCATCAAGCTCGCGTTCGAGATGATCGGTCGCACGGTCGTTCCGGTCAGGGCGCTGGCGCACTTGTCGAACGGGACGATGTCGGCGGCGAACACTTCGGCGCAGCTCGCCGCCCACGGAGCGAGCATCGCCGAAGACCAGAAGCGGCGCGAAGATTACTGAGAGCAGGTATCGGACAAGCCGGACGGACGGGATGCCGGGTTTTAGCCTTTACTGACATCCGGCATCTGCTGTCAGTTGTCCTCTAATTTTTTGCGGAGTGAAAAACTGATGAACGGTGCGCGCATACCCATCCTGAAGCTCGGCCGCGTGTTGATCGTGCCTATCCAGGTAGACATGGACGACCAGACCGTCATTCACCTACAGGAGCGCATCCTCTCGGAATTGGAAGCGACGGGCGCGCGCGGCGTGTTGATAGACATTTCGCTCCTTGAGATGGTCGATTCCTTCATCGGCCGGATGCTCTCCGACATCGCGGCGATGGCCCACATTATGGATGCGCGCACGGTCGTCGTCGGCATGCAGCCAGCGGTCGCCATCACGCTCGTCGAGCTTGGCCTTGAGCTTAAGGGGGTGGAGACCGTCCTGAATGTGGACGAGGGGTTCAAGCTGCTGCGCGCCGAGTTCAACGCCGGTGACGACGAGGAGCAACAGGACGGGGAGTTCAGCGCGCTTGGAAAGCAAATCAATCTCTCTTGAGAGCGAGCATGACATCCTGATCGCGCGCGGCGAAGTGCGCCGTCAGGCCGCCGCCCTCGGCTTTAGCCTGATAGATCAAACGCGGCTCGCCACCGTCACTTCCGAGCTGGCGCGAAACATCGTCAAATATGCGCAGCGCGGGCGCTTGATAGCGCAGCCCACAGAGGCCATGCGGGGCGTCGGCCTGCGTCTCATTTTTGAAGACGAGGGGCCCGGCATACCCAATATAGAGGCCGCCATGCGCGACGGATTTTCGACCGGAAAGGGCCTGGGCAAAGGGCTGCCCGGCTCAAAAAGGCTGGTTCACGAATTTCAGATCGAATCCGATGCGGGCCACGGAACGCGCGTCACCATCGTGCGCTGGCGAACATAACGAAGGGATGAAGGATGAGGGATGAGGGATGAAAGGGGTTGAGTGGTTGATTCACGTGAGCCCGTAGTCAATCATTTCATCCTTCATCCCTCATCCCTTATCCCCTGGTTGTTGCGCGAAATCAGCTCCATAGAGATCAACCACGAGGCGCAGGTGGGCACGGCCCGGCGCGCCGTGCATGATTATGCGCGCGGGCTCGGTTTCAACGAGACGGAGCTGGCCGAGATAGACATCGTCGTGCAGGAGATCGGAACGAACGCGGCGACCTATGCGACCGGCGGCGGCTGGCTTCATTTCACCACGACGCTCGGGCATGCGCCGGGGCTCGAACTTTTTTACTGGGACACGGGGCCGGGCATTTATAATATGGATCGCGCGATTCGCGATGGCGTCTCGACCAGCGGCAGCCTCGGCGCTGGCCTCGGCGCGATTCAGCGCCTGATGGATGAGTTCGACATTTACTCGACGCTGCCCGCGACCGGGCGTCTCTCGCCACAGCAGCAGCGGCGCACCTCGCACGGGACGGCTCTGCTGGCGCGCAAATGGGTGACGCCGCAGGGTGGCGACGAAGACGAGGGCCGCTCTCTCGATAGAGAAGAGTCGCGGCGGGTCGGCGTCTGGAGTCGGCCTCATCCGTCCGAGCGAGTCAACGGCGACGCCTACTGCATAGTGAGGCGCGACAAGCGCATGCTGCTGGCCGTGATAGACGGGCTCGGCCACGGCCAGGGCGCGAAGGAGGCATCAGATGTCGCGCGTGATATGCTGGACGAGTGGATGGGCGAGCGGCCCGACGAACTCCTGCGCGCGGCGCACGACGCCCTGCGCGCGACGCGCGGCGCAGTTATGGGCATCGCCGTCATAGATTATGAGCAGGAGCGTTTCTATTATTCGGGCGTCGGCAATATCGCCGTCCGCGTCTACGGAGCGCCCGAGCGCATCGCGCCGATCTCGGCCAACGGCACGCTCGGCATGCGTCTCGGAAGCGTCAGGCTGTGGAGTCACGCGTGGGCCGAGGGCGCAACCGTTCTGATGGCGAGCGATGGAGTGAGCGAGTCCTGGCACATGGAGTCTTATCCGGGGCTGCTCAAGAGAAGCCCGCAGTTGATGGCCGGTATACTGATGCGCGATTACGGGCGCGATGCGGATGATGCGACCGTTTTGGTCGTCAGATGAGTAACGGGCAAGACGGCTTTTCGCCTATCGGCTGATTAACGGCTTCTCTCTCGGCGGTGTGTGGCCGCTTTTGTATGAAAGATATAACTTCAACCCGGCTCGGAGAAGTGTATGTCCGCCGCGAGGCCGATATCGTTAAGGTACGCGAGCGCGTCCGTAGACTGGCGCGCGAGCTTGGCTTCGACTCGACGACGCAGATCAAAATCACGACGGCTGTTTCCGAAGTGACACGCAATATTTACGAGTACGCCAAATCGGGCGCGATCACGCTCGCGCTGGCCGAGCGCGGCGCGGACGTGGGGCTGCTGGTGACGGCGCGCGATGACGGGCCCGGAATAGACGAGACGACCTTGCGCGCCATCATGCGCGGCACTTATCGCTCGGCATCGGGCCTGGGCGTCGGGCTTTCGGGGACGCGCAAGCTGATGGACGAGTTCGACATCAAGACCGGCGAGGGAGAGGGTACGCGCGTCTCCGTCATCAAGTGGATTCCGCGCGCCGCCGCCGATCAGGTCAAACATAACATTGAGAATTTGCGCGCGCTCTTCGGCGTTGAGGCCGACGATTCGGCCATCGAAGAGCTGCAACAACAGAACCGCGACTTCGTGGCCGTGCTCTCCGAGCTTGAGGAGAAGCGCGAGCAGCTCGAACAACTCAACCGCCAGCTCAACGAGACCAACCGCGAGCTGAACGAGGCCAACGCGAAGCTGCGCGAGCTGTCGGAGATGAAGGAGGAGTTTCTGGCCCTGACGACGCACGATCTGCGCTCGCCCTTGACGGTCATCAGCGGCGTCATCAGCTTCTTCACTTCGGGCCGCCTCGGCAAGCTCTCGCCCGAGCAGCAGAACATGGTCTCGATGATGGAGCGCAACGCGCAGAGCCTGATCGAGCTGGTCAACGACCTGCTGGACGCCTCAAAGCTTGAGTCCGGAACCTTGCGCCTCGACGTTGCTTCCATAGACCTGCGCGGCATAATCGACGAGCTGCGCGAGACGATGGAGCCGCTGGCGCGCGAGAAGGGCATCGCGCTCGAAGTCGAGCTTGCGCCAAACGCGCCGATGGTCGAGGCCGACCGCCCGAAGCTGCGCCGCATCCTCGTTAACCTGCTCTCGAACGCCGTAAAATTTACGCGCAAGGGCGGCCACGTAATATTAAAGACCGAGGCGCTTGGCGATCAGGTTCGCGTCTCGGTTTCGGATACGGGCGTCGGGATCGCGCCCGAAGACGTGGAGCGTCTCTTCGACAAGTACGAACAGGCCCGCAGCCGCGCGACGCGCGGCGAGAAGGGCACGGGGCTCGGGCTCTACATCACCAAACAACTGGTCGAGCTTCATGGCGGTGAGATAAAGGTTGATTCCGTGGTCGGTAGTGGCTCGACTTTCTCCTTCACGCTGCCGGTGGCGCGCGCCCTGCGGGCGGCGGACTGAAAATCAGGAGACGAACAATGCGAAAATTTCTTTTAAACACCTGCTCTATCCTTCTGCCCTTCGCATTTACGGTCGCCGGAGCGGTCGCGCAAACGCCGACGCAGCGGCGCACGCTGCCAAAGCCGACGCAGACCTCTTCGCGCATCGTCGCGGTTGAAAAGTACACGGACGAGCTGGACAACTACGCGCGGCTCAATCCGCAGGAGCGTCGCTTCTTTGTCAATACGGCGGAGACTGCGAGCGGCAACTGGCAGGAAGTCGGCGGCGAAAAAGAGATCGAGAATAAGAGTTCAGCCGTCGTCTGGATGAAAAAGGGCAAGGCGGTGATCGCGCTTCTCTCAAGCCAGACTATGGAATCGAGCCAGAAAGTCACCTACTACTATCGCGACAACGGGACGCTGGCGAAGGTTCACTCGGAGCTTTTCATCAAGGCGGGCAACATGGAATCTGTACGCGACCGCAGCTATGACCCGAAGGTTTTCGCGATCCTGATCCGGGACTTCTCTCATTGCGCCGATTTCGAGACGGGACAGCAGAAGCCCTGCGGAGACGCCGCCGCGCTTGAGGCCAAAGCCATTCCGATCTACATGAAAACCACGGAGCTTCCCTTCTACGCTCTACTGAAGAAACCCTGAAGGCCGTTGGCGGCAGCAGCACACGGAGCGAGAGCGCTCTCGCTCGTGCACCCTGAAATGCCTGTGCTCGACACCTTTTCGACCGGCTCATTTGTGCTCAATTATGATGCGACGAACTTTACTCTTCATCTTCGCGCTGGCGCTTTCAAGCACGGGCGCGCCGCCGTCGATTGCGCTGGAGCGGCGCGACACGCTGCTACTACCGCTGCTGCTGCTGCCGCCGTCCGCACACCGGTCGCAGAACACGACCGACATCCCCGCCATCGAGGCTTACGCAAAGCAGTTGGATGCCTTCGCCCGCCGCAACGCCCGTCGCGGACGCCTGTTCGCGGATACGGCCAACTACGAGACGAGGGATGCGCCGCCGCGCTGGCGCGAGTTCCGTAGCAAGAGCGCGCTCCGTCGTGCCGAAGTCTACAGCGCCGCCACCGCCTGGATAAACGCGGCGGGCGCTCCCCTGATCGCCGAGTTCAGTCTTTCGAGCCCTTCGGGCGATTGGGCCCAGTACGTCACCTACTACTATCGCGATGACGGCGGGCTGGCTAAAGTTCACTCGGAGCTACGCACCTTTATGGGCGATCTCATAGTGCTTCGCGACCGCCTCTATGATCCGCAGGGCAAACTCCTGCGAGAGACGACGCGTTACCTTGACCTTAAAACCAGAAAGCCCAGGAAGGTGGGAGAGGGCGGTTTTATGGACGTGCCCTTCGAGCTTTATGCGAAGGCGAGTGAGCTTCCCTTCTATTCTCTATTGAAAAAGCAACCGTAATCCGGCGAGAGCCTTACGGACACTTTAGGCGATGCGAGCCCGGCGCGTGAAGAGCGGGGCCGCCGAATCTTTCAAGCTTATGCACTATCACCTGATTGGAATCTGCGGGACGGCGATGGCCTCGCTCGCCGGAATGCTACAGGCGCGCGGCCATCGCGTGACGGGCTCGGACGAAAATGTTTACCCGCCGATGTCTACGATGCTCGCCGACCTCGGCATCCCCGTCATGCAGGGCTACCGCGCAGAGCATCTGGCCGAAGCGCCCGATTGCGTCATCATCGGCAATGCCATCCCGCGCGGAAACGCCGAAGTCGAGGAAACCTTGAACCGCAAGCTGCTCTATCGCTCGCAGGCCGAGACGGTCAAGGAGGAGTTCATACGCGGTCGCCGCTCGCTCGTCGTCGCCGGGACGCACGGCAAGACGACGACGACGAGCATCGCCGCGTGGGTCATGGAGCAGGGCGGTCTCTCGCCGACTTTCCTGGTCGGCGGGGTTGTGCAGAATTTCGGCGTGAGCTTTCGCGTCACCGAGAGCCCCTATTTCATCATCGAGGGCGACGAATACGACACGGCCTACTTCGACAAGGGGCCGAAGTTCATGCACTACCTGCCGGAGCTGGCCATCGTCGGTAATATCGAGTTCGATCACGCGGACATCTACGCCGACCTCGCGGCCGTCAAGACGGCCTTTCGCCGCCTGATGAATCTGGTTCCCGGCAACGGTCGACTGATCGCCGGATGGGATAGCCCGGTCGTGCGCGAAGTCGTGGCCGAGCTGGGCGAGCGGCTCTACACGCGTCTTGAAACCTTCGGCACCTGCGAGGATGCCGCGTGGCAGGCGCGCGACCTCGACTACACGGGAGAGCTGGCGCGCTTTCGCGTCTTTCGCGAGGGAAAGGAGTGGGGGCAGTTTCAAACTACTCTGATCGGTGATTTCAACATTCGCAACTGCCTGGCCGTGATCGTCGCGGCCGACGCCTGGGGCATCGAGCGCCAGGCCATAGGGGATGCGCTCGCCTCTTTCAAGAGCGTTCGCCGACGCATGCAGGTGCGGGGAACGGAGCGCGGCGTCACCGTCATAGATGATTTTGCGCATCACCCGACCGCCGTGCGCGAGACCTTGCAGGCGCTGCGTACGAAATATAAAGATCGTCGCCTCGTCGCCGTCTTCGAGCCCCGCTCCTGGTCGTCACGCCTCGCCGTCTTTCAGCAGGATTACGCGCGCGCCTTTGAAGCGTCCGACTACGTCGTTATCGCCAGCGTCTTCGACAGTCAGAAGGCCACGGAGAAGGGGCGCGTCCTCGATACGGATCAATTGATACGCGACATCGCAGCGCAGGGCAAACCCGCCTTTCGCCTCGAAGGCGCTGACGAGATAGTGCGCCGCCTCGCGCCCGAGCTGCGCGCCCGTGATGTCGTCGCCATCATGTCCAACGGCGGCTTCGGCGGTATTCACGACAAGCTGCTGCACGCGCTCAGGACGCAGAAGAGCGCCGATTGAGCGAACGGTTGAAGGCTGGTTTCTGCGCCTCCGGACAACGTTGGTTGCGCCCGCGGACAAAGGTTTCGGCTACTTCTGATTCCGGGTCGGAGGCTTAATGGCCGGGTCGCTCGTCGTGGGGCTTGGCTTGGCCGCGGCGGGCGCAGCGCCTCCGGCGCCCTCCTTCGGCGCGGCGGTGTTGGGCGGCGCGGCGTCCCTTGTGCAGCCCGATGCGATGAGCATCCACGCGAGCAGGATAATAGCCGCGCTTGATCTTCTCATTACCGTTTCTCCTACTTTTCAGATTAAGAACTGTTTCATCAAAACCGGCGCGAGCCCGAGCGCCCTCTCAGAAGGCCGACCGCTACTGGCGCGTCAGACGATAGATCAGCAGGGCGGCGCGCTTGATCTGGACTGCGAGCGAGTCAAGCTCGGCGAACTCTTCCGGGGTGTGCGAGCCGCCGCCACGCGCGCCGAGGCCGTCGAGCCCGCTGATGAGCGGCGCGACGAAAGAGATATCGCCCGCGCCGCGCCCGCCCGGATCGAACGCCTCTATCTTACCCAGGCCCAGATCACGACTCGATTGATCCAGCAGTTGAAGCAGGGCGTAGTTCTCTTTTGTCGGAGACATGGCCGGATAATTGTCTTCGAAGGTGATTTGCGCTTTCGTGTTCGGGAGATTGCGCGAGACGATCTCGCGCATGCGCGACTTGGCCGACTCGCGCTGCTGCTCGGAGATAAAGCGCAGGTCGCCCCTGACCGTCACGCTCTGCGCGATGACGTTGGTCTTGCCACCGGCGCTGCCGCGCTCCTGCGAGTCGTCGAAGGTGACATCGGTTCCGCCGACGATCACGCTCGGATTAAACGTCAGGTATTGTTCGCCTTTGAGCTGTTCGTGAAAGGCGTTCAGGATACGCGCGGCCTCGAAGATCGCGCCGCTGCCCACGCCTTGCGAGAAGATACCGCTCGAATGGCCCGTCACGCCCGTCACCTGTAGCTTCCAGTCGCTCGACCCGCGCCGCGCCACCGTCGCCGTATCCTCTATCCCCGCCTCGAACGCGAGCGCGACATCGCTGCGCCGCGCGGCTTCCATCAACTCTCGACGGCTCACCTCGATGGGGCTTCCGACATTCTCCTCGTCGCCCGTGAGCACGACTATGATGCGCGTCGCGTCGAGCGCTCCCGTGCTGTGGAGGGCTTTCAGGGCAAAGAGAAGAACGATGTCTCCGCCCTTCATGTCGACGGTTCCGTTGCCCCTGGCAATCGCACCGTCGCGCACGAAGGGCTTGCCCTCAAGCACCGTGTCGATGTGTCCGATCAGAAGAAGGCGCCGCCCTTTCCGGCCCGCGCGCTCGGCAAAGAGGTGACCGGCGCGATTCATCGACGGGGGCATCTCGATCCACTTCGCGTTGAAGCCGAGGAGGCTGAACTCGTTCTGAAAAATCCGCCCGACGCGTTTTACGCCCTCAAGGTTCCCGGTCGCGCTTGCGACGTTGACGGTCTGTTCGAGCAAGCGCACGGCATCCTCGGAGTGTGCGTCTACATAATCGGCGATGCGCCGCTCCTCCGCAGAGAGCGTCTGCGCCCCGGCCTTATCCTGCGCGGCGCAGAAGAGCGTGAGCGCGATCAACAACGCGGTCGTGGTGCGGGCGGTGCGCCTCCAACATCTAAACATCATCGGTCGGCCCTCCGGCCACAGCCTCAGCCGTAGCAGCATCCTGCGCGATGCGTTCGACCACGTCTCTCCAACCGCCTTCGTCTTGAAAGACCTGCTCCTGCGTGTCGCCCTCTGGCGCATAGCGAAAGACGAGCGTGCCGCGATAGATGATTTCGACCACGCCCTCTTCCGAGCCTATGTTGAGATCGCCGTCGGCGTAGACCGTACGGATGGTATCGGGCGCGGCGTGACCGTAAACATCAAGGATACGCCGGGCCGCTTCCGCCATAGCCCTGAACTTCTGATTCGATAAATCGACGCTGCTCATCGCTCGTCCTCCGCGTCCGAACAAAAGGATTTTCAGCCGCCCACCGCGCGCAAAGACATTAAGTCCCCGCAAAATAACTGAGTTTGACGTTGGCCTCCGCCGCTTTTCGACCGTTCCTGTATTTGACCAATTTTCCGACCAGCACGGGCTTGTCGAAATCCATATCGGCATTGACGAAATCCGTCCTCAAAAATCTTCCTGTAAAACCGTAGCTGATGCCCTTAACCCTGGCGGTGCTGAAGGCAAACTTGCGGCGCGAAACAGAGACGGTAATGTAACGATAGAGCGCTCCGTCATCGGCGGTCACGCCCGACCGGCGCTCGGAAATATCAGGCCCGCTTTGCTCCTGATCCTTTCGCCAGTATTGAATAGTATCGAACTTCTCGAAGCCCGCCGGGTGTTTGCCGACCAGTGAAAAATAGCCGTAGGGGCAGAACGCTCCCTGGATGATGAGCGGCGGCGGCGTCGAAGCGGTCGCGGCTCTCTGGCGCGCGCCCTCCGGCGGCGTCGCCCTGATCGCCGTGAGGCAGGAGATCAATAGGGCCAGGCAAACTAAAGCGAGTCTCAATCTCATACTTATTCCTCTGACCGAAGCATCAACGATCATTTAACGCGCGGGCTGAAAAGCTCGGAAGCCCGTAGCCTTTTAGAGTTATACGCGAGCTTCCGGTTCCAAACGGCGCTGAATAATTTCAGCTTCAATATAACATGGACGAACCGGGCGGTCGCCACTGCCGGGCACACACATAGAGAGAGAGAAAGAGAGAGCGCGCCCCGGCTTAGGGAGGACGCCGAAAGCGCCGCTTTCGCTTTCCGGGTTGACGTGTATAACTTTGCGGAATGTTCTATTATTCCAGCAGCGATTCACCAAAATAAATATGGGAAAGCCCGGCGCTGAGGATTTTTGTTATGAGGATACGGTATTTGAGTCTTCTTCTGGTTTGTGCGATGACGCAGGCAATTTTAATCCCCGCCCTTTCAGCTCGAGCAGGGGCTAACGTGGGCCTGAAGGCGCAAGGTCAACCGATGAAACCTGAACCGAAGGCGGTCAAAGATGTTCACTCGTACTCGAACACGCAGGAGTTCAGGGTACGCCATCTCGATCTCGATTGGGATGTGGATTTCTCTCAGAAGGTACTCAGGGGGACGGCGCTCCTGAGCTTCGAGAGGGTTTCAAAAGAGGGCCGCGCCCCTTTGATTCTGGACACGCGCGCCCTGAATATCCGAAAGGTAGAGGCGTCGGCCGGTGGAAAGCACTTCGCCGCCGCCGAGTTCACAGTTGGCCCATCAGACCCCATCCTGGGCGCGCCGCTCACGATCCAATTGCCCGATGGCGCAGACCGAGTGCGTATTCATTACTCGACCAGTCCCTCGGCTTCCGGCCTTCAGTGGCTTGAGCCCGCGCAAACCGCTGGCAAGAAATATCCCTTCATCTTCACCCAGTCGGAGTCTATTCATGCGCGAAGCTGGATTCCGCTTCAGGATACGCCATCGGTTCGCGTCACCTACAGCGCGCGCGTCCGCACGCCGCGCGAGCTTCTGGCGGTCATGAGCGCCGAGAACGACCCGCGCGCGCCGCGCGACGGCGACTACAGTTTCAGGATGACGCGACCGATACCGTCATACCTGATCGCGTTGGCCGTCGGCGACCTTCGCTTCCAATCGCTCGGCCGCCGAACCGGCGTCTACGCCGAGCCTTCCGTGATCGACAAGGCGGCCTACGAGTTTGCGGACACGGAGAAGATGGTGGAGACCACGGAGCGGCTTTACGGGCCGTATCGCTGGGGCCGCTATGATCTGCTGGTGCTGCCGCCGAGCTTTCCCTACGGCGGGATGGAGAACCCGCGCCTGACCTTTGCGACGCCGACCGTGCTGGCCGGTGACCGTAGCCTCGTCTCGCTCGTCGCGCACGAGTTGGCCCATTCCTGGTCGGGCAACCTCGTCACCAATGCGACGTGGAGCGACTTCTGGCTCAACGAGGGGTTCACCGATTACATAGAGCGGCGCATCATCGAGGAGGTTTACGGGCGAGAGCGCGAAGAGATGGAGGCATCGCTCGGTCGGCGCTCGCTCGAAGAAGAGATGGCGACGCTCGATGAAAGAGACGAGATTCTTCACGTCGATTTGAACGGGCGCGACCCGGACGAGGGCTCTACGGGCGTCCCTTACGAGAAGGGAGCGCTCTTTCTGCGCCACCTGGAAGAGACCTTCGGGCGCGCGCGCTTCGACCAGTTCCTGCGCGGCTACTTCGATCACTTCGCCTTCCAGAGCATCACGACCGAAGACTTCACAGGCTATTTGAAGAAGAACCTTCTGGAAAAGTATCCGCAAGCGGCGGCGCGCGTTCCCGTCGAAGAGTGGATTTACAAGGCCGGACTTCCAAGCAGTGCGCCGCGCCCGCAGTCGGACGCCTTCACGCGCGTAGAGGAACAGGCGCGCCTTTGGACGCAAGGCAAAATCCCCGTCTCAGGTATTCAGACCAGTAAGTGGTCGACGCAGGAATGGCTCCACTTTCTTAAAAGCCTGCCGGAAGAGGGACTGCTCGAACGCATGGCACAGCTCGATAACGCTTTTCACCTGACGCGCTCCGGCAATTCCGAGATAGCGTTTCAATGGTTGCTGATGGCGATCCGCAGCCGCTACGAAGCGGCCTATCCGCGCCTCGAAGAATTTTTGACCACTATGGGCCGCCGAAAATTTCTCAAGCCGCTGTACGAGGAACTGGTCAAGACGCCCGAGGGACGCGCCCGCGCCGAGGCGATCTATCGTCGCGCGCGTCCCACCTATCATCCCATCGCTGTTACCACAATCGACGCGATTATGAAGTGGAAGGCTGATTAAGGATGCCGGACTCCGAAGCCCCTGTTTTGGCATGGGACGATCTATCGCCCCGCCGGTCGCCTGTCCTTAAAAACAGCGTGGCCTCACACGCTCGTCGCGCTCAAGTGTTTACCCACCATGCGCGATATTACCTCCCTTGATACAGCGCCCACGATGCGTTCCTGTTCCCTTCCATTCTTGAACAGGATGAGCGTCGGCATTCCCTTGATCCCGTAGCGCTGCGTCGTAATGCTGTTATCGTCAACATTCACCTTGACGATGCGCGCCGCTCCGGCATACTCCCCGGCAACGGCGTCCAGCGCCGGGGCTATAAGTCGGCACGGCGGGCACCAGTCCGCCGAAAAATCAACCAGCACCGGCCCCTCCGACTGAAGAACCTCACTCTCAAAATCGGCGTCGTTAATCTCAGCAATCAATTCGCTCATTATTCTCCTCCGCTTGCCCTGGAAATTACACTCTCCCGTACAAACAGCAGTTCCCATACCATTCAGCATCGTCCCCGAAAGGCCCGTAAAATGGGCTGTTTCGACCATTTTCCGGCTTCGCGTGGCGCAACGAGAATCCGTTAATCACGACTTCACGTTGTCCGAAGCGCGAGTTTTCGTGTAGGCTTTCGCTTATGCAGACCGACTCTTTGCAGGCGATCATCTTGGCGATCACGCAGGTACAGGCGGTCGGGACCGTTTTGAAGCTGGTGGTCGAGGGCTTAGCCAGGCAGCCGGAGATTGCGCTCGCACGTATCTGGCTCATCTCTCCCGGCGATGACTATCTTCATCTGGTCGCGAGCGAGGGAAAGCCTTCGGAACCCGGCGCGGACTGGTCGCGTCTCGACGGCGAGTTCAGCCGCTTTTCTCTGAACGAGAAAAAGATAGGGCGAATCGGCGCGACGGGCGAATCCATACTGCTCTCTATTTTGGCGACGCAGGAGACATCCGAGGGCAACGATTATATAGCCCATCCGGAGTGGGCCCGGCGTGAAGGCATTCGTAGCTTCGCCGGTCACCCGTTGGTCTTCAGAGATGAGATTCTCGGAGTCCTGGCCGTCTTCAGTCGCGCACATCTGAGCGAGACGGATTTCGCATGGCTGCGCGCTTACGCGGATCACGCGGCGGTGGCGATTGCCAACGCGCGCGCCTTCGAGGAGATCGACCAACTGCGCCACAAGCTTGAGATGGAGAACGTCTACCTGCGCGAGGAGGTGAGGGCGGCGCTTGATTTCGGCGATCTGGTGGGCCAAAGCCCCGTCTTGCAGAAGGTGCTCAGACAGATAGAGCTGGTCGCCCAGACGGAGACGAGCGTGCTCATCCTCGGAGAATCCGGCACGGGCAAGGAGCTGGTCGCGCGCGCCATACACGAACGCAGCCTGCGGCGCATGCGCCCGATGATCCGCGTCAATTGCGGCTCGATTCCGCACGAGCTGTTTGAAAGCGAATTTTTCGGCCACGTTAAGGGCGCGTTCACGGGCGCGATCAGGGATCGCGTCGGGCGCTTTCAACTGGCGGACGGCGGGACGCTCTTTCTGGATGAAGTGGGCGAGATTCCACTATGGCTGCAAAGCAAGCTGCTGCGCGTCTTGCAGGAGGGCGAGTTCGAGCGCGTCGGCGAGGAGCGCACCCGGCGCGTTGACGTGCGTATCGTCGCCGCCACCAACAGAGACCTGCGGCGCGAAGTAGATCAGGGCCGCTTTCGCCCAGACCTCTACTATCGCCTGAGCGTCTTTCCGATAGAGGTTCCGCCGCTCAGAGAGCGCAAAGACGACATCGGCCTCCTCGCCGCACACTTTATCAATCGCTCGTGCAGTCGGTTGAACTGCGCCGAGACCAGATTGACGAACCGAATCGTCCAGCAGCTACAGGCTTACGATTGGCCCGGCAACATCCGTGAGCTACAGAATGTCATCGAGCGCGCGGTTATTCTTTCGGGGGGCGGCCCCTTGAAGCTGGATCACACGATTCTGGACGCGCCCACGGCGAAGGCGCGCCGCGACGCTCTTGCGGAGGCAAGCATTACGTACGAGAGTAATATCCTGACGATTGAGGAATTGAAGCAGTTGGAGCGCGACAATATCAGGAGAGCGTTGGAGCGCGCCAACCAAAAGATTTACGGCGCGGGCGGCGCGGCAGAGTTATTGGGGATGAGGCCGACGACGCTCGCTTCACGCATGAGGGCGCTCGGCATCAATCGTCGCGGAGCGCCTTGATGAAAACGGTTCTTCGAGACGCGGGCGGGCGGTTCAGTGCTCTAGTGTGTGTGGTTCAGGGGCCCGGGCGTGGAGGGTCGCGTAAAGGCTTCAGAGGGAAGGGGCGTTTTGGGCAAAGCCCGCCTCGGCGGTCGCCGTCGCCGTGGCTGCTTTGCGCTTGTTCACCTCTCGCAGGTATTGCGTCAGGCGCTTGCGCTCCGCATCGGCGATCTTAATAATCCGCATGCCGACCAGGTATCCCCACTCGACCTGGTTTTCATCCAGCATCTCGTAGCGCACGGGAGCGACCTGGAAAGTGGCCGCTCCGTCCGGCAGCTCGAGCTGAATCGTCAAACAAATGTCTCCGTCCATCAGGTAGCGATTGCCGAAGTGGACGGAGGGGACGACGAGCGAGAGCCCCGTGTCGCTGATATTGCGTGTGTGGCCGCAGAGGGTCGCCGCGCCGCGCGCTCGCGCTCGCTTTACGTTCGAGTCTTGCAGCGAAATCCGCACGGGCAACCGCAGCGTGTGCCTCGGAGCATGATTGTGACTGCCGACCAGCTCGCAAAAACGACCGATAATTGAGCGCACTATCTCTGGCATGATCTCACCATCTGGACACTTAAAAGTCTTTCCACTGTCTACCCTGCCTGTTGAAAAAAGGGGGCGCCGCGCGCTCTGATAGCTCAAGCGACGAGCTTTTATTTAAAAAGCTCCGAAGTCGCGCGAGCGCGCTTTTGCGGGCGCTCTGTACCGAAAACGAAATGTGGTTGGAAGGTTACGCTGGTCTCGAAACCCCTTCGACGAGGCTCGCAAAGCAATTTCAGGCGAGAACCTAACATGCGCTTTTTCTACTGTAAAGAGCTTTTTCCAGTCGCTTCAATCGCTTAAGGCCAATAAACACCCAATTTCAAGCGGTATTCAGCTTTGGGGCAAACTTTGGGCGAACGGAAATCCGACTGTGGAAAAGGCTCGCCGGGGCGGAATGGATTTTCCGCTCCCTTCCATCTCGGAGAGAGAGCGCGCGCGGGCGAGTTTTTAGAGTCCCATCAATTCGCGAACGTATTTTGGCGCGGGCGTGCCGAAGGAGAGCATCGCGTCGTGCATGCGCTTGTAATCTATTGTATCGCCCATCCTGGCCTCGTAAGCGCGGCGTATGTCTTTGACTTCGAGGTTGCCGACGTAGTAGGTGGAAAGCTGCGTTGAGGTCAAAGCGGCGCGCCGCCACTTGCCCGCCGCCTCGCCCTCTTCCTGGAATCCCTCGTTCATCATCAGCGCCATAGCCTCTTTTTCTGTCATCCCGGCCGTGTGAACCTTCTGGTCGAGGATCGCATTGATGACGGAGCGCAGGTAGAGCTTGAGCTGCTGCATTCTTACTTCGGGGCCGCCGAAGCCGTGCTCGGCCATCAACTGCTCGGCGTAAACGCCCCACCCTTCGGCGAAGGTGCTGCTCAGGAAGGCGGCGCGCAAACGCGTCGGCGCGGCGTACTTGTTGGCATGGGCCAACTGTAAGTAGTGGCCGGGCATCGCTTCGTGAACAGTCACATCGAGCATCATGTAGTTGTTGTATTCACGAAAGAAGGATTCGGTGCGCGTCTGATTCCAATCCTTCGGCGTCGGCGAGATGGCATAAAAGGTCTCGCCGTGACGCTCGAACGGGCCGACCGAATTGCAGTAAGCGACGGCGACGCCGCGCGTGAACTCCGGCATGACGATGACCTTGACCGGCTCATCCGGCACGCTCACAAGGTTTTTGGCGCGTACGAAATCGGTCGCCGACCTCACCTGCTCGCTCGCCAGCGGCACAATCGTCTCGTTGTTCGGGTGCGCTTCGGCGAGTTTAGCGAGCACGGCCTTGATGACTAGCTTACGGTCGGCGAGCCGTGCCGCATTCTTCTCTCCGGGGAAATAGTTTTTGTAGAGCGGCAGCGCGACCTCGTACATCGACTTCTGCGTGCTCTTCAAATCGGCCTCCGCTCGTTTGAGAATCTCCTCTTTGGAGAGGTCGGATTCAAGCGCGAAGCGCAGCTTGCGTCGAAACTTCGCATCGCCGAGACGGAAATCACCACGGGAGCGCGCAAGCAAATCCTTCTCCAACCACGTGCCGTAATCCTCAAGCGCTTTTATGGCGGCCGATTGTGCGGGAGCAATCTCGGCCTTCAATTCGGGTGCCTGATCTATGAAGGGTTGCAGCTCGTCGCGGATGAGGGCGATCGTGCCCGTGTTCTGGCTGATGGCCGTCTCCGTGTGAACGCGCGGCGGATTCTTCAAATTCGCTTTGGCGTCTGCGACGACCGTCGGAATGGCCTTGAGGCGTTCTTTGACGTTGCGCAGGCGATCCTTCAGGGGAGCGAAATCGCGCGCGATCAGACCGTAGATGGCACCCCCTATGTTGTAGCGCAGCGGATTTGATTCAAAGTCGCGAAGCTCATCGATCTGAAAGATATTGTATTCGAGGCGGTTCCGAAGGATTCTGTAATCGACGCTGTTGGCGGCGTTGAGGCGTGCGAGCGGAATCGCTTCGAGCGCCTTGAGATAGCGTTGATTGAACGCGCGGTCACGCTCGACTGCGGCGCGGCTGTAATCGTCAAGGCGATTGTCGAAGCGATGCTCGCCAAGCTGTGTCGCCGTCTCCGGATTGGCGGCGAGAAACTGTTCCATATACTTTTTCGCCAGCGCCTCGAACTTCTGGTCTGCGCTCTCGACGCTGGCCGCGCTCGTGAGCGTCATCGCGCCCGGTAAATCAAGCGCGAGGATGAGCGCCGCCGCGAGGATTTTTCTGCTTATGCTCATTTGATTCCTTCCGGTCGTAAAAAAACTTCGTGGGCTTCGATTCAATCGTCCGCCGCATCCTTAATCCGGCTCGATAAGACGGAGAGATACCTGTTGCGGTATCCGTCCAGCAGCATCTGCACATTCGTTTCCAGATCCTGCTCGTTGACTCCGGTCGCCAGCAGACTCGATTTCTGGAGGTCTATCAGGGTCATGAGCATCGCTTTCAGCTCCATCAATTCCATGCCGATAATAGAGAACGCCTCGGAGTTGGATTTGCTGGAATCCAGAAGAGAGCGCATCTCCTGCGAAAGCTCCGGATCCGAACCGCCGTCAACCATTTTTGATTTCCCCCTTTGAACGCTCAAGGCTTTGTTGGAACTCTACCGTCTTTGATCTAAAACTTAACAGAACGACTTTCTTTTGTGTAGCCGGGTGAAGAGCGTGCGGCGCGTGCGCGTGTGAAGCGCAGCGGCGCATCACACAGGATCATGGGCCCAACCGTTTCACCCTTACGGATTGAAGCCCTCGGATTTCCATGACCGTACGATCTGGTCGAGCCCTTCTCTGTAGCTCGGAAATGCCGGGCTCCAACCGACGGCCTGACGAAAGCGCGCGTTCGAGGTGCGCGTCGACGTAGTGAAAAAGCTGGCGGCATAGGAGCCCGCGATGAGACGCGCAAGCCAGACGGGGACGTGACGCGGCTCCGGCGCACCCAGACGCTCTGCGAAGCCTGAGAGAAAGTCTTTGACAGTGATGCCCTCATCATCAACGACATGCCAGAGACCGCTGCGGCCCGCTTCGGCCGCCGCGACAAAGGCGCTGGCCGCGTCCTCCGTGTGAAGATTAGCCAGAACGGCGTCGCCGCGACCGACGATGGGGATTCTGCGTTTGACGAGTCCCTTGCCGAACATTCTAGTGTGCGAAGAGTCCGGGCCGTAGAAATATCCGCACCTGAGCACGGCCGTCTTAAAGCCTGAACGCTCGCCCGCCTCAAAGGCGATCTCTTCCCCATCCAGAGCCGATTGCGTTACGGCGTCGGGCTGCGGTTTTGCTTCTTCATCGAAGAAGGAGCCGTCGCGGGGCCGCGCCAACCAGACGATGCTCTGTTGCAGGTAGAGCTTTGCGCCGATCTTTGAGGCGCACGCCGCGAGCGCTCGCGTGCCCGCGCGGCGCAGGCGGTCATTCATCTCCCAATCGGTCGGCCCCGTTCTGGTCTTTGACGGAATGGAGGTCGCGGCGTGTATGACAACTTCCGCGCCTTCGGCTGCATGCGCCAGAGAGTCTGCGTCGAAGATATCCGCCTGACGGCTCTCGCCGCCGAGCGTTCGAACCGCCCGCTCTCCCTCAAGGCCACGCGCGAGCCCGAGCACTGAGTGGCCGCGCCCCGTGAATTGCCGGACGAGCCCGCGCCCCAGAACGCCCGTCGCCCCCGCTATAAAAATCTTCATGTTGAAGCTCCCCGGCATGCTTCCGGCTTAAACCACTCGCGCCTTCCAGCGGCCCTTCCTGAAGGTCAAGGCGCTAACGACCGCCAGGGTCGAAAACGCGATGGTCATGGCGAAGAAGACTCCGCGCGGGCCGAGACCGAATACTATCGCCAGCACGTAGGCGAGCGGAATCTCCCACAGCCAGAAGACGAAAAGGTTAATTATCGTCGGCGTCGAGGTATCGCCCGCGCCGTTGAAGGATTGCGTCAGCACCATCCCGTAGGCGTAAAAGAGAAAGCCGCAGGCGACCGTTCGCAAACAGGCGACGCCGTAGGGGACTACCGCCGGGTCAGAGGTAAACAGCCCGATGATCGGACGCGCCAGGAGCACGAAGGCGAGCCCGACCAGACCCAGAAAGCACATATTATAGAAGCCCGCGCGCCACACAGCCTGCTCGGCGCGCTCCGGCTTGCCTGCTCCGAGCGATTGCCCGACCATCGTCGCCGCCGCGTTGCTCATCCCCCACGATGGCAGCAGCGCAAACATTATGATACGCATGCCGATGGTGTAGCCCGCGAGCGCATCGCTCCCGAAGCCTGAGATGATGCGCGTCAGGCCGATCCAGCTTGCCATCCCTATAAAGACCTGGAACGCTCCCGATGAAGAAAGGCGCAACAGTCTCATCATCACGGAGGGTTCCAGGCGCAGGTGGCGGCGCTCCAGATGGATGCGCCCGCCCGGACGCACGAGCCGCGAGAACGCATAGAGCGCTCCCGTGCCGCGCCCGATGGTGGTGGCGATGGCCGCACCCGTCACGCCGAGTTCGGGGAACGGGCCGAGGCCGAAGATCAGGCACGGGCCGAGCGCAATGTTAATCAGGTTTGCGAGCCAGAGCACGCGCATGGCGATGGCCGCATCCCCAGCGCCGCGAAATATCGCGTTGATTAGAAACAAAAGCATGACGACGGCGTTTCCGCCGAGCATCACCCTGGTATAGTTCACCCCCTCAGAGATGACTCCCGTCGATGCGCCCATCGTTCGCAACAAGACTGGAGCGAGCGCGACCCCTGCGATGCCCAGCAGGAGGCTGACGATCAAGCCCAGGGCGATGACCTGAACGGCCGTGCGCGCCGCGCCCTCCGGGTCGTGTTCGCCCGTTCGACGTGCGACCATCGCCGTCGCTCCGATGCTCAATCCTATCGCCACCGTATAGATCAGCGTCAGCAGCGATTCGGTCAGCCCGACGGTGGCGACCGCGTGCGATCCGAGTTTGGCGACGAAGAAGACATCGACCACGGCGAAGACGCTCTCCATGAGCATCTCCAAAACCATCGGGACGGCGAGCAGCAGAATCGAGCGCCCGATGGATCCCTGCGTATAGTCGCGCCGCGAGCCGCGAAGCGCTTCGCCCAGCGCGGTTCGCAGTCTCGGAGCGGCCCCAACAGCTTCGCCGTCCGTCACAGCGGGCTTTAGAATTTCTGTCGAGTCGGGCATCCAGTTCTACAAGCCTTTCCACCGTCCTGATGTGGCAGCAAACTCACCAAAGACTCCGCCGCTCATATAAATTGCTGCTCGTATAAATTTTTGAGTCGCCGCCGCTTCAACGCGAGTGTAGCATGCGCTTCAATACTACTTCTGCCGACGCCCGTCATGCTCTCCGGGAACGGGTCGCCGCCGGGGCGCTTTATTCGCCGAACAACTCGTCGAGACACAGCGCGCCGTCCCCGCAACTTTCGGGCACGCGCGTGCGTTTGTGGCCCCCGTGACTGTTACGTACGGGTTGCCCTCGAATGTTTCGGCGCTTATAGTGTGCCGCTTGACCTCGCTCTATGCTCGATTCAAACGGATGACGGGTGAAATAGTGTGATGGAGTTGTCTGAACCGGAAGCGCGGGCCGTGATGGTGGCGGCCACGGGGCTCGACCGGCGCGCGGCGCGCGCGGCGACGAAGGCGGACGTGCTCCGCACGATCAGGCGCATGTCCGTCCTTCAGATAGATACTATTCATGTGGTGGCCCGCAGTCCTTACCTGGTGTTGTGGAGTCGGCTGGGCGATTACGAGCCGCGATGGCTGGACGAGCTATTGGCCGAGGGAGCAATCTTTGAATACTGGTCGCACGAAGCCTGCTTTCTGCCCGTAGAGGATTTTCCACTCTACAGGCACAGGATGATCGCGCCCGGCTCTATGGGCTGGAAGTACTCTCACGACTGGATCGCGGCCAATCGCGCGAAGGTCGACCGGCTGCTGGCGCTCGTTCGCGAGCGCGGCCCCGTCCGCTCGGCCGATTTTGCGCGCACGGACGGCAAGCGCGGCGGCTGGTGGGAGTGGAAGCCGGAGAAGCGCGCCCTTGAGATGCTTTTCACGGCGGGCGAATTGATGATCGCGCGGCGCGATAATTTCCAGCGCCTCTATGATCTGCGCGAGCGCGTGCTGCCCTCCTGGGACGACTCTCGCCTCCCTTCGATTGAAGAGGCGAATCGCAGGCTTGCGCTCAAAGCGGTTCGCGCCCTCGGCGTTGCCAGGGCTCGCTGGGTCGGCGATTATTTCCGCACGGAAAGGAGAGAAACGGCGGCGCTTGTGCGCACCCTCGGCCAGGAGGGGCGCTTGCGAAGAGTTCGAGTCGAAGGGTGGGATGACGGCGACGATGCGTTTGTTCATCCGGACAATATGGGCCTCGTCGAAGCCGCTTCTTCGGGGAAGCAAAGGCCAGAGCTAACGACTCTTCTCTCGCCGTTCGATCCGCTGGTCTGGGATCGCGCGCGGGCGCGTGAGGTGTTCGGCTTCGACTACAAGCTCGAATGCTATACGCCAGCGGCCCGTCGGCGTTACGGATACTTCACGCTGCCGATCTTGCGCCGGGGCGCGCTCGTCGGTCGCCTCGACGCGAAGGCTCACCGTAAAGAGCGATACTTCGAGGTCAAGGCGCTCTACCTTGAGCCGGGCATTGCGGCGAGCGAAGAGATAGCCGCAGACTTGGGAGGCGCGCTGCTGGAATGCGCCGCGTGGCACGGGACTCCGGAGGTGAAGGTTCAACGGTCGAAACCGGCGCGAATGCTCCCCTTGATACGGCGGGCGCTCGCGCAAGCGTCCAGCTCATTCAAACCATCAACAGAGTCTGACGATTAACCTGCGGTAGAAAGAAGCGCGATGCATCAATACAGCCGCCGCTTTCGTGTGCGCCATTACGAGCTGGACTCCTTCGGCCATCTGAACAACGCCGTCTACGTCAACTACATGCAGGAGGCCGCCATAGAGGCATCGGCGGACGCCGGTTTCGGCCCCGCGTGGTACGCCGAGCGCGGCACGGGCTGGGTTATTCGACAGCTCTCGATACGCTATTACCTGCCCGTCATCTACGGCGACGAGCTTGAGGTGAAGACCTGGATTTCGGAGGCGCGGCGCGTGAGCACCACGCGCGAATACCAGATTACTCGCACGCGCGACCGTGCGAGGGCGGCGCGGGCGCGCGTCAACTGGATATATCTTGATCTGAACAGAGGCCAACCCACGCGCCTCCCGGCCGAGTTGGCCGGAGCCTTCGAGCCTACCGGAGAGTTGGAAGACCTGGGGATTCGCCTACAGAACCCGAGCCCGACCGGCGAAGCCTTTCGCTATCGCACGCGCCGCCGCGTACAGACCTACGAGCTTGATACGGCCCGCCACGTCAATCACGCCGTCTATCTGAACTGGGTCGAGCAGGCTTACTTCGATGCCCTGCGCGCCGCCGGTCACGCCGTAGAGCGAACACGAGGGGAGGGCTGGCTGGCGCTACAGGGCGGCCACGATATTCAGTATCTTGAGCCCGCCTTCGACGCGGACGAGATTGAGATTACCAGTTGGGTCTGCGAGCTTGGCAGAGTGCGCGGAGCATGGACGCATGAGATTCGTTGCGCTGATCGGGACAGGTTGCTGGCGCGTGAATATTCGCTCGGCATCTTCGTCGATCCGGAAGGAAAGCCGAGGCAGCCGCCCCGCCGCATGATCGAAGACGTACTGCGCGGCGGCCCTTCGGCCCGGAACGAGCGCATTCTGTGAACGGAAAACCAGGGCTGCGATGAGATTTTGAGAAGACGGAGAGAGAGCCCTTGCCCGGACAGAGTGTGAGAGGTTGAAAACGTCGCTAAAAAAAATAAATGGGCTGCTGGCTTCCTGAGAGGCTCCCCCAAGCCTCGAACAGGTACGTTGACCAGCAGCCACATCTATTTTTGCTCTTAAGACCGCTTAACCCCCAGCAACCCCGTTCCCCCGAAAGAGTCGCTGTTTTCAAAGTGAGAGAACGCCTCCCCCAAAGCCTTCGCTCACTGCCGTCTGAAGAGCCTGACCCGATTACCCTTTTTTATCTACTCTTCTTCATTTTAACCACCGTCTGTTAGAGCAATGACCGTGCCACTACTCGGGTGGCCTTGCGCCGCGAGCGGCGCGCCCGTGGCTTCGATAAATAAATACAGCCCTTTCGTCAGCTCGTCGCCCGCGAGCGGCGCGCTAAAGAAGTGGCTGGCCGGGCGGGCGGGTTGAACTTTTTCCATACTTGGCTGCTGTATGGCTGAACGACAATCGTCCGCACCCCGCACTTAATAGAGACTTAAGCGCCCGCCCTGCTTTAAAGCTTCACACGGGGTCGGCCTCGACGCTCGTCACGCGGTAATCGTCCAGGACGTACTGGATGACGCTCTTCTCTTCGGTCGCGTGACAGGTATTAAAGCTTTGAAAGGGGGACGCGGCGCTTCTGACTACGGCTTCGTGAACTACTTTTCCGTCCGCCGTACGAAATCTGACGCGCGCGCGTTTCTCGCCCACGCGCTCGCAATCCAGTTGGCGCAGCTCATCGAGCGAGGCCAGGCCCGCCTCCTTGCGTATGAAGAACTCTGCGGCCTGAACCGGGTACGAGTAGCAAGACCGGCCCCTGTACTTGTCGAGCGCTATGCGCCGCGCCTCGTACTCTTCGATGACGTGGCGGGCCGCTTCTTCCGTC
The DNA here is from genome assembly GCA_035940775.1 of Pyrinomonadaceae bacterium. Lineage (GTDB taxonomy): Bacteria > Acidobacteriota > Blastocatellia > Pyrinomonadales > Pyrinomonadaceae > DASQYE01. The sequence continues at coordinate 53,303 of DASZEN010000058.1, read as the reverse complement.
ATGTGCGCGTAAAAGAGGCCGTGCGGAAAGCAGAGTAGATTGGCCGCGAACCTGTCTCCCCCGACGTGAGAGGATTGCCAGACGGAAGCGTTGGCAGAGCGCAGGGATTTATAGAGCGGGTAGCCGAACTTGGCGCAGCACTTATCGCGCCTGCCGTGCGTGCAGACCAGATACAGGGGACTATTCCACGCGGCTGCATCCGGGTTCGGCTCTCCCTTCGCAATCGCCTGCATATTAATGTCGAGCAACTGCTCATAGCGGCTCAGCCCGAGCCGCACGATTGAAGGGTTCTGTTCCCGGCAACGCGCGACGAAGACTGACAGCTCCCCGCCCGTTCGGCGGCCCTGCTTGATAAAGAGCAGCCGGGCCTTCGGGATGGTTTTGATGGCACGGTTCAAATAGGCTTTGACCTCCGCCGAGAGGTCGCTGTCGTGAAAAGCCTTTGGCCCCCATGAGAACGGATATTCGACGAGCAGCCATACCTCGCCGATTGAAGCCGTACCGAAGGTCTTCTCGGCGTGCCCGCGCGATAGCTCGGAACAATAGAAGAAGTGCTGGCTCATCACGCTTGGGGCCCTTCGGGGACGACGGCGACGAGCCCTTGAAGGATCAGCTCACCGAGGAACGTCCGCACGGTTTGCTCGTCGAGCTTAGGGCTTCCCGCTTCGCACAATTCGCGTACGGAACAGACACGGCGCGCCGCCAACGGGCGCAGGATGAGGAGGGCATCCGCTGCGAAACGCCAGCGCTTCCCCTGACAGGAAAACTCTATGACGCCGTTCCGGGCCTCTTGCTGATGTCCCTGGCCGGTCTCGAACTCAAGGCGGCGCGGCGCGACGAGGCGCACCAGCGTGTCTGCGGAAGGCGGAAGAATCTCAGGCGTGACGCTCCACGGCAGGCTCAGTTGAGGCCGCGCGGGCGCGCGCCTGTCCGAATCCTGATAGAAGCGTTCGAGCAGACCTGCGCCCCATTCCGCCAGCACCTCGTCGCGCAGGCGCTCCAAGTGGGCGGCACGCTCCTCCGGCGAAGCGAAGAGCGGCAAATCCATGCGAAAGCGCTCGCTCTGTCGCAAACGCTCTTCGAGCCATCGGAGCAGGTCAATCCCGGTTCGATTATGAATGCCGACGGTGAGGTGCAGCGTGGGCTCATTCAAAGGCAGAGCGACGTGCCACCACCCGCGCGGAATATACAGCAGGTCTCCGTCCTCAAGGGTCTCTTCCCACACGGGCGCACCCTTTGGCTTCTCTCCCGCCTCCACGTCGCGCGCGAGCGGATAGGCCCTCGTCATCCCGTAGACGCTCCAGCGCTTTCGGCCCGCCACTTGTAGAATGAATACGTCATGATCGTCCCAGTGAAGGTCGAAGCCGCGCGACGTGCGCCATCCGGCATAGGCGTTGATCTGCACGCGCTCGTGAAAGGAGCGCTCTAACCCTTCGGCCAACTCTTCGAGCGGTCTGTAAAGCTCATCGACGGCGTCGAGCACGAGGGTCGCTCCCCCGCGAAGCTGCGCCGTTAATTCGACGGGCAGGAGACGCGGTATCGGAACCCTGCGCCGTCCGCTCTGGACGTGACGAAGGTATGCGGAGGACGGAAGGCTCTTGCCGTCCTGCGTCAGCCGCAGGCGCGGAAAGTCCAGGCGATGGCGGCTCAGAATCTCGTTCAGACGCGCCCAGGGAAGCAGCCGCTCGAACTTGCCGGGCCATCCCCGCACGTGCCTGTAGGAGCGTCCCCATGAGAGTAGAAAATCATCCGGGAGGCATGGCTCCAAAAGTTTCGCCAGTTGATCGAAGACCATGCCCCGCATAGGGAATCGCCTCTGACGTTAGATAACGCCGGAGCCGCCGACCTCGCTGCCGTTCCCGATGATGCCATCCGTAGTGATGTTGCGATCATCCGTGCCGTCGCCATCGGTCGCGCCGTCGGTTCCGTCCCCGTCCGTGAGGTCTGTGCCGTCCGCGTCCCCTTCGGATTCGTCAGTGCCGTCGGCGTCCGTCGCGTCCGAAGTGTCCGCCAGATCCGTATCCGTATCGGTCTTATCGCCCTCCTGCGCGCTGTATTTCTCGCTTCCCGGCAACGGCTCGACCGACAGTAGAAGTCCCGAACGCGCCGCCTCTTTTTCCGAGCCCAGCGCGGAGTTGTCCTGTTCTGACATGCCATCTCCTCCCTTTAATGAAACATTTTGTAAGGCGCTAAGCTTATTACGGGAGGACGCTAAGAGCAAGGGAGCAACGAAGGGCGGAGGGCGGAGGGAAGGATTATTCAACTTGAATGGCTACGCTTTCATCCCTCATCGCTGCCGCCCTTCATCCCTTCGCTACTTCCTGCTCTCGGTTGTTCCCATTTGCCTGTGCCGGACGCCAGAGTGCGGCGAGGGCGAGGCCCGCGCCGACGAGCAAGGCCGTGGTAAGGATGGGGTGGAGTGATGCTTTAGTATAAAGACTGCTTTCGGCGACGTAGGTATGACCGCCGCCGCGCTCTTCCAGATTGCCCGATGCCCTGTCGAGACCGTTCTGTTCGAGCGGGCGCGGCGCTTCGTCGCTCTTCTGCATACGCGTCATCGTCCACTCCATGAGCTTGTCCGTCAGACGCGGCGCATATTTCTCAGACATGGATATGGCTTTGCCACCGCCTCCGGCGAACACGTCGCGTTCCGGATGCTCGGCGCAATAGAGTATGACAGAGGCGACGACCTCCGGCGCATAGACGGGCGGCGGAACCGTCGGCTCCGCGTCCATGTAGTTCTTGGCGTGGTGTGGGTAGGGCGTATCGATTGCGCCCGGCTTGATGAGCGTCACGGAGATGGGCGCGCCCTCCGCTTCCAGCTCCATACGCAGCGCGTCCGTGAATCCCTTGACGGCGTGCTTGGAGGCGCTGTAAGTCCCCTGAATCGGGATCGCACGATCAGAGAGCGTGCTGCCGACATTGATGATCGCGCCGCCGCGCCCGCGCAGGTGACGCGCTGCCGCCAGCGAGCCGTGGACGACGCCCCAGTAATTGGTCTCAAAAAGACGGCGCTGATCTTCCAGAGGGATTTCCAGCATCTTTCCGTAGATGGAGACCCCGGCGTTGTTGACCCAGGTATCGAAGCCTCCGAAATAGCGAAGGGCCGCATCACTGATGCGCCGCACATCCTCTTCGCGCCCGACATCGGCGACGACATAGACGGCCTCCGCGCCCGTCGCCCTCAGCTCATCCGTCAAACGCCTGAGCGCGTCTTCGCTTCGCGCCGCCAGGACGAGTCGCGCGCCGCGCGCCGCGGCCATCCGCGCCGTCACCAGTCCGATACCGCTCGACGCGCCCGTGACGACGATCGTTTGGTCTTTGAGTTTCCTGAGTTGTTGTGTGCCCATACTTTTCCTTCCCCTCGTTCGACCCGTTCGGCTTTCAAGTTTCATGACGCTCAAAAGCGCTATCCCATTCGGCGATAATCGACCATCAGGCAGCGATCCTGGACGACCTTGATGCCAGCGCGGGCGAGACGCGCCGCCGCCGAGTCGTTACGAATGCCCGACTGGAACCAGACCGCGCCGGGCCGCTTGGCGAGTATGTCTTCGAGATGCGCGTCGATGTCTTCGGAGCGGCGAAAGACATCCACTAAATCTATTTCGCCGGGTATGTCCGCCAATTTTCGGTAGGCCTTTTGCCCTAGGATGGCGTCCGCCTCCGGATGATGAACCGGCACGGGTATGATATCGAGTCCGGCCGAGGCGAGGTACTGCGGAACGTAGAAGGCGGGCTTATACGGATACTCCTCTGTCCGCATGCCGAGGACGGCGACGCGCTTTGTGCCCGCCAGCAACCGCCTGATCCCCTCGTCGGTTTCGATCAGGTTCTCCTGCCAGTTGTTTTTGTCTTCTGAAGTCTCTGCGGAAACGGGCGCGGCCATGCGGGTTCTCGTCCTTTCGTCTGTGGATTTCTTCAGGGGTGTTCAATAAGCGAACGTCCGCACAGCGTATTGATACGCCAGGGGCGCGGCCCCGAAGGGTTCGAGGCCATTCATTTTGCGGACGATGCGCGTGAACGGATAACCCTCGCTCAAGCGATAGGCAAGCACGGTGCCAATAGCATCGCTGCGCGGCTTCCGAGCAGGCGCGTTTGTGGCGTAAGCGAAGAATACGCTATGCTTTTCATTCGATAGGGATCGCGCGCACGACTTGCAGAGGATCGGTGGTTCGATAAGGATTCGATAAAGATATGAGGAACCAATCGGAAGGGCCGATGGAATCCGCTTTTCAGGACGAGTATAAGTACTGGGCATTTATAAGCTATAGCCATCAGGATGAAGCGTGGGCCAAGTGGCTTCACAAATCGCTGGAGACCTATAAGGTTCCAAGAAAGCTGGTCGGGCGCGAGATGGAACACGGCGTCGTGCCGCGCCGCATCTTCCCGATCTTTCGCGACCGCGAGGAGCTGCCGGGCGCAGCCGACCTCGGCGGCAAATTGAAGAACGCCTTACGCTCGTCGCGCTATCTGATCGTCATCTGCTCGCCAAAGGCGGCCGTCTCACAGTGGGTCAACGAGGAGATCAAGACCTATAAGGCGCTCGGGCGCGAAGACCGCGTGCTGTGCCTGATCGTGGACGGCGAGCCCTACGCGAGCGACAAACCGGAGTCGGGGCTGCTCGAATGTTTCCCTTCCGCAGTGCGTTATCGCGTGAGCGGCGCGGGCGAGTTGACCAGTGAGAGAACGGAGCCCATCGCAGCCGACGCGCGCAAGGGCAAGGACGGCCGCACCAATGCCAGGTTCAAGCTGCTGGCGGGCATACTCAATGTCGGCTACGACGAGCTGAAGCAGCGAGAGAAGCGGCGCAAGCTCTTTCAGCAGGTGCGCCTTGCGGGCGGCGTCGCGTCGCTCGTTCTGCTGGCGGCCCTGGCGTACGTCGCCGTCGCCGATAAAGGTCTGAGCGTGCCCGGAGGCGAATGGGTGCGTACCTTCCTGGATAGCCACGACGCGTCCGTGCTCCGACCGGCCAGAAGCGAAGCCGAGATTCAAGAGACGGCCGTCGCGCTCAGGCGTACGCTGTTTGAGGCTCTGCGGCGCGGGCAGACGAAAGAGGGCTGGATCGCTTCTTCGCTGCGCTCGACGGCCAAACAGGAGCTTGAGATTTGGAGCCACTCGCAGGCCACGAGCGCCGCTTTCAGTATTCCGGACGCGGGACTCGAACAGCAGTTACAGGGTTTCCTGCGCGGGCTGAAAATCCCCTTCGCGCCCGGCCTGGCGATTGAAAAGGACGGAACGAAGTACGGTTGGATTTCGCATCCGGGCGAGACGCACACGCAGGCGGAACCGGCGCTCTGGACGGCCATCGCTCTGGCCAAGGCGCTCGGCCGCCCCGGCCTTCTCACGGGCGAGGCGCGCCTTCGGGCCGAAGCCCACATGGCTTACACGCAGGAGGTCTTGCAGCTTTATCATCCGCCGGAAGGGGAGCCGGGCGGGTGGAATATGTTCCCCAAACAGAAAGAGCCTTTGCAACACAACATCTACACGACGGCGCTGGCGCTGCTTGCGCTCCTGGAAACGCGGCAGGCCGGACTCGGGTGGCAGGGAAGCCCGGAGCGTCGCGACGCGCTGCTGAAAGAGACCGCCTCCTGGCTCATACATCAATACGAGGCCCGCTCGGAGCCGCCCGGATGGCGCTCGACCAGCGAAAATACTTACGAGATTCTGGACGGCCTGACGCTTCAAATCTATTCGGAATTGCTGCGCGCGGAGGAAGAGGCGGGCGTCACGCTTTCTCCGGAGATCGTCGAACAGATGCCGCGCTATCTGGCCCGCACGGTCGAGCGTGAGCTGAACTTTCCCACCGCCAGCGGTGAGTTTGCCGCCGCCATCGTAGACCGCGACGGGAAGGATTCCATGGATCGAGAGGCGATCGGATTTCTATGGTATCCGTGGGCGATCAACGCTTCCGTGCGCTGGCTGCGTCATGCCGAGAGGCGCGGCGCACCCACCGAGCAAAGAGTCCGCGTTCGACGCGCGCTCGGCCACCTGGTCGTCGATCTGGGGAAAAAAGCAGCCGACATGGCCAGCGCCGAATGGACATTTCAGGACGCCGAAACTCTTTACGGTCTTTCGGCCATAGCGCCTCCCGGCACCCGTTAGAATCGGGGTTTAGTGCGGCAGAGCGAGGAGCGCCCCGCGCGCGCACACACACACACACTCTCTCTCTGCGCGACTATAGCGCCGAATCCTCTTTAGAGACGGGCGCTTTTCATGGCGGGCTATGGCGCTCGAACCCTTGGGTCAAGGTCTCATGAATTACAAACCGGAACCGAGCGATACTTCCAGCGTGACGCTCACCGAAGACATCCTCAGCCTGACGGAAAAGCTGGCCCGCAACACGCACGAGGTGTGGGCTCGCCAGCGTCTCGCCGACGGCTGGCGTTATGGGCCCGTGCGCGACGATGCGCGAAAGGAGCATCCGTGCCTTGTGCCCTACGAAGAGCTGAGCGAAGACGAGAAAGAGTATGACCGCACGACGGCGCTCGAAACTCTGAAGGCGATACTGTTGCTCGGTTACCGGCTCGAACCGCCGAGCCCCGGGGGGGCAAGCGCGCTCGGTGATACGGACACTTCGGACAAAGAGCTGGCGGCGCTGCGCGCGACCCTGGACAATCTGGACGCGCTCGATCTCTCGTCACTCTTTACGCTCTGGCAGTCGCATAACCCCGAACAGTGGTCTAGTACGCCGGAGATATACAGCAGCCTCGGCGATAGCATTCTCAAATCGGGCGAGCCCCTGCTCGCCCACGACGTGCTGCTCGAAGGCTTGAAGCATTGGCCCACGAATGTCCGCCTGCGGCAGTTGCAGGCGCTCGCCCTGGCGCGCAGCGGCGCGACCAGAAGAGCGAACACCATTCTCATACAGCTTCACAACGAAGGGCACACAGACGAGGAGACGCTCGGACTGCTCGGGCGCACGCACAAGGATTTATGGCAGCGCTCGGCCGACGCGCAAGAGAGGAATCGTCAACTGCGCCTCGCCTACGAGGTTTACGCGGAGGCCTACGCGCTGAGCGGCGGCTACTGGACTGGAATCAACGCCGCGACGATGGCGCTCCTGCTCGGAGAAAGAGAGAGGGCGGCGGCGCTGGCACAGGAGGTTCGCGACGGCTGCCTGCGGGAGTTGAGCGAGTCGCAAAAGGCGGACGGCAATCGCTACTGGCTGCTGGCGACGCTCGGCGAAGCGGCTTTGATCCTGGGCCAATGGCCCGAGGCCCAGGGCTGGTATGCGAGCGCATCGGAGGCCGGTCGCGGTCGTTTCGCCGAGCTGAACTCGACGCGGCGCAATGCCCGGCTCATCATACGCGCGGCCGGAGGCGACCCCTTGCCCTTCGAGCGATACTTTCAGATTCCGAGCGTCGTCGTCTTCGCGGGCCACATGATAGACCGGCCCGGACGCGCCACGCCGCGCTTCCCTCCGAGGCTTGAGCGGCGCGTCCACGAGGCGATTCGCGAGCGCCTCAAGAGCCTGAACGTCGGCGTCGGCTATGCGTCGGCGGCCTGCGGCTCAGACCTCATGTTTCTGGAGACGCTACAGGAGATGGGCGGCGAGTCGCACGTCGTCCTGCCCTATAACCAGAAACAGTTTATGGAGGATAGCGTCGAGCTTATACCCGAGAGTGATTGGAGCGCGCGATATGAGCAGGCGCTCAGGCGCGCGACCAACGTGCTCGTCGCTTCCGAGCAGAGAATGGAGGGAGGCGTGCCGTTCGAGTACACCAACCTGCTGCTGCACGGGCTGGCGAGCATCCGCGCCGAGCAGTTGGAGACGCGTATGATTCCGCTCGTCGTGTGGGACGGCAAGGAGGGCGACGGGCCGGGTGGGACGGCCAGTATCGTCGAACACTGGCGCGAGATGGGCCACGAGGTCGAGGTGATCGATCTGGCGCAGATTCTACGCGAAGAGTGCCCTGAGTTGACGAGCGCGCCAGCCGTTCAAACACAATCTCAGCCGCAAGCCGTAGAGCCCGTACAGGAATTTGCCACACAGATGATCGCCATTCTCTTCGCCGACGCCGTTAACTTCAGCAGGCTCACCGAGGATGAGCTGCCGCGTTTCGTGCGCTACTTTCTGGGAACCATCGGCGAGCTGGCGTCCACGTCTCGTCACGCGCCCGTGATGAAGAATACGTGGGGCGACGGGCTCTATTTCGTTTTCCAGAGCGTATCGGACGCGGGCCACTTCGCCCTCGAATTGTGCGAGCGCGTGGGGCGCGCCGACTGGACTGAAAGGGGTCTGCCCAAGGACTTGAACCTCAGAATAGCGCTCCATGCCGGGCCCGTCTATTCCTGTATCGATCCCGTCACGCGACAGCCCAACTACATCGGCACGCACGTCAGCCGCGCCGCCCGCATCGAGCCGATCACGCCGCCCGGACAGGTCTACGCGAGCCAGGCATTCGCGGCCCTCGCCGCGGCTCAACATGTGACCGGGTTCACCTGCGACTACGTAGGCCAAACCCCGCTCGCCAAGGGCTACGGCGTCTTCCCTACCTATCACGTCCGCCCGCGCCGCTCCTTTGACTCCCTTGCAAATGAATAAGGCGCACGACGCGCGCAGGCAGTCTCCTGATCGATGCAACTATTTCAAGAGGCCGACATCTAAAGCTTTACTCCCCGTCTGAAAAATTTGAGTTTTATTCCTCCGGGCAGGAAAGAACCCAATCCGTATTTCAATAACATTTAACAAGCAGGGAAAAATAATGTCACACACGGAAATCACACAGAGCGAGGGGCCGCGCTTTCTGGTCAACCTGCCGGTACGAGCGGAATGGGACGAGGCGAGCACAGGCCAGCACATCGTCGCCGAAGGGACGACGGAGAACGTAGGGCCTGCGGGCGCGATGGTCACTTTCGCACGACTCCCGGCGGTCGGCACACGCATCCGCATCAGCGTGCCGGGCGAGGGCGGGTCTCACATCGAAACGGTCGCTGAGGTCGTCCGATTGGTACGCGACCTGCGCCAGCCGCTCGCTTCTCTTTCGATCATAAAGGCTAAGAAAGAATGGCGCGGCATGGTCTGGGAACCGGCCAGGATTCAGGCGACCGAGAGCGCTTCGTCAAAGAACGAAGACTAGAGGGCGGCAGAGGGAGGGCCGTCCGTCGATGGGACGACCTCCGAGGCCGCGACTGACGAGGGGGGATTTACGGAAGTGAGAAGAATCGAGATAACCGAAGCCGAAGCGCCCAATGATACGGCCATCAGATGGGTATTCAGTATCGTGGTCGGGGCGGGTCTTTTCCTGACGGGCGTCGCAATCAGCCTGAGCGTCGGGCCCGGTACTATCAGGGGCTTTATCTTCGCGATAGCCTTCCTGATGGCCGCCCTGGTAATTCCATACCTGATGATGCGCCGCCGCTTCAAACGCCGGTAGCGGGGACGGGCGACCCGAAAGTTTCGACGCTTCAAACCTTCAAGAGCTTTTCAGCGGCCATGAAGTTGAAGGCGCGCCCGGAATCAGGCGCGCCTTCAACTGTTTGACTTCAATCGTGAACGGAGGCGACGGCCATCCGTTCCTGCAATCGTTGCAGCGTCCGCGCCTGAGTGGTCAGCGCAGAACCGTTTAACGACCGCCGTTCTCTTTTTTGCTGTTCTCAACCGCCGACTTCAAAGCCTGGAAGGTCGGAGGCCAGAGCCCCACGAAAATACCGGCCTGTTTATTGCCGCTGAAAAAGAGGGCGATTGACGCGCCGATAGAGCCCAGCGTCAAGATATGAAAGAGGCTGATGCCCGTCGTTTTCTTGGTCGATTCGTCTATGGTCGACAGTACGGTTTCGGCCGCGTCGGGGCCCGTTCCCTGCAAGCTGGTCGCGCCCGTTCCCTTACCCGTTCCTGTTCCGCTACCTGTAACTGCACTCTGTGCTGTTGCCATTTCTATGATCTCCTTTACTCGTACCGTTATTGATTACCTCTCCCATGCTCTACGCGGTCGCCCTTTTTAAGTAAGATGGCGAGAGATGTCCCCTTTTTGTGATGAGCGCAGGCGGCCACGAAATATGGCGGCCCCGCCTTGTGCTCAATGCGTCTGTCGGTCACGGCCCGCCTGCGCGCACACACACTCTCTCTCGCGCGCGAGTCCACAACTTCTTATCAATTATTAGAAGCGCTTCGGCGCACCCCTCGATTCGCACTGGCGACCTTCATAATTGAATGATGAGATTAACAGACCAATGCTGTTTAGTTGTGGCGGAGATTTAACGTATTCGTTACCGCGCGCTTAAATGACGGGTCACATTGGGCCAACGGGAGACGTTGCTGAAGCGCGACCGCGCCGCGTTTTGCCTTTAAGTGTCACGTAAATCTGGAATATCTGTACTTAAACGTACGGCCGGGGTAAGGGAGAGGGGCAAAAGCCCCTCTCTCTTTATTGCGCGAGTGCGCCGCGTCACATGCAACCGCTTCAAAAAGAGAGAGATCAAAAAGGGAGGGTTTTGAATCAACATGAATGGGCGAGAAATGCGTGCGTGCCGGGGAGCGTATATGGGCCAATGAAAACGGCGTTTGCTTGCAACTGCGGCCCGGATAGTGCATTATATCGCTTGATTACTCCTTCTCTCGCGCATCAACGGTGATGCGCCCCGCGCCTCGATCAATTGGCGGCGGCGTTTTGAATAGTTCGAGAGCAGGCTAATTTGTTTAACTTCAGAAGCCGCTCCGCCAGAGAGCATCCGAACGCGACCCTTCGCTGCTACCGTTACACCGAAGCGATCTTGATTCGAAGCTTCTTTTATTTCCTTCTAGCAGAGGAGAGGTACATTCGTATGTCTATGAAACTTTATGTTGGCAATCTCGCTTTTCAGACTTCGAGCGAAGAGCTACAGACGTTGTTTGCGCAGGCCGGAACGGTCGAGTCGGCGGCGGTCGTCGAGGATCGCGAGACGGGACGTTCGCGCGGCTTCGGCTTCGTCGAAATGGCCTCGAACGAAGAGGGCCAGAAGGCCATCGAGCAGTTCAACGGCAAGGAGCTTAACGGTCGTAATCTGAACGTCAACGAGGCCAGACCTCGCGAGGATCGAGGCGGTGGCGGCGGTGGTCGTGGCGGCTTTGGCGGCAATCGCGGCGGTGGTCGCAGCGGTGGGTTCAACGGAAATCGCAGTGGTGGTGGCGGGCGCAGAGACTTCGGCAGCAGCATCAGCGACGACCGCTCTCCCCGCTGGTAAGCAGAGAGAGAGAGCGAGCGCGCGCAGAGAGCCTTACTGCCGACAACCGGCGACTATGCGTGTTTAAGCGCCCCCGGCGACCCGGATGTTCAAAAGCTGGGGGCATCTATTTGTCCGAGCACGAAACGCGGCCCCACTCTTTAATTCAGAGAGGGACGCAAAAAAGAGAGAAGCGAGCCGCCCGTGCGCTCTCTCTCTCTGGCCGAGCGGGTTGCCGCAGAGGGCCCTTTAAACTTATCTAAGGAGAAACTGAGTTTGTCAAAAGAAGACCTTATTCCGGCCGAGGGAGTCGTGGTGGACAAGCTGCCCAACGCCTTCTTTAAAGTGCGTCTGGATGGAACAGACCACGTCGTCATGGCCCAAATCTCCGGCAAGATGCGTAAGAACTTCATACGCATTCTGGCGGGCGACCGCGTCAGTGTCGAACTGTCGCCTTATGATCTGACGAAGGGGCGCATCACTTACAGGTACAAGTGAGAGGCCGCGCGTTCGCGCTCCCCTTCCCCCGTCTCGCTCTTGAAGCCGTTGAAACCCATCTGTTAACCTTCCAGCGAGGCCGGTCGGCGCGCGCGATGAGAAAAAGAGAGAGAGAAGCAGACATGGACAAACAGACCTATGCGGTCGGCGACCGCGTCGAGAAGTTATGCGATGTGTGCGGCGAAGAGCGCGGTCATGTGGTCGCGTCCGTCAATAAGCGTGGCATGATCTCGCGCGTGAGCTGTCCGAAATGCGGGACGCGCAGCACTTACAAAAACAGGGGGGACGGCCCGAGTTTGCGCGCGACCGCTAAATCCGGAGCGCCTTATGATCGAACGCGCACCTACAGGGCCGGGCAAACCATGATGCACCCGGTTTACGGTATGGGCGAAGTGACCGCCGTCATCGAGCCGCAGAAGATTGACGTGCTTTTTCCAGACCGCATGCGAAGGTTGATTCATTCACGTGCTGAGGCGTAAGCGAGCGATGCGACGCGCGCTTCGGAAGCAGCGCAGTGCAGTTCCGGCGTGGGCGCGCGTCGGCATGCTTTTGACGTTTCGTGCGGAGTTAATGCCGGGGCGCGATCCGGAGCAGCGCACCTATAAAGTCCTGCACGTGCTCGCAAGCGGGAGAGTCGAGTTGAGCGGCATGGTCGGACAACATACAGAGGCGGAGTTTGAACCGGCGCGCTAAAGGTCGAGAGCCGCACGCGAAAGAGAGCGAGCGCGCGTCGCACATATATTAGGGTACGGGCCGCTACTTATATAAAAAGAGGATTTGAATTGTCTTCAAATAGAGTTGAGCTGAGAGAGCGCGGCATCTACACCTTTCCGGACGGAGAAGAGTTTGTGGCGAGCGTCGCGCGCGGAGGCGGCTATGCGCTCTACGATCCGCAGGTCTGGAAGCGCTACGGCGTGCCTGATTACGAGATCGATGCCAAGGGGCGCATGACGCACGTGGGCCAATCAACGCACTGGTGCGTCGAAGACCTGACCGACACGGGCCGTACGGCTGATTGAAGCCTTGAGAGGTTGCGGGCGGCGGCCCGGGCTGCAAACCTCCTCATTTTTTATCCAAAGCCCGGTTTTATACAAAGCCCGGCTCCCCCTTTAGTAGTCTTAACCTTCCCCCGAAAAGTTGGTTCCCCGTCGCACACGGCGCGCCCGTTGTGCCGTCGAGCTAAGGCAGCTCGCCCCTGTTTCATTCAGGCGAAACAGTCCGGGGCGTCCGCGCGTATATGTTCGAGGAGTTCGCTTAAATGGAGCAAAACGCGGCCGCCTCCTGCGCATCTAAGAATTATGACTGACGGTAAACTCAAAATAGGGATCATCATTCTCGTGCTGCTCGTGCCGTCTTTGGCGTTAGCGCAGGGGGGCCAGAGGAGGCCGAAGGCGAAGCCTTCAGTGAAACCGCGGGGTGAAGCCGTCGTCGTCTCACGCACGGGCGATACGCTCACGGAGAACCAGAAGGAACTCACAAAGGCGACGGAGGCATACAAATCAAGTTTAAGAGACCTGCTCGTGCTCAGAGAGAACAAGGTGGTGGAGGAGACCGCACAACTCGAAAAGCTGAAGGAGCTTTACAGGGACGGCCTCATCTCTCGGCGCGAGTTTGAAGAGAACGAGAGGAAGCTTCTGGAACTCAAAGGAGAGGTCATAGAGGTGCAGCAGAAGATAAAGGCTGCCGATCAGGTGCTCGCCGAGGCCCTGCTGGAATCAGAGATCGCAGCCGCGCCGCTGGCATCAGCCGCGCCGCTTCCGGCCGTCTCGACGCTCAGACGAGTCGCCTACATACGCTACGCTGGCTCCGGCAGTTGGTCGCTCTCCGAAGCCGGGAAGGTCGAAAGCTTCTTCGCCGGGCGCTTTGGCCGACACTTACCCGTGAGCGCCTACGGCCAATCGGAGCTGCATAATCGCTGGGGCTACGATCATCGCAACGCGATGGATGTCGCCGTGCATCCGGACAGCCCCGAAGGGCAGGCGCTGATGGCTTACCTGAGCAGCCAGCGCATACCGTTTCTGGCCTTCAGACAGGCCGTCGCGGGTTCCGCCACAGGCCCGCACATACACATCGGCAAGCCCTCAAGCAAAAACTGGTCACACTGAGCCTTCCGTCGGACAACTAAACGATCAAGCAAAGGGGCTTCTCTGAAAGGAAGGCCCCTTTTTCCGTGGCTCATGAATCATCTTCGTTTACGAACTTATTACAAGCGGTTTTAGTACCAGGCCGGTTGCTTATCCATCAATAGCTTCGACCGTGGAATAGATATGTGCTCGTTGGCCCAGGCGTCACGCGGCACGGGCCTGAAGTCCTTAGTCAGAATCGCTGTTTCTCCTTCGAGCGGAACTTTTCCGGGCGAAAGCTTCCGGTAATCGCGCGTGCGGCCCCTGACGCTCGCGTAGTAATCCCTGAAGTGGACGGGCACGATCCGTAAGCCTTCAAGCCAGTAGTAGACTCTGCCGAAATAAGCCGCGTGAAGCCAACGCTCCCAGGGTCGCGGCCGGTACAACTCGCGCCTCAAGGCTTCGGTGTAGAGCGGAAGCCATAGCACGTAGATTCCTCGGCGGGCGTATTCCATCGTGCGATATTCGATCTTCGCGAGCGACAGGCTGCTCAATTGCACCTCTATGGCGACCGGCACATTGTTTATATAGGCGCTGACATCGGGCCTGACCGTGCCCAGGTTGCGCTCGATCTCGCATTTGGTGACGCCTGCTTCGCGGCACAGACCCTCGTAAATGGCGATCTTGCACAGGCGGTGCTCTTCGGATTCTCCCGTCCCGTATTCGCAGGTGACGGGCGGCTGGTGCGCGAAGTGCGCCGCCCTGATTCCGCCCTTGCGTAGCGTCACAATCGTGCCGCAGCAGTGACAGATGAAAGGTCTTTCGTTTTTGTCTGCTTCCCAGGCGGCGAGCTTGTGCCCGTCCGCCTGACGCGTCGCGGTGAGCATACTTCAGATTATTTCCCGGCGGGTTGAGTTGCGGTTGTGGCGGCGGCGTTGATGCCGAATCGTTCCAGAAAGGAGAGGTCTAATTTCCACTGGTGGCAGCTACGCCTGTGCCACGTCTCGAAACATGCTTCGATGTAAAGCTCTGCGTCCTTGACCGACCAACCGTTGACCTGCGCCAGATGCGCGACGGCCCTCGCCCCCTTTCCGCGCACTCCGGCGAGACCTATATGCTTGACCTCGTGACAGCGGGGGCAGAGGGCGACCAGCCTGACCAGCTTCTGAACATGCTGCTCGTCGTCGTAGGTGAATACCTCGTGGCATTCGACGGGCCATCTGTCACCGCGACCGCCGCAGACCTCGCAAAGATAGCGTGCGCGGCTGAAGGTCTCTCTTTTGAGTTTCTCCCAATCCGAGGCCGGGACATTCGAGCGCACGTTTTCATACCAGGATGTCCTCGGAACAAGATCTATGGTCAATAGTGTTTCCAAACCGTGCTTTCCTCTTCTTACTTTCTTTAAGGACTCCTCAGACAGAGCTTCTTAGCTCTGGCCACGACGGCTCAAGCCTTCGAGCGCGGCCAAAGCCTTCAGCAGTTGGCAGGTAGCCTGCACGTCGCGTGCGGCGCGATGATTACCGCCCTCCAGGCCGTAGAAGGCGCAGGCTTCGCTCAAGGTGGGCGAGCGCCTGCATCCGACCGTTTTCTTGACCAGTTGCATGGCGCAGCGCCAGCCCCTCTCCGTAGAGCTTTGATGATACCTTGAGCATTCGGCGGCGAAGGCGCGCCGGTCGAAGGCCGCGTTGTAGGCGACGAGCAGGCGACCGTCGATCAGGGCCGAGACCTGCGGCCAGATGTCTTTCCAGAGAGGCGCGTCGCGCAGCTCCTCGCGGCTGAAGCGATGATGCTTTGAGGGCGGCGGCAGGGCGTTGAAAACAGGCTGGACGAGCGATTCATACACTATCTCGCCCTCCGTATTCCCGAAGGCGATCTCTATGATCTCGACGGTCGGCCCGGCCCCAACCGTTTCCGTATCGACAATCAGGGCCCGCTCGTTAAGCTCGTAAATCTCAAGCGTCGGCGTATAGAGTTGTTTGACGTTAAAGTGCATGAGTCTCTGGATTCTTCTTAAAGCTCTTACGCCTCAAGGACGGTCGCCGCCCGCGCTTTCTCCTGCGACCAAAGCGTTGAGGGCCAGCTCGACCGCCATGGGGTCAAGCGTCCTCTTGTAGATGATCGTGTGCGGCGGGGTTCTCGTCATTGTCTCGCGGCTCCCGCGCAATTCGTCCCAGGCGGCGATGATAAAGTTGCTGATTCCGGCGTGCTCGAACTCCTTCAATCTCTCCTGCAAGTGTCGCGGCGTCCAGAATCCAAGCAATTCAAGATAGAACGGACGCCCGTCCGGGTGCGTGAGCACGAAATCGGGGATGAAGGCGCTCTCGCCGAGGTCTATGACCTCGCTGCTGGGCTCAATCGTCCACGCGCTCTCGAAGCGGGCCCAGCTCTCAAGTAATTTCTCCTGCGCGGAACTCTCGCGCGCCGCTACGGCGCTCAGGTAATGCGAGCGCAGCCGCGTCTGATCGCTGCCAAGCTCGAAGAAAGCCGGAGCGCCGCCGCCGCCCGGCTTCTGCGCGATCTCGGCGCGCATGCGCCACCCCTTGCAGAGCAGCAGAGCGGGCAGGAAGACGGCCATCTGTACGCCGTACTTCTGCGAGCGATGAAACATGGAAACCGGCCCGTCGAGACGAATCTCGTAGCCTTCGGACGGGCTGCCCCTGATCGTGTGAATCAACCTGTAAGCCTTGATCGCGCCGAACAGCTCTCGATAATCTTCCGGGTTCTGCGGCTCAACTTCGAGTCGCATCTCGACGCAGCGGTAAAGGAGCGCCTGGGCCTGCGCCAGGTTATATAGATCGAGTAATTCGCTTTCGCCCAGACGCTCGAACTCCGTGAGCTTCTGGTTCGAGGGCAGGTCGGCGTACAGACCCGCGAGCACACCCTCTGGCGCGCACCCGAGCGAGCGCGCCGCCGCGTTCACAACTTCCGTCCGGACGCTCTCATCACCGAGCACAGGATGAAAGGCGCGCGCCTGAAGAAAGAGTGCGCGGCGAATCTCTACAGGATCCAGGGCGCTGGCCGTCTCGAAAGCGCAGCGATCCGTCAGGAGCTTAATCAAACCGCGCAGAATCTTATAGTCCGTGCCGAGCCCCACGTATTCCTCAAGAGCCTCGGTCAACTCCTTACGTGGGCGCCCCTCGTGCTCTACGAAGAGCCGGATCAACCGCTCAGCGTCGCGCAGATAGTCGGGGTCTTCCGTCTCTATGTAGCGTGGGCCCGTACGCTCGCCGCGCAGCCAGCTCTGTGCCAGATCAGCCGTCAACATATCTTAAATGAATCGGCGCGCACGGCTCTGCTCTTCCGTCTCGTGCCGCGCCTCTCGAAACTGTCCCACGTCGCTCCTGCGCCTGCTGATATTCTCCTCGGTCGTCTCACTGGCGATCACTTCATAGAGGATCGCCTCTTTGCCCGGATGCTTGCGCAGGATGCGGCCCAATCGCTGGACGTGCTCGCGCGAAGAGCCTGAGCCGGAAAGAACGATGGCGACCGAAGCTTCAGGGATGTTGACGCCCTCGTTGAGCACTTTTGAAGTGGCGAGCGCCAGCACCTCGCCCTGGTTGAAAGCTTCGAGCCACTGGCGACGCTCCTTTATGCCCGTCTCGTGCGTGATCGCGGGAATCAGAAACTGTTCCGAGATGCGATAGACCATCTCATTCTCGGCCGTGAAGATCAACGTCCGATCCGTCTTATGACGCGAGAGCAGTTGCGAGAGCACTCTGAGCTTGGCGTCCGTGCCGAGCGCGATGCGTTTCGATTCGCGATAGGCGAGCATGGCGCGGCGGCCCGCTTCGCTGCGCGCGCTCGCGGCGATGAACATCTGCCACCCGCGCAAGCTCCCGAGGTCGATCCTCTTCTCCTGTAGAAAGCGGCGAAAGATGGCGCGCTCCGCTTCGTAAAGCTCTCGCTCTTCGGGACTGAGGCGGACGTTGATGCGGACGACGCTGTAATCCGCCAGATACTCTCCGGCTAATTCGTGCGCCTCGCGCCTGTAAACTATGGGGCCGATCAACCTCTCAAGGCTGCTATCGGCGCCGTCCGTGCGCTCGGGCGTCGCCGTCAGCCCGAGCCGGAAAGGCGCAATCGCCATCTCGGCCGCATAGCGATAGATGCTGCTCGGCAAGTGATGGCACTCGTCGAAGATAATCAGTCCGAATTGATTGCCGAGCCGTTCCATAAAACGAAACGCCGAGGCGTAGGTCGTCACCGTCAGCGCTCCCGTTTCGTAGTAGCCGCCGCCGATCAGGCCCACCTCTGCCTGAAAGCAGGAGAGCAGCAGATCGTACCACTGGTTCATGAGGTCTATGGTCGGGACGACGATCAGCGTGGAGCGCTTCGTCTGCTCGATAGCCATCTGCGCGACCAGGCTCTTGCCAGCACCCGTAGGAAGGATGACCACGCCGCAGCGATTGTGCCGCCGCCATTCGTCAATCGACTGCTGCTGGTAGGGGCGCGGCTCGACCAGTAGCTTTGTCGGAAAGTCGAACTGCTGATAAGCGCGCGCGCGATCTTCGTAGGGCGTCTGCCCGCGAATCAAGTCTCTGACGACGTTTCGATAGGCCCAGGCCGGAGCGCGCCAGCGCATTACTCTCTCGTCCCAGCGAAACGCCGCCGGGACGGCCCCGTCGCGCCCGGCTCCGTCGAGCACCAGCGTCCCGGAATCGAACCGCAGTACAAACTCTGTGGAACTCATCTCGAATAGAGCTTACCTCAAGCCCGCCCCGGACTTCGAGCCGACCGGAGAAGCGAGCCTCTGCGATGCCCGCGCGGGCCCGGCGCTTCCTCGTCCCTTACGCGGCACGCTGCTGCGCGATCTTCTGGCGCAAAAACGAAAGCACCTCGCGCTTCTGCACAGGGGTCAGGCCATCTATGCTGTCCGCCTGATATTTCTTCCCAAGCCAGTCGACGAGCTGTTCTTCCGTCTTGCCTAGAGAGCGGCACGCGGCAACTATCTCGCCGCGAAGATTCTCATCTTCGACGTTTGAACCGAGGGGCGCGCCTCCTCCGGCGTCCGTCGAAAACTTTCTACTACCGGCGACGACGGAAACCCTCGCGGGCGGATCATCATGGGCCTGCGAGGCAGGAGGCGCTTGCTGCTGCTGCTGCTGCGGGTATGACGGCGACGGCGCGGCGGAAGCCGTGTTTATGAAATCTTCGACATCCTGCGTGAAGAACTCCGAAGCGTTAACGGCGAGCAGAGTCGCTGCGATCAGAGAGCGCTTCTGCCCCATTTTCTGAATCGTGTTGACCTGATCGGCGATCTCCGCGTTGGCGACGCGCCCCGTCTGCTGGCTTTCGATAACAGCGTCGCCGACTGGAAATTTCGCGCCGCAGCCCCCCTTCTTCCTGAAGCAGAGCCAGCCGCCGCCATATTCCTCTTTGCCCTTTATGATGGCCGCCTGCCCGCATTCCGGGCACGTGCGCTGCGCCTCGCGGTAGCGATATTTTGTCTCGCGAGAATTGCATGAGCCGTCGGCTTCGGCAACCAGAAGGTCGCCGCGATAGAGCTGGCAGCGATACAAGTAATAGAAGAAGGGCTCGCCGTTATAGTCTTCGCCCGTCCAGTCCTCGATTCGCTCGATAAGCTGAAAGCGCGTGCTCAATCCGAAGAAGGTCGTCAGCTTTTCGGCTCCGGGCTTGAGCAATGTCAACTTGTCCGTGCCCGGAATCATCCCGTAATCGACATCTCTGCGCAGTACGCGGCTCACAAATTCCGTGATCGTATTGTAGCGCTCGACCGCCAGTTCTATAGACATCGCGGGCATGAACTGCGAGCGATCAACGGGCGCGGGCATGCTCGTCATGCGGTTCAACTCAGGGATTAACTCTTCGCTCATATACTCACACTACGCGTCGTGCGCTTTTGCGCGCTCTCTGCCTGAGACTTAAAACGGAATCGAGTCTTCGTCGGCGGTCGAAGGCGGCGGCGACGAAATCCTGCCTCCGGCGGGCCGCATAGGATTTTGATTCCTCGCCTGGTCGTGCGCCCGCACGGGAATGCCTTCGCGGTCTGCGCCGTTTGCGCTGTCTATGAAATGCACGTCGCTGGCGTTGACCTCAAGCGTGTAGCGCGGCTTGCCGTCCTTGTCCGTCCAATCTTCGACGTGCAGGCGTCCCTCCACGTAAACGCTCCGGCCTTTGGACAAATACTTCGAGACCGTCTCCGCCTGCTTGCCCCAGACCGTCACCCTGAACCAGGTGGTGATGTCCTGTTGCTCGCCCGCGCCGTTTTTGCGCCGCTCGTTACTGGCAATAGAGAAGGTACAGACGGGCGTGCCCTGCGGCGTGTACCTCATCTCGGGGTCGCGCCCCAGGTTGCCGACGACGATGATCTTATTAAACGACATCTCTTTGATCCTCACTCTCAGATAGGCTCTGTCTGCTTGCCGAGACTACAAAACGGCGCTCCCGACAGCGGAGTGTCCGCGTGTGTTGCAAACGTGGGACAGTGTATCATACGCAGTAGCAAGTGTATAGACGCCTTAGAGATTCCCCGCTGGCCCGAAGAGCAGGCGCTGTGTACGGCGCCCCGCAGCCTTTGTTTCACCCGTGAAACATTGTGGCACACGCGCACAAAACATGCTATAATGCACGGCATGAAAACGGGGGTTAAAAAGAGAGAGATGGGCAAAGTACACGTTTTTACGGCGGCTGAGCAGCGTGCGGCGCGCTCCGAAAGGATCAGGGTCTTCGAGGCGGAGCCCTACGGGTGGATCGCCCGCTCGGAGACGGGCGGCGAGCGTGATTACCACCTGTTCCGCGACCCTGAGACGAAACACCTGGCCTGCACCTGCGCAGACTTTATCTATCGAGGCAACGCCGAACCGGGCTTTGAATGCAAGCACGTCTCGGCGGTGCTCAAGTTCATAGCGCGCTGGTATCTGGCACACGAGTATGACCCGGTGCGGCAAAGTGCGCGCGTGGCTTGAGCGAAGAAAGGGGATGTTAAGCGATGAGTAAGGATTTCAAATGCGAGGCATGCCGCAAGACGGCAGAGCGCCTGCACATGCGCGACGCCGACGGGCGCTGGGTCTGCGCGCACTGTATTCCGGAGCGGGAGCTTGCGGCCTGTCCGGGTTTGCGCGAGCGCCTGGGTCTGCAATCAAGGCGCGCTCCGCTTTCAAAGCGCAAGGCCGCTTGATGGCGGACGAGCGCGAGCGACGCGCGATGAGGCGTGGCGTCAAGGAGAAGAGCTTTATGGAAGATCAACTGACTCCCGTCGTTATCCTGGAAGCGTTCGAGAAGCTGTTCGGCAACGGCAGCACGCGGGCCGTCCGGCGCTTCAAGCACTCGGGCCTGCGCTACGTCAAGCTGGCGGGTGACGCCGTGCTTGTAGAGCAGAATCCGCGCAAGAGCAGCGAATGGGCAGCGTTGGCCCAGCGCGGCCACGCCGTCGCCTGGGCCATGCGCGACGGGCGATATTTAGCGCGCGTCGTCGACGGCCAGGTTGAGCTATTGGATCAGGCCGCAAGAGGCTGAGTCTTTCCGAGTGCTCGTTTATGCGCTACGTAGAGAACCCTCCAAACCCGTGGCTGCACACGGACGTTGAGTGGATCGGCGAGCCGCCCGAGGCCCGGCTCGAAGTCTTTGAAGAGACGGCGACGCGCTCGATCATCACGCACAATAAGAGCCCGGACGTTGGCTTTGAATACTCCGTCAACTGTTATCGCGGCTGCACGCACGCCTGTACCTACTGCTTTTCGAGGCCGACGCACGAGTACCTCGGGTTCGGGGCGGGCACCGATTTCGAGCGTAAGATCGTCGCCAAAGTGCGTGCGCCCCTGCTTCTCAGAGCGGAGCTGATGCGGCCCTCCTGGCGCGGCCAGGAGCTTGTATTTTCCTTCACCTCCGACCCCTATCTCCCGCTCGAGGCGCATTACCGTTTGACGCGCAGGTGTCTGGAAGTTTGTCTGGAATTTCGTCAGCCCGTCAGCATCGTCACGAAATCGGCGTTGGTGCGCCGTGACCGCGAGCTTCTAAGGGAATTGGCCCGGGATGCGGCCTGCTCCGTCTTCTTCACAATCCCTTTCAGGGACGCGGAGACGGCGCGCGCTTTGGAACCCTTCGCGCCGTCGCCCGAAGCGCGATTTCGCGCCATGGCGGAGCTATCACAAGCGGGCATCAAGACGGGGATCGGATTAGCGCCGATGGCACCGGGCCTTAATGATTCGCACATCCCGGAGCTTCTGAAGCGTGCGCGCGAGGCCGGGGCCGAAACGGCCTGGATGACCATGCTTCGCCTGCCGGGCAGCGTCGCGCCCTACTTTGAACAACGGCTCAGAGAGAGGCTTCCCACGCGTGCCGAACGCATTCTCAATCACATACGTGAGGAGCGCGAGGGAAGACTCAACTCAAGCGAGTTCGGCGCGCGCATGAAGGGCACGAGCGAGCAGTGGAAGATGGTCGAGCAACTCTTCAAGCTGCATTGCAGGCGACTGGGCTTCAACAGCCAGCGATATATGGAAGACGATAAGCCCGGCACTTTTCGTCGCCCGAGCAATCAGGGCGCGCTCTTTGACTGAGCGGGCGATTCACAGTTGGAGAGTGTGTGTGTTGTTGCTCCGGTCTGAACGCTTCGATTCGCTCCGGCGCTGTCCGATGGTGAAGGGATTCGATTGAAACGGCAGAGCGCGTGATCCCGTCGATCAAGCCAGAAAATCTTTCTTGAAGGTTCTGGTCTCGCCGTCAGGGAAAGATATTTTTACCTTATCGTCGTCCACGGATTCCACCAGTCCTTCTCCGTACTTCTTGACGGCGACGCGGTCACCCTTCAAAACTTCGACGGCCTGTTCCTCTTCGCTTGCGGCGACGGCGCTCGGGGCCGTAGCGGGCTGCGCGAGCGTCGGAACTCCGAATTGTTCTTCGAGCGGGTGCAGGCAGTTGTCGCAGTTGCCGCAGTTGCCGTCTTCCCACTCCTCATCGAAATACTGGTGCAGCAAGTGCCAGCGGCAGGCGGCGCTCTGCCCGTAGAGCATCATCCTTTCAAGCTTTTCTCTGTCCTTCTCGCCCCTTTCCTGGCACTGCGCGGAAATCCTTTCGATCTCTTCGCGGCCGAGATCGCTTTTTAGAAGCCGGAAGAGCGCGCCGCGCCCTTCGCCGACCACTCCCATATCTTTCAGCATCGAGAGAATGACGCGAACTTTCGTGCGGGCGACTTGCTTGACCGTTTCCTGAAGCGCCACCAGACGAACGGGCTGCTCATCGGCCCTGAGACGCCGGAGCGCATCGCAGACGGCCATCACGTCGTCGAATTTAGGATAGCGACCGCCCAGAAAGAACAACTGCGTCCGGCGGTCGTCCAACTGGTAAAAGAGTATGCAGCGCGCCGCCAGCCCGTCACGCCCGGCGCGGCCCGATTCCTGATAATAGGCTTCGAGCGAGCCGGGCATCTGGTAGTGAATGACGAAACGTATGTCCGGCTTATCTATGCCCATGCCGAAAGCGTTGGTGGCGATGATGGCCTTCAATTCGCCCGCCATAAAGCGCTCCTGATTCTCTTTTCTCTCGCGCGGGCCGAGCTTGCCGTGATACTTCTCCACGCGAAAGTCGAACCCCTCGAAAAATTCCGAGAGGGCTTCGACCGTTTTGACCGTGGCGGCGTAGATAATCCCCGCGCCCTCGATCTCTGTGAGCAGGCGTATCAGTTCCCTGCGCTTTTCCAGCTCGTTCGTCACGCGCAGCACCTCGTAGCTCAGGTTGGGCCTGTATATCCCCGTATTGATTACGCGCAAGGGGCCGACGTTGAGCTGTTTCTCGATATCGAGGACGACCTCGGGCGTCGCCGTCGCCGTCAGGGCGAGCACGGGCGGCGCGCCGAGCGCCTTGATGGCAGCGCCGAGCGCCAGAAATGAGGGGCGAAAATCGTGTCCCCATTCCGAGATGCAGTGGGCCTCGTCAATGACCACGAAATCGATCTTGTTATGGCTCAGGGTGTCCAGAAAGCTCTGGTCTGTGAGACGTTCGGGGGTCGTGAAGACGAACTCGCTGCGTTCACCTTTGATCTGTTCGAGGCTTTCCTGTCGCTCGCGCTCCGTGAGAGCACTGTTGACCTGCGATACGTCCAGCCCTCGGTCGTCCAGCTTATCAACCTGATCCTTCATCAGGGAGATGAGCGGCGAGACGATCACGGTGGTTCCTTCCAGATGCAGCGCCGGAAGTTGATAGCAAAGGGATTTGCCCGCGCCCGTCGGCATAATGGCCAGAGTATTGCGGCCGCTCATGACGGAGCGGATGACCTCTTCCTGGCCCGGTCTGAGGCGCGCGATGCCGAACACATCGCGCATCGTGCGCCGTATTTCCGGGAACTTCTTCGATTTAGCCATTCCGCGTCGCCCCAACAGTCCTTTTTCCAGTCGATGCTCAAAAGTTGAAACCACGCCGCTTTTTGAGGCCACCAGTCAGGTGACGGCAGCGATTCGCTCCTGCCCGCGCCTTTACAGGGGAGAGCCCATTCTAACCGTTGCCCTGCGCCTTGCATAACCCGTCCGAAGGAAATCCGCAGGTGTGTTACGAGACAGTAGGGAGAAGGGGGCTCGATTCGTCGCGCCGTTGGCTTGAAATCCGCGCCTTTTGGCGCATCGACTGGTGGGCGCGCTCCCAAGCAACCGCTTCCCCCGAGCAGACATCTCTCTGTGGTGCCCGAACCGGGCCCGGACACGTCTCTTTTATCCCTCGCGACGAACCCGAAGGGGCTTCCCCGCATCAAATAAGCGTAGTAATTTCAGTTCTTTATGGTTCAAAGGTGAGCGGGCGACATTAAATCGAAACATTTTGGCGGTAATAAGGAAAGTTTCCGAGGAGGGTTTTGAAACATTGGATTATCCGGAGCGTATTGAAGCTGTCTCTTTGACAATCGCGGCGAAAAATCGTGAAATAGCCGATTTACGCAATCAGATGGATTTGAAGCAGAGCGCCGCGACCCTTGAGATCCTAAACGCCAAGGATGAGAATGCGAGACCGCTTTATTCCAACGAGACGGCCAGAAGCGCGGCCATCAAGCTCGCCCTGGCTGCAAATCCGAGGTATCAGGAGCTGGAGCGCAAGTTATCGGCCGCCGAGATGGATCGGGCGCAGGCATTTGCCGGACTCGAACGGCTGCGCGGAGAATTTAAACTCCACCTGCTCGACCGGCAGCAGGAGTTGAGCAATAAGGATTCGGTCCCGGCTTGAGGAGAATGTAACGCGCCCGCGCGCTCTCCCCAACGACAGGTAAAGCAAAGCGTGGCGCTAAAGGTAAAGGCTTGAGCATGGTTGAAAAGAACGGGGGTAATGGCGGGCTTCGCATGGATTTAACAGAGGGCGATCAGTACCTGCCTTTCAAGGGAATGGATCAGGAACAGCAGGAAGAGGCGATCTCGACCGATAGAATCGAAGAGGTCTTGCAGAAGCTGGGCGGCGCAAGCCTCACCGAAGTGGATTCAGACGAGCTTCTCATAGAGGAGGTCGCCTCCGCTTCCGTGTCTGAGGACGCGGACGAGTCGCTGGACGGAGAAGACGAACTGGATTTATCCGCCGGTGTGGATGATAAGTCCAGCGATCCCGTGCGCCTGTACCTGCGCCAGATGGGAACCGTCCCGCTCCTGACGCGCGAGCAGGAAGTCGCCATCGCCAAACGCATCGAAGGCGGAGAGATTAAGACGCATAAGACTCTGTCGCGCTCGCCCATAGCCATCCACGAGCTGATAAAGATCGGCGAGGAGTTGGAGCAGGGCACGCTCAACGTCCGCGACATCGTCAACTTTTCAGATCAGGCGGAGATCAGCGAGCTGGAAGAGCGCTCGGACGAATTCTTGCGCCTGACGCTGGAGGGCATCACCAATGTCGGCAAGCATTACGTCGTCGCTCTCAAAGAGTGGGAGAAGCTGCGCGCCGAGCAGCAGGTCTCGCGCGGCAAGAGAAATAAGAAGACGCTGCGGCTGCGTCGCAAGATCGCGCGCGCGCGTCTCGACATAGCCCGCGAGATTCGTCATCTCAAGCTGAAGGAGAGCGCTCGCCAGCGTCTTATAGACGCCATCGCCTCAGTCCACAAACAGGTTCGCACGCAGGAGCGCGACATCGACAAATGGACTGAGAAGCTCGGCCGAAAGCGTATCAAGCCCGAAGAGCAGAAGGAGTTGAAGCGCCAGATCAGCGCCGCCCGTCGCCATCTCAAAGAGATAGAGCAGGAGACGAACGTCTCAATCGTCGAGATCAAACGCTCGCACCAGGCGATTGCCCGAAGTGTGGCGCAGACCGTCGAAGCCAAGCGCGAGATGACGGAGGCCAACCTGCGCCTGGTCGTCTCCATCGCCAAAAAATATACCAATCGCGGCCTACAGTTTTTAGACCTCATTCAGGAGGGCAACATCGGCCTGATGCGCGGCGTCGATAAGTTCGAATGGCGGCGAGGCTACAAGTTCTCCACCTATGCGACGTGGTGGATCCGTCAGGCCATCACGCGAGCGATTGCCGATCAGGCGAGAACCATACGCATCCCGGTGCACATGATCGAGACGATCAACAAGCTGATTCGCACCTCTCGCGCACTGGTGCAGGAGTTGGGTCGTGAGCCCACGAGCGAAGAAATCGCCGAGAGAGTTGAGATGCCGGTCGCCAAGGTGCGCAGCGTTTTCAAACTGGCGCAGCAGCCCATCTCGCTGGAAACGCCCATCGGCGAAGAGGAGGACGCACATCTGGGCGATTTCATAGAGGATAAATCGAGAGCCAACCCGGCCGATTCGGTCGTCGCCTCCAACCTGCGAGAGATTACGGACGAGGTTTTGGCGACCTTGAGCCCACGCGAGGAGAAGGTCATCAAGATGCGTTATGGTCTTGGGCCAATCGGCGAGGAACACACGCTCGAAGAGGTGGGCAAGGATTTCACAGTGACGCGCGAGCGCATTCGCCAGATAGAAGCCAAGGCGCTCAGAAAGCTGCGTCATCCTTCGCGCTCGCGTCTGCTCAAGCCTTTCATTGACGCCGTCGAGCGCTAAACAGGATAGAGAGCGACAAAGACAGAATCTCCTGCCGGTATTATCCATCGGCAGGAGATTCTTTTTTGCTCATCGACGGCTCATGCCGAAATCGTATCGGCGTGCGAGGGGCGCTCTCCTCATATCCCCCGCGTGTTCATCAGCACGACCCTCCATCCGTCCGGGTCTTCAAATGTCACGCCGCGCTCGTTCCAGTAAGGATTTTCAGCGACGACCGCGAAGTGGCCCATACGGCCCAGCCGCTCTACGAGGCGATCAATCGCCCCTTTGTCCGGGATATAGAAGACCAGCAGATTATCCGGCGTCGGCGCGGGGCAATCGCTTCCCTTCTCATGCTCTGTGAATTCCAGGTGATATTCATTGCCGGGCAGGCCCAGCATCACGCCCGCATAGCCAGCGTGCCCTTCAAAAGAACCGATCACGGGGAGGCCCAGGCCGTCGCTGTAAAATCGTACGACTTCGCCGAGCCGTGCGGTGGGGCGCGCGATCCTGACCTGCACGGCGGGAAGCGTCTGCGGCCACTCAAAGCCCATCATATCGCTCATCACCTTTCGGGCCATCCTTCTCGACAGCAGCTCTAAGTCACAAGACTCGCAGGGCGCGGCGCGCCTCTCAGTTGAACGGGAGGTTGCGGAGCGCAGCACGCTCTGATTAAACGCTCTCGATCACGCTGCATCTCCTGATCCTGGGCCAGCCACTCCATCACCTCGCGCATGACGCGAGCGGCGTGCGGCTCTTCTGGCTCCACGATGCGATAATGCATCCACTTGCCTTCCCTGCGCGTCTCGACCACACCGGCTTTACGCAGGTAGGCCAGGTGGCGAGAGATTTTCGGCTGGTTGGTCTTCAAAACCTCCACGAAGAAACAGACGCAAAGCTCGTCGCCCCGCATCAGATTCAGCAGGCGCAGCCGCGTGCGATCCGCCAGGGCGCTAAACAAAACCTCCATGTTATATCTGCTCATCCTTAGTCCACTCCTACGACTCTGCTACGACGTTCGAGCAGCAGTGTATCTCGCCACACCGTCCTTATCCTGCCTATGCGCTCGCGCCTGCCCACCTCCCGAAAACCGCAGCGCTTGTGCAGCGCGACGCTCGCCGCGTTCTCCGGAAAGATGCCAGCCTGAAGCGTCCAGACTCCGTTTCGCTCGGACGAGCTGACCAGGGCTTCAAGCAGAGCGCGGCCCACGCCCTGCCCCCTGTGCTCTCGTCCAACGTAGATGCTCGTCTCCGCCACGCCGCCGTAGACATCCCGGCTCGATACGGGACTCAGCGCCGCCCAACCCTTGACGGCATCATCATCATCATCGGAGCGCGCGACCAACCTGCTGTGGAGCAGATGGCCTGCATTCCACTTCTCCCACGCCGGAGATTCGGTCTCGAAGGTTGCAACGCCCGTCGCCATCCCCTCTTGATAAATGCGCAGCACTTGCTCCCAGTCAGCCTCCGTCATCTCTTCTATCAAGAAGCCCATGCCAATTCATCCCGAACTTTTAGATGAAAACACCCACTTCAAAAAAAAATCCGGCCCGCGCTACAAATACGGGTTGACATATATGTTCGACGGGTGTATCGTGCACATATTCGCCAACGCGAATGTGAATTTTATACCGGTGAAGGAGATAAGTCAAAAATGGAGAAAGAGATGGGAAGACGTGTTCAGGCGCTCAAGGCGCACTTGGCCCTCAACGTGAAGAATGTCGAGCGCAGCATAGAGTTTTACAGGAAGATGCTCGGGCTTGAGCCGGTGAAGGTGCGCCGGGGCTATGCCAAGTTCGATGTTCAGAACCCGCCGCTCAACCTGACGCTCAACGAGGTTCCCTTCCAGGAGGGCGGCGCGCTCTCGCACCTCGGGATTCAGGTGGCATCGACCGAGGACGTGCTCGCGATGCGCGCTCTCTGGGCCGAGAGTGGCCTGACGACGCAAGACGAGATGCAGACCAATTGCTGCTACGCCTTGCAGGATAAGACCTGGGTCTATGACCCGGACGGCAACCAGTGGGAAGCCTTCGTCGTGCTCGAAGACAATCTGGCCGAGACTACGGCGTGCTGCGGTACGGGCGAGGCCGAGCCGAAGGTGGCCGCGAGCGCCCCTTTGACATCCACGACCCGTGCCGCTTCGGAGGCTGCGTCCTGTTGCGCGCCGCAAGCGACGCCAATCGCAATCTCGTCATGAGCTGCAACCCACGCAATTGCGGGAATCCGACAGGCGAAAGAAAAAAGGAGAGGATGATGGAAACCTCGATCCCGAAGGCCATTCATACGCTGAAGGCGCATGTGGCCATCAACGTGAAGAGCGTCGAGCGCAGCATAGAGTTTTACAGGAAGATGCTCGGGCTTGAGCCTTGCAAGTGGCGAGACGGATACGCGAAGTTTGATGTCGAGAGTCCGCCCCTGAACCTGACGCTCAATGAAAGGCCGTTCGGGGAGCGCGGGGCGCTCTTTCACCTCGGGATTCAGGTGGCATCGACCGAGGATGTGCTCCTGATGCGCGAGCGCTGGGTCGAAAGCGGCCTCACGACGCGCGATGAGATGCAGATCATCTGCGGCTACGCGTTGCAGGATAAAAGCTGGGTGACGGACCCGGACGGCAATGAGTGGGAAGTATTCGTCGTCCATAAGGACAACCTTCCAACCTACTACGGCGTCGATGATTCGTGTCAGACGAGTTGCCAATCGCAGGCTCCCTGCTCTACTACGGGTGCGGTCGATGCCCCCTGAAGCAGGGTTAAGCCTCGCGCGGCGCGGCGCTCTGTGGAGACTATTGGCACGGCCCTGCTGATGGCTTTGATTTTGATGTTCGGCGCTATCGAGTATTTCTATGAATAGACGAAGGCGCGTGCTCATTCTCTGCACCGGGAATTCGGCTCGCAGCCAGATGGCGGAGGGACTTTTAAGACGCGACGGCGGAGACCGCTTTGAGGTCTACAGCGCGGGCACGCATCCGTCCCGCGTCCGTCCCGAAGCAGTCGAGGCGATGCACGAGGTGGGCATAGACATCTCCGATCATCGTTCCAAATCGGTGGACGAGTTTGTGGGCCAACAGTTCGACGACGTGATTACGGTTTGCGACAATGCGAGGGAGAACTGCCCTGTCTTTCCCGCCGGGACGCGCCGTATACATTGGAGCTTCGACGACCCCGCCGCCGCCGAAGGGGACGCGCCCGCGCGTCTCGCGGAGTTTCGTCGCGTGCGCGACCTCATACGCGAGCGCCTCTCTGCGTTCATCTCTTCGGACGCCGCCGACAACAACAAACCATAACCGCAGGTCACACGATCAGCCTCCTTCTGAGCAGTAGCAGCTAACCTCCGCCGTAAAGCGGCCCCCGCGCCATCGATCAACCCGCATCAAATAAAAGTATCAATTCATCATTGAACCTATTATATTTAGGTAACAGGCTCGGCTACATGAGACTCGACTGGTGCTCGGCCGGTTGCTGCTGCTGCTGTTTCTCCCCGGATGCAGGCGCTGACAGTAGAGGCTACGGTTGCCGCTCGTCTGAGCGAAGCGGGCCGAAAGCCTGGCCGCGCGCCGCGCGGGTTCGATCCAAATTCCAGAGAGGCGGCTGATGGGAATCTCACTGAAGACGGAACATCTCAAGCGGTACAAGGACATCGCATGGCTGTTTATGAAGTACGGGCGCTCCGATCTGGTCAAACAGGCCGGTCTGGACGAGACGCTCAAGGACGAGGACAGACCTGTAGTCGAGACGGGGACAGGCCATGCCGAAGACCTCGCCACCGATCTGGAGAAGATGGGGCCGACCTTCATCAAGTTGGCCCAGTTGCTCTCGACGCGCGCAGACCTTCTCCCGCAGCCTTACCTGGATGCGCTCGCTCGCCTCCAGGACAACGTGGAGCCTTTCTCCTATGAAGAGGTGGAACAGATCGTCTCGGACGAGCTGGGCGTGCGTATCTCCAAGGCGTTCTCGGAGTTTGAGCAGAAGCCGATGGCCGCGGCCTCTCTGGGCCAGGTGCACGCCGCGACGATGCGCGACGGCAAACCCGTAGTCGTCAAGGTGCAGCGGCCCGCCATACGCGAGCTGATCGTCAAAGACCTGGACGTGATGGCCGACATCGCCGCCTTTCTCGATAACCACACAGAAATGGGCAAGCGCTACGAGTTTCAGGGGATTCTCTCGGAGTTGCGCAAGAGCCTGCTGCGCGAGTTGGACTATCGACAGGAGGCGCGCAACCTCTCCATCTTCGCGCAGAACCTGACGGACTTCGAGGTGCTCGTCGTGCCCTTGCCCGTCGAGGGCTACACGACCTCGCGCGTGCTCACTATGGATTTCGTCAAGGGCAAGAAGATCACCTCGCTATCGCCCCTGGGCTGGATAGACATAGACGGCTACATGCTCGCCGAACAGCTCTTTCGGGCATACCTGAAGCAGATTCTCGTCGACGGTTTTTTCCACGCCGACCCGCATCCCGGCAACGTGTTTCTGACGGACGACCACCGGATCGCGCTCCTTGATCTGGGGATGGTCGGGCGCATCGCGCCGCGCGTACAGGAAAACATACTCCAACTCCTTCTCGGGATCAGCGAGGGCCGGGGCGATGATGTCGCCGAGATGACGATCAAGATGGGCAAGCCGAAGGCGGATTTCGACGAGCAGGGTTTTACGCGCCAGGTCTCAGACCTCGTCACACAGCACCGCGACGCAGACCTGCAAAATATGGATTCGGGCCGCATCGTGTTGGAGATTCAACGCATCTCGGGCGAGACGGGTTTTCGACTGCCTGCGGAGTTCACACTGATCGCCAAGGCATTGCTCAATCTGGATCAGGTCGTGCATACGCTCGATCCGGCGTTCGACCCGAACGCTTCGATCCGCCAGCATGCCACAGAGATCATGCAACAGCGCCTTCTGCAAAGCCTCTCGCCGGGCAATCTCTTCAACACCATCCTCGAAGCCAAGGGTCTGTTCGAGAAACTGCCCAACAGGGTCAACAAGCTGCTTGAGACGGTCGCCAACAACTCGCTCTCGATCAAGGTGGACGCCATTGACGAAGTGAAGTTGATGGAGGGCTTGCAAAAGGTCGCCAACCGCATCACGTTGGGGCTGGTGCTCGCCTCGCTGATCGTCGGGGCGGCGCTGCTGATGCGGGTCGAGACCTCGTTCAGGATTTTCGGTTACCCGGGCCTCGCCATCATCTGTTTTCTGGCGGCGGCCGCCGGGGCCGTGTTGCTGGTCATCAACATCATCTTCTACGACGAGAAGCAAGAGGACAAGTGACTCGCCAAAGCTTTAAAGCGCCGTAGCGTTACGCATTAATCTGAAACTTCAGAGTTGCGTAGTAATCTGAAAACTTTTACCCGGAGATAACCATGAGACCAAAGCTGGATTATCTGATGGCGATACTTCTATTGATGGCACTGTTGGCGTCCGCCGTTGTATCACGGCAAATCCCCGGGGGCCGGGCGGCGGCCGCTACTAATAAAACTACTACGGCGCTCGCCGCCACGACGACGCGCGAGCAGCAGATCGCGCAGGCCGCCGAAGCGCTGCGCTCGCAGTTGATCTCGCAGCGGCGAGACTTTCACATGCACCCGGAGCTTTCCAATCGTGAAGAGCGGACTTCGCGCATCGTCGCCGAGCGCTTGCGCGCGCTCGGCCTCGAAGATATTAAAACGGGCGTGGGCCGCTACGGTGTGACGGCGCTCTTGAAGGGCACGAAGCCCGGCCCGGTCGTCGCCGTGCGCGCCGATATGGATGCGCTGCCGATCCAGGAGGTGAACGACGTGCCCTACAAATCGCTCACGCCGGGCGTCAAGCACGCGTGCGGTCACGACGTACACACGACCGTGGAGCTGGGCGTGGCGGAGATTCTGAGCAAGATGCGCGGCGAGATCAACGGCACGATCAAATTCATCTTTCAACCGGCAGAGGAGGGCGCGCCGACGGGCGAAGAGGGCGGGGCCGGGCTGATGATTAAGGAGGGCGCGCTCGAGAGCCCGCGCCCCTCGGCTATCTTCGGCCTTCACACGGAGCCGAACCTACAGGTCGGGGAGGTCGGATACCACTCCGGCCCCGCGATGGCATCCTCTGACACTTTCAGCATAACGGTTCGCGGCAAGAACGCGCACGGCGCGCAGCCGCAGATGGGCGTGGATGCAATCGTCGTCGCCTCGGAGTGCGTCCTCGCGCTGCAACACATCCGTAGCCGTCGCATTGATCCGCAGGAGCCGCTCGTCATCACCGTCGGTACGGTTCAGGGCGGCTCGCGCTTTAACGTCATCGCCAGCGAAGTGAAGATGACGGGCACGATGCGCACGCTCAACGAGGGGGTGCGCGAGCGGGCCATGCAGTTGATGAATGAAACGCTCAGGAACATCACGGCCGCCTACGGCGCGACCTTTGAGCTTAATTTCGAGGGCAGCAATCCCGTCACCTATAACGAGCCCTCGCTCGTCGAAGAGAGCATCCCTTCGATCCGGGCGGTCGTCGGTGATAAGAAGGCGCTGCCGATCAGGCCGTTCATGCCCGCCGAAGACTTCGCCCGTTACCAGAAGGTCATTCCGGGCTTCTTCTTCTTCCTCGGCGTCGGCAACCGCTCGAAGGGCATCACCGCCGGTTGGCACACGCCCGAGTTCGACGTGGATGAAGAGAGCTTAGTCGTCGGCGTCAGGGTGATGTCCAACGTCCTGCTCGATTACCTGGATCGCCATAAGGGCGAAGCACGCAGCACGGCCGGAAACTAAAGCCTGGAAACTAAAGCCCGGCGGTCGCCTCTACAGCCTGTTTAGAATCCCTCCTGAAGGCGGCGGCGTGCGCGGGCAGCGGCCCCGAAAGGTAAGCTTTTCAGCCGACTCGCGGCCATAACTCCTTTCCCTGCTTCAAGAAGAGTCGCCCCGCGGCGAGCCCGCGAGGCCCGCCGTTAAACACCTCAAGAATTCCTCAAGTGGTATTTCTTACATTTATCATGGTTTCGCGGCGCTTGAGGTATGCGGCGAGAACCCGCCTCTTCGGTAGAAGGCTCCGCGGCGCGAGCGGGGCGAAATACACAGGCGCTCGGGCGAAAAGAGTTCCTCACCAGAGGGCCGCTCTTAAAGAGACGGCCCGGAGACAGGGACAAAAAAAGCATGCAACTAATCCTCGATAAAATCACGACGCCTGCGCAGATGCCGCGCATCTCTCGCCTTCGCCTGCTCAACACGCTTCATGGCAGCCTCGCCTCGTGTACCTCGACCATCATTAACGGTCGGGCCGGTACGGGTAAGACTATGCTGGCGACGGATTTCGCACGGCGCTCGGGCCGCCGCGTCGCCTGGTACAAGGTGGACGCCTCGGACGGCGACCTGCGTGTTTTCTTTCAATATCTGATCGAGAGCGTACGGCGCGAGCGCCCGCGCTTCGGCTACGAGATGCTGGTCAGGCTTTTGGCCGAAACGAGCGCGCCCGAGGATGTTCCGCTGCTCGCCGAATCCTTCGTTTATGAGCTGATCGAGTCGGGCAGCGACCCGCTCCTGATCGTCATCGACGACCTTCATCTGGTTTATGATGCCGAGTGGGTCGTACCCTTCTTTCGTCGCCTGCTTCCGCTGCTGCCGCCCGAGGCGCACATGCTGATTATGGGCCGCAGTTTGCCGCCCGGCCCGCTCTGGCGCATGCGCTCGAAGCAGACGCTCTGCGTCATCGAAGAGGCGGTCATGGCCTTCACGCAAGAGGAAGCGAAGAGATTGTTCACAAGCTACGGGTTGAGCGAGGGGCAGGCGATGGTAGCGCTCGGGCAGACGCGCGGGCGCGCAGCCTCCCTCGATAGGGCCGCCGCCCTTTTGAACGCGCCCGTAAAAATGGCCGCCGCCGCCGCTCAAAACGCCCGGAAGAGAAGAAGAATCAAGCGCGCCAGCGTACTACAGATACACGGATATTTAATCTAGGAGTGATGATCGACTGAAGGATTCCGAGAGACCCCTGACAGCGTTCCTTAACCTCGCATTGATCTGCTGATGACTTGCGCGGCGAGAACCAGTATGCTAAATCCCCCACACGAAATAAGTGTCGCCGACTGTTTATCTCTCCAACCGAACCGAGCCGGATATGCGAGGCCAGTGTTGATGGCAGAAAGACCCCTTCAGGAAAACCCGGGCAGCCAACCTTTACAGCCACCGCCCGCCGCCGTGGCTAAGAACTCGCAGGCGGCGCGCTCGCTGCCAGCATTTTTCCTGCGCACCAAGCTCCTGCCGCCGCGCCCCGCCCCGGCCCTGCTCCCGCGCCCGCGCTTGACCGAACGATTGCTCGCCAACCTTGCGCACCCGGTCACGCTCGTCACGGCCAATGCCGGGTCGGGCAAGACGACGCTGGTGGCCGATTTCGTGCGCTCAAACGGGCACAAGTTCGTCTGGTATCAATTGGAAAGCTCGGACGCCGATCCGCTCGTCTTCCTCGGCTACGTGACGCATGGCATCAAGCAGGCCGTGCCGGGCTTCGGCGAAGTGATGCTCTCTTACATGCAGGAGTCGGCTGCCGAGTTGGCCCAGCAGCCGGAACGCGCCGTCGATGTGATGCTCAACGAGGTGCTCGAAAACGTCGAGCAGCAATTCATACTGGTGCTCGACGATTATCATCATCTCGGCGCGGAGACGGCCGTGCACGGCGTCGTCGACCGCCTGCTCGCCTACCTGCCGGACGTGATGCACGTCATCATCATCTCGCGCGACGTGCCGCCGCTATCGCTGGCCCGTCTTCGCAGCCAGGCATCGCTGGCGATCATCGACCGCAACGAGCTGCTCTTTACGGATGAAGAGACGCAGGAGCTTTTCCGCAAAGTATTCGACCTTGAGCTGACGCCCGAGCAGTTGAGCGAATACCGGGAAAGGACGCACGGCTGGATTACCGCGCTGCAACTGGTGAGGCAGGTCGCGCAGCGGCAGGCGCTGGCCCACAGTAGTAGTAGTAGTGGTGGTGGCGGCGGCCGCAGCGCGCCCGATCTGGTGGAGATTCTGAGGCAATCCGAGCGCGACATCTTCGACTATTTCGCCGAGGAGGTTTTCGCAGGCGAGACGCAAGACGTTCAGCAACTACTGCTGAGGGTTTCGCTGCTTGATCGCCTCGATCTGGAAACGTGCGGGCGTCTCTATCCGGGCGACAGTTGCTCGTCGGTGCTGCCCGCGCTGGTTCGGCGTAACGTCTTTATCACGGTCGCCTCGGACGAGCGCGGCGAAGAGTATCGTCTGCACCCGCTCTTCCAGGGCTTCCTGCGCCGTCGTTTGCGCTCCGAGATCGGTCAGGCCGGGGTGGCGCAGGAGCATTCTCGCATCGCAGATTATTTTCTCGACCGCGGCTCGTGGGAGCAGGCCGTGCATCATCTGGTCGCGGCCGAGGATTTCGAGCGCGCCGCGCGCGTGATCGCCGATAAGGGCGGCGAATGGATCGCCTCGGGCGCGCTCTCCTCGCTGGTCTCGTTTGCCGAGGCGCTTCCCACTGGCGTCATCGAACGGCAGCCGCGCGCTCTGGCCCACCGCGCCGAGGTGGCACGCCTTCGGGGCAACTACGATTCGGCGCAGATGCTATTTAGCCGCGCCGTGCCCCTTCTGCGCGAGCAGAATGACCGCGAGGGCGAGGCCGAGGCGCTGCATTCGCTGGCGTCCATTGCCAGAAGACGCGGCGACTGCGTAATGGCCTTCACCTATCTTGATAGCGCCGTCGAGTTGACGGACGAACATTCCGTGGTGCGTATCAAATGCGGCAATACGCGCGGCCTGTGCCTGCTCGCGACGGGTGAGTTGGAGGCGGCCGAGCGCGAGTTTCGCGCCGCCCTGCAATTCGCCGAAGAGCAGGGCAATGAGCATTACATGCGCCTGATCGCTCACAATCTGGGCCTGCCCGCGGCCATTCGCGGCGATTTCGGCGAGGCCCTGCGCTGGTCACGCCGCATGCTGCGCAAAGGCGATAACCACGCGCCCGTACCGCAGGAAGCGACCGGCCATTTGAATGTTGCGCGCTTCAACTCGTATCGCGGCGAGTTGGAGGAATGCGAACAGCACCTGGATCAAGCGCTTGAGATTTCCCAGCTCTTTAACCTGATAGCCTTGCGCGCGGAAATCTTTGAATCCTACGGCAATCTCTACCGCGAGCGCGGCGACATGGCTCGCGCCGCAGAGTTCTACGAGCGTTCGATGCGCGCCTACGACGAAGCGGGAGTCGATCTGACGCGCACTGAATTACTGGAAGAGCAGGCGCTTCTCTTCTTACAGGCGGGCAACGTCGGGGGCGCGCGCTCTCAGTTGGATCGGCTGGTCAGCGCCCGCGCCGGGGCCGGAGATGAGTTGCGCAATCACACGGCGCGACTCGCGCGCGGTCGCGTCATCTATGCGCAGGGCGACTATGAGGTGGCGCGCGACGATCTTGAGAGAGCGCGCGCCTACTTCAACTCGCAAAAGCTCTACTACTTCGAGGCGCAGGCTTGCCTGGCTCTGGCCTATTGCGATCTGGCCACCTCGCGCGACCAGGAGATGCTGGAAAACTTAGGACGCACGCTCGACCTCGCGGCGCGCTACGATTATGAGAACTGGTTGCAGCGCGAACTGGCGCGCAATCCGCGCCTTCTGGCCCACACGGACGCCGCCGAACTGCTTCCGCCAGACCTGCGCGAACAGCTCGCGCAGGAGGCCGCGCCCTCGCTTCAGAACGCATCGCCCCCGCTTCAGGTGACGGTGGCCTCAGCGCCCATGACCGACCTGACGATCAACGTCCTGGGGCCGGTGGAGATTTTGCGCGACCCGTTGAGGCCGCTGGCAGCCGACGCCTGGACGACCAAGCGCGCGCGCGACATCCTCTGCTTTATAGCCACGCGCCGCCACCGCCGCGCCTCTAAGGACACGATCACCGATACCTTCTGGGGCGAGGCGGATTTCGAGGTCGTCGAGAAGAATTTTCACCCTACGGTCTCGCACATACGCAAGGCGCTTAACAGCAACCAGCCGCTCAAACAAAAATTCCTGCTTTACAGGGACGGCGATTATCTGCTCAATCCTGAGTTTTCCTATCGCATTGACACGGAGGAGTTCGACCGCCTGGTTGCCGACGGCGAGGCAGCGCGCCGCGCCCGTGAGTTCGAGCGCTGCATACAAATTTACGAGCAGGCCATCGCGCTCTATCGCGGCGAATTTATGCAGGGCAGCTACGAGGATTGGGTCGAAGAACAGCGCTCCTACTACAGCGAGCAGCATCTTCGCATGCTCGAAGCTCTCGCGGCCGTTGCGCAGAAGATGCAGGAATGGCCGCGCTCTCTCGACCTCGCACAGAGGATTCTGCAAACAGACCCGTTCCGAGAGGACATTCACTGCATGATGATGCGGGCCCATGCGGCCCTGGGTAACCGGGTCGCGGTTAAAGAACAGTACGAGAATCTGAAGCGTCTCCTGCGCAAAGAGCTTGGAGTCGATCCGGCCGCCGATACGCAGAAGATTTTCCGCGAGTTGGTCAGCTAAGATTCTCTCGCGGCACGCGTTCACAATCGGGTCGAAAGTGTGTGCCCATGCGTCGTCGCCCGGCAGCCAATGCGGGTGACCGCAAAAAAAGCGGGTCGGGCGCTGTAACGAAAATAGAACACTACTATAATGAATGAGGGCACAGAAAGTGTGGTATCGTATTTCGTTTGCGATCGCCGCCTCAAGAAATCGCGCGCCTCGCTTTCACCAAACCAAAAAAGCCTTTTTTTGCTACTGCACAATCTAAAGTCAACTGTTCGACCCCGGCTTGTTGAAATCATTATGTCCAATACCTACACAAGACCGCAGCAGATCATCGCTCTGATTCTGGTTTTCCTGCTCGGCGCGGGCCCGGCCATCGCCGGGGTGACGGTCACGGGGGCCGATGGGGTCACGGTGACGGGCGCTGACGGCGTGAACTACGTGCGAACTTCCGGCCTGACGGTCACGGGCGCTGACAACCTGCTCGCTTTCAAGGCCAATGGTATTACGCCTCTCGCCGCCGACGGCGTGACGGTCACGGGGGCCGATGGGGTCACGGTGACGGGCGCTGACGGGGCTCTCTATGCCGGGCCGAATCGCGTCACGGCGACGCACCCGGACGGCGTGACCGTTACGGGAGCCGACGGTGTCACGGTGACGGGTGCGGACGGCGTGACGGTCACCGGAGCCGACGGTAAAACCTATCGCGCGGATGCCGTCTCTTTCCGACGCGGCAACGGTGTGACGGTGACGGGGGCGGATGGCGTGACGGTCACAGGGGCCGACGGCATTGCCAGATTGGACTCCGACGGCGTGACGGTGACGGGAGCCGACGGGGTGACGGTGACGGGCGCGGATGGCGTCACAGTGACGGGAGCCGACGGCGTGACGGTGACGGGAGCCGACGGTAAGACTTTTTCCGTTTCGCCGAGCGGTGTGACCGTGACGGGCGCGGATATGGTCTCGATGCTGAAGGTCGACGGCGTGACCGTGACGGGCGCGGATAGCGTGACGCTGCCGCTGAAGTATGGCGTGAACACTTCGAGCACGGAGGTCGGTCGCGGCTTGCAGAGCATCGACCCGGAACTCGCCCTGCTGCTTAGCGATCCGACCGATGATAGCAATATCAATGCGGTCGTCGTCTATCACGAGCGTCCGACCGAAGGCGACATCGCCGATCTTCAACGCATCGGCGTGCTCGGCGGGACGCGGTACAACGTCTTGCCTATGATCGCCATTACGGCGAAGCGTACGGACATAATCGAAATCTCTCATCTCTCGAACGTGCGTTCGATCTACAGCAATCGCACGCTCGATTCGACGGCCGACACGCGCACGGTGGCCACGGGCGTTGACCGCGTGAGGCGCGACGCCGACCTGACGCGAAAGAATGCCGGGTTGCCGCTTTCGGGTCGCACCACGACGGTCGCCGTCCTCGATACGGGTCTTGACGCCACGCATAGCGATTTATCGGGCCGCGTCGTGCAGAACGTCAAGATCGCCGATACGCAGAGCGTAAGCCCTGTCTTCGTGCCTCCCACCTATGTCGAGGATTTGCAGAATACGGATCAGGTCTACGGTCACGGCACGTTCGTCGCCGGTCTGATCGCGGGCAACGGCGGTCGCTCGGGCGGTAAGTACGCGGGCGTCGCTCCGTCTGCGCGGCTGGTCGGTTTGAGCGCTGGCGATTTGACGCTCTCCTTCGTGCTCTCCGGGTTTGATTACCTGCTCGGTGCGGGCTCGCGCTACGATGTGCGCGTGCTCAATTGCAGCTTCTCGGCCGAGACGGTCTTCGACTTCAACGATCCGGTGAACGTCGCGACGAAGATGCTCACCGAAAAGGGCATCAACGTCGTCTTCTCGGCGGGCAACACGGGCTCCGGTCTTCATAGCCTGAATCCTTACGCGGTCGCCCCGTGGGTCATCAGCGTCGGCGCGACCGATGAGCTGGGCCGTCTCACAGACTTCTCTTCGCGCGGCGATTTCGGCAGCGAGCTGTTTCGCCCGACGCTCGTCGCGCCTGGCGATAACGTCGTCAGCCTGCGCTCAACCGTCTCGGCCACGGGTGCTCTGGGACTCGCCGGAGCCGACACCAAACAGCTCACCGTGTCCGAACTGCCCTTCTATACGACCGCGCGCGGAACCAGCTTTTCCGCGCCGCAAGTCGCCGGGACGGTCGCGCTCATGCTCGAAGCCAACCCGAAGCTGACGCCTGCTGAAGTCCGCGACATATTGCAGCGCTCGGCGACGCCGCTTCCAGGTTATTACCCGCACGAGGTCGGCGCCGGGATGCTGAACGCGCACGCAGCCGTGCTTGAAGCGGCATTCGCGGGACGCCGTATGGGCATCTGGCGCGCCACCCTTGATCGCGGCCAGGCGCAGTTCGTCACAGACCCTTTGCAGCAGTTCAGCGGCACGGCCGCGCCGGGCGCGACGAACGAATCGACCCTCGGCATTCCGGAGGATGCGTTGCTGGCTTCCGTGGAGGTCGCCTGGGGCCCGATGACGAACACGAATAACCTGGGCTTGGCGGTGACGGACGCGACCGCTACGCAGGGTGAATCTTCTGACGTTCCTAATGGATCGGGACTGACCGGCAGGCGCGAGCGCGTGGTGGTTAAGCTTCCGTCGGCGGGAGCATGGCGCGCGCGCGTCGGCAATGCCATTGGCCCACTGGCGACGGCGCAGCCCTTCATGGGCATACTGGAGGTGACGCGCGTACGCTATGCGCCGCTTCTGGACTTGGACGGCCTCGGCGCTTCGGCCCGTTCAGAGATTCAACAAATGCTGCGTTCGTTCGTCATGACTACGTACGGCGGCTATTTCCGTCCGGGCTTCGCCGTCACGCGCGCCGAACTGGCGGCGGCGCTCGTCGTGGGCGCGCGCGTGCCGCAATACCTGCCCGCCAGGCCCGGCTATACGGATGTGACGGACGCGGCGACGATGCCCTTTGTCGAGAGCGTGCAGGCCGCGCCGGGCGGGGCGCTCTTTATCAATACGACGGCGGGCGGCGCGTTTCGTCCCTACGAGAGCGCCGACCGTCTGACGACCGCAGTCGCATTGGTGCGCGCGGCGGGCTTGCGCTCCGAGGCTGATGCCAAGGGGGCCGAGCCGCTCCTGCTCGCCGATGCGAGCGCGATTCCGGGCAGTTTGCGAGGCTACGTCGCCGTCGCCATAGCGCACGGCATGCTCACGGTGGAGGGTGGAAAATTCCGTCCGGGCAGCGCTCTGACGCGCGCCGAGCTTGCGCATGCGATGGTCGCCGTCTCAAAGGTTATGTCGCAGTCGCAATAGACACAGAGAAAACGACGACGCAACAAAGCGCGGCCGCCCGTCCTTCGGAAAGGATGGACGACCGCGCTTTATTATTCTTCTTCGAGCAATCGACTCGTGGGCGGCGGACGCCTCGCTCATTTGCGCACGAACAGCTCTTCGGCGTTCCACAGCGAGTAGGGGAAGAGCGGGCTCGGGCGATAGTTGCCGACGCGCTCGTTGGCCGCCGACGTAATGTGGCGCGTGACGATGGGGATGACGGGCAGTTGCTCGACGATTATCTGTTGTAGCTCGCGAAAGACGACGGCGCGGCGCGTCGCATCTCGTTCGCGCGCCTGAGCCGTCACAAGCTCGTCGATGCGTGCCTCCCAGGGGCTCGCCGGTTGTTGCTCTTTCGGGAACCACTGGTGCGTCGGGCTGCTGCTGCGTAGGAAATTCGTATACGAGGATGGATCGGGCTCGGTGACGGACGTGCCGAACAGAATGGCGTCGTAATCATAACTCTGTGCGAGGCGGGCCGACACCTGGCTGTTCTCTATGGCCGCGATCTGCACCTTCATGCCGAGCCGCGCGAGGTCTTCCTGAATCACCGTCGCCATCGCGACGCGCGGCTCGCTCTCGGCCGGAACGATCAGCGTCCATTCCACGCGATTGCCTTTCGCGTCATAAAGCTCCGGAGCATCCTGCGAGCCGCGCAGGTTGAAACCGGCCTCGGCGAGCAAAGAGCGCGCCCGCCCCAGATCGTATTCCGTGCGCGGCAGGTCTGTGGCCGCCCAGGCGCGATTGCCCGGAGAGATGAAGCCATAGAGCGGCGTTGCCAATCCCTGCAAAGTCGATGAAGCGATTGAGGCGCGGTCGATGGCATGAGAGACGGCGCGGCGAAAACGCGCGTCCATGAACCACGCGCTCTTGATGGGATCGACGATGGGCTTGCCGTTTTGCTGGCCCTGGTTGAGATTGAGAATGATGTGGTCGGTCAGAAGCCCTGGGCCGAGATCGTAGGCGCGCACCGGCCCTGCGGATGAGCGCAGCGAGGCGTAATCGGAGGGGCGCACGCGGTCTAGTATGTCGAGCGTGCCCTGCCCCAAACGAGCCATCGCATTGCTGGCGTCGCTCGTGATTTCCAGGCGCAGGCCGTCCACGTATGGAAGCTGTGTCCCGGCCTGATCCTTCTTCCAGAAGTTCGGATTGCGCCTGAGCGTGATGCTCTCGCCCGGCGCGATCTGATCCGGTATGAAGGCTCCGGCGACGACGACGCGTTGCAGATCGGAGTTGATCGCGTACGCGTCCTTGAACGTCCCCTTGTTAAAATCCTCTTCGAGCATGTGGCGCGGCAGCACGGCGAGGTTCGACAGGTAGTTCTCGGGCGCGGCGACCGGCTCGGGAAAGATCAGGCGCAGGTGGCGCGCGTCCGTCACGGCAACCTCGATAGGGCGGCCGTCTATCGTCATCGCCTCGCGAAAGACGGGCGAGTTAGTCCGCTCGTCGTAGATCGCGCGCAAACTGAAGAGCACGTCATCGGCCGTCAAAGCGTGGCCGTCGGAGAAGCGCAATCCATCGCGAAGGGTCACCTCAAGCGTCCGGTCGTCGCCCGCCCACTGCCAGCTTTCGGCGAGCGCGGGCACATAACGCTGCGCGTCGTGATCGAACTCCGCGAGACGCCCGCCCAACAGGTAGAGCGTCAGTGTGAGCGTGTCCGCGTCCGAGGCCATCACGTAATTGAAGGTCTTCGGAGGCGTCGGGACGCGATAGCTGAGCGTGCCGCCGCGTGTGCCCGCGACGCGTTCGCGCGGCGGCGTCGGCGCTGCCTGCTGCTGCTGCGTTCCCGGCTGGTTACTATTGAGACAGCCGCCCGTGAGCGCGGCTGCCAGCAACGCGAGGACTAGCGTGCGGCGTAGTATTGAGTGTCTCATTCTTTTGTGTGGGTGCTTTTGCGGGAAAGCCAACAAGTCGTGTCCGAACTTTTCAGCATCATTCGAGCGCAGGCGGATTCAATCACGTAAACGGGCGGATGTCCAGAGCCGGAGGCTTCGGTTGGCCCTTGTCGCGCCCGGCGATAGATGTTAGATAAGCTCTCGGGCCAAGGGGTCTCGGCACGGAGACTTTGGCCGCGGGCCCGGAACGGAGCGGTCTGTTCAGGATCGCGGGCAGACACGGATAATGCTGAAACTGATCTTCGGTAGATTGCTGCAAGGGCTGATCGTATTACTGTTGGTCTCGGCCCTGACGTTTACGCTGCTGGCGAGCGCCGGGGGCGACGCGCTGACGGCGCTCAGGAACGACCCGCTCGTTTCCGAACAGGCCATCGGCGAGCTGCGTCGCGCATACGGGCTGGATCAGCCGCTTCACGTTCGCTACCTGCGCTGGCTCGGCGAACTCGCGCGCGGTCGGATGGGCCAATCATTCTTCTATCAGGCCCCGGTCGGAAGCATTATTCTCAACAGGCTTACCAACACGCTCTTGCTCTCCGCCTTCGCGCTCCTGTTCGCATGGGCCGCCGCTCTCTCGCTCGGCACGCTGGCGGCG
The DNA here is from genome assembly GCA_035940775.1 of Pyrinomonadaceae bacterium. GTDB lineage: Bacteria > Acidobacteriota > Blastocatellia > Pyrinomonadales > Pyrinomonadaceae > DASQYE01. The sequence continues at coordinate 9,415 of DASZEN010000058.1, read as the reverse complement.
CGCCGCGCCGCAGGCTCCTGGGCCGATCAACTGTGCTCGGCGGTCATACTGCTCGCGGCATCGACGCCGCGCATCGTGCTCGCCCTGGTGGCGCTTGCTTTCGCCGTCCGCACCTCGCTTTTTACGGTCGGGGCGGCTCCGGCCTCCGCCTCGGGCCCGGGCCTTTCGCCCGCGCGCGTGATCCTGCCCGCGCTGGTGCTTTGCGTTCCGCTCGTCGCGCTCTTTCTGGCGCAGGTGCGCGAGGGATTGGGCGCGGCGCTCCGGGAAGACTTCGTGCAGGTGGCGCGCGCTAAAGGCTTGATGGAAAGCTCAATCATCTTCAGACACGCGTTGCGGGCGGCCATGAATCCGCTGATTACGATCCTGGGCTACTCACTGGGCGGCGTCATGAGCGGTTCCGTGATCGTCGAGACGGTGCTCAACTGGCCCGGCCTGGGCCAATTGAGCGTCGTCGCCGTTCGCAACCGCGACGTGCCGCTGCTGATGGGCGTCGTACTGGTGACGGCGACCGCCGTCCTCGTCGGCAATCTGATCGCAGACGTGCTGCTGCGCCTGAACGACCCGCGCCTGCGCGATGATGACACGGCCGCGACCGTGAAAGCTTCCGGCGCTGCCGGTTCCGCCAACGCCGGGTGATGCTTTGCGTATGAAAGGCCGCTATGCGACACAGCAGCAGTAGTAGTAGTAGTAGTGAAGCGACCGCCGATTATATTCTCGCGGAAGAGGTGCGCGAGAAGAGACTTCTGGCGCGCCTGCGCTCCGGGAGGAGCGCTTTGCGAGGCAGGGCGAAGGCTTACGCCGGGCTCGGCATCGTCTGTTTATTCTATGGGATGGCACTTTTTGCCGAGACGCTCGCGCCTTACGATTATCGCGCGCAATCAAGACAGCAGCCGCTCTCGCCGCCGAGCGTGATTCGCTTTCGCGACGCCGAGGGCCGCTGGCACGCGCGCCCTTTCATCTACGCGCGACGCCTCGTTGATCCGCTCGCACGTCGCTACGAGGAACAGCCTGAGCGCGCCTATGCTATTGAGCTGTTCAAGCGCGGCTACACCTACAGGCTCTTCGGAGTGTGGCCCACCGACCGTCACCTTTTCGGTGTGAGGGATAATGGTGAGACGGGCGCGCCGCGCTTCAACCTGCTGGGGACTGACGCTCTGGGCCGCGACAGGTGGTCGCGCCTGCTGATCGCTTCGCGCTTCTCGCTCCTGGTTGGCCCGCTGGGCACGCTCGCCGCCGCCGCGCTCGGTATTATCATCGGCTGCATCGCGGGATATGCGCGACGCTCAATGGACGCGGCGCTGATGCGCGCGGCCGATGTCATGATGGCGCTCCCGGTGCTGGTCTTGATACTGGCGGCGCGGGCCGCGTTCCCGCTGGAACTGCCTCCGGCGCGCGCCGCGCTGCTCCTGATCCTGATTTTTCTGGCGGTCGGCTGGGCCGAGATGGCGCGGGTGACGCGCGGGCTTGTGAGCGCCTTGCGCAGGCGCGAGTTCGTGCTCGCGGCTGAGAGCATAGGTCTTTCGCAAGGGCGCATACTGTTTCGTCACATCCTGCCGAACGCAGCCGGAGCGCTCGTCGTCCAGGTGACGCTGATGCTTCCGGCCTTTCTGCTGGCCGAGACGGCGCTCTCTTTCCTGGGCGTAGGCTTGCAGGAGCCGGAGGCGAGCTGGGGCAGCATGCTTGCCACGGCGGCAGACCCGGCGCTTCTGGGCGAGCACGCCTTCGTCTTACTCAGTCCGGCTTTCGCCATCTTTCTGTTCGTGCTCGGCGTGCGACTTCTCAGCGACGGGCTCAAACCAAAGGACACTTAGAACCCATGCTAGAATCAACGGCAACACTCAAACGAAAGCTCAGCGTAAGGATCATCATGCGGCCTCTGCGTTACGGCATCCACGCGACGCGGCTCGCGGCCGCGCTCGCGCTCACTGTTGCGCTCGCAGCCTGCCAGAATAGCGCGCCTTCGCAGACCGGCAATACAACGGCGTCGGGCCTTCCGGCAATCGTCGCCACCATCGAGGGCCGCCCCGTTTATACCAAGCTCTATGAGATGTATTTGAAGAACGGGCGCGAGGCGCTCGGCATCGATGCGGGTTCCGAGGAAGGACGCCGCACGCTCGAACAACTCAAGGAGGGTATCGTCTCGGAGCTGATCGACCGAACGCTGATTATGCAGGAGGCCGAAAGGCGCGGCCTCGCCATTGCGCCGGACAAGATGGCGGAGGCCGAGCGCAAGAACGTGGCCCAGTTCGGAGGCGAACAGAAATATGATGAATATCTGTCCGCACATCATTTGACGCGCGACGAGTATCGAGAGGTCTTGAAGCTTGAGCTTTACGGCGCGATGCTGCGCGCGGAATTGAGCAAGGGCATCAGCGTCACGGATGCGGAGGTCAAGGCTTATTATGACGCGCATCGCAACGACGCGGACATGCAGCAGCCGGAGCGCGTCACGGCCTCGCATATTCTCGTCGCGGCGCGTCCCAACCTGATTAAGCAGGAGCTAGAAAACGAGAAGAAGCTCGCGGGCGATGCGCTCGCGCGCGCGGTTCGTGAAGAGATGGAGCGGCGCAGGGCGCGCGCCGAAGAGTTGCGTCGGAAGGCTTCGGGCGGCGCAGATTTTGCGGCGCTCGCTCGCGCCTCCTCCGACGACCCTTCCTCGCGCGAGCGCGGCGGCGATCTGGGTACGTTCACGCGCAACTCGCACCCGCGCGCCTTCGACGATGCGGCCTTTGCCCTCAAACCCGGCTCTATTAGCGGCGTCGTGCAGACGGACTTCGGCTTTCACATCATAAAGGTTTCGGCGCACGAAGAGGCTCGCCCCGTTGCGCTCTCCGAAGCAGAGGCGACAGTACGCCAGCGCCTCCTGGCCTCGCGCGAGGCGGCGCGGCTGACCGACTGGCTCAGGGATGCGCGCCGCCGTGCAGCGATTCGCATCAACGAGCCCTTTCGTTTCGGCAAGCTGAGGGATGAATTTCCAGCCATGTGAGAGCGCGCCGCGACGAGGGATTTCAAGGCCGTCATGGAATAGTACGGGCGGGCGGGGAGCCGGAAAGCGAGGCCGGAGCCCCGCCGGGCGCGCCTCCAGGGGTAGGCCGAAGGAGGCATTTTCCCCGTCTCAAGTTTTCCTCAACCGCCCCGGCCCAGGCGCTTCAAGTACAAAAGCAGCCGATTTTCCTAAGAAAATCGGCTGCTTTTCTCTTTCGCCCCGGTCTCAAGTTTTTCTCAGGTGCGGTCGGCTATTTTTCACGTGTTAGTTACCGATGTTGTACCTCGCTGATCCAGCTAACCACGAAAAATTTCGACTTGGAACCTGCATCGCCAGAAAGACTGCAACCGGAGGCCGATAAAATGATTCGTAGAATAGCCACTACCTTGATCTCGATCCTGCTGAGCTGCGCTGCGCTGCAAGCGGGCGCTTCAGCCGCGTCCCTGAGCCCGACGCTCAAATCCCAGCTCTCGAAGCTTTCGGACGGCGAAAGCCTCGGAACCGTCATCGTCTCTTTCAGGACGAGCGACGGTCTCAAGGATGCGCACCTCGGCGTGCTCAGGAGCCTGGGGATAACGGGCGGCGTGACCTTCCAGAACCTCGGCATGGTGGCCGTCACGGCGACGACCGGGCAGGTCAGAGCGCTCTCGACCAACCCGGAAGTGCGCTCCGTCTGGTCTAACGACCGGTTGGAGTACTACATAGATCAGGCCCGCGTGCTCGCGGGCGTCAACAGGATTCGCACCGACGCGGGTTTTACGAGCGCCAATGGCGGCACGCCCGTCTCCGGCAAGGGCGATTTCTCCGTGCTCGTCATAGACTCCGGCATCGACGCGACGCACAATGATCTCAAACTCGGGCAGACGGTCGTCCAGAACGTACAGGTCTTGACGCACGACGGCACGTCCAGGGACGCCTTCACTCCGTTCCTCTTTGCCGAGAACGTACCCAATACAGACCAGTCCGTGGGCCATGGCACACACTGCGCCGGGATCATCGGCGGCTCCGGCATTCAATCGGGCGGGCGTTATGCGGGCGTCGCGCCGGGAGCCAAGATCATCGGCGCAGGCTTGGGCGCGGGCCTGCTGGTTCTGAACGCGGTCGGCGCCTGGGAGTGGGCGCTGGCGAACCAGTTCCGCTACAACATTCGCATCATCTCGAACTCTTACGGAAGCTTCGCTCCCTTCGACCCGGACGACCCGATCAACATCGCGAGCCGTACGCTGTACGAGCGCAACGTCGTCATCCTGTTTGCGGGCGCCAACTCCGGCCCCGGCAAAACGACCTGGAATCGCTATGCGAAAGCGGCCTGGGTGATCGGCGTGGCGAACGGTCATAAGGAGGGCGGTCTGGTCGTCGGCAGTTCACGCGGCACACCCGCCGAAGAGCGCCTGAGCAATACGGATATTCTGGACGACTATGCGACGCCGACGATCACCGCGCCGGGACACGGGCGCGAGTTTGCTACGAACACGCGTTTTACGACGAATCTGGTCTCGACCCGCTCGATCACAAACCTTGTGGCGAACGGCGGAGCCAGCGACACGGAGATTCCGCCCGCCTTCATACCGTTTTACACGCAGATCGAAGGCACTTCGATGGCGACTCCGTTCGTCGCCGGGACGGTCGCGCTGATGCTCGACGCCGACCCGACGCTCACTAACGACACTAACCTTCCCGCCGATTGGTTGAACGGCTCGCTCGACAGAAGCCGCATGGATGAGATCAAGAGCATCCTGACGACGACGGCGACTCGCATGCCCGGGCGCGAGGAATGGGAGGTCGGCGCGGGCTTTATCAATTCCTACGCGGCCGTCGATAAGGTTCTGCATCGCTCGAAGGGCTACGGCTCATTCCTGAACCCGACCTTCAACGCGCAGCTCAATACGGACGCGACCAATACGCCCTTCAGCATCGCGTTCAATCCGGTCGCCACGCCCGGCCCCGACTCCGAAAACGCCAGGAAGTTCAAGGTCGAAACGGGAGTTGACGTGCTCGACGTGTTCGCCAGCGTTGAGTTCGACGGTCTGACCAATCCGGTCGGCATAGTGCTGACAGACCCGGCAGGCAAAACCTATTCGAGCGGCATCGGCCTGCCCCTGCTGAATGCGCCGACCAGACAGGTGCTCGTCAAGAATCCACCGGCCGGTGATTGGGTGATGGAGGTTCGCGGCGCGCGCGGTCTGACCAGTAACGGCGTCAGTACGCCGCTCGCTCCGACCTCCGGCGCTGCTTTGCCCGGCGATGTGACGGGAACGATCACGAAGAAGCGCATCACCATCTCGCCTGCGATCACGGACATTCAAAACCATCCGGCGAAAGCGGAGATCGAGCTGGCGATCCTCAATCGTCGCTTCGACGTACTCGCCGACAACTCTTTTCAGCCGGATGCTTTCGTCACGCGCGCAGACTTTGCCCGCGCGCTGCTGCTCAACGCGCCCGTTCGACAGACGCTCGGGGCGACGCCCCGCTTCACGGATGTCACGGGCGACCTCGAAGCGATTGCAGAGGCCGTGACCTCTAAGGGCTCGACGCTGCGCGACTTCTACACGGCAGAGAATGCGCTTGCTCCGGCGGGCCTGATGAGCGCTGCGGGCGCGAACTTCAACCCGTCGGGCACGGTCAGCCGTCTCGATCTGGCAGTCGCCTTTGTGCGTGCCCTCGGCCTCGACGCTGAAGCCAAAGCGAAAGCGGGCAGCCCCGTCACGTACGCCGGTCAAACGGTTATAGACAACGGGCAGATTCCGTCGGAGCTGCGCGGCTACGTGCAGCTCGCCATCGACAAGGGCCTGCTCGAAGTTTATCAGGCTTCGGTCGAACAGACGCCGCTCGGAATCGTCGCCAAGCCCGGCCCGCGCGTTGAACCGAGTGCGTCGATCACGCGCGCCGCGCTCGCCACGAAGCTGAACGCTTTCGCGCAGCGCTTCGTCGCAGGCAACTGACCTCGGGCCAGGTTCTGACGCCGCTCCCCAACCGAAAAGGGGGAGGCGTCAAGGCTTTTACGGCGACTCTTTTAATGAGTGCTGATCGAAAAGCTGAGCCTCGCTCGACCGCAAATTTATCAAACCATCGGAGTGGAGACTGAAAACAATCATGCTGAGCAAAATTAAGAAGTTCCGTTTAATTCTGATTCTTGCAATCCTCTGCGGAATAACCTTTGCGCTCCACAGGAGTGCGACCACGACCGCTTCGGCAAGCGGCGCAACTACTTCCGTGATCGTAGAGCTGCGCGACGACCCGGCGGCTGTTTATAAAGCGAAATCGGAGAAGGCTGGCACCACGGTCTCGACCGAGGCGCTGCAAGCCTATCGCGATCAGGTGCGCGCCCGGCAGGATGACTTTCTGAAGGCGCTCGCCGCGAGCGGCGTCGATTTCGCCGTCAAGTCGCGCGAGATTAAGAACTACGACGGAAGCGTCGCCGCCAAGGTAGACCTTCGCTACACGCTCGTCTACAACGGCATTACGCTGAACGTGCCCACGACGGCCATCCCGGCAATCGCCGCCATGCCACAGGTGAAGAAGGTTCACCCGAACGGCATGCTCTATACGATGCTCAACACCAGCGTCAAATATATCAACGCGCCGCAGGTCTACGGCAAGGCCGCTGAATTGACGCAGTTCGATGATCTGCGCGAGGGCTACGAAGGCCAGGGTATGAACATCGCCATCATCGACACGGGCGTTGACTGGACGCATCCGATGTTCGGCGGCGACCCCACGCCTCCGCGCCTCGCCGTCGCGCCCGCGACCGCAGCCGTCAATTTTAATAAGAAGGTGATCTATTACCTGCCGCTGACGGATGTGGGGATCGAAGACGGCTTCGGCCACGGCACGCACGTCGCCTCGACCGCCGCCGGTTATCTGGCCCAGGCTCCCGGCGCGGACGGCATACCGAACACGGCTGATGATATTCGCCTGCACGGCGTCGCGCCGCAGGCCAGAATCATGTCCTACAAAGTCTGTAGCGATATTAAATCGACCGTCAGCCAGGTACAGCCCATCGGCGGTTGCGAGCAATCGGACACGATCATGGCGATTGAAGATTCGGTCTCGCCGTTCTCTCTGACGGGTCAGACGAAGCCGGTCGCGCACGTCATCAACATGAGCCTCGGCGGCGCTGGCGGCCCCGACACCTCCACCTCGGTGGCTTCGAGCAACGCGGCTCTGCTGGGGACAACAGTGGTTGCCTCGTCCGGCAACTCCGGCCCCGACGAGGGCACTACGGGTGCGCCCGCCGCCGGTACGCACGTCATCTCCGTCGGCGCGACCACTCATCCGGGCGCGGCCAACTCCTCCTGGTCTGTGGACGTGCTCCAAGCCTCTGCGGTCGCCCAGAATACGACCGGGGCGGTTACACCCGCGAAGAATCTACAGACGGCCACGGGCTTCGACCGTTTGAAACTCTCTCCGATGTCGGGCACACCGAATCCGCCCGCAGGCTCTATGGCGCAGCGCTATGTGCTCGTCACGAATCCGACCGTGGCATGGCCGGAGAGCGTTTCGGGGCGCATCGCGCTCGTTAAGAATCCGGGTGTCCCGACGTTCGCTTACGTTTCCAACATGGCGGCCGCCTCCGGCGCAGTCGGCGTCATCATGATAAGCGCGACCGAGAACCCGACGGCCGTTACAGGCTCTATTCCGTCCGCCAACATTTCGCCCGCCGACGGCGAACTCCTGATCGATGCTATCTCATCGACGGACAACAATAACGTAGACCCTGTGAGCGGAACCGTCTCGGAGCTTCCGATTCGCATGAATCCCTTCCTGAGTGACAAGTTCATGGGCGAGATGGCGGGCTTCAGCTCGCGCGGCCCCGTGCGCGGATTCGGGCAGATCAAGCCCGACGTAAGCGCGCCGGGCGTGGCCGTGCTCGCCGCAGTCCCGCCTGGAAGCCTCTTAGGCGCGCTCGCGGCGGCGGCCTCTCCCACGTCTCCGAACTACGGCTACCTGGACGGCACTTCGATGGCGTCGCCGCACACGGCTGGCGCTGCGACCCTCATCAAGCAGGCGCACATTGATTGGACGCCCGACATGATTCGCACGGCGCTTATCAATACGGCGACGAACATGCGCAACGAGGCTGGCGTGCCGAAGGCTGACGGCGCGGCGGCAGATTCGATCATCGCTCAGGGCGGCGGATTGATTGATGTCAAAGAGGCTGTGAATGCGAAGGCGCTGATGGGTGTAGCGGGCGACGGCATCGAAAAGCCCGGCATCCTCGGCAGCCACTCGTTCGGCGAAGTCCCTGTCGTCAATAGCCGCGTTTCGCACACCGAGCCCGTCACCGTGACGGTACGCGATCTCTCCGGCGAAGGCGGCACTTACAATCTGAACGTAGCCAATAATCGCGACCTGCAAAGGGCGGGCATCAGTGTTTCTCTCTCGCAACCGAGTGTTACTCTTCAGCCGAACGGCACGGCGACCTTTACGGTCAACGCCGCGGTTGACGGCAATATCATACGCGATCTCTCGACCCCGATTCAGATGCAGTGGTACGTCACGGCTAAAAGGAGTGACGACGCCGAATCGTTGCGTATGCCCTTCTACTTCAAGCCGACTCAGACCCTACCGGCCGAGCCCACTAAGGAGACTTTGACCCAGGAGGGCGTGGTTCCCGTAGGCGCTTACGGTGTGCAGGGCGCAGAGGGTGTAACGCACGTCGAGGTTCCTTTCCAGGTCGGCGATTCGACGATCAGGATTGAGGCGTTGACGGAATGGTTCGCCACTCCGGGCGGAGATCAGCAGGACGTAGACTACGAGTTGCTCGATCCCGATGGGGCGGTGATCGCCAGCTCCGGCGGGCCAGCGGGCGTCTCGGAGTTCGTCAGTGTAATGGTGACGAAGCCTGGAACCTATACGCACCGCGTCATCGGATTTACAAACGCGGCGACGAGCTTCACCATCACGACCACGCTCATCAAAGGCAACGCTCCGCCCGTGCTGCAAGCGGCGGCGGGCGACTTTACGAACGCGCAGGGCAAGGCAGTAGACTTCGACGGCGGCTTCACTCTCGGCTGGCGGGGCGTGGACGGCGCGACCGGCTACGAGGTCGAGCGTTCCGGCGACGGAGTGAACTATCAGCTCGTCGGAAGCACCAACTCGGGCCAGACGAGCCTTGCGCTCGTGGATCAACCGAACGGGGAGCTAAGCTATCGCGTACGCGCGCTCGCGCCCGGCCAGATCGGCTCGTACGTGACGGCCCCGAGCAACGCGGCCAGCCTCGTCGTAGACCGTCGCGGCAAAGTGAACATCACGGGACAGGTGGCGACCGCCATGAGCAACGTCTCATTCACGAATGGGGTCTTCAAGCTCGACCTCAACATCAGGAACAACTCAAACAACACGTACGTCCCGCTCGTCGAGTTGAACGTCGTGCGCATCACGTCTAATTCCGGCACGGTCAGCGTCAGGAACGCCGAGAACGCGGCC
>DASZEN010000057.1:0-104810 GCA_035940775.1 Pyrinomonadaceae bacterium | reverse complement strand
CTCGCGCATGAACCTCTCTTCGGCCAGCGATTCGGCCGCGTGCATCATCAGCGGCAGGTCTTCGGCGAGGGCGAAATCCGTGATTAGCTCCAACTGCGGGCTGCTGACCGTGTAGGGCGCGTGCGGCGAGATGCCCCGACGCACGAGGGCGCTCTCATACTCGCGCAGCCTGAACAGCTTCTCTCGCAGCTTCTCGAAATGCTCGTGGGCCAACAGGGGGTCTGGGCCAAAGCCCTCCTGATAAACAGTCCCGCGCAGCCCGACATCGCCGAGCGCACGCAGGCTCGCGCTCGCCGCATCGCTCGCATCCCCCACAGAGGTCACGCCTGCGCGCGCCGCTTCAACCGCTCCCCAGGCGGCCGAGACGTAGAGGTCATCCGGCGTCATGCGTTCTAGCCGGGCGACGGTCAACTTTTTGAGCCAGCGAAAGAAATCTCCCTCAACGTCTTCGAGGTATCCGCGCATCGCCGTCAATTCCAGGTGCGAATGCGCATTTACGAAGCCGGGCAGAATCGCTGCCTCGCCGAAATCCTGCGCGGAAGCGGTCGGGAATCTGGAACGCAGAGCGCGCGCCGTATCGCAGCCGACGATGCGCGCGCCCTCGACGGCCACCGCGCCATTCTCGATCATCGCGGAAGAGATGGGCAGAACCCATCTTGCGCTATAGATAGTCGTCATCGGTTTCGCGTCCGGGCGGCGCATCGCCCCGGTCTCTCTTTTGGGTTGCGTCCCGACTTTTCGTGCGTCTCAAATCCTACTCACGCGTCGAGGCGCGCAGCTCTTCGCCGAGTCGCGGCAGAATCTCTATCAGGCGTTTGTTCTCGCTCACAGAAGTTATAATGCTGAACTCGACCTCATGCTCGGGGCTGGCGATCTCGCGCACGTTGAAATCCTCAAGACGTGCGCCTTCGGCCTCAAGCAGGTCGAGCAGCCGGGCGAGCGCCGAGGCCGGGTCGTTCGTCTTGAACGTGTAGTGGTACATACGGCGGCGGCGCAGTATGGCGCGCTCTGCACGGCGCAGTAGAACCAGCACAAAGATAATAAGCACGGTCGCCAGCACCGCCGGGCCGAACATCCCTTCGCCGATGGCGATGCCGAGCGCCGTGACGACGAAGATGGTCGCGGCCGTCGTCAGCCCGACGACAGAGCCGCGCGATTGTAGGATAACGCCCGCGCCTATGAAGCCCACGCCGGAAACCACCTGCGCGACGAGCCGCGCCGGATCCGTGTAGGCCGCGCCGCCGCTGATATGGCGCGACGTAATCATAAAGAGGGCCGCGCCCATGCCGATCAGCACGTTTGTTCTCAAGCCCGCAGGCTTGAGGCTCAACTCGCGCTCCAGGCCGATCGCTCCGCTGCACAGCATCGCGACGAGCAATTTTAAGCCGATCTCGATCAGCGGTGAATCATAGTTCATCAGAAATTCTCGACCTCGAAGGCGGCACGTTCGTTCCTCGCGCGGCGCGCTCGCCGTCCACGCATCCAGAACCAAAGCACTCCTGAAAGAGCGATCAACATTCCCCCGATGGCCGCCACCGGGCGGATGCCGTAGGTGTCGGCGGCCGCCCCGGCCGCGAGCATCGAGCCGACCATCATCAGGGTCGTCAACGTCTCGTAAGAGGCGAAGACGCGCCCGCCATAGCGGTCATCCGTCCGCGTCATAATGATGGTTTGCTGCGCCGTCCACCAGATCGCAAAGTTAACCTCGCGCGCGACCAGCACAAGGGCCGCGCCGAGGAGCGTCGGCATCAGGCTGAAGAGCGCCAGCCCGCAGCCGTCAAAGATCATCGAGCGACCCATGCGCGAGCCGAGCCCCTCGCCCGACACGCTATTGAAGCGCCGCGCGATGGGCGCGCCGATGACGCCGCCGAGGCCCATCGCCACAAACAGTACGGAGATGCCGAAGTCGGTCGGGCGTGCCACAAGCGACGCGACGGCGGCCGTGCCCAATCGCGCGCCGAAGATACTGTAGAGCGCACGCGCCGCGCCGTTGCCGAGACCCCAACCGCCAGCCACTATAAAGACGGCCCGGAGCACCTGATTGCTTCGGACGTAGCGCAAACCCTCGCGAAAGTCAACCAGGGCGCGCCGCGCAATAGCGCGAAAAGAGGGACGCGCGCGGCCCTCGGTTGTTACGGCGTCAGCATCCTGCGGGCGCGCGCGCGCAATCCTCAGCGGCTGCCCGTCTTGCTCCAAATCGTGCTGCGCGTGGCTTCTACGCGTTCTTGAACGGATGCGGCGAATCATCTCTGCTGAGAGGAGGAACGTCGCCGCGTTAAGGATGAAAACCGTATTGCGCCCGACGAAAGTGGCGATGACACCGCCGAGAGCGGAGCCGACCGCGATGGTCGCCGCCGTGGTCGAAGCCGAAAGCGAGTTTGCTCCGAGCAGTTCCTCGGCGCTTCGCACGATGTTCGGAATGGATGCGCGCTTGGCGGCGTTGAAGAAGGCGGAGACGGCGAAGAGCGAAGCGCCGACCAGGTAGATCAAAGGCAGTGCGAGGCGTGCGCTCGCCGCGATGAACCCGAGCGCCAGAAGAGCGCGCGCAAGATCAGCCGCGATCATCACGCGACGGCGATTGACGCGGTCAACGACCACGCCCGCGACGGGGCCGAAGACGAACAGCGGCAGATGTCGCGCGATGGCGTAGATCGCAATCGCAAGGCCCTCGCGCCCGCGCCCGGCCAACTGTATGGTGAGCGCGAGCACCGCTATGTTGTTGAGCCAGTCGCCTATCTCGGAGATGACCTGCCCCGTCCACAGGCGGCGAAAATCCGCGTTCCCCTTGAGCAGTTGCCGGTAGGTCAAAGACTTGCCCTCGCGGAGTAAGAGAGCCAGAAATTTCCAGCGGGCCGCACGCGATACAATCTAAAGACCATTTGTCTCATTGTCATCATCATCGCTTTACCGCCCGGCGGGCTGCTGTTGCTGGCCCTTGCTCTGCTTCAATTTCCGGTAGCGCTCAAGTATCGAGGTGACGTAGGCGCGCGTCGAGGGTATATCAATACGCGCGATGAACTGGTCGGCGGTGAGCGGACGGCTGTTGCTGCCGCCACTACTGCTGCTGCTGCCGTCGACACGATTCCAGTCGGCGGCGCGGCTCGGGCCAGCGTTGTAGCCCGCGATCATGCGCGCCTCAGCGCCCGGCACATCTCTGTACTCCTGAAATAGTTTCTCAAGATACCAGCAGCCGATCTGTATATTGCGCTCAGGATCGCGCAGCGCATTCTGCGGATCGCGTCCCATCTGGCGCTCCAGATCGCGCATCCCGGTTTCGGCGGCCCACTCTCGCCCCACCGTCGGCGTCACCTGCATCAACCCTATCTCGCCGTCGCCGCCCACCATCCAGGGGCGAAAATATGTCTCCTCGTAAATGACAGACCAGACGAGGTCGGGGTCGAGACGGTAGATGGCGGCCTGGCGCGCGATCAGGGCGTCGTAGCGATGAATCCAGTACTGGTTGAAATAGTAGAGCCCGACGGCGCAGAGGCTGAGAAGGATTACCAGGATTGGAACGGCGCGTTTCATTTAAAGTCCGGGAGTTCGGGGGAAGTCTGGCGGCTGGAAGTTCAAAAGGCTCCTGGACTCCAGATTCCAGCTTCCAGACTTTAAAGCTCGCATCAGTTTCGACGTTTCAAGGAGGCCCAGAACCGGGCCGTCGCGTAGGCGCGATCGACACCTTCGTAGCGCGAGCGCAACGCGCGCTCGTCCAAAACGTGGCCCTGCAACCAGACCTCGGCCGTCAGGGTCGAGCCCGTCGAGAGCGCGCCGCCACGAAGCGCGCGCCGGTTGATGAGTACTTCCAGTTTGAGACGTTCGAGGTCAAGGTAGACCCAGTAAAGCTCGCTGCCGGAGAGCGGATTCCTGAGCGGCTTGAAAGCGATGACGCGCCCGGTCAGGCTCCAATCGTTCTCGTGCGCGGCGCGCGACGGCGCACACTTTTCCAGTGGTTGCCAGCGCGCCCTGGCCGCCCGCTCGCACACGCGCGCGCGATAGGCCAGCCCGCACAGCCCCACGTGCAACTCCTGCGCGCGGAAACCGGCCACTCCGACCTCCGTCAGGTTCTGTAGCTCGAAGAGCACCTCCGTATCCGCGCCGTCCGCGTAGCCGTGGATGACAGCCTCTCCCTCTTCATCGTATTCGGTCAGGGCCCAGGGACTGATACGCTGCGTGTAGCGCGCCCTGAAGCCGGGGCGGCAATCGGCATAAAAGATGTCGCCGGTTCCCGACTCGTAGAGCACAGTCCAGACCTCAAGCCCCTCGCCCAATTTCCAGCAGCGGCCATGCAGCACGGCTCCGCGCCGCGTCAACTGCGTCGGCTCCCCTTGATCGCCCGCGCGTTCGGCCAGATAGTTAAAGGCTTTCTCGCTCGGAACTTCTAACCCGATTGTCTCAAACGTCACGTCCATAAAATTCAGAGATGAGATCGCAAGTGTCTGCTGCTTAGTGTAGCGCATTAACCCTGATCTGACACAAGATCATTCGTCCGTTTTACCTGGCGGCGCGTTTGCGGCGTCCGCGCACGGGTGCTTCCGGGGCGGCGGCTGTCGTCCCGTCCTCGGCGCGCGGCGCGCGACTTTTATAGCCACGGATATTACGCTCAGACCCGTGCGACGGGCGCACGCCCGAACGCACCATCTCCGTAAAGAGGTCTACGTCGTAGTCTGCCTCGCGCGACATCTCCTCGCGAATCGCGTGCAGCATCTCAAGAAATCTTGGCTTCCGATACATAAAATTCATTGGCCTTGGACCGAAGCGATAAGAGAGAGAGAGAGCGTGTGCGAGCAGTTTCAACGGGGCTGCCGCTCACTCGTCGCCCGACACGGTCTTCTCCGTTGCTTCCGAAACCAGGAACTCCGGGGTCACGATCATCGGGACGAAAAACCCGGCGGCCGTATTGAAGAGGCGAATGCGCGCCTGACGCCGCACGTTTGCCAGATGGCCGAAGTTCCAGGTGACTAAATAATCTATTTTGTGAAATGAGGCAACGGCAACGTGCAGCGCATCGGCGATGTACTTGCGATGAAAGATGCCGCGCGCGATGTAGCCTTCGGCCAGAATGGCCGCCTCCTCGGCAAGCTCGACTTCTTCGAGCGGCTGGACGAGCTTCAAATAGCCCGTGCGATGCGGCTCCGGTACGCGCTCCAACTCGCGCGCGACCAGCCGTGAAACGACGGCGCGATATTCCGGCAGCTCGTGTTCCCACCAGCGTATCGTCAGGTCACGACGAAAGGGCTCGCCGTTGTCCAGATAAGCGCCGATGACGGAGGTCTCCAGATAAAGGCTTTGCTTCATGGCTGGCTGGCCCCTATGTCAAGGCGCGTGGGAGCGGGCGCGGCCGGGTCGTTCGTCGCGGGTTCGAGCCGCACGATGCCCTTCTGAAAATCGAAGATGAGCCGAAAGTGGCGCAGGAAATTTCCGCCGATGATTCCCGTCTGCTCAAACCCTGCGGTCTCGTTGATGGGCTCCATATCGAGCACCGCCGCCGAAAGCTTTTCGCGCGTGTAGGAGCCGAAGGAGACGCGCGGCAGCTCCAACAGCTTGACGTTTTCGGCCACCCCGGCCGAACCGTAAATGTGCAGGCGTACATTTCGGGCGAAACGCGCCAGGTCTTCACGCTCGGCCAGCTTCTCGGAGACGACCGACACGGTCGCGCCCGTATCGATAATGAAGTTCAGAGGCTTCTCGATACTATCTATCTGAACTTCGCCGCTCAGGAACCCGCCGGAGGTAGTACGCATGGGAAGCTCTATGCCGGGCGGCTGCGCGGTGGTCGCGGGCGGACGCTGGCGCGCGAGCGTCAGTTTGCGCGCCCCGTAATCGACCGTGGTCAGATATTTAGAGATCACGGAGAGGCCGATGTAGCCGTCCACCTTTAGCTTGTCGTTGTAGAAGCGACGGATGTAGACCGGCACGTTCGCGAGGCGCACGTCGCCTATCGCTATTGATTGCAGAAAACCATAGACGATGTCGAAGCGACCGCCGCCGCCGATGGCGCGCGCCATGCCTCCGCGCGCGACGGGGCGCAGGCCCAATCGCTGCGCCGTCTCCTGCGAGATGACGGACATGCCCGAGCCCGTATCGAGCACGAAGCGAAAGGGCTCCTTCTCGTCGTTGACGTAGACGAGCAGCGCGGGCCGATTGTCAGTGACCTCGAAGGGAAGCTCCGTGCGACTCGCGCCGTTGTTGACGTAGAGCGTGCTTTGCTGGCCGAGGTAGCGAAGAAAGTCTATGAGCCCGCGAATACGGGCGCGGCGGTCGGCGTCCGTCCTGGGCGCGATGGCCAGAAAGCGTTCGTAAGCCTCGGCAGCCTCTTTATAATGTTCGGTTCGCGCCGAAGCCTGCGCGAGGCTAAAGACGTAGTCCGGCTCGTTGGGGTCTATGAAAATGGCGCGGCGCAGTCCAACCAGGCTGGCGCTCGCGCGATTCTCGTAGAAGTCGACCATCGCGAGCCCGGCAATCGCCAGCGCCTCGTTATCCTTGAGGCTGAGCGCCGTCCGAAACTCTTCGACCGAGAGACGAAAATCGCCCGACGCCAGCACCACAGCGCCCAGCAGCGCATGCGCGCGCGACGACAGCGGATCAACAGCCAGCACGCGCGCCGCATGGTCGTAGGCGTCCACCAACACTCTCTTCTTATAGAGCGTAAAGCTCAGCCCGAGGCGCGCGTCCTTATCCTGCCCGTTTTTGGCGAGCAGCTCGCGGAATAACCTTTCCGCCTCATCAAACTCGCCTTCGCGTAAAGCTCGCACGGCGCGTTCGCGTGCTTTGTCCACGGCCGCGACGGGTGTCGCAAGCCGACCCGCGCACATAACGAAGGCGGCGACCACACAGGTTGCCGCCACCGCCACCGCGCCGCGCGCCCCTCTTCTCTTCTTACGATTTAGCATGGGGGAACCCTCAACGAAGGGGATGAGGGCCGCAGCGATGAATAAGAAAAGCATCCAAGCGGTTGAAGCATTCTTTTCTTATTCATCCCTCATCCTTCATCCCTTATTTTAGAATCTCTCCGGTCTTCATAGACCAGAGCACCAGGTCAAGCTCGTCGAAATCTACGCCTGCGTCGCGTGCAAAGTGGCGCAGGTGCTCTTCAGTCCGCAGGTATCGCTCGCGCGTTGTGGGCGGCTGCGGCGACTCTATAACGCCAAGCTCGGCGAGGCTGCGCAGGATATGCTTGTCGAGAATGGCGTAGCCGCCGAAACCCACGTTACGCAGAAAGTGGCTCGCTTCCTTGTAGCCGAGACCCTTAATGCGCCGTTCGCGCGCCAGCCAGTCGCGGCGCGCGAGCGGGTCTGTGAAGCTCAGGAGCCGCGCGCGCAGGCGCATGCCGCAATCTTCCTGCAAGTAGTCGCGCGTCGTGATGATATAGCCGGGGCGCGCCGCCGGGTAACGATGAGCGCGCGCTTCGACAAGGGCTCGCGTCATCTCTTCGCGCGTGCCTTCAAATAACAGATGCCGGATGGCTTCGACCGCTCTGAGGCCCATGCGGGCCGACGCTCCCGCCGTGAAGATGCAATAGACCAGCTCTTCCCACAGCCGCGCATCGGTGCCCGTCTCCCACACATCGCGAAACTCCGCGAGTCGCGCTTCGATCTCCCGGCGTCGTATCCTGTGCGTCGCCCGCACATCATCAATTGTCACAGGTCTATGGTCTTGTCGCACGAGGCTTAAAAGTCAACGCCAGGATTTTAGGAGTCCACTCAGAGCATTGTCAACGAACTTGTGTCAGGAGAGAAGCCTTGAGAGCATCTCTCGATGGACGGCGCGCCCCCCCGTGCGTGTGCATCCCTCGGCGCACCGTCAGGCATCAAAGCTGAGCGCCCCCGCTCTCCTCAAATTTTGGGGTTTACGGCGGGCGCGTTCATGTTATGATGCGCTCCCTCGCATAAAAGGTTCTACGGACGGAGAAAGTAAATGTTCAAGCAGGTAAACGCGCGGCGTCTCTTTTTCATAACCGGGCTGGCACTCTGGGTCGCGCTCAACGCCTCGGCGACCGCGTGGGCCCAGCAGACCCCGACAGAGCCAAAGCCCCCGGCGACGCTGACACGCCCGACCTCCATCAGCCGACCCCTTCCCTCGACGACAACACCAACGGGCGCGCCGACCGCTCCCATCATCACCGCACCGAGCGAGGCGGCAACGCCTGCTTATCAATCGCCGGTCGCGGGCTTGCGCGGCGTACTGGTGGAGACACTGGACGGGCGCGCGCTGATGTCGGAATCGGCGGATCAGGGCTTCAATCCCGCCTCGGCCGTCAAGCTGGCGACGGCGCTCAAGGCCATCAGCACCTTCGGCATAGACCATCGCTTCTCGACCGGAGTCTGGGCCAACGGCGCTTTTGACCAGACGACCGGCACGATCAATGGCGACCTCATCATTTCGGGGCGCGATCCATCGTTTCACTATGAGCATGCGGTGATGCTGGCGCGCGAGCTGAACCGTTTGGGCATTCGCAATGTGACGGGCGATCTGATCGTCGCGCCGCGCTTCACTATGAATTTTGACTGGTCGGCGCAGCATTCGGGCGACATGCTTTACGATACGCTGGATGCAACGCGGCGACCGGCGGCGGCCGTGCGCGCCTGGAATGACGAGCGCTATGCTCTGGGCGACAGGGAGGGTCTTCAGAGCGTGCCGAGCGTGGCCGTGCAGGGCGCAGTCTATGTCGATTCCGTCCCGCCCAATGCGCGGATGCTGCTCGTACATCGTTCGAGCAGGCTAATCGACGTGCTGAAAGTTCTGCTCTGCTATTCAAATAATTTCATGGCCGAGCGCATCGGCGATACGATGGGCGGGCCCGACGGGGTGCGTCGTTTTCTTATCAGCGAAGTGGGCATCAGCCCGGCTGAGGTGCAGCTTGCCTCGACGAGCGGCCTCGGCGTCAATCGCGTCACGCCGCGCGCGATGATGAAGATATTTCGCGCGCTGCGCGCCGTTCTGGCGAAGCACAATCTTTCACCGTCGGATATTATGCCGGTCGCGGGCATCGATCCCGGCACACTGCAAAAGCGTTATACCTATGGCCCATCGCGCGGCAGCGTGATCGCTAAAACCGGCACGCTCATCAGGACGGACGGAGGCGCGAGCGCGCTCGTCGGGCAGATGAACACGCGCACGGGCGAGACGCTGCTATTCGTGATCTTCAACCAGCGCGGCAGTGTCTTGCGTTTCCGCGAAAATCAGGATGCGCTCGTTTGGCAGATGCAAAGCCTGCGCGGGGGCCCGGCGCCTTTCGACTATCGCCCGCTCACGCTGGCGATGCGCCTCGCCGACACCCGTCAGGACTCGGCCATGCCCGAGCGCAAAGACGAATACGAGCCCGCGCAGTAAGTCCGTGTGAAAAGAGAAAAGCGAAGAAGTGTTTAAGTCACTTCTTCGCTTTTCTCTTCCAGTTGTCGGCATCGGATATAACAAACGCGCCCCGACGGCCTGAGAGTCGCCGGGGCGCTTTTTCGTCCCCGCCGCGCGCAGCGTGCGGCACCGCGCGCGAGAGGACGATCCCATGCCTGCTTGAACTCAGAAGGCCCGACGCTCACTCGCTCGAAGCGGGGGACGCCGCACCGCCCCCCGCTTCGAGCCAATCCTGCCAACCGCCGCGCTCCGCTCATGCTCAAGCCTTTTTTAAACGGACGCGCTAAACCACGAGCGCGCCGGGCCAAGCTACAGCAAACAGTGCGCCGCCGCCCGTTTGCACTCGCCAACAGGCACTCCGGCCCAATGTTTAGCTCGCTTTTCGTCCGGCGCGCTCGTGCGATCCGGACAATCGCTGACCCGCTCAAGTCCCTGCCTGTTGTTTCCGTTGGTGACAGGTGTGTAATGAAGGTGCGCCCGCGCGGGAGGCCCGGCGCCCGTGCCTTCAGCCCGTTATGGAGCGGGTTGCCCAGCTTGTCACATTAGGTGACAGACGGGGCGGGCCCGGCTCGCCCGGAACGCGATTTTAGTGGGGTTTTAGGCGTCAATGCCCGTGGTATGTCTCTTGCTGAAACACGTGCGCGCAGGTCTTCATAGACCCTGTCGGTTCCAGTCGCATGATTCATGTGGAGGCAGAGGATGAGCAAGCAGCGTCTCAGGGTCAACAGATTGAGAGCATCCGAGCGGTTAGGCCGCGAAGATGGTTTCAGTATGTTGCAGATGGCGGTCACGGTCGCCGTGACGATGATTATCGGAACGTTCGCCTTTATGGGCATCTCTTCGGCGCGCGCCAACATGCGTCTCGCGGGCTCGGCGCGCCAGTTTGCAGCCTATGTGGAGAAAGCTCGTATCGACGCCGTGCGCCGCCACGTCTCTTCGGCCAGTCCGACCAAAATAGATTTCGTGGACTCCAACACCTACAGCGTCACGATGGACTTCGACGGCTCCGGCACTCCCAGCACGCGCAGTTTCAATTTTCAGGACGGGGTCACACTTCTGAGTCTTGCGCCGCAGGCGATCACCTTCGATTGGCGCGGGCGCATGGCCTCCTGCACAGCCTCTTTCTCGATGGTCAGCTCGCAGACCGGGACGACGCCCGTCAACGTCGATGTGACGGCCTCGGGCGACGTGAGCGTTGACAACGACGTTGACGAGTTCCCGTCGAATATCACTTATACGAATGTCAACAAGACGACCGATATCTCTTCGGATGCGACCGTCAAGGGAACGACCGCGCCAGCCGCCATCGCGACGACAGACTGTTCCGCCGTGGATAACGGGCCGGTCGGGGGCGTATGGGGCGGGGGCGGAGGTACGTGCGGAACGATCAACGTCAATCCCGCCAAGATATCCATTAAGAGGAGCGGTGGTTCCACAAACTCTTTCACCGTCTCTGTCAGCAATGCGGTGACGATCACGGCGGCGGGAACTTCCAACCTGACCATTACTCCCACCTCGAAGGCGATGACGAGCGCCGCCACAGCCACCTTCACCGTCAAGTCTAATAACAAAGCGACCGGCGACTTCGCCGTGACCTTCAGCTCGTCGTGCGGTACGGCGTCCGTCGTCGTCCGAGTCATGAAATAAGTATGGAGAAGGCCGTAAATGAAATCAGCTAACGCAAGGCCGGACAAAGGGAAGACCGCAGAAGGGACGGGATTAAAGAGCGAGCGCGGCTTTACCCTGATCGAGACGGTCGTCTCGCTGGTCGTGATGATGATCGTCGGGCTCGGCGCTGCATCCCTCTTTATGTATGCCGTGCGGAACAACTCGGGCGCGGCCGATCGTGCCGTCGCCATCGCCATCGCCCAGCAACGTATGGAGCGGCTGCGCAGCGTCGCTTACACGGATGCGAGCCTCAACGTCGGGACGACCAATACGACCGTCGTAAGCTCAGGTCGTAATTACCGAGTGCAGACCGTCATCTGCGCCAGCGCCATTTGCAGCGGCAGCGCCACGATCAAGAAGATCATTATTCAGGTGACGCCGACCAGCGCGGGCACGGTCTGGGCGAGCAACAGCGTTTCCGTCACGGCGCGGCGCGCTTCGCCCATCCCCGGAGGGTTCATCCAATGAAACAGCAACAACGACGGGACGCGCCGGTGAAAGGTGAGATGATTATTAATTCCGGAAATCCTGATTTTCGGGCGGAAGCTGGCTTCTCGCTCCTCGAGCTGGTGCTCGCCATGACGGTCACGCTGGTCGTCATGGGGATGGCGAGCGCGCTTCTGGCGGGCTCCTTCAATATCCGCTCGCGCGAGAATCAGAAGTCCGAGGCCATCGCCGATGTCCAGCGGGCGCTCAATATCATGACGCGCGAGATCGCCAACTCAGGTTTCGGTTTGACCAACAACGGGATCGTCGCGGCCGATTCCGGACTCAGCCAGATTCGTTTTCGCGCCAACCTCAACGCCTATCGCGGGCAAACCACGAGCGATTCCGTGACAGACCGCGATGAGGATATCGAGTACAGGCTGGTGAGCGACGGCTCGACCGTCTACATCATGCGCCTCGACATCAATACGAACAACACGACGACCGTGCTC
Source organism: Pyrinomonadaceae bacterium (assembly GCA_035940775.1). GTDB lineage: Bacteria > Acidobacteriota > Blastocatellia > Pyrinomonadales > Pyrinomonadaceae > DASQYE01. The sequence goes on along the minus strand of DASZEN010000057.1, from coordinate 92,853 downwards.
GCCAACCGTATCGATACTTTCCGCATACGCTACTACGCCTCGAAGATCGATTACACGGTGGGCGATTGCGACATCGTTGCACCGGCGGGCGTCACAGAGGTCGCACAAAAGAGCAGCGCCGGATATATCGTCATCACCGTCTGCGTGACCTTGCCCGCGCGCGGCAGCCCCAAAAGCCCCGGTTATCAACCCGCGGCGAAGATGCAGCTCGTCTCGGACATCAACCTGCGCAATGCGAACCTGACGCAATATTAAAAGACTCTTCTCCCGGATGGATATGATGATGTTGTCACCCTTAACGCGGACGATCCTGAACGTGATATATCGCAAGCTGGAGAAGCGGCCAAGTGCAGAGCGTGGAATGGCGCTCGTCTCGGCGCTGATGCTCTCGACCATGCTTTTGACGGCCGGAGCGGCGCTGATTCTGACCACCTCTATGTCGGCCACCAATTCCTTCGACTCGACCGCCGAGACGCAGGCTTACTACGCAGCCGAGGCGGGCTTGCAGACTGTCCTTAACGTGCTGCGCGGGAACGTCGGGCCGAGCATCACTTATCGTACGGCTGTTACACCCGCCGACTCGAACGCGGCGGGCGACTCGGCCACAACCGCCGCTACGCCCTACGCGCGCCTGTCAAAGTGGCTGGCCTATGACGCGACCTTTAACGATCGTGTGAATCTGAGCGCGCCGACCCCTTATTCGCCTCTGAGCGGGATCGCCTTCAACGCGATCCTGACCGACCCGGACAACTCGACGAAGGTGAGCTATACCACGAGCCTCACTTTTGACAACAACACGGCGACGAAAACCATCGTCAACGGCAACGGCAATAACGCGCCCAAAACGATCATCACCTTCGCGGGGACGACCGTCACATCCTTGAACATCTACCCGACGGGCGCTTCCAACATTGGAACCTTTACCGTCCAGTCCTCCAACGGCGGCGCGCCCATCACGACGGCGATCCCCTTCAAGCTGGTCATTACTCAGACGGCGCCCTGGACGGGGAAGGTCACCATCGAGGGCTCGATCCCGGTGACGGCGACCGCCAGCCCGCTCACGATCGACCTCAAGTCTTTAGCTTATAATGTTGAAGGCGTGCTCTACACTCTGGCGGCGAGTTCCCAACAGCTCACCCTGCCGAACAACGGCACGGTCACGAGGACGATTTCCGCGACGCTGACGGCTCCCCAACCGCGACGCATCCTCGTCCGAGTCAACGGCTTCGGGCCGCGCGGCGCAAAAAAACAGATGGAGATGATGGTCGGTAGATTTATCTTCGACTACTGGCCGCGCGGGCTCATCGCCATCCGCAGCGCCGATGACGACGTGACGGCGATGACTTTCGATGCTGGCAGCAGCGTTTCATATACCTATAGCGGCAACGAGCCCGCCAGCGCCACCAGCACCAACACAGCAATCGCCGCCTTTGCCGTCACCAGCACGGTTGACTACAACATGATTAATGCTCTTCCGGCGGTACAGGTGACGGGCAATCCGAAGGCACTGAAAGTAGATAAAACGGATCTCGTCTCGTGGCTTCAAACGGCGGACGAAGCGCGCCGCACGCTCAACAAGCTACAGGCCGACGCGCAGGCACAGAACCGCTACTATACAAACGCTTCGCCGCCTCCCGATTACGGCACGACGGCGGCCCCGGCCTTCACTTTTATGGACGGCGACGCGGCGCTTCCAAACGGCGGCGGGGCGGGCCTGCTCGTCTGTACCGGCACGCTCACTATCGACGGCAATACGCCTTTTAACGGCCTGATCATCGTCATGGGTGCCGGGCGCATCGTGCGCAACGGCGGCGGCAACGGCAATAGCCTGGGCGCTTTCGCCCTCGCCCGCCTGGATCGCAACAACTGGGGCGGCCCGTTCCTCGCCCCTACCTTTAACGGTAACGGCGGCGGAACCTCGAATGTGCAGTATGACCCGGACTGGATCAAAAAGGCGCTCCTCCTGGGCAGCCGCTACACGATTGGGGTCAGCGAGTTCTAGCCCTCAACAGAGACGCACCCCCCGGCAGACAGATTATGTATAGCCGCAGTCTAAAACGACACTTTCAGTTTGGGAGACGAAGATGAAAGGCCAGGTCAGACAAAGCTCACAAAGGAGACGCCCCGTAACGAGCGAGCGCGGCGTCACCGTGCTCGAAATGCTGATTATGGTTGCGATGGTGATGATCATCAGCGGATACGCCCTGACACGCATCAGCGGCTCGCAGCAGTACATGCGTATGGAGAACGCGTCGCGCGAGTTTATGAGCTACGTCGAGAAGGCGCGGCTCGATTCCATGCGTCGTCATGCGGGCCCGCCGGGGCCGCTTCCACAGCAGACGATGGCCTCCGTGAGCATCACCGGCCCGCGCACCTACACGGTCGTCATGGACTTTGACGGCGACGGCAACATGGACGCGCCGCGCAACATCACCATCCCGCCCGATCAGGGAGTCGTCTTCAACACAGGCACGACGCCGCTGCCCATCAACATCGCTTTCAACTGGCGCGGGCGCACCGTAAGTACTGCGGCGCCTGCCGTGGTGGCGACCTACGTCACGCCGCCCGCCTTCAGCCTGCAAACCACGGGCGCATACGACATCGTCCGCACCACGGCGATCAATCTCTCCACGTCGGGCGACGCTTCGATCACGGAGGGCAACAGGAACGTCGCGCAGCCGCGCCCCGTCAGCGTTGATACGAGCGTCAATGCGAGCACCAGTATACGCAACGACAACATGCGAGTCACAGGCTATTGAGTTTGGGGACTATGCCGGGCGATTCATTTACCGAGATGCGCGAGAGAAAGGGTCAAGCGATGAACGCAACCTCGAAGAAAGAGAAGAAAGAGACGGGCGCGCGCCGCGGCGGCCGCGGTGGCGGCGGCGAGCATGGCTTTACGCTGATCGAGACCACCATCGGGCTCGTCATCATGATGATCGTCGCGCTCGGCTCCGCTTCGCTCTTCGCTTATGCGGCGCGCAACAACGCTGGCGGCAACGACCGCGCGATCGCGCTCGCCATCGCGCAGCAGGCTTTAGAGACTTTGCGTAATGCTCGCTATTCGGTGACCGTCACCGACCCGCTCCTTAACGCGACCGTCGGGGCTCCCGCCCCGCTGACCGTCAAGCGCAATAACCGTCCCTTCACCCTGACCACCAAAGTCGAAAATACGACCGCTACGATTAAGACCATCACGTTGACCGTAACGCCGCAGAAGGCCAGCACTATTTGGTCTGGCGAGTCGGTCACCATCGTCACGCAGCGCGCGAAATCGGATCAGCCCTGAACGAGCGACAACGCAAGGGATTGGCGACGGAGAGAGAAAGCGATGAAAGAGATTGAGATGAGGACGAACGAGAGAGCAGAGGCTGGGTTTTCGCTGCTTGAGATGTTGATCGCCATGACGATCACGCTCCTGATGATGACGGCGGCGAGCAGTCTTCTCACCTCGTCGGTCGGAACGCGGGCGCGCGAAAACAAGAGGTCGGATGCTTTGGCCGATGCGCAGCGCGCCGTCACCATCATGTCGCGCGAGATCGCCAACTCAGGCTTCGGCCTGACCGATAACGGCATCGTCACGACGGACGCGACCGCCTCCAAGATACGCATCCGCGCCAACGTCAACAACACCAACCTGACCATCAGCGATCAGGACGAGGACGTGACCTACATTTATCAGGCGGCCCCGGTCGCCTCCATCGTTCGCTTCGATAAGGCCACCGGCACGACGACCGTGCTCGCCAACAATATCAGCGCCTTCAACATCATCTATCAGGATGCTTCGAGCGTCGTGGTCGCACCCGCCCTGGCCGAAAGAATCACGATTGACGTTACGGTTGAGGTGGGCGCTCCCGCCGGACAGCCGCCGCAGCGGGTTCGGCTGATGTCCGACGTGGCGCTCAGAAACGCCCCCGAGGTGCTTCAACGCTACTGAGAGAAGCGCGTGCGCCGAGCCCCGGACGCGCACATCGAGAAAGGAATTACCCATGCAGACGACGCTCCATCTTAATCGCCCCGCGCAGAGGCGGCCCCGGCGTCGCCGTCGCGGCGAACGAGGCGCGGCGCTCATCACATCGCTTCTCATCTCCGCCCTGCTCCTGACGGCGGGCGGAGCGCTTCTACTGACTACCTCCATGTCGGGCACAAACGGCGTCAGCGCGACCTCGGAGATGCACGCCTACTACGCAGCCGAGGCCGGTTTGCAGCGCGCGCTCGACGTGCTTCGCTTCAACGTGCCGCCTCCGGCGGGGACGCCCGCCATGCTCGACGGCACGAACAAGGCATCGTTTCGCAACACAGCCGGAACCAACCTCGGCACGTGGCTTCAGCTTCCCTGCGGCGATCCCACAAAATGCGGTTTGATCGGCACAACGCCCGTGATGCGCGTCGGCACAAGGGGCGCGTACAGCATCGCCGTCAGCGATCCCGACAGCGTTGCGCCTCCGGCCCTTCCAAAGCGACTACGCATTCTGGTGACCGGCTATGGGCCCAACGGGGCGCGAAAAGTTCTCGATACGATCATCGTCCAGTCCGGCCTCTGGGGTTTCAGTGCGCCTGCGGCGGTGACGCTGATCGGGTCGGACGACGCTGCCGCCGCCACGCAGCTCACGCTCGATACGGGCAACAGCAATTCGATACGTTACTCGGGCCAGGATGCGGCGAGCCCCGGCGACCCCGGCTATGATCCGACGAAGGCGGGTGATCGTCCCGTGTTCGGGGTTACGCCGACCGCCGAGGATGATGCGACGCGCGGCATCATCAGACCGAACACGATCATCGGCGACGACGTGGGTACGCTCGGCGACGGGACGGGCGGAACGCTGCCGACGCCCGAATGGCTCAGCTCCGCCGAGATGGCCGCCGCCTTCGTAAATGAGCTGAGGACGGAGGCGAGGCCCGACCCGGCGGGCATTGATCGTCCGAACGACCGCTATTTCACTTCGGCGACGCAGCCCCCTCCGACCAATGTCAGCGGCCTGACCTTCATCGAGGGCGATGCGACGCTCGGCGCTGGCAATCAGGGCTCAGGCATACTGGTCGTCACGGGAACCCTCAACATGGACGGCAACACCAGCTTCACAGGGATGATCTTCGTGATGGGCGGCGGGACTGTGAATCGCAGCGGCTCCGGCAACGGCGTCATCACGGGCGGAATGGTCGTCGCCAAATTCGACAACGCTGGCAACTTCCTGGTTCCTTCTTTTATTTCCAGCGGCGGCGGCTCATCGCGCATCCAGTACAACTCGGCCGTAATCAATCAGGCGCTGAGCGCCGTCCCCAGCTTCGATATAAAGGGCGTCGTCGAGAAATAAAAGGCGTCTAATTTAATCCCGACGGGCGGTCAGACACCTTCAACGGGTCTGGCCGCTCTTTTTATTTGCTCGGCCCTGTCAGCTCCGAGTCAGGATTGAGCTTAGATGGCTTTGTAAAATAGTTTGCCGTGGCTTTGCCTCGTTATTTCAGTCCATGCATAAAACTGTTGTTGGTATGAACCTTTAATAGCCTTTGTGGAATAAACCCGGGCTTGCCCCTTTATTCAAGATTGTAGTTCTATCCCGATCTTGCCCCCGTAGGAGTTTGCGAGCAGGGCGCTCAGCCCAATCCGTCTCCGAAGGGCATCACCCCACTCTTTGTGAAGGAGAATTGAAGATGTTTAAAAGAAGCTCCCTTATCTCGTTATCTGTCCTGGCGCTCGTGCTGATCGCGACCGTCGCGGTGCTTGCCGCCAGCGTCCACTTCAAGAAAGGCACGCCGGTGTTTACCGATACGGGCGTCACACTAACTACCTGCGGGACTCTGACGGGTCTGGGTAATGAGGATGTGACGATCCTTGTGACGGCTCAGGGCTTTCCGACCGCCACCTGTACAAATCAGGGGGGCAACCAGGCGCCGGGACAGAATCCGGCTCAAGTGACACTCTCCGGTGCGCAAACCATTCCTTCGTCTCAGATCAAGAACGGCAACCTATCGTTCTGCCTGGCGACCCAACCGCCGCCGCAGCCCACAGCCGCCCAGGCCGGTTGTCCGAACAACAACTGGACGGCGGCCATCACGGACGTACAGTTTACGAGCGCCACCGTTACCGTCATCCAGGGCGGAAAGACCGTCTTGCAGGAGACGTTCACGCCCTAAGGTAAGGGCTTTATGATCCTGTCGCTTCGGGGATAGGCAGCTTCTGTCGCCAATCTTGAACCCTAAGACACCTTGGGGGAGAACAGACCGATGAGAAGAAACCTCGCTTACTCTGTGGCCGCGTTCGCAATCGCTTTTGCGGCGACGTTCCAACTCTCCCACAGTTCTTCGGCAAACACCGTCCAGTCCTGCATGGGCCAATGCAAGCGTGCATACAATGCATGTTTGAATGGAGCCAATACTGAAGGTGAAAGAGGACGGCGTCACCAGTCATACCAGGGCTGTATCTCAAGCTGTAGAAACTAGCTCCCCGCTCTCTACGGGAAACGAAGGCCCACGGTTACCGATGACCGCGGGCCTTTGTTTTCTGAATCCTCTCTACTTCATCAAAGACTGCCGCTTCCCCGCGCCGGTTTCCGTGCCGGGAAGCGCGCGTGCGCCTGCGCCTTCTCTTTCGTCTGCCGAACACACACGCCTTGACACCTTCGCGTATCAGGATGAATGATGAGCGGCGGTCGCCGAGGAGACTACTGGAAGCCGGACTATTGTGTGCGGGCTTCGGTCTGCTGATTTTCGTGGTCATCGAAATTTGACTCCATCACTATCGGGTTCGCCGGTCTCAAGATGCCTGACATACTGCTGGTTGAGGATAAGGACAGTTTGCGGCGCGTGCTGCGCCTGACGCTGGAGCAGGCTGGCTACAGCGTCACGGAGGCTGAGGACGCGCGCGCTGGCGCCGAGGAAATTTCGCGCGTGCCGCATCGCCTCGTGCTGACAGACCTGCGTATGCCGCACGGCTCGGGCCTCGACGTGCTGAGGGCCGCGCGTACCGCAGACCCCGAGATTCCGGTCATCGTGATGACCGCATACGGCTCGATTGACGAGGCCGTGCAGGCGATGAAGGACGGCGCGCACGACTTTCTGCAAAAGCCTGTCGATTCGAACCACCTGCTGCTCCTGGTCGAGCGGGCGCTCGAACAGGCGCGCCTTCGCACCGAGAACATACTCCTGCGCGAGGAGTGGTCGCGGCGCTACGGCTTTCCGCGCATCCTCGGCGAATCCGAGGCGATCAAGCGAACTGTTTCGGAGACGCAGCGCGTCGCCCAGACGGAGGCGACCGTTCTTCTGCTCGGCGAATCCGGCACGGGTAAAGAGCTTTTCGCGCGCGCCGTGCATCATCTCTCAACGCGCCGCGCGGGCGCGTTCGTCGCCATCAACTGCGCGGCCATCCCCGAAACCCTGATCGAGAACGAGCTGTTCGGCCACGAGCGCGGCGCGTTTACGGGCGCGAGCGACCGACGGCAGGGGAAATTCGAGCTGGCTTCGGGCGGCACAGTCTTTCTCGACGAGATCGGCGAGCTGCCGCTCGGCGTGCAGAGCAAGCTGCTGCGCGCCATCGAGGAGAAGATGGTTGACCGCATCGGCGGGCGCGCGCCCGTCCCAGTAGACGTGCGCGTCGTCGCCGCCACGAACCGCGACCTGCACGCGGCGGTTGAGACGGGAGAGTTCCGCCGCGACCTCTTCTTTCGTCTCGCCGTCTTTCCGATTGAGATTCCGCCTTTGCGCGAGCGCGGCGATGACGTGCTGCTGCTCGCGCATCACTTCGCCGCGCAGCTCGGCAAGGAGTTGCGCGGGCGCGAGGCCACGCTCGGCGCGGCGAGCCTCCCCGTGCTCAAAGCTCACACATGGCCCGGCAATGTGCGCGAGCTTGAGAACGCGATAGAACGCGCCTGCATCCTGGCCGATACGGTCGCGCTTGAGCCGTACGACCTGGGCCTCGTGCCGCGCGCTGCTGGCGTCGAGCCGGAATCGCTGGCCCAACTCGACATGTCCGGCACGCTCGCGGAGGTGGCCGAGCGCGCCCTCAGATTTACGGAGAGCCGCAAGATTCGCGCCGCGCTCGAAGCCCACCAGGGCAATAAAACGCGCGCCGCCGAGACTCTGGGCGTCAGCTATAAAACGCTCTTAACCAAGATCAAAGAGTACGACCTGTAGGGACACTTTAGGATGAAGCAAGAGGGAAAGGCCGCATCGGGCGCGACCGATGAAATCGAGCGAGAGGCAGCCGGGCGCGGCGACGATGGCCCGGCGCAGACCGGGCCGCTTGAGCGCGACACGGAAAGGGACGTAAAAGGGAGTCCGGAGCGCGACGATGCGAGCGTGATCGCCGGAGAGACGGATATTCCCGTCGGCACGGCCGGAGGCGAATCCCCGGGCGAGCAGGCGACGGCGCAGGCTGAGCGTAAGCAGAGCAGCGGCAGTACGAGCAAGCATGCCATCCTGGTCGGCGCGGGCATTCTCTTAAGCCGACTCGTAGGGCTCGTGCGCCAGCGCGTCTTTGCGCATTACTTCGGCACGTCGGACGCGGCCGACGCCTTCAACGCCGCCTTCAGGATTCCAAACTTTCTTCAGAACATATTCGGCGAGGGCGCGCTCTCCGCTTCTTTCATCCCCGTCTATGCAAGGCTGCTCGCGCACGATGACCGCGAAGAGGCGACCCGTGTGGCGAGCGCCGTGCTGTCCGTGCTGGCGCTGGTGACGGCGGTCGTCGTGCTCGTCGGTGTTTTGACGACGCCCTACCTGATAAGCCTGATCGCGCCCGGTTTCGAGGGCGAGAAGCGCGAGCTTACCATCCGTCTCGTCAAGATATTTTTTCCGGGCGCGGGCCTGCTCGTGCTCTCGGCCTGGTGTCTGGGCGTCCTCAACAGCCACCGCCGCTTCTTTCTCTCCTATACGGCGCCCGTCGTCTGGAACTTTGCGATCATCGCCTCGCTGATCGGGTTCGGTCGGCGCATGGAGTTGTTTCCGCTGGCCGAAGTCGTGGCGTGGGGTTCGGTCATCGGCAGCGGCTTGCAGTTCGGCGTACAGCTTCCCGTCGTCCTCAAGCTCGTCAAGGGACTGCGGCCCGTCCTCGACATAGCGACGGCGAACGTACGCACCGTCATAAGAAACTTTCTGCCCGTCTTCGTCAGTCGCGGCGTGGTGCAGATCAGCGCCTTCGTCGATGCGTGGCTGGCGAGCTGGCTGGGCACGGGCGCGGTCGCCGCGCTCGCCTACACGCAGAGCCTTTATACGCTTCCGGTCAGCCTGTTCGGGATGAGCGTGTCGGCGGCCGAGCTGCCCGCCATGTCGAGCGCCGTGGGGAGCGCCGAAGAGGTCACGGCGCAGCTTCGCCAGCGCCTCGACGCCGGGCTGAGGCAGATAGCTTTTTTTATAGTCCCCTCGGCGATGGGTTTTCTGGCGCTCGGCGATGTCATGACCGGCGCTCTCTACCAGACCGGAAAATTCCAGCACGACGACGTGCTCTACGTCTGGGCCATTCTCGCCGGGTCGAGCGTCGGCCTGCTGGCCTCGACGCTCGGCAGGCTTTATTCCTCGACCTATTATGCGCTGCACGATACGCGGACGCCGCTTCGCTATGCGGCGCTGCGCGTTTTTCTGACCATCGTGCTCGGCTACCTGTGCTCGATTCCGCTGCCGCGCCTGCTCGGGATAGATCAACAGTGGGGCGCGGCCGGGCTGACGGCCTCGGCGGGCGTTTCCGGCTGGATAGAATTTGCGCTGCTGCGGCGTACGCTTAATCGCCGGATCGGGCGTACGGGCCTGCCCGCAGCCTTCGTAGCGCAGCTCTGGGCAGCAGCGGCCGTCAGCGCCGCGCTCGGATGGGGCGTCAAGCTTCTGATAGGCGCGCGCCATCCCATCCTCGTCGCGGCCTTTGTTCTTGGCGCGTACGGGCTGCTCTACTTCGGCTTGACCAGCGCCCTCGGACTGCCCGAGGCCAGAACGGTCGTCGGGCGCTTCACGCGCCTCGTCCGAAAACCGAGAGGGTAGCCGCCTCCCCTAAAACAGCCGCCTTCCTTAAATGGGGTGAAAATTTTTCTGGCCTTTTCGGCGGTTTTGCGTTAAAAGAGGGGTTCCCGTTAATAGCAACCGCACTTGAATTTTTCTGGAAGGGGGCACTAATTGCTCTTTTTCTTACGACAAGGGATCAGGAAATTTACGTGCGGGCAAGCTGCGAGGCCATGCTTTCGTTTAATTACGGCCATTTTCGGCGGTAATTAAGCCTGATTAACTCGTACAAACAATCAGAGCCCAAAAGAAGGGGGTTTTACTAGATGTTTCAGAATCTTTACCTGCGGAAGGTGGCCATCGCCCTGGCAACCTTCATTGTCCTGGGGGTCGGGTCAGCAATGACGGCGCGCGCCGACAGTTTCCTGATAGTAGGAAACTCTAATCCTAACGCCACGGCGACTCTCAATATCACATCGCTGACTAACACTCAGCTTTCCTTCACCATTACCAACACCTCTACCAGTGGCGTAGTAGGAGCCGTTGGTTTCGATCTGCCGGGGACGGGGACTTACTCGCTCGTCTCGATCACGCCCAGTAATCAGCCGGGCAACCAAAACTTTAGCTTCACGACCAACGCGGGGAACGTTCCGCAATTCAATTCGGCGACCCTTGATTTCGCGATGGTCACACACGCCAATAATTTTGCTGGCAGCAATCCGCCGAAAGGGGTACACGCCGGTGATACCAGTGCCACGTTTACCATCAGTGGCGACTTCACCGGCCTGACACAGCAGCAGATTGCCGATGCCGTCTACGTCCGCTTTCAGGCGCTAAGCACCAGCCCTGACAGCGATGTAGGTCATGGCGGTCAATGCGTCAACTGCGGCAACCAGGTTCCCGAGCCGACCACGATGCTCCTTCTCGGCACGGGCTTGGCGGGACTCGCGGCAAAGGTCAGGAGATACCGAAAAGCTGCGAAGGAATAGCTTGAACAGTTGAGGGCGAGGAAACATCTCCCCGAAAACTCTCTCTCACTGCTAAGGCATTAGTCTCTGATTGTGTGAAATCGGCGCAAGGTTCAAGCCTTGCGCCGATTTCGATTTGCGCTCTAAGAGTACAGCATGGCTCTGAGGCATCTGTGGGAAAACAGCCGTTCGCCTATAAATTTCTGGAGGAGCGCCGCCATTGGCATTTTACTAAGTACGGGAAGGAAAGAGGTTGCCCTGAGTGAAGCGGCTGCTGGCGACGCACCCGCTATCAATCTGGAGGACATTGACAACATGAGGATTTGATCGAAGCCGGGAAGCCAGACTTCTCCTGATAAGAGAGATGAAACGCTCGCAACCCGCGCCGAAATCAGTTGATCCACCGCCCTGGTCGGCGTACGGTTTGCGCACACCAGACAGAGTTATCAACCAACCCTTAAGGCATTCGCCACTGACCTCGCCTTAAGTTCCCAACAGCACGAGTTGCATTGCTGCTATCTGACATCAGGTAATTGGCCGAAGTGTGCTCAGGCACCAGATTTTCTAAAGTTAGGTTTGTAGGAGGAATCGACGATGAATAAGGTTTTCACCAAAATGGCGTTCATATTCGGCGCTCTGGTTATCATGGGCATGACGAGCGCAAGCGCTTTCGCCGACGGCATAGTACTTTTAGGGCCGAATCCGTGCTTCCCGGCAGGCGTGGGTCGCGGCTGCGGTGATGATCAGGCAGAGCATATTCTCTCGTTACGGCCCCATCCCGGCAACTCGACCGTGGAAGCCGGTGAGGTGACATACACCCCGAGCGGCGATGTGGCTCAGGCGACGGCCGGAGAGATCACGGCGACAAGAGGCGGCAACACAAGGACTTTCACGTTCGCCGAGCTTGGCATTACACAAGCCAGTGACGTACGCATCTTCTTCGACATCAACGAGAACAATCTACAGGACATACGGCTCAACAACCTGACCTTGAATGTTTGGAACGATGCCGGTCAGTTGGTCTTTACAGCGAACCTGCTCGGCGGATCGGGCGTGCAAACTCTGGCCGAACTCGGACAGGGACAGGGCCACTCCGACTATATGTTCGGTCTTGATGCTGCTGCGCAGGCGCGTCTCGCGGCCGTCTTCAGCACCGGCCTCCACGTCGGACTGGCGGCCGACATATCACAGGCTAACGGCGGCCCCGAGAGCTTCTTCATCGGTTCCGCTAACGGCCCGCCGCAGGTTCCGGAACCGACCACTATGGTCTTGCTCGGCACGGGTCTGGCAGGGGTTGCGGCCAAGCTACGCAAACGCCGCAACGCCTCGAAACAGGAGACCCCGCAGGCTTGACGCCGGGTGCGGTCTCTATCCCCTCCCTTTTGGTGATAGCTGCCTGATTCCTTTCTGGACGCGAGCCGGAACAATGCTCAAAAGCTTGTTCCGGCTCGCGTTTCTCGTCCCGCAAAAGCCTTGCGGCCCGCGCCCCGAAAATAAATTTCGGCGGCCCCTATTTTTTTGGAGAATCCTCTTTATTCAATCTTTACTTAGAATACCGATAAGAAAGGTTGGCTGAATGTAGCGGCAGGCGGGTGGCGAGACGGCTCCCGGCAACCGCTTTTTTGCTTTTAGCCCCTTGATTTAGAGCGTTTCCACAAAGGGAGAGCCGCGCACAGTTATTTGACCCGTGCGCGGCTCTCTCTGCTATCATCGCGGTCGTGGCGAAGAGAGTTATCTCAGCAGCCGAGATGCGCGAGCTTGACCGCCTGACCACGGAGCGGTACGCGACGCCGTCTCTATTGTTGATGGAGGCGGCTGCCGCCGCGGCGGCCAGAACCCTGGCCGAGCAGTTTTCGGGCGGGCTGGCCGACAAAACAGCGCGGGTCATCTGCGGGCGCGGCAATAATGGAGGCGACGGGGCGGCGCTGGCGCGTGCACTCTGGCTGGCGGGCGTGCGCGCCGACGTGGTGCTCCTGGGCCGCGTTGAGGATACGCGGGGCGACGCGCGCGTGAATTTCGAGATCGTCCGTCACCTGGCGAGTTTCGAGGCCGGGTCAAGACAATCGCCTCCCCCGCTATCGTTCGTCGAGTGCGAGAGCGTCTCGGACTGGGAAGAGCACGCGCGCCCGCGCCATACCTACGACATCGTCGTTGACGCGCTGTTCGGTACGGGTCTGACGCGCCCGCTCGAAGGCATCCCGCTCATGGTCGCCGAGCACATGGCTTTAATGCGACGGGCACGCGAGCGAGCGCACGAGACGGATCCTTTGATCGTGTCGCTTGACATCCCTTCTGGGCTCAATGCGGACGCGGCGGAGGTCTCGGGCGAGGCGATTCGCGCCGACATCACAGTTACCTTCACGGCCCCCAAACCGGCCAACGTCCTGCCTCCCGCTTCCGACTACAACGGCAAGCTCGTCATCGCGGACATAGGATCGCCCCCGGCGCTTCTGGAAGGGACGACGACACAGCTCTTTCTAACCGAAGAGCGCGATGCGCGCCGCTGGCTCGTCAAGACTCGTTATCAATCCGGCTCTTACAAAAATTCGCACGGCCATGCGCTCGTGATCGCGGGCTCGCGCGGGATGGCGGGCGCGGCGGCGCTCTGCGCCAATGCGGCGATGCGCGCGGGCGCGGGCCTCCTGACCCTGGCCACTCCGGAGTCTGCGCTTGAGTCTGTGGCAGCGCACGCGATGGCGGAGGTGATGACGGCTCCTCTCTCCGAGACGAAAGACGGTGCGGCCGATTTCGGATCGGTCGAGCGCGTGGTTGCGTTGATGGCACGCTCCACGGTCGTCGCCATAGGGCCCGGCCTCACGTCCGTTGATGAAACGACGCGCCTGTTCGTGCGGGCAATCGTCGAGCGTCGAAGCGCACCCGTAGTGATCGACGCCGACGGCCTGAACTCGCTTGCGCCCTGGCCGGAGGGCTTGCGCGGCACGAGCGAGCTTCCGTTGATACTGACGCCTCATCCGGGCGAGATGCTGAGGCTGCTGGGTGCGGACGAAAAGGGGGCGATAGCCGACCGCGTGACGGCGGCGCGCGAGTTTGCGCTCGCGCATTCGTTGATTCTCGTCCTCAAGGGAGCCAGAACTCTCGTCGCCGCACCGGACGGGAGCGTTTACATCAACCCGACGGGCAATGCGGGGCTCGGCACGGCGGGCGCGGGCGATACGCTGACGGGTATTATCACAGGCTTCAACGCGCAGGCGTTCGCCACTTTACGGGGCGAAGCAGACGCCGTCGCGGCCACCATCGCGGCCGTGTACGTTGGCGGCCTGGCCGGAGACCTCGCGGCGCAAGAGCGCGGGATGCGCTCCGTGACGGCCTCGGACATACGCGAGCATCTGGGCGCGGCCATCTGTGCCTTAGACGCGGAAGGGGAATGGCCATGACCGCCTCCGTCGTCGTGCCCGTAGGCGAGTGGATTGCCGCGAGTCCGGAAGAGACGCATCATTTGGGCTCGCAGCTTGGCGCATCTCTTGCGGGCGGCGAGATCCTGCTGCTTGACGGCCCACTCGGCGCTGGCAAAACCATCTTCGTCAAGGGCGTCGCCCTCGCCCTCGACATAGACGAGACGGAGGTGACGAGCCCCTCTTTCACGCTCGTCAACAGGTACGAGGGTCGTCTGACGCTTTATCATCTTGACTTGTACCGGCTGCCCGAAGGCGCTGCCGCAGCTCACGCCGTCGATCTGGACGAATTGCTCGCGGACGAAAGAGCGATCATCATTATCGAATGGGCCGCGCGCATGGGCCGCTATCCGCTGCCCTCTACGGTCTGGCACGTCTCGATCACGGGCGACGGCGAAGAACCGCGACACATAACCGTAACGAAGGGCAGAGGGATGAAGGATGAAAGAAATGCTTCGATATCTTGAATGCTTTGCTGAAAAGCAAGGGTTAAGGATGAAAGGAACGATTCAACTTCCTTGAATGCTTTACTTATCCATCCCTCATCCCTCCGCCCTTCGTTCCTCACCGTGTTATGTTAGAATCGTGGTGACAAGGACGTTGACAATTTAAGGAGAAGAAAGAAGATGCCATATCCGGAATTGATGATTCGACCGATGAGGGAAGATTTGACGAGGCTCGGCGTGGAGGAGACGCGGACGCCCGAGCAGGTTGACGAGGTGATAAAGAACAGTAGCGGTACGGTGATGATGGTCGTCAACTCCGTCTGCGGATGTGCGGCGGGCAAGGCGCGTCCCGGTATTGCGCTCGCGCTGCAACATGACGTTAAGCCTGAGCGCGTGGCGACCGTCTTTGCGGGGGCCGACATCGAGGCGACCGAGCGGGCGCGCGCTTATTTCACGGGCTATCAGCCGTCCTCGCCATCCATCGCCCTGCTGAAGGACGGCAAGGTGGTCTATATGCTTGAGCGTTACCAGATCGAGGGCAAGGACGCATACCAGATCGCGCAGGAGTTGACCGCAGCCTTCGACGAGCATTGCGCCGCATCTACGGCCGCCGCAGGCTGAAACGAAAAGCGGCCGGGCCAGGAACACCGAAAGAAGTCCGCGCTAAGAGAGTGCGGCGCTTACATTGTCGCGCAATGTAAGCGCCGCACTCTTTTTTTGCGTGTCTGATGGAAAGCGGCGCTTCGATTCGGGCCATCAACCGGACTATCGCGGGGCGTGCGTAGACGAACGCGCCGTCGATGGTTTGAGATCATGGCAGGTCTGCCTGCGGCCCTCGCGTTCTACGGGCCAGGCCCGGCAAACCTCGCGCCGCCCCTGACTTGTCGTCGGTCGAATCCGCAAGCTGACGGTCGCGTGTCATAGAAACCTGCTTTCTTCCGAGCCAGAGACTGATGAAGAGCCAGAGGCCCGCGATTGGCGCGGCGATAAAGGAGATGCCCGCCAAACTCAGCCCGAGCCAGCCCATCGCCGGAAACGACCATGCGCCGATCTGGTCGCCCGCACGATATATGAACGTGTCTATGAAGCTTTTGGCCTTGTACTTGTCCTCGCGGCTGACGACCGTAAAGAGGACTTCGCGCGCGGGCCTTGCGATGGCGAAGTTTCCGGCCCGCCTCAGCGTCAGGAAGACAACGAGGATGGAGAGCGTCGGCGCTGCGCCCATCGCCGTAAAACCGAGGACGCTCAACGCGGGCAGCATCGCCAGAGTGATGCCGACGCCGAGCCACTTCAGAAGTCGTCCGGTCAGAAATGCCTGCACCAGTATCGTCAGGAAGTTGACCAGCAAATCTATCTGCGCGAGGAAGGAGGTTCGCGCCGCGCGGTCTGTGAAGGCCGTCGAGGCGATGCTCGCTTGCTGAAAATAAAGGACTGTAGACGTGATCGCATAGAGCATCATGTAAGCGCAGATGGCGAGCAGGTAGGGCGAGCGCAGATCGTGCGCGATCCCCGACCAGATGCCGCCGCCGATGGGCGCTTCCTCAGCAGCCGTCGCGGCCCGTTCCCGCTTGATTGAATCCCGCGAGCCCTCGAAGGCGTTCGGGAAAAGGCGCACGCACTGCGCGCTCAGCTCCAGCAGGACGGCCGAGATGAGAAGCAGATTGACGGCCCCGATTTTCCGGACGAGTGTGGCGGTCGCGGCGGCGCCGACTATTCCGCCAAGCGTTCCACCGACGCTGATAAAACCGAACAGCCTTTTTCCCTGATCCGTGCTGAAGATGTCGGCCATGAAGGCCCAGAACACCGAGACGACGAAGAGATTAAAAACGCTCGTCCAGATATAGAACGAGCGCCCGGCCCACATTTGATGCTCTTTGGGGAGCAGCGTCAGGAGTACGAAAAATATAATCAGGTTAAGGATGAAGAAGCGGTAGGCGATGGGGATGAAACGCCTGCGAGAGAACTTTGCGACCAGCGCGGCGAAGAGCGCGTTGGCGATGAGCATGGCGATGAGCGTGCCCGTGAACAGCCAGGGCAGATTTTCCACGCCGCCCGCCACGCCTATCTCATCGCGGATCGGGCGAATGATGTAGTAGCTTGAGAGAACAAAGAAGTAGTAGACGAACCCTAGGACGAGCGCGCGAACCTCTTCGGGTTTGACCTCGACGGCCTTACGTAAAAGCCGCATCGAAGCGGTCGGTGCAATGCTTCCCTCCTGCCGGTTATCCTGACCCACAATATTCAAGCAGACCTCGTCCCCCGGAAGATGGCCGAACGTGCGGGGCAAGCGTAGCCGGTCGCTTCCCCGCGCCTACGGCATTAATTGCAATCGCTTCTCTGATGGCTTACGAAAGGCTCGGCTTCAGGCTGAAAGCTGTTTCTTATGCGGACTGTTTCTTGCGCGCATGCCACGCGGCCAGCACCTCTGTCTCGCGCTGCGGAGTAATTCCGGCCTTCATTTTGGCCTGCTCTTCGGCGCTCAGTGTCTTATACCAGTCGAGCGTATCACGCGCCGTGACGGCCAGCGGGCGAAAGGTCAGTCCCTTTGAAAGCGCGCGCTTGATGCTGATGAGCCCGAAGCCCGCGCTCTCGCCGCGCGCCGGAACCCACACGGGCATATCTCCCCAGGGCGAGACCTTCTGAGCCTCAAGAAAGTCCGTATCGACCCAGGTGAAGTGAGCGTCCGAGGTTGTCACGGCCTTGATGCCGTAGAGCATCTCTGCCACCGTGAGCACAGAGGCCGGGCCGGTCGCGTTGTAGGTTCCGGTCTCGCCCTGCTCGACCATTCGTATCGTCCACTCGGCCAGGTCGCGCCCGTCTATGAACTGTACGGGATCGGTCGGGTCGCCCGGCGCGAGCACCTCTCCGCCGCGATCAATACGCAGCGGCCAATAACTGAAACGGCCCGTCGGGTCGCCTGGGCCCACGATCAGGCCGGGACGAATGACCAGCGTTTTTCCGGGAAACCATTTCTCCGCCTCCTGCTCCGAGAGCACCTTGAGCGGCCCGTAGAGACCGTAGTTGGAGGCGCGCAAAGTCTCCATCGTCTCTTTCATGGGGTCTGTGCCCTCGTACTTCGCCAGCGGCCCGCTCTCGTCCATTCCGGGCTTACTCGTGTCCGAGTAGACGGAGATCGTCGAGATGAAGACGTAGCGCTCGGCGTTCCCCTTCAGTATCCGGGCGGCGTCGCGCACCCACACCGGCAGGGTCGTCGGGTTGTCGATGACCACGTCCCACTTCCTGCCCTTGAGCGCATCGAGTTTGCCGTTGCGGTCGCCGATAAGTTGCTCTACCTCTTTGGGCGTTTCGCCCGGATGCGTCCGGCCACGATTGAATACCGTCACCTTGTGCCCACGGCTGAGCGCGTAGCGAACCTGATGCGGGCCCGTAAATCCCGTGCCGCCGAGAATCAGTATGCGTAGCGGCTTGCTCGTCGCCGCGCCCGCGTTTTGCTCGACCGAGTGGCGCGCCTCATGCGCCGCGCGGCCCGTCGTGCCGGGCGAGAACTGCCCCAGACTCATCACGCCGCCCGTGGCGGCCGACAGCTTGATAAAGTTTCTCCTGTTAATGGACATCGCGTTTTCTTTCCTCATCGGAGGCGGCCCCCCGTGCGGTCGCCCGGTTTTATCCTCGAACGAGCACTGATTATTTTTTAGAGCGAAGCGGAGAGCCCCCGAAGCGACGAGTAAGACGGACGCGGCGCTCTCCTGTTTTAGAGATAGCTGGCCCGGTTCATACGCGCGGCATAGATAAATTGTTTCAGCGAGGCGACGGAAAACTCTGCCCGGCCTGAGACACAGAGAGAGCACTCCACCCGCCCGCCGTGCCCGTAGGGTTAAGGCCGGTGACAACCCGGAAGAGACTGAGAGGGGCGCGATGGTTTCATCCGTCGCGCCCCTTTCGGTGCAAGGCGTCTTGAAATAATTGTAGCCGGTGGATTTTGAAAGCCCAGCGGCCTTCTGCCCTCTATCGCGGCGTCACGTTCGTTGTTGTTGCTGTCGTTGCGCCGTGACTCGGCATGGATGGCCGAGTAGATGTGAGAGAAGCGGGCATGACTTCCGAAGTCACGCCCGCTTCAGCCTTGGAGGCGGCTCAATCACAGGTTGGGATGTTGTTCCTGAAACTCCTGCCCGATGGCTTTCAGGTCGGCGATGATGATGTCCTTGGAGCCTTCCGGGAAGGTCGATCCTTCGAGGATGGCTTTTACATCATCGACCACCTCTTTTACGTCGCCGCTTTCGATGTTTGCGCTCGTCAGCACCGCATCGAGGTCTGCTTGAAGTTTAAAGATTTCCTTCTTGTCGAGTTGCCCGTCTGCGAGTGCATTCCTGAGATCGGTGATGAGGGTTTGCACGGCACCGGGGTCGGGCGGCTGCGCTCCGTCGAGCATATCTTTCACATCACTCTCCAGCTCGTCTTTCAGCTCCGGAGGCACTGTCGTTCCGGCTTTGATGTCCCTGATGTCTGAGATGAGCTTGGTAATGTTTCTTACTTGATCGCCATTTCGCATCGGTTTTTCCTTTCAGGTTTGAGGTGAAGCTGTAGACCTTTCATTGTGAAAGGCCGGGGGATGTTTGAGACTTCAAACGTAGAGCATCCCATGTTGCCAATGGCGTTCGGTTCCGTGCAGCGGGTCAATTCCACCATTGAACAACCAGGGATTTGTGGTGAGTGAATATGAGGTTCTACGTTTTCGCGTGCTCATTCGCAGTAAAAGCTTGAGGGTGAGGCTAATAAGCGAGAGCTTTTATTAGCAGAGGGCGAGGAGTCAGTGGCCACACAAACAGCAAGGCGCATACCAGTCACAGAGCCCGGCTCTTCCCGGCTTTTTCAGGCTAAAAAGAGGCTTTCGTTCAGGGGCGGGCTTAAAAGGTGTCTACAGGAGAAGACAGATTTAAGGCGCAGGTGAGTACTTTTGTCGACGCCTCTCTGCTTTGCGCTCAACCTTCGGAAAATCACCCGCCGCCCCTCAATCGTCATCACTCGCCGCCGTGTCCCGCGTGTCGTCAACCTTCGCCAGAGTATCCGCCCCGACGGGTCTGGTATCGGT
Organism: Pyrinomonadaceae bacterium; assembly: GCA_035940775.1. GTDB lineage: Bacteria > Acidobacteriota > Blastocatellia > Pyrinomonadales > Pyrinomonadaceae > DASQYE01. The sequence continues at coordinate 73,052 of DASZEN010000057.1, read as the reverse complement.
GGGGCCTTTGATGGCGACGGCGGCCGTAGTCTCTCCGGCGCTCTCCACGTCTCCGACGCCGCCCTGCTGTGTGGACTCGTTCGGGGCCGCATCCGTTTCAGTTCTCTCCGGCTCCGTCATTGGATTCTTCTCCTCCGTTCTGTAATCCTTCGTCTTCGTCTTTGCCTTGACGGCGACGGGCGTAGTCATCGGCGCTCAGTAGATATGATGGATGGTATTGGCCCGTCGGTTGAAAATACTCGTCGTGCGTATATTGAAATCCGAGCTTCATTAAAAGACGGCGCGAAGACTCGTTCGCCGGGTTATGCCCCGCAAAAAGATTTCGTGCCCGGAGCGTGTCGAATGCGTAATGGATGACCGCCCGCGCCGCCTCGTGTGCGTACCCGTGCCGCCAGTGGCTTGTGCGAAGGTGAAAGCCGAGCGCGTAGGTTCGCCTGGATAGATCATACGGCCTGAGCCCACAACAGCCCACATGCTCCTCGTCCTTGAGCAGAAAGATGGGCCAGTATTGCACCCCGTATTCCCTATCCGTAGCGATCTCCCTGTCAAGCCGTTCGCGCACCTGCGCTTCGGATAGTTTTCCGCGAGCGTCTATCAGCCTCGTAACCTGTGGATCGCCCCACAGGCCCAGCGCTATGTCCAGATCGTCTTCAACCCATCGACGGAAACCCAGACGAGCGGTCTGCATGAAATATTCCATAAGGAGCGTATCTCCCGTAGACTTGTCGGCGGCTTCTCCCGGTAGCGCAACTCTCGCCCCGGCTTTATTCTCACCTGTTGCCCTGCGCAATCGTAGCGCTGACAAGAACCGCCCCGATGATAATTGCCCCCGCTATTACCAATGTGTGTCCCGGGGCTGCGACCTGCTCGACCGGGCCGCCGCCGGATAGATCGGCTATCAAACCGACTACCAGACAGCCGATTCCAAGCGTTGCTAATAATGATCGAAGAACATTCCTGATCGGTCTCCACTCACTTTGTTCTGACAATTCTATATTTCAATCACTATTCAAGGAGAAGCCCGATTATACGCCGTTCGGCTGCTGACCGCCGATAATGACCAGACCTCCGGCCAGTCGCTTTCAACGCCGGTGTCTGTCCTGATTACCCGTTCCGTTCCGGCCTTATCTTATAACGTTTCCGTCTCTTCCCCGTGTGCTATCATCAACTGTGATGGCTTCGGTTTCTCCTGTCACACCAGACACTCCGGTTTCCATTCTCTACCAGCGCGGCATTCCGCGCCTGGGACAGGCGACGGCGCGAAAGCTGGCGCTGGCGCTCGCCACCGCGTCGGGCAAGACGGACGCCAGCGAGGCGACCGTCGAAGACCTCCTCGGCTATCTGCCGATGCGTTACGAGGATCGGTCGAATCTGGCGCACATCAGCGACCTCTATGACGGCATGGAGGCTTCGCTTGAGCTTTACGTGCGTGTCGCCGGAGGGTTTCAGGTCGGGAAGAATCGCTCGCCCAAACAGCCCAGGCTTTACATCTTTGAAATCACGGCGAGCGACCCCGAAAGGACGGCCAAGCCGGTCGTCGTCTGGTGGTTCGTTTCGGGCCGCGCCGCCCAGCGCATCATCGCCTACAACCGCCAGCGCTTTGAGCGCGGCGCGCGCTTTATAGCCTTCGGCAGGTGGGAGTGGGACACGCGGCGCAACACCTTCAGCCTGCGACTCAACAAGCCTGACGAATTGGAGATGCTGCCGGGCACATGGACGCCGCCCGAGCATGCTCTGCTGCGACTGGCGGAAGGTACGGGTGAGAACGCCGAGAAGCAGGCACAGGAGACCGGGGCGGCGGAGCATGGCGGCGGAGGTGACGACGCGGCCGATGGGGCGGACGATGACGGCCATGATGTGGGTCTCGAAGCCGATATGGAGGAGGCTGATGATCCGGCGCTCGCGGCGATTCACGTCGGGCGTCGTGTTCCGGTCTATCGCAAGCTCGGGGAGTTTCGTTCCAAGCGTTTGCGCGAGTTGATGCACGAGGTACTGGCGCGCCTAGACGACGACGCGATCACGGAGACGCTGCCCGCCGACCTGCGCGCGCGTCAACACCTGATCGGCCGCGCAGAGGCGTTGCGCCGCATCCACTTCCCGGCGGAAGACGCGCCGCTCTCGGAGTACGAGGGGGCGCGCAGCCCCGCCCACCTGCGTCTCATCTTCGAGGAGTTCTTCTGGGTCGCGCTCGCCCTGGCCATTCGTCGCGGCGAGAGAATCAAGGAGCAGAAGGGCGCTTGTATAGAGATCAGCCCGCGCGTGCGCGAGCGCATCGCCTCGATCCTTCCCTTCGAGCTGACGGGCGCGCAGGAACGCGTCATCGCGCGCATCTTCGACGACATGCAGTCGGACGCGCCTATGAACCGATTGCTGCAAGGCGATGTCGGCAGCGGTAAAACGATTGTCGCGCTGCAAGCGATGCTGGCCGCGATGGAGAACGGCTACCAGTCGGCGCTGATGGTTCCGACCGAAATCCTGGCCGAACAGCACGCGCGCAATATCAAACGACTTCTCGCGCCGACGCCCTATCGAGTAGAGCTTTTGACGGGTTCCTTGCGCGCGGCCGAGAAGCGGCGACTTCACAGGGACGTGGCGGCGGGTGAAGTGCACGCCTGCGTCGGCACGCACGCGCTCATACAGGAAGCCGTAGCCTTCCATAAACTGGGCCTCGTCGTGATAGACGAGCAGCATCGCTTCGGCGTCCTGCAACGCGCCGAGATACGCACGCGCGGCTTTAACCCCGACGTGCTGGTGATGACGGCGACGCCCATTCCGCGCTCACTTGCGATGACGGCCTACGGCGACCTGGACGTTTCCGTGATCGACGAGCTGCCGCCGGGACGCACTCCCGTCCGAACTGTCGTCGTCGGCGAAGACCAGCGCGCCGGGGTTTACAAGGGCGTCGAGCGCGAAGTGCGCGCAGGCCGTCAGGTCTACGTCGTCTATCCTCTGATCGAAGAGTCTGAGAAGATGGATTTGAAGGACGCGACCCGAATGTACGAGCACCTGCGCGACCGCGTCTTTCCGACCTTCTCGGTCGGGCTGCTGCACGGCAAGATGAAGACGGCCGAGAAAGAGGAGGTGATGCGCCGCTTCATCGCGGGCGAGATCAACATTCTCGTCGCCACCACCGTCATAGAGGTCGGCGTCGATGTGCCCAACGCCTCCGTCATGGTCATCGAACACGCCGAGCGCTTCGGCCTCTCGCAGCTACACCAACTGCGCGGGCGCGTCGGGCGCGGCGCTGAACAGAGCTTCTGCGTCCTGCTCGCCTCGGAAAAGCGCACCGTGGTGGCGCGCGAGCGCCTCGGCATTATGGAAGAGACGAGCGACGGGTTTCGCATCGCCGAAAAGGATTTGGAGCTGCGCGGCCCCGGCGAAGTGATGGGCACAAGGCAGTCGGGTCTGCCCACCTTTCGCGTCGGCAATCTGGTGCGCGACGTGCAGATTCTCGAAGAGGCACGCAATGAAGCCGAATATTATCTGACGGCGCGCCGCATGACGCGCGAGACCTCGCGCCTCGTCGAGCGCGTCAGGGCTGATGCCAGATTCGGGCTCGCGTCGGTCGGCTAAAAAAGATAGGAGCAGCAGTCGAGGGCCGCCCGGCCAGCCTTTTTTCAAAATCGTGACGGGATTTATAGATCGAATCAAAGCGCGCTTCCAGCGAAAGCCGCCCCCCGATACGGAGCGGCGCGCCGCTCCGCGTTTTACAACTCATCTTGAGAGACGATTAGTCGTAAACGTCTCCGTGCTCGACGCGAAACAGAGAACCGAAACGACACGGCCCACGGTGCTCGGCGGCTACACGCGCGACATCAGCGAGACGGGGCTCGGGATCGTCGTGCCGGATATACGCCTCGGCAATGTTTATATAAACAATCCGGGTCGAACTCTTCGGATCATCCTCGGTCTTCCGGGCGGGACGGTTGAGATACATGCCATTCCGGCCCGTTACACAGTGCTCGAAGAGGGCGCAGAGAGCCAGGGGTACCTGATCGGTATGCAGATCAAAACGATGAGCGAGCGCGACCGCCAACGCTACCTGGCGTTTATAAACTCTCTACAGTGACGCTCTCGCGGCGCAAGGCGACGGCGCGCGCTCTCGCTCTCCAAGCGTCCGCGCCGTCGCCTTCCGGAAGGGTTCTTTACAGCATGCCGGAGCGCCCCTTTTTTTGTGCTAACATCTGCGGGCGGTGCGAGTCATTGCGGGAAAATTTCGACGGCGGCCTTTGCTCAGCACGCCTTCGCCGAAGGTGCGCCCGACGGCGCGACGGCTGCGCGAGGCGCTCTTCGAGCTGCTGGCAGACCGTATCGAGGGCGCGCGTTTTCTGGATTTGTGCGCCGGTTCGGGCGCGGTCGGCATCGAGGCTCTGTCGCGCGGCGCATCCCACGTCACCTTCGTCGATCACTCGCCGAAAATATGCAGCTTTATCGCGTCGAATCTAATTTTGTGCGGCGTCTTTGAAGATCAGGCTGAGGTATTGACGAGCGATGCGATACGGTTTCTGCGTCGCTCGGCGCGCGAGGGTGGGCCGAAGTGGGACATAGCTTTTTTCGATCCGCCTTACCGCGCGGATTACGAGGCCGTCCTCGACCTGTTCGGCGCGAGCCGTCTGCTCAGGCGCGGAGGCCGGGGCGTGCTGGTCGCAGAGCATTACTGCGAGAACGATTTGAAGGACGCCATCGGCAGACTGCGCCGCTGGCACAGGCTCAGGCAGGGCGATTCGTGCCTGAGTTTTTACGAGCGAGTGTAAATCAGTCGCAAGAGAGCGCGCGCGGCGTCGGCTTTGCGCTCGCCTGATCCTTTAAGACGAGATGCGTGTCATTGCCGGACTATATCGCGGGCGGAATCTACGCAGCCCTCCTTCCATGCAAGTGCGGCCGACCTCAGACCGCCTGCGCGAAACTCTCTTCAACGTGCTCGGGGCCAGGCTTGAGGGCGCGCGTTTTCTGGATTTGTGCGCCGGTTCGGGCGCGGTCGGCATCGAGGCTCTGTCGCGCGGCGCATCCCACGTCACCTTCGTCGACCGCTCGCGCAAGATGTGCGGCCTCATCGAATCAAATCTGGATTTGTGCCGCGTGCCCGAAGAGATGACCGAGGTGGTGCTCGGCGAGGCCGCAGACTTCCTGCGTCGCGCCGCCGCGCGCAGCAGTAGCAGCAGCAGCGGCGGCCATTCCTGGGACGTGGCCTTTTTCGATCCGCCTTACGCGACCGACTACACGGGCGTCCTGACGGCCTTCGGCGCAGAGGACGGCCAACTACTCGAACCCGAAGGCATACTCGTCGTCGAGCATCATCATAAAAATGAGCTGCGCGACGAGGTCGGACGGATAAGGCGCTGGCGGACTTTGAAGCAGGGCGATTCGTCCCTGAGCTTCTACGAGTATGCGTAAGAAGAGCCTGCTGGCCGCTCTTTCAAAGGCCCTACAGGGGGAGAAGCGCAGCTCACAGAGCTTATTCACCGTTACGGGCGGGATGGTTTTTCGACTAAAGCCGCATTTGCGCTTCACGCGGGTTTGAAGCTAATCTTTTCCAAAGAGAGAGAAACCAATGCTGGTTCTGGGGATAGAGAGTTCATGCGATGAGACGGCGGCGGCCATCGTGCGCGATGGGCGCGAGATATGTTCGTCCGTGATCGCCTCTCAGATCGAGTCGCACAGGCGCTTTGGCGGCGTCGTGCCGGAGATCGCTTCGCGCGAGCACCTGGACAAGATCGTGACAGTCGTCGACGAGGCGTTCACACGCGCGCGCGTCGGCAAGGATGAGCTTGACGGCATCGCCGTCACGGTCGGCCCCGGTCTGGTCGGCTCGCTTCTGGTCGGCGTCTCCTATGCCAAGGCGATGGCCTTCGCCCTGAACAAAGCCGTGGTCGGCGTCAATCACATAGAGGGGCACATCTATTCGGTGGTCTTCGAGAATCCGCCCGTCGAGTATACGGCCCTGGCCCTTGTCGTCTCGGGCGGCCATACGAATCTTTTCCTCGTCCCCGCGCCGGGCCAGTACAAGGTGGTGGCGCGAACCCGCGACGATGCTGCGGGCGAGGCGTTTGACAAGGTGGCGAAGATGCTGGGGCTCGGTTATCCGGGCGGGCCGATCATCGAGCGGCTGGCGCGCGAGGGCGACCCGCGCGCCGTTCGCTTCGCCGTGCCGCGTATGAATGACGGGCGTCCGGATTTCAGCTTCAGCGGTCTGAAGACGGCCGTCTCAAAGCATGTGCGCGAGACGGGGCTCGAACCTGCGCGCGAAGGCGAGGAACCATCGCAGGCGATCAAAGACCTCGCGGCCAGTTTTCAGAGTGTCGTGGTACGCTCGCTCGTCGGGACGATGGAGCGCCTGGCCCACGAGCATCACCCGCGCACCCTCATAGTGGCGGGCGGCGTGGCCTGTAACGGCGCTCTCAAACAGGCGTCGCGCGAAGCTGCCCGACGGCTCGGCCTCCCCGTCTACTTCCCTTCGCCGCATCTCTCGACCGACAATGCGGCGATGATCGCGGCAGCCGGAACGGCCAGACTCCGCGCGGGCGAGCGCGACGGCCTCGACCTCAACGCGGATGTCTCCCTGCGTCTGCAAAACGTGGAGGTCGAAGACGAGGCGCTCAGGCGCAGCCGCGTGCGCTACAGATTGTAAGACGTTGGAGATAGAGAGAAAGCGCGCGGATGCGGAAGTTCGGGCGCGCGCGCGTGCCTTTGCGGTCGGGAACCCCCGTTCGGTTTCGTCTCCTCAAAAAAGAAGCGCTCTCGGGTTTGCCCCGCAAGGAAAACTTCACTATGCTACGAACCGACCCTTTGTAGAATTTCATCCGATAAGGAAAGATCGTTGACCGAGACGACATGAAACGCTATCTCCCTTTCATCATCATCGCGGTGGTTTTCCTGGGCGCGCTGGGGGCCGGGCTGGCGCTCTATCGCTCGGCGCGCAATCCTTCGCCCGTCGCTTCGACGCCGACGCCCGAACAGACTCCGAACATGTTCGAGTCCTACTCTCCGCACGCGAGGGGCGGCAACAATGCTCCCATCACGCTCGAAGAGTACGGCGATTACCAGTGCCCGCCGTGCGGCGGGCTCGCTCCCGTGCTGAAAAATGTGGAGGCCGAGTACGGCCAGCGCGTGCGCTTCGTCTTTCGCCAGTACCCGCTCCCCATCCACCCGCACGCGCTCATCGCCGCTCAGGCGGCCGAAGCCGCAGGGCTCCAGGGACGCTTCTGGGAGATGCACGACCGTCTCTACGAGAACCAGTCGAAATGGAGCGGCGAGATCGACCCGCGTCCCCTCTACATCAACTACGCGCGCGATATAGGGCTTGATGTCGACCGCTTTATCAATGACATGAACGCGCAGCAGGTGAAGTCGCGCGTGGCGAGCGACCGCCTGCGCGGAAATTCCGTGGGCGTCACAGGCACGCCGACCCTCTTCATCAACGGACGCATGCTGCGCCCCGAAGCGATGTCTCCGGAGGGCATCCGGACGGCGATTGATATGATGATGGGCAAGCCTGGAAAATGAGCGCGCGCCTCAAGCCAGGGGCTTCAACGCTCAAACGGGAGCGGCCAGCCGCAGACTCGCATCCGTCATCCGGCGGGCGCGCTCCCTTGTTATACGCGATAGCCGCGCTCCTTGCGCTTCTGGGGCTGGCGGATGCTGTCTACCTGACGATCAATCACCTCACGGGCCAGACGGCGCGCTGTACGGTCACTGGCGGGTGCAACGAGGTGCTCGGCAGCGCTTACGCGACCGCTGGCGGTGTGCCCATCGCGGCCCTCGGCGCGGTCGCTTACTTCGCGGTTTTCAGCTTGGCGACGCTTGTGCTCTTCGGTTACCGATGGGCCCGCACGATCCTTGCCCTGCTCGTCGGGCTGATGCTGCTGACTACGTTGTGGCTGCTCTTCGTACAGGCGTTCATCCTGCACAAGTTTTGCGATTACTGCCTGCTCTCGGCCACGATCATATTGATACTGTCGGGCATCGTCGTCATCGCTTCGAGAAGAGAGCGCGCCGCGGAATGATGACGACGACGGCGGCAGCAAGCGATGTTGAAGCGCCGTGCGACAGGATTCCGGTGAGCGCGTCGCTAAAGAGTAAAGAGCTTGAGAAGGTGTGCGAGAGAGTGTGTGCGCTTGTGTTGTGCGTCGGCAGGTTTTTCCGACAGGGGGAGAGGGATTCCTTATGAGCTTTAGGCTATGGGTCATTGCGTGCTGCTTTTTTTCGTTGCTCGCGGCGGGTTGCCAGTCGAACCCTGCCAGTAGCCAGCAGCAACAGCAGCAGTCCGCTTCTTCAACGCAACTGACTTCCTCCCAACAGACCGTGGCAAATTCAAATGGCACGGCGGCCCAGAACAGTTCTGCGGGCAACGCAGGCGCGAGCGCCCAAGCGGGAGCCGTAACGGCCGATGCATGTTCTCTGCTCACGTCTTCGGAGGTCGCATCGGTGCAGGGCGAAGAGGTCAGGGAGGCGAAAAGCAGCGCCGGGAATAGCGGTCGCTTCGCCTCTCTTCAATGCCTGTATGTGACGGCGACCTACGCCAACTCGGTCAGCCTGAAAGTGACCCGTCGCGCTTCGGGCCAGGCGGGCGCGCCCTCGCCTAAAGAGTTCTGGGAAGAGAGATTCGAGAAAGAAGACCGCGAGAAAGAGCGCGAGCGTGAAGAAAAGGGGAAGGGCGAGGCAGGTAAGCCCGGCGGTGGCGGCGGCGGCGCGCGTGAGGAGGAAGAGGAAGGCAACCCCGCGAAACGCGTGCGGGATATCGGCGACGAAGCCTTCTGGGTGGGCAATCGAATCACGGGCGCGCTCTACGTGCTTAAGGGCGAGTCGATCATCAGGATCAGCGTGGGCGGCTCGGACGAAGAGAGCGCGCGGATGGAAAAGACGATAGCCCTGGCGCGGATGGCCGTCAAACGTCTCAAAGATTAGGAAAGGGATCGAAGCAGCATGACGGAAGCCAAGATTGCCCCGTACGGCTCCTGGAAATCTCCCATCACGTCAGACCTGATCGTGACGGGCTCCATCGGTCTTCACCAATCGACGCTCGACGGCGAAGACGTTTACTGGACGGAGATGCGCCCGTCCGAGGGCGGCCGAAGCGTCATCGTCAGGCGAAGCGCGGACGGCCGCACCGAGGACGTGACGCCTCCGCCCTTCAATTCGCGCACTCGCGTTCACGAATATGGCGGCGGCGACTACCTGGTTGCGGACGGGACGCTCTACTTCTCGAACTTCAGCGATCAACGAATCTATCGCCAGAGGATGGGACAGACGCCCGAGGCGATCACACCCGCCGTCGAGATGCGTTATGCGGACGCGGTGTCGGACGCCCGCCGCAATCGCCTCGTCTGCGTCCGCGAAGACCACACGGAGGCCGGGCGCGAAGCGGTCAATACTCTGGTCAGCATCGATCTTGAGGGCGAGGATAGCGGTCGGGTGATCGCTTCGGGCAACGACTTTTATTCGTCGCCGCGACTGAGCGCGGACGGCTCGCGCCTCGCCTTCCTCACCTGGAATCATCCGAACATGCCCTGGGACGGGACGGAGCTGTGGGTCTCGGAGCTGGACGAGGCGGGCTCTGTGACGCGAAGTGTGCGCGTCGCGGGCGGGCTCAGGGAATCCATCTTTCAGCCGGAATGGTCGGCCGACGGGACGCTCCATTTCATCTCCGACCGGAGCGGGTGGTGGAATCTATATCGCTTCAGCGAGGGTCGGGTCGAGCCACTCTGCCCCATGGAGGCGGAGTTCGGCCAGCCGCAATGGGTCTTCGGGATGTCGGTTTACGGGTTCGAGTCGCCGACCCGCATCATCTGCGCTTACACGGAGCGCGGCCACGCGCGCCTCGCGCGCCTGGACACCGTGACCCGTAAGCTGGAAGCAATCGAGACGCCCTACGCCGATATAACGTACCTGCGCGTCAACTCGGGCGGCGCGGTCTTTCGCGGCGGCTCGCCCTCGTCTCCGGCGTGCATCGCCCGGCTCGACCTCGCGACGGGCGAGACCGCCGTGCTGCGCCGCTCGAACGACCTGAAGATCGACGGCGGCTATCTCTCCATCGCGCAGGCGGTCGAGTTTCCCACCGAAAACGGTCTGACGGCGCACGCCTTCTTCTACCCGCCGCAGAACAGGGATTTCAGCGCGCCGCCGGGAGAGCGCCCACCCCTGCTCGTCAAGAGTCATGGTGGGCCCACTTCCGCCGCCTCGCCGACGCTCAGCCTGAACATTCAATACTGGACGAGTCGCGGGATAGGCGTGTTGGATGTCAACTACGGTGGAAGTACGGGCTACGGTCGCGCCTACCGCGAGCGGCTGAAAGGTCAATGGGGCGTCGTGGACGTGGACGATTGCGTGAACGGCGCGCGGCACATGGCGGCGCGCGGGCTGGTCGACGGCGAGCGGTTGATGATCGACGGAGGCAGCGCGGGCGGCTATACGACGCTGTGCGCGCTGACTTTCCGCGACGCCTTCAAGGCGGGCGCGAGCCACTTCGGCGTCAGCGATGCCGGGGCACTGGCCCGCGAGACGCATAAGTTCGAGTCCCGCTACCTGGACGGGTTGATCGGCCCATATCCGGAGCGCGAAGACCTCTACAAAGAGCGCTCTCCGATTTATTTTGCCGACCGCCTTTCGTGTCCCGTCATCTTCTTTCAAGGGTTGGAGGATAAGGTCGTCCCGCCCAACCAGGCCGAGCTGATGGTCGTCGCATTGCGGGCCAAGGGAGTGCCGGTCGCCTATGTCGCGTTCGAGGGCGAGCAGCACGGCTTTCGCCGCGCCGAGAATATCAAGCGCGCGCTCGACGGCGAGCTTTACTTCTATTCGCGCGTCTTCGGCTTCGAGTTGGCCGACCGGGTCGAGCCCGTCGAGATCGAGAATCTGAATCGATAGAACGCGCGCATCTATTCTGCAAGTTGCTGTAAAACCTGAATCGAATTGCATGGAGTCAATCGTGATGATAAAGCTCTGGGCCATACCCGCTCGCCGTCTCGCCATCTCTCTCCTGCTCCTTATAATCACGGGCGCGGCGTGGAGTTCGCTTCGCGCGCAACAACAGCCGCAGCAGCAGCCGTCGTCGTCGCAGCGCGGCGCAGAACAAAGCCCCTTCAAGGGGCTGCAATGGCGCTCGATTGGCCCATATCGTGGCGGTCGCGTGACGGCCGTCGCGGGCGTCTCGTCGCAGCCTTTCATCTACTACTTCGGCGCGACGGGCGGCGGCGTCTGGAAGACCACGGATGCCGGAGCGAACTGGGAGCCCGTCTCGGACGGCGCGTTCGGTACGGGCTCGGTCGGCGGCATCGGCATCTGCGAATCAGACCCGAACGTAATCTACGTCGGCATGGGCGAGTCGCCCATTCGCGGCAATGTGTCGCACGGCGACGGCGTCTACAAATCGACCGACGCCGGAAAGACCTGGAAGCGCGTCGGGCTTGAGGATACGCGACAGATCGGGCGCGTACGCGTTCACCCGCGCAACCCGGACATAGTGTACGTCGCGGCCCTGGGCCACGCCTTCGGCCCGAACGCTCAGCGCGGCATCTTTCGCTCGAAGGACGGCGGCAAATCCTGGGAGAAAATCCTCTACCGCGATGACAGGAGCGGCGCGATTGATCTCATCCTCGACCCGACGAACGCGAATATTCTCTACGCCGGATTCTGGCAGGTGGTGCGCAGGCCCTGGTCTTTGGAGAGCGGCGGCCCCGGCAGCGGCCTCTTCAAATCGACCGACGGCGGAGACACCTGGACGGAGCTGACGCGCAATGAGGGATTGCCGAAAGGGACTGTCGGAAAGGTCGGCATCACGGTCTCGCCTGCCAATCCTGATCGAGTGTGGGCCATCGTGGAGGCGGCCGACGGCGGAGTCTTTCGCTCGGACAACGCTGGAAAGACCTGGGCCAGGGTCAACGAAGAGAGAAAGCTTCGGCAGCGCGCCTGGTACTACACGCGCATCTACGCCGACCCGGCGAGCGCCGAGACGGTTTACGTGCTCAACACGGGCTTCTACAAATCCAGCGATGGCGGCAAGACTTTCAATGCCATCTCCGTGCCGCATGGCGATAATCATGACCTGTGGATCGCGGCCAACGATGCCAACCGCATGATCGAGAGCAACGACGGCGGCGCAAACGTCTCCCTAAACGGCGGTAAGACGTGGACGGAGCAGGATCAGCCGACGGCGCAGTTCTATCGCGTCGCGCTCGACAATGATTTTCCCTATCACGTCTACGGCGCGCAGCAGGACAACTCGACCGTCAGGATTGCGAGCCGGACGACCGACGCGGGGATCGACCGCGCCGACTGGTATGACGTGGGCGGCGGCGAATCGGGCTGGATTGCGCCCTATCCGAAGGATTCCGAGATCGTCTTCGCGGGCTCTTACGGCGGGCTCGTCACGCGCTACGATCATCACTCCGAGCAGTTGAGGGATGTGACGCCGTGGCCCGAGAATCCTATGGGCCACGGGGCGGCAGACCTGCGTTATCGCTTTCAATGGAACTTCCCGATCCTCTTTTCGCCGCACGACCCGGAGACTCTCTACGCCGGGGGCAACGTCCTCTTCAGAACAACCAACCAGGGACAGAAGTGGGAGGTAATCAGTCCCGACCTGACGCGCAATGATCGGTCGAAGCAGGGCTCATCGGGCGGGCCCATCACGAAGGACAACACGAGCGTCGAGTATTACTGCACGATCTTCACCGTCATGGAATCGCCCGTCAAGGCGGGCGTCATCTGGACGGGCTCGGACGACGGGCTCGTGCACGTCACGCGCGACTCGGGGCGCAACTGGGAGAACGTCACTCCGCCGGGCATGCCCGAATGGATTCAGATCAACTCCATAGAGGCTTCGCCCAATGATGCGGCGACCGCCTACGTCGCCGCGACCATGTACAAGTCGGACGACTTTCGCCCCTACCTCTACAAGACCAACGATTACGGCAAGACATGGCAGAAGATCACCAACGGGATACCCGACGCGGCCTTCACGCGCGTCATACGCGAAGACCCGAACCGGCGCGGGCTGCTCTACGCGGGCACGGAGACGGGCATCTATGTCTCTTTCAACGACGGCGAGGCATGGCAATCGCTGCAATTGAACCTGCCCGTCGTCCCCATCACAGACCTCGCGATACACAAGCGCGAGAAAGACCTCGTCGCCGCCACACAGGGACGCTCCTTCTGGATTCTAGACGACCTGACCGTGCTGCACCAGATGGGGACGGCGGCAGCTACGAGCGCCTCGGACGCTTATCTCTTCAAGCCGGAAGAGACCTATCGTCTACAGGCCACGGATGTCTCTGATTTGCCGCCCACGGCGACGCTCGGAAGGAACCCGCCGGGCGGCGCGGTCATCTACTATTACTTGAAGAACAAGCCTGCGGGCCAGCTCACCATTGAGTTTCTGGATTCTTCCGGCAAGTCGATCAAGAAGTTCACGAGCAAAGCGCCGGAAGCGCAGCCGCAGCCTTCGCCTGGAGCGGGCGCGCAAGCCTCCACGACGCCCGGAACCGGCGCGCCGCCGCAGGTTCCGCCCGAACAGCCGCAGGCCCCTTCCGGCGAAGAGGTCGTCGCCACGGACACGGAGGAACAGAAGCGCCCACCGGCCGAAGCCGGGCTTAACAGTTTCGTATGGGATTTGCGCTACGCGGACGCGGCGAAGTTTCCGGGCATGATTCTCTGGTCGGGAGAGACGCGCGGGCCGCTCGCCGTGCCCGGCAATTATCAGGTGAGGCTGAGCGTGGGCGGAAGGACTCTGACAGAGAGTTTCGAGGTCAAAAAAGACCCGCGCATCAACGCCACGCAAGCGGACTTCGCCAAACAGTTCGAGCTTCTGGTGAAGATAAAGGATAAGCTGACGGAGACGCACAATGCCATCGCGCGCATCCGAGAGGTACGCCGACAGTTGGATGATCTGGTCAAGCGCGTCAAGGATCAAGCCGAGGGTCGCGCGATCATTACGGCGGCGCAGGCTCTCAACACGAAACTGTTGGCCGTCGAAGAGGAGCTATACCAGACGAAGAACCAGAGCAGCCAGGATCCGCTCAACTTCCCCATACGGCTCAACAACAAACTGGCCGCGCTGGCGGGCGTCGTCTCAAGCGCCGATGCCGCCCCGACCGATCAATCCTACGTTGTTTATGAAGAGCAGGTCGGGCTGATCGACGCGCAGCTTCATCGGTTGGAGATGATCTTGAGCACAGACCTGTCGGCCTTCAACCGCATGGTTCGCGAAAAGAACATCCCGGCCGTTATCACAAAGCCGTGAGCGGACGGGCGTTTCAGGGCAGTATCAGCGCGAGCAGATTTAATATGGTGACCCCGCATTGAATATCGCCCGCCGCCGTGACGCCGTTTGGCATGTCGCCCGCGACGTTGTTCGGTATGTCGCCCGCATAAGCGCAGCAGGCGAGCGCCATAATCAGCAGGGAGACTCGAATTATTCTCATGGTCTATTCCTTTCCGGAAAGTCATCAGGCTGGATTGAATCCCTAGCCGCTCATTCGTGTTTGCGCCAGTAGCGGGGTGATCGCCTCTTCAATGGTCGCCTCGCTCGTGCCTATCTCGACATCTTTAAATAGCTGCCAGCGCTCGACGTGCAGGGCGGACGCGCCGGGCTCCAAACGGCTCAGGGGCGCGAGCGTTTCGACCTCTATGTTCGAGGCGGCCGTGTAGGTCTCTGTGCTGCTGCCGTAATCCGGATACGTCATGCCCTCCTGATAAACGGCGCGCTTGACGAAGAGCGTCTTGCCCAAATGATAGGCGGCCCAACCCTGCTTGTTGGCGATGCCGATCTTCTGAGGCGCGGCTATCGATGCATCAGTTCTGAGTCGAATATATTTTCCGCCTATAGTCCAGCGCGGGTCACTCAAATCCGTGTAATGCCAGAGGACGAGCGGGCGCGCCGGGAGCAGGTATTCATCCCAGGAGCGATAGGGCTCCTGCGGCAGAATCGCACAGCCGCCGCCGCGCATCGTCGTTATGGCCCACGGGGCGACCTCTATCGCCCAGAGGTTACGATTGGTAAGCCTGTGATGGATAGTGACGCCCGCGCTATCATCATCTTCGGCGAGCGCGACGCGCATCTCCTTTTCAATCCCGGTGTGCGGCTCGACCGCCTGCACGAGGCGAATCGTCTTCTCGTCCTCTATCTCGTACGGAACGGGGCTATTGTCCGGAACGTAGCTGCGCGGATTGGCTTCCGGGGCCGTCCACAGGCGATGGCCCCCCCAGGGCTTCCACGGGCCCAGCTCTGTTTCGATGGAGACATCCGGAATCTCACCCAGAATATTTTCTTCGCCGCGAAAACCGTAACGAATAATGCGTGGGCCAACGCCCGTCGTGACGACTAGCTCGACCACGGCGTTTGCTAATCTGTAGCAGCTAATGTTATCGAAGTAGGTGAGCTTCTCCACCCTGTTACCCTTTACCTTTCACGGGAGCCGAAAGCGGACGCGCCCGCCGCGCTTCGCGAAAATTTCCATCACGGCCCGGATATTGTAACGACCCGTGCTCGCCCTTCAAAATCAACGGCCCCACTTTTTCCGCAGGGCGTTTTATCCGGGCAGGTACTCGGCCGCGACTTTCAGCTCAGATAGGTTCGTCGGAGTCCCGCTCGGGGTTTCAATTATCGGGATACGGACAAACCCAGTCCCTTCCGGCCCACCGTAGCGCCGCACCCACGCTGCGGCGAGCCCCTGTTCATCCTGTGCGAGGACGGTCGTGACGCCCGAAGGCTCGGCAGACCAGTTGCTCAACCACCAGCCCTCGATCCCCCATCTTCTTCCCTCCGCGGTTGCCCTGCTGCTATTGGTATCGAAGTTCCCTCTTCTATGACTGACCCCCAGCAACTTCTCCGTAGCATCCCGATCAATCCTCTTAATATCGCGCTGACCCGTTTGAAGCTCGACCGGCCACAGCGACGGAGGCATCCCGACCCACAAGACCTTGCCTCCATTATCCAGATACTTCCGAAATAGAGGCGGAGCATTACCACTGGAGTCGGCGCTGATCGTCTGAGGAAGATAGTCAATGGCGAAGACGACGACGCTCGGAGAGTGATCGCCGATGCGCTCGGTCAAAAACCTCTCAAGGCTCCGGGCGTCGACGACCTCGTAGCCGCCATTCTTCAGATAGTCCCTCAGCGCCTCGTGACCCCTGAACGTGGCCGCCTTCACGTAATCGGCGTCCCAGAAGACGGCGCGTTTGAGCGAAGCGCCCGCCCGCGCCGTCTTCAAAGCGTAAACGGCTCCGTCATCGCTGCCGAAGTAGAGCCTGCCGCCCTCGACCAGAGGCGACGAGAGTATTCTTTTCTGTACGCGATAGCGCCATAACTCGCCGCCGTTCGAGCGGTCAAGCGCATATAGATTGCCCGCCCAGTCGCCCGCATAAAGGGCTCGACCGACGACGGCCGGAGATGACCAGACGAGGCTCTCCGTCTTCAATCGCCAGACCTCTTTTCCGCTGCGCGCCTCGACGCACTGTATGAACTTTCCGTCAGAGCTTCCGGCATAAACGAGCCCGTCCGATACGGCGGGCGAGCTGTTGACCCAGGAGATTTTGTGATCGAAGCGCCAGCGCAGTTGGCCGTCTTCGGCCCCGACGGCATATAGAAATCCGTCTCGCGCGCCGAAAAAAACCGTGTCGTCCGCGACGGCTGGCGAGGATTGTATAGATTTACGGTCATACCCGAACTGGCCGGAATCCAAGCTGCTTCCTTCCGTCTCGTAGCGCCATTTCTGTTTGCCGCTTTCGAGTTCGACCGCGTACAGGCTTCCGTCAAAGCTGCCGAAGAAGACGACGCCATGATCGACGGCGGGCGACGAGCGAACCCGCCCGCCGGTCTTCACCTTCCATAATTCTCGCCCCGTGGAGCTTTCCAACGCATATAGAAATCCATCTCCGCCTCCGAAGAGAACCTTTTCGCCTGCGACGGTCGGCGACGAGCTGAATAAGTCGCCGCTCTCGTACCCCCAGGCGAGCTGAGCATCCGGCCCCGTCTTCACAGACCAGAGCACTTTGCCCGACGCCGCATCCAGGGCTACAAAGCTTCCGTCGTATGTGCCGGAATAGAGGTGGCCGTCTACCACGGCGGGCGTCGAGGTGACGGCGCTCCCGGCATCGTATCTCCATCGTTCGGCTCCCGCCTTCGCGTCAATCGCGTAGATGTATCCGTCGCTGCTTCCGACATACAAGAGATCGTTTGCGAGCACGGGCGACGAACGAACCGCGCCGCCGGTTTGAAACCTCCATTGCAGCCCGCCGAAACCCGTCACCTCCGCCGAGTTGAAGACGCCCGAGTGCGCCGGGCCGTTACGAAACATAGAGGTGGGCCCGGCTGCCGGATTACCGCTCCTGCAAAACAATGCCACCCCACCGATCACAAACGAGGCGAGAAGATACTTCCGAAGAGCGATCATCATAACCTCCGTCACCATTTCAGAGTTTGGCATTAGAGGAGGCTGATGTGAAGCAGGGTTGCTCCGAAGCAAGCGACTTTGCAGTGAGCTGCGTCGCACCGCACGGCACGCGCGCTCAACCGCACCTCGCCCTCTCGTCAAAGCTTTCAAGGGCAGGGGAGGGCCGCGCGCGCGCCTTGTCAGGCCGGGCCTTCGATATCGCTCTTCAGGTCATCAGGCGTGGCCGTCTCCAATTCCTTCCAGATCAGCACGCTCCTGGTCTCTCTGAGCAGCAGCGAGCCTATGATGAAAGTGATGATGGCGACCAGGATCGGGTAATACAGACCGGCGTAGATGTTTCCGGTATTCCTTACGATCAGCAGGCCGACGAGCGGCATCAACCCTCCGAAGACGCCGTTGCCGATATGGTAGGGCAATGAGAGGGCCGTGTACCTGATCTTTGCCGGAAACGCCTCGACCAGATAGGCGGCGATGGGCCCATAAACCATTGTCACGAAGATTACCTGTATGAAGATCAGGAGTATCAGCCGCCAGACGGCCGGATTGCCCAGAAGGTTGCCGAAATCCGTGTACGTCAAAACTTCTCTGGCGGGCTGCAACACACCGTCGACGATGGTTTGCGGGACGAGATTGGTCGCGCCCGTGGTCTGGTTCGTCTGTGAGATGGTGGTCACGACGTTCGAGCCCGCCGCCCGCTGCATCGCCCCGTAGATCGGAATATAAAAGATGGCGGCCAGCAGACAGCCGAGCATGATTATCCACTTGCGTCCGATGCGGTCGGACAGCGCCCCGAAAACGACGAAGAAGGGCATCCCGAGCAGGAGCGCGATGGCGACGATATAAGTCGCCGAAGTGCCGTTCACCTTGAGGATCGTTTGCAGGTAAAAGAGCGCGTAGAACTGTCCCGTGTACCACACGACGCCCTGCCCGGCGGTCGCGCCGAAGAGCGAGATGAGGACGCGCTTCAGATTGTTCCACTGCGTGAACGCCTCCTTGAGCGGTCTGGCCGAAGTCAGGCCCGCGCCCTTGATGTGCTGGAAGATCGGCGACTCCTTCATACGCAGCCGTATGTAGAGCGAGATGCCGACCAGGAAGATGGAGATGATGAAGGGTATGCGCCAGCCCCAACGGCCGAACTCCTCTCTGCTCATCGCGTTCTGCACGACGAGTATGACGGCCAGCGAGACGAACAGCCCGAGCGTCGCCGTGATCTGTATAAAGCTCGTATAGAAACCGCGCTTTGCGTCCGGCACATGCTCGGCGACGTAAACGGTCGCGCCGCCGTACTCGCCGCCGAGCGCCAACCCCTGAAGAATGCGAATCAGCAGCAGGATAATGGGAGCGGCGAGCCCGATTGATGCATAGGTCGGGAGAAAGCCGATGAGGGCTGTCGCCCCTCCCATAATCAACAGCGTGACCAGGAAGGCGTACTTGCGTCCGACCAGATCGCCGATGCGTCCGAAGAAGAGAGCGCCGAAGGGACGCACGACAAAGCCGACCGCGAAAGTGGAGAGATAGGCGATGAGCGCCAGCGTATTATTGCCCTCCGGGTAAAAGAGGGGCGAGATAACGATGGCGAGGCTTCCGAAAATATAGAAGTCGTACCACTCGATCATCGTCCCGACGGCCGAAGCGGCGATGACCTGCCAGATTTTGTAATCGCCCGAGGTGCCGGGCACAGTCGTCGCGCCCGTCGCCGGTTTCGCCTCAGTGGAGTTGTTCCGAGCCACTTTTGAGCTGTTCCTTTGCCTGTGAATGCTAATCCCTGATCGTCTATTGATGGCGCAAAGTCAGGGCACAATAGATTGCGCGTGCAGTTGAACTGCTGGCCCACCGGGAGCGCCCCCGTCACCGTCCTCGCCGAGCCCCAATCCCGGATTGCCTGATGTGTCGCTTAAAATCGCGCCCGTCATTGACGGATCAGCGGCAAAATTATCAAGACCCCGAGCGCCACGCTCACGAAGCCCGCGACCGTGAACTCCCAGCTCCTCTCAATCGAGACGCGCCCGAGCATTCTCATCCCATGCTTCGTATAGGTTAAATAGATCAGGCCCTTTATCAACAGTCCCCATCCCACCAGTGTCACCACTAGGGGGATGCCATGCCACACATTATGGAACGAGACGACGAGAGCGCCCAGCGGAAAATGGAGCAGTCCGCTCAGGAAACTGCCCGCCTCGCCCTTATCACGAAACATTATGAAGAGTTGGGCCCAGACGCGCGGTCGAATGATATGCGACAGACCTATGACCATGAAACAGATAGCGACGAGCTTCTGGATTGAGGCTTCCACTTTTTTTCACTCCTTAACAGTAAGCTGACGCTTTCGGCCGGTAATCAAGGGCGAAAAAGGCGCTCCGCCATAAGAAGACCGATCTCAGTCGAACTGTTTCCTGAACTCTTCAAACTCCAGGCGCAGGCTTTTTATCTCCGCGCGCAGGGCTTCAATCTCCTGCTCAAGGCTTGAAAGCTTGCCTGTCTCGCGCGGAGTACCGGCGAGCGGGGTTTCGGCCAACCCTCTCTCGGCCTCGTAGTGGACGACCGGTTTTCCGGCCAGCAGGTGCGCGTAGCGAACCTCTTTCTGACTCGACTGGCGCGCGAGCATCACCACGAGCGGCTGCGGCTCCTTCACGATTAAATTGTTGAGCGTCTCCTCGACTTCCTCCAACCCCGAAAAGTCGTAGAGCCTATCGGTGCGACCGCGAAGCTCGCCCGGCGTCTGCGGGCCCCTGAGCATCAGCACGCACATGAGGGCCAATTCTCGCGGGCTCAGCCCGAGGATTTCCGAGGCGACATGCTTGTACTTGGGCACGCGGCTATTGCTGCCGTAAAAGACATAGACGAGGTTTTTGGCGCGCAAGCTTTCGAGCGCTTCTGTGACCGTCGCTTCGTCGTACGCGACCACGGGGCTACGATTATTCTTCTGGTTGCAGGCCTGCGTCAGGGCGTTGAGCGTTAAAGGATAATATTCCGGCGTGGTGATCTGCTTTTCAATCAGCGCCCCGAGGACTCGCACCTCCACCTCGTTCAGTACTGTCTCCATAACCCGGCGTTCCTTCCCCTTACAATCTACGAGCAAAAGAGAACCAGCAGCATACTTCCAGGCGATTCGAGCATACCTTAACCGGCTTCACATTACGATGTCACATTCTCTCTCTCCTTAAATTCCCCCTCAGCGCAAAGAGAGACAGAGTGCGTATGCGCCGTCTTCGAGTTATGAGCCTCCTCGGACTGACGCGCCCGAGGAGTGACGAAAGCAACAGCGGTGCGCTATAAATCTACTACATGAATCAATCTCTTTTTCGCCGCGCCGCCAACGGGAGCGCGAACGCGCGCCGCCGCCCCTTTTGAACGCTTCGCGCGTCACGGCTCCGCATATTGACCGTTAAGAGCTTTTCCGATTCGCTCATGGAGTCAAGGCTATGGCACATGAACGCCGATTTCGAGACGGAGTTGGCCCACCCGTCCGGCTCCTATCGCCGTCTCCCTTCGGCGGAAACCCTCAACAGGCGATTGGCCGCGCACCTGCTATGGCTGGCGCGACCCCTCGACGCGATCCTGCTAAGTGAGCCCTGGGAGAACGCGCTCCAAAGCGAGGCGCATCGTCGCCACGTGCAACTGGTCACACCCGAACAGGCCGAAGATCAGACCGCTCGCGTTTTCACGCCCTGGGGCTGGACTCCGAGCGCGGCGGCCGCCGGTCAAAGAGCGGGGTCGATAGTGCGGCCCATTCCTTTTGACACCGTGGCCCGCGTCAATTCAAAGCTTTGGAGTCACGCCCTCGAAGTCGAGTGGGGGCTGGCGCAGCCCGGTGCGGCGACTGCCTCCGACTTTGAAGAGCTGCGGGAAGCGGTCGCGCGCGCCTGCCCCGCCGCCGACGATAAATGGGTCATCAAGAGCCCGTTCGGGTTCGCCGCGCGTGATCGCGTGCTCGGGAGAGGCCCGTCTTTGGAGGAGCCGCAGGCCCGTTGGTCACGACGGCGCTTCGCTCTGGGCGAGACTCTGATCTTTCAGCCGTGGCTCGAAGTCGTCCGCGAGTACGGCGTCGTGATGGAGATTTCTTCAAGCGGTGAGTTTGTGATCCACGGCATCAGCGATCTTCAAACCAACGGCGCGGGCACAGGCAGAGGGTATCTACTCGGTCGCCCGCCCGCCGCTCATCGCCTCGTCGAGCTTGAGAGAATCGCCCGCCTGGTCGGCGAGCGTCTTTTCAAGGAGGGTTATTACGGGCCCGTCGGAATTGATGCGCTTGAGCACGCGGGCGGACTGCATCCGCTGCTGGAAATCAACGCCCGCTATACGATGGGGTTCGTCGCGCTCGCCGTCGAGCGCAGCCTCAGGCCCGCGACGCCGGTTTTTTGGAGCACAAGATAGAGGAATGCCTTTGCAGCTTGCGGGAATCCTACAGAAACTGTATGGCAAGACTGGCATCTGCCGCTTGCCATACGGTATCGGAATCAGCCCCGCACGCGCGAGCGGGGAATAGCGCCATGCCGCCGAAGAGTTTAATAATCGTAGCAGTTTTAGGTTTTGCTCAGGGACTGGTTTTACTACCGGTATGGTATTTTTCCTTCAGCTCAGTAATGGCTCTCGGCTATAAGCGAGCGGCGGCAAGGAATAAAGAGTTCGTTCTTCACTCTTTCAACGGACTCTGTTTTTTATTTCTCGCCCTGCTTTGCTCACTGATCGCCTCTTCTACAGTGGTGGGCCCTTCCCTTCATTTCATCCCACAAGATAGAGCCCTTAGAATAACATGGGTCGTCGCTTTCCTTATTGGAACGGTTGTATATCGTTTGTGGGAACGGCATAGGAATGCACGGTCGAACTTATAACGGTTCTGTTGCGGGGGCTTAGCCTACGTGATTGGCTTCATGCCGTACCGCCTCGCGCTCGGGGTGGGCCGACACAAGGGGGGATCTGACACGCGACGGGGCTCTTCCGGCGCGCTCTAGGGGCGAGGTGCGAAGCCGAGGCCGACCCCTGAGCGCTGCTCCGCGAACATACGCCTCAAGCATCGCGCGATCTCGTCGGCGGCCGCAAGGGGCCGCCTGCCTCTTGAATGTATCCCGCAGATGGCCGTCGTACATGCATGATCCAGAGCGGGGCTCCAGCGCGCGTGCCCCGCCGCGTCGCGTCCGTAAGTGAGATAAGCAGAGAGCGTGTTGAGACCCGTGCCGGGCCGCTCGCCTATCAGATGAACGACAGCCTCCACGTCCAACAATGCGCCGACGTGATAACCGGCGCGCACGCGACCGTTACGGATTACGACATCCGTCTCGCCCAGGTGCAGGCCCGTCTGTGCCAGTTCGTGCCTGAGTCGCGGCAACACCGTGCGAAGATTTTCGTTATGCGCGTTCGCGTTAAGACCGTCCGAAATAACTATCTGCACCTGCGGTCGGCGCAAGACGTAGAGGTTGATGAGACGGGCGGCGTCCGCCGCGCAGATCAGCTCGCCCGTCTGCGGGCGCGACAGGTATTCCTCCCTATCGGTGGCGCAAGTGCGGACTTCGATGCGGCGCGGCGAAACATCGCCCAAGACCGCTTCATCGAGCGTGGCATGAAGCGCCCGGCGCGCGTGCCCGTAGATTGCTTCCATTCTGGATTCGACCTCGGGCGGAGCGGCGAACTCTTCATCATGGCCATAGCCAAGATCAAACCCTCGCCCGCGCAACGCTTTTATCTTCTTCGCTCCCTCCTCGCGCAACGTCTCGGACGAGAGAGCCGAGCCGCCCGCTTTCATATAGGCGGCGTAAAGCGACTCTGGGCGCGTCGCGTCGGCGCGCAACTCTCCGCCCTCATTCATAACGCCGAGGCGGTGGAGCCTTTTCTCCATAGGCGTTGAGACGCGCCTGTTCGTGAGGCGGCGCAGGCGCGGGTGGTCGCGGAAAGAGGTTGTGAGATAGCCGAGCATGGGGTCTGTATTACCGGCAACCGCCATCAGATAAGCGGGCGCCGCATGGCTGGCGATGAATGCGGTCAACTGTCGCAGCACATGAGGCTCGATGCCCATGTGAAAGGTCGAGCAGACATCCAGGCCCATCGTCAGCCCGTGCAGCTTGGCCATCACCACGTCTTCGAGACACGCGCGCACCAACTGCTCGCCCGTGCGAAAGACCTCCGGCCCTATGAATCCGGCAACGTCGTTTACGATCATCCACGCGCCCGTCTTCCGGCCCACGTAACGCGCCACACCGTAGGTACGCGCTTCGAGCGTCAGCATGTCCACGTCTTCGGCCGCGCCGTTGGTCACCTCCGAGCCCTGCCCCGTCTCAAAATAGAGACCGTCGAAGCCGCGCGCCAGTTCCAGTATGCCGTCAACGTCCAAGCCAACCATGCCGGAAAGCGCCTTGGAGGTTCCGGCAAGGCTCTGAAATCCGACATCGACTCGGACGTGCGCGCGGGCGCTCGATTGCTTCACGATGTCGGACAGCACGCAGTATCTCGTCGGCAGTTCGAGGCGCTCGACAACACTTCGGAGGAGTTCTTCGAGCCGAACGATGGTCTCCAAATCGTCGCTCGCCGGATTGATGCCGAGTATCACGTCGCCGCAGCCGAAGCTGATTCCTTCGAGGATTGAGAAGAGGATTTCTTCTTCGTCGTCGCCGGGGCTGTTGGGCTGGATGCGTGAGCCGAAGTGGCCGGGCGAGCCGATTGCGGTCGCGCCCTCGCCCGGCAACGGATTGAACAGCGTCCGGGCGATTGCCGACAGCTCCCCGTTCGTCATCACCTTTACGGCCGCCGCGATCACCTCGCTCGACAAGCCGTCGCGGTAGCGATGCGCCCAGCCGCTCCCGTCCGCCCCGAGCAGTATGCTTTTCAGTTGGCCCACGGTCAGGCCCGAGACCTCCGCCGAGCGCTCTGCGGAGAGCGAGCGCTGAAGCGCTTCGCTCACCCCGTCCTCGACGAACACGCACTTCGTTATTTCTCCGAGGCGCAGGGCCATGAGCGAGGCACGCGCCTCGGCGCGCAGGCGCGCATCGTCGCGGCCGCCGACCAGTAGATCACCCTCCTTGTATTCGCTGGCGAGCACGAATGTCTGTAGTAAATCGGGGCGATCCATAGCGGCTCACAAAAAAGGCTCGGGCTCGGAGGACAGCTATCAAACCGTGCAGAAGCTGAAAAGTTGCAGTTCAGAAGGCGGGATCAGGATAGCACATAAAACGGGCCGCTCGCCTGCGAGGGACGAGCGGCCCTTTCGGCCGGTGGGCGCATGGGCGACGCTCAAGAAGAGAGCACCTGGGCTCCTACCGGCGATTGCGCGCGATCACGTTCTGGTCGGATCGCATGGATATATTCCTGGCAAATTTCACGGGGTTATCGGCATCCAGCTCGACCGTGACCGTATCGCCCTCGCGCAAATCCTGAAGGGCGACCGTCAGGCCGTCAATCGTCACTTTCGTATCGGCGCGGTCGATGGCGATCACGTGCTCGACGCCGCTGCGCGCGATGACGGAGATGCGCGTGTCCGTGGCCTCAACCACCTTTGCGTTAATTATCCGGGTGTCTGTGTCTTCTTTGGCGTCTTCGACGTTTGCGGCCCGCGCGGCGACGCCGGAAAAGAGTGCGAGCAGCAGGGCCAGGGCGAAAACGCTTACGAGGTGTCGCTGTTTCATCTCTATGTTTGCTCCCGCGATTTTGGCTGCCAAGGGAGAGTGGCTAATCAAGCTTTCCTGAGCTAGTCAGGAGCAACCGATATGCCGCAGAGGCGCACGGAGACGAAAAAAGCGATTTGCCCCGTAAATTCGGAGCGAAGCGCCGTTTATTGCGAAATGATTATCGGGAGGGTGTGAATAATATCGGTGCACCCCGCAG
Source organism: Pyrinomonadaceae bacterium (assembly GCA_035940775.1). Taxonomy (GTDB): domain Bacteria; phylum Acidobacteriota; class Blastocatellia; order Pyrinomonadales; family Pyrinomonadaceae; genus DASQYE01. The sequence goes on along the minus strand of DASZEN010000057.1, from coordinate 47,856 downwards.
GGGCCAATCAGAGGCGACCTGTACTATTGCCAAACGCAGAAAAGCAGGGATGGACGAAGGGAGGAACGAAGAGATGAGGGATGAAAGGGTTGAGTGAACTGATACATTGACGCTTTTACTCAACCCTTTCATCCCTCATCGCTGCCGCCCCTTATCCCTTCATCCAAAGATGTCTCTGACCTTGTCCATCAGGCCTTTGTCTTCGAGGTCGCTCGTCTCTATTTTGGCGAGTTGTTCCAGTATATTTCGCTGTTCGCGCGTCAGTGTCGTCGGGGTGACGACCGTGACGGAAACGAAGAGGTCGCCGCGCCCGCGCCCGCCGAGCACGGGGACGCCGTGGCCTTTGAGACGGAACACCGTGCCGGTCTGTGTACCGGCGGGGATTTTCACCTGCTGCTCGGCGTCCAGGGTCTTGACTGTGATCTCGGCCCCGAGCGCGGCCTGTGCGAAGGTGATGGGCACGGACGAATATAGATTGCTGCCCTGGCGCTCGAACTGCTCGTGCTCGCCGACGTGTATGATGACGTAGAGGTCGCCGGTCGCGCCGCCGCCTGTGCCCGCTTCGCCCTCGCCGGAGATACGCAGGCGCGAGCCCGTTTCCACTCCCGCCGGAATCTTCACCTCCATCATCTTCTCACGCTCGGTGCGGCCCGCGCCCTGACAGGCATCGCAAGGCGTTTTGATGACGCGGCCCGTGCCACGGCAACTGCCGCAGGTACGCGCGACCGAGAAGAAGCCCTGCTGGTAGCGCACCTGTCCTGCGCCCGCGCAGGTCTGACAGGTCTCGGGCTGAGTGCCCTCGGCTGCGCCCGTGCCCTTGCACTTCTCGCAAGTCTCCAGCCTCGGGAGCCGCAGTTGCGCCGTCATCCCGGCCGCCGCCTCTTCCAGAGTAATCTCAAGGTCGTAGCGAAGGTCTGCGCCGCGCTGCCCCGAAGAGCGTCGCCCGCCCGAGCGCCCGCCGCCGAACACGTCCCCAAAACCGAACAGGTCGCCGAGAATATCTTCGAGGTTCGTAAAGCCGGGCGCGCCCCATCCGGCCCCGGCGCTCGAAGAGACGCCCGCGTGGCCGAAGCGGTCGTAGCGGCGACGCTGCTCCACGTCCGAGAGGACGGAATAAGCCTCTGCGGCCTCTTTGAATTTATCTTCGGCCTCGCTGTTGCCGGGGTTCTTGTCAGGGTGAAAGCGCACGGCAAGACGCCTGTAGGCGCTCTTGATCTCCTGGTCTGTGGCCGTCCGGCTCACCCCCAACACCTCGTAATAATCGCGTTTACTCATCTGAATCCCGATCCGGTTCCCTTCCTATTTAAAGCCGATATTATAAGCGAAGAAAAGGCAGCCGTCAGCCGGGGCGGAAAGCTTTCTCGCGCCTCCTGCGCGGCCTTGACGGCTGAAATATTTTAAAGGATTAGTGCGCGCCCTCTATCTCCTCCGGGGCCGCTTCTTCTTCGAGCGCGGCGCTCATCAACATGACGTTGGTGAGCTGCGAGGCGAGGCGTTCGACATCCGAGAGCGCGCTGCGAATCTGTTCGAGGTCGTGGGATTTGGCCGCCGCCTCGCCTTCCGTGAGAGCGCGCTTGCCCATCCCCTGCTCGTTTTCCGAGAGCGAGCTGCCAAATTCCGTGAACGTGCGCTGCGTATTTCGCACCAGGCTGTCGAGCTTGTTGCGGAGCATGATCGTCTCTTTGGTGTGCCGGTCAGAATCGACGGAGGATTCCGCCTCCATAATCAGGCGATTGATCTCGTCAGGCGAAAGCCCCGAGGTCGGCGTGATACGCATCTGCTGCTCGCGCCCCGTCGCCTTGTCCTTGGCCGAAACCGAGACTATGCCGTTGGCGTCCACTTCAAAAGAGACTTCGATCTGCGGGACGCCGCGCGCGTTGGCTGGAATGCCGACAAGCTCGAATTTCCCGAGCGAGCGATTGCCCTGCGCGATCTCGCGCTCGCCTTGCAGGACGTGAATCTCCACGGACGACTGGTTATCGACGACCGTGGTGAACGTCAGGCTGTTGCGCAGAGGTATCGTCGAGTTGCGTTCGATGATCTTGGTAAAAAGCCCGCCGCGCGTCTCAAGACCGAGACTCAAGGGCAGGACATCGAGCAGAATAATGTCTTTAACGTCGCCCGCCAGAACGCCTCCCTGAATGGCCGCGCCCATGGCGACCACCTCATCCGGGTTGATCTCGGCCGAGGCATCCTTGCCGAAAATCTCCTTGACCGTGCGCGCGACGATGGGCGAGCGCGTCTGCCCGCCGACGAGGATCACCTTGTTGATGTCTGTAGGCTGAAGCTTGGCGTCCCAGAGCGCCTTCTGGCACGGCTCTATGGTCTGTTCCACGAGGTCGGCGACGAGCTGCTCGAAGGTATCTCGGGTCAGAGTCTTGTTGAAATGTTTCGGGCCGGATTCGTCCGCGGCGATGAACGGCAGATTGATATTGGTCTCGGTCACGGATGAAAGATCGCACTTGGCGCGCTCGGCGGCCTCTTTGAGGCGTTGCAGCGCCAGCCTGTCCTGACGCAGGTCGATGCCCGTCTCTTCGCGGAATTGATCGGCCATCCAGTTGATGATCTTGTCATCGAAATCCTCGCCGCCCAGGAAAGTATTACCCGAAGTTGAAAGCACCTCGAAGACGCCGTCGTTCATCTCCAGTATGGAAACGTCGAAGGTTCCGCCGCCGAGGTCGTAAACCACGAGCCTTTCGGCCTCTGAGCGTCCGAGGCCGTAGGCGAGCGCGGCCGCCGTCGGCTCGTTGATGATGCGCTCGACCTTGAGACCCGCGATGCGTCCGGCGTCTTTGGTCGCCTGCCGCTGCGTATCGTCGAAGTAGGCGGGGACGGTGACGATGGCCTGCGTGACGGCCTCGCCGAGGAAATCCTCGGCGGCCGCCTTGAGGCGTTGCAGGACAATGCCGGAGATTTCCGGAGGACTGTAGACGCGCCCCTGCACGCGTATGCGCGCATCGCCGTTCTGCGAATCCACTATCTCAAACGGAGAGGTTTCGCGCATCCTTTCGGATTCCGGCGAATTGTACTTGCGACCGATCAGCCGCTTGACGGCGTAGACGGTATTGGCGGCGTTGGTGACGGCCTGGCGCTTGGCGATCTGACCGACGAGCCGCTCGCCCTTGTCCGTAAAGCCGACCACGGTCGGGGTGGTTCGCCCGCCCTCTTTGTTGGGCACAATCTGCACTGCCCCGCCTTCCAGAACGGCGACGCAGCAGTTGGTGGTTCCAAGATCAATTCCGATGATTTTGCCCATAATATTTAAACGATGAATCAGGAATGCCGAATGACGAATGGGTGACGAAAGCCTCTCGCCTTCCATCTCTCAATTCATCACTCCGCGTTCATCATTACGGCGCTCCTTATTCGTCTCTCCAAAACTATCTGGTTGCGACCTTGACTATGGCCGGGCGCAACAGTTTTTCGCCCAGGCGATAGCCGCGCACGAGTTCCTGGATCACAGTGTCTGGCTCGTAATCCTCAGTCTGTTCCGTAATGACGGCCTCATGGACGTGCGGGTCGAAACGCTCTCCGACGGCCGCCACGGGCTGCAAGCCCAAACTCTCCAGCACGTCGCTCAGTTGTTTATAGATCAGTTCGACCCCCTGTAGGAAGTGGCGAAACTCTTCCGATTCGCCCGCCTGCTGCGAGGCTTCGGTATCGAGCGCGCGCCGCAGATTATCGAGCACAGGGAGCAGTTTGCTGACGACATCGCCGACCATGCGGTTATAGGTTTCGCTGCGCTCGCGGTCGACGCGCTTGCGGTAATTCTCAAAGTCGGCCTGGCGACGCGAAAGCTGGTCGAGCAGGTCGGCGCGCTCGGCTTCGACTCTTTTCAATTCGGCGCGCGTCGCTACGAGTTCGGCGACGGCCGGGCCGAAACTGGATTCATTGGCATGCGAGGCGGCGGCCGCGCCGCCCGGATGCTCTCTCTGACCGCCGGAGTTTCCCCTTAACCCCCAGCCCGGAGCGGAGGAACCGGCTGCACCGAGGTCTTCGCGCTGCTCGGGCAGATCCTGGTGAGGCGGCCCGCCCGCCTCGTCCGCTTCGTCGGCGTGCCCCGTCCCGCTGCCGTCATCCTGCTCTGCGCCGCGATCTACACGGCGCTGCATTTCGGTCGCATCCTCGTAGGAGGATTCGCGGCCAAGCTCTTCGGACGAGGGCACGTCCCCGTTTGTTTCACCTTCGGGCGCATCTGCTTCTGTAGGGTTCTGCACGGTGGGGCCTTCTTCGTCTATAAAGCGAACCGGAATGCGATTCGGCTTCTGTTTGTCGGGATTAGCCATCATCATTTGTTCCGAACGGGTTGGGCAACCGGGTATTAATGCTTCGCGTATTCAGTTTGAGGCGGCATCTTCACGCAACATGCGCTCGATCAGACGCGCCACATAGTTTACTACAGCTACGACGCGCTCGTACTCGATTCTCATCGGGCCGACGACGCCGAGCGCGCCCGTTGCAGCCCCCAGGCCGATCCTGTACGGAGCCGTAATCAGCGTGCAAGCCTGCATGGAGGGCGCGATGTGCTCGCGTCCGATGACCACCTGCACGTCACCCGCGAAGGGTTGATCGCGCGTCACGCACTCGTTGAGAATCTTGACGAGCCGCGATTTCTCCTCGAAGGTGCGGAACAGCTCGCGCATTCTTTGAGCATCGTTGAAATCCGGCTTGGTCAGGATATTGGATGCGCCGTCGACGTAGACCTCGCCCGTGGTCGCCTCCTCGCCCTCCAGGCTCAGGTCGCAAAGCAGCATGGCGTTGCGCAGCAGCTTGTCATAAAGAGCCTTCTCCTCGCGCATCAATTCGAGAATCTCGGCGCGAATCGCGAGCAGGCTTTTGCCTGCGAACTCCACATTCAAGTAGCGCGCCGTGCGCTCAAGCTCAGCCTGGCTCAGGCTTTCGTCAATGCGTATGATCTTGTTATGAACTATGTTCGAGGCCGAAACGAGCACCACCAGAATACGATTGTCCGCAAGGTGCATGAACTCTATATGATGCAGCACATTGTCGGCCAGCGACGGCGAGACGACGATCCCGACGTTCTCCGAGAGCGCCGACAACAGGTGCGAGGTCTTCTCCATCAGGCGGTCGGGCGCGGAGGCCGTCTTCTCGCCCGTCCGGACGCCGAGAAAGCGGTTGATGGCCGCCATGTCAGTTTCGGAGAGGCGCGTCTCGCCGAGCATGTGATCGACGTAGAAGCGGTAGCCCTTATCTGTCGGCACGCGCCCGGCCGAGGTGTGCGGCTGCTCGACCAATCCGGCCTCTTCCAGCTCCCCCATGACGTTGCGGATGGTCGCGGCGCTCCAGCCCGAAGCATGCGCGAAGCGATCAGAGATTGTTCGCGAGCCGACCGGCTCTCCCGTCTTCAGATGCTCCTTGATGACCGCCGACAGGATGGCCTGCCCGCGCGGGTCGGACATCAGGGCATCCGGCATTTGTGAAGTTGAGCTGCGATTGACCATTAAGATTCCTGAAATGGCGGCGGGCGGACGGGGCTACGGTTTCGCGCTAAAACCCCACCGCGAGCCTAGAAAATCAATAACACCGCGACTTCCGGCCTGTCAATGTATTCATGGGGGAAGCATCTGCGAGCGGTCGCTTTAAGAGGCCGAAGCGCGGGGAAGGCCCTCATCCTAGAGTATAAAGGATTGTGAAGTGACGCCGCAAACAGTCTTTTGCAGACCCCTTCTGTCCAGCCCGGCGCCGCGCCCCACAGGATTTAAATTGATGACTCGGTTAAGGTTAGCCACGGAGGGGTGCACGCCCCGTCGAGCCTTCGAGCTAAACCGTTGATAATCCTGGCCTTATAAGCTGCGCCTGATTTCCCCTCCGGCGGCGAACGCCGGGCGCTCGAAGCCATCGCCTGACGCATCAATAGCTTAGCAGCACCCGCGTAAAGATCATTTGACGCCCCCCTCGGCCCGCCCGTAATATCCCCCTTTAGAAGAGCATCACTCCCGAACCTTTGGGCTGGCGGAGCAGGATCGAGTAGAAGCAGTAGTAGTAAGTAGAAGTAGTGGTCGCCGCCGCCGACAGAGCATGCCTCACGCTCTACAAGCGGGTATTCTATATAAAGGGTCTTTTCCGAGACCGGCAATTTTGAGTCGCAGAGTTTGCCTATGCCACAGTCTCTCAAATATCTGGAAGCGCATTTCGCTGACGCCTTTCGCCAGCTTGGGAGCAAACGCGCGATACCGGAGGTGGAGGTCAGGCTCTACCCGTACGCGGGACTTCATCACACGATCCGCGTGCGCGCGGGCCGCGTCTACGTGCGACTCTCGGATATATTCAAGGATGCGCCGCTGGGTGTGCATCGCGCCCTCGCCTTTATACTGGTCGCCAAGCTGCTCGGGAAACGGCCGCCCGACGTACACGAGCGCATCTACAGGGATTACGCCTATTCGCCGCAGGTCTTACGCGCTTCCGATATTGCGCGCCGCAGGCGTGGGCGGAAAATGATCTCGTCTTCGCGCGGACAGGTCTACGATCTGGACAGGATGTTTCAGAGACTGAACCGGCGCTATTTCGACGGCGACATAGAGAAGCCGACTCTCACCTGGTCGCAGCGCCGCACGCGCCGCATACTCGGGCATCACGACGCCGCACACGATACCATCGTCATCAGTAAGACGCTGGATTCCGAGGACATCCCCGCATGGTTCGTCGAGTATATTCTTTACCACGAGATACTCCACATCAAGCATCCGGCGCGCTTGATAAAGGGGCGGCGCTACTATCACACCAACGCCTTTCGCGCCGAAGAGCAGCGCTTCCCCTACTACGAGAAGGCGCAGCTCATGCTGGAGCACATCGCGTACCAGCGTCACGTCCCGCGCGCGCGCGCCGCCTGACTCTTTGTCCGACGTTTTGTTGGAACTTTGCGACCGCCCGAGCGTTTAGTCAGACAGGTAGGTGGGCTCCTCCTAAAGAGAGCGGGCGAGCATACGGAAAAAGCGTCGTTACCCTCCAGCGCTTCTTCTAAATGCTCACCCGCTCTTTGGGTTTTATTTACACCGGGCCTCTATCTTGATACCCTCTCGGCGCGGTGCGCGCCTTTTTTTTACAAATGATCTCCTGGCGCGGCAGCATGATTCTAAAATCCAGCAATGTTTAAAGGAGAACGCAGATGGAAGGAAACGTCTTCAAAGCGGTCGAGATCGTCGGCACCTCCAGCCGTAGCTTCAGCCATGCCATAGAGGTCGCCGTCGAGCGCGCCCGCCAAACCCTTCGCAACCTCTCGTGGTTCGTCGTCCGTGAACAGCGCGGGGGGCTGCAACAGGGCCGCCTCGAATACCAGGTAACACTGTGCGTCTACTTCAAGCTGGAAGCGGGCGAAAGCGCGGACTCTTCGGGCAGCGAACCGGGGCAGGGAAACGCGGGCGGCAAGCGCGCTCGGAGGGGACGTTCCTGAATCCACACCCGCACGGTTCCAATCGCCGCGCCGCAAGTTGTGTCCTCGTATCGAATTGGAAACACGGCGATCCTCGCCGCCCCGCAGTAGTGGGCTACTGTTTTCGACTAGACAAAGCCCGCTCGTGCTCGCTAGACTACGCGGTTTGCTATTAACGATTGAGGGCATGACCCGCTCACGCACGGCGCGCGCGTGGGCCGGGCGCTCTTTTCACCTTTTACGGAGACAGATGTTTTTATGGCGATTCCTGCAACACAGATTCGGCGCGGCATGGTAATACTCTTTGAGGGACAGCTCTGCAAGGTCGTTGAATTCCGCCACCACACGCCGGGCAACCTGCGCGCGATGGTGCAGACCAAGCTCAGAAATCTTCGCACCGGCTCATCCTTCGAGCATCGCTTCCGCTCGGCCGATACGGTCGAGCGCGCCAGTCTCGAACAGCACGAGATGGAGTATCTATACTCCGACGGCTCGCATCATCATTTCATGAACACTGAGAACTACGAGCAGACGAGTCTGAGTGAGGATGAGCTTGGCGACGCGGCGCAGTGGCTCATACCGGGACTCAAGATACAGGCGGAGTTCTACGAGGGCGCGCCCATCGGCATAGACCTTCCGCCCTCTATGGAATTGACGGTGACGAGCACCGAGCCGACCATGAAAGGCGCGACCGTCTCAAACGTCAACAAGCCTGCGACGCTCGAAAACGGCGTCACCATTCAGGTTCCGCCCTTCGTCAACGAGGGCGACCGCATCCGCGTTGACCCGACCGAAGGCCGATACATGGAACGGGCGAAATAGAAGAGTGAGCGCGGCGACGATTCGCGCGCGCGGGCGGGCCAGCGGTAATTCATCTGCCCGGTCACGCGTCGTCGCCCTTCACCCGCATCACCTGTCCCCCTATGTACTCTCTTTATAGCCTTCTTCTGACCCTCGGCCTCGTCGCGCTCCTGCCGCGTTTTCTCTACGACGCCATTCGCCACGGAAAGTACATAGACGGATTGCGCCAGCGATTGGGCAGTCTTCCCTCTTTCGATTCGGACGGACGCCCCGTCATCTGGCTCCATTGCGTTTCGGTGGGCGAGACACAGGCGGCGCGCCCGCTTGCCGAGCGTCTTCTCGAAGAGTTCCCCTCGCACCGACTTGTCGTCTCGACCATTACGCTGACCGGCCAGCGCATAGCGCGAGAGGTTTTCGCCACGAAGGCGCAGGCCGTCATCTATTTCCCCTTCGATTGGCGATGGAGTGTGCGGCGTGCGTTGCGGGCCATAAATCCTTCCGTCGTGCTCATCATGGAGACGGAGCTATGGCCCAATTTCCTGCGCGAATGCGTGCGCCTTGAAATCCCTGTCGCGCTCGTCAACGGTCGGCTGTCCGAAGGCTCGTTTCGCCGCTACAAGCTTGTTCGCCGCTTCACCGCGCGCATCGTAGACTGCCTCAATCTGGCGGTCATGCAATCGAAGGCCGATGCCGAGAGAATACGCGGCCTCGGGCTCTCATCCTCGCGCGTAATGGTCTCCGGCAATGTGAAGTTTGACGCTGACGTACCTTCGGGCGAACAGGACTTGAGCCGCGAATTGGATGCTCGTTTTCATTTCGGGCGGGGTCGCCCGCTCATCGTCGCGGCCAGCACGCACGCTCCCGAAGAGCGCATTCTTGTTGAGGCTTTCAGGCGATTGCGCGCGGCTCGGGGCGAGTGCGCGGCGCGGCTGCTCGTCGCGCCGCGCCATCCCGAGCGGTTTGCCGAGACAGCATCGCTTCTTGACACTTCCGGCCTCGACTGGACGCGACGTTCGAGCCCACCCGGCCGCCGCGACGATGCGGATGTAATCCTGCTCGACACGATAGGCGAGCTACGCGCCGTCTACAGGTTCGCCAGCCTGGTCTTCGTCGGCGGCAGCATCGCGCCGACGGGCGGCCATAACGTCCTCGAACCGGCTGCCGTCGGAGCGTGCATCATCACGGGCGCGCACACCAGGAACTTCGAGGCCATCATGCGCGCTTTCCTGGAAGCCGATGCGCTCATACAGCTTCCGGACTTGCAGGAAACGGAAGCGGCCTCGGAGCTTGCGCGAGTTTTCGGAGACATGCTGGCCGATGACGAGCGCAGGCGCGCAATCGGCGCTCGCGCACGCTCTCTCGTCGAACAGAATCGCGGCGCGAGCCGTCGCACCGTTAAATTGCTCGCGCCGCTCCTGCTTCTTTCTCCGGATGACGATAGTTTGGCCCACCCCCAGGACGCGCGAAGCGACGTGCTCTCGGCATGACTTCAAAAGGAGCGATCATTCTCGCGCCCTTCGGCGCTCTCTACGGCGCGCTGACGCGGGCGCGCACGGCCCTCTACGGGAGCGGCGCGCTGCGCGTTCATCAACTGGGCGCTCCCGTTCTGAGCGTCGGCAATATCACGACGGGAGGCACAGGAAAGACGCCGCTCGTCGCATGGCTGGCGCGCGCCGTCAAAGAGCGCGAGGGCAGGCGCGTCTGCATACTGACGCGCGGTTACGGTCGCCGGGACGAGCGCCAGCGCGTCATCGTCTCGGACGGCGAGCACGTTCTAGCCGATGCGCGCGAGGGAGGCGACGAGCCGCTATTGCTGGCCGAGGCGCTCAGTGGAGTGGCGGCCGTCATCAGCGATGCGGATCGCGTAGGGGCGGCGCGCTGGGCGCTTGAGCATCTTCGCAGCGAGGTGTTCATACTCGATGACGGATTTCAGCACCTTCGCATCGCGCGCGAGCTGAATCTCTTGACGGTAGATGCGACAGACCCTTTCGGCGGGGGGCGGCTATTGCCTCGCGGGCACTTGCGAGAGCCGGTCGGAGGTATTGCGCGCGCCGATTGCATAATCATCACACGCGCCGAACAGGCGTTTGATATTGACGGCCTCAGAAATGAGCTTGAGCGTTTGAGCGGCGGCTCGCCGCCCGTCCTCGTCTCGCGGGCGCGGACAAGCGCCGTGCGGCCTCTGTCAGAGACGGCGATGGCGGGCGCGGCATCGCCCGTCGTCGCTTTGCCGCAGCCGGTCGCGGCATTCTGCGCCATCGGAAATCCGGATGCATTCTTCGCGCACATCCGAGATGACGGATACGAGCTGGCTTACACGCGCGCCTATCCGGATCATCACGTCTACAGCCAGCGGGACGCCGACGCGCTCGCCGCGCACGCGCTGGACAGGGGCGCGCCCGTACTACTCACCACGGCGAAGGATGCCGTCAAGCTCCGCGCGCTTGCGTTCAGCCTTCCCTGCTACGTCCTTGAGATAGAGCTGGAGATAGAGGACGAGGCCCGGCTGCACAGCCTGATAAGTGAAGCAGTCCGTAAACGAGAACGGCCCGCCTGAAACCCGAAGGGGGCCGAACCGTTGAGGAGGAACTATTTCAAGAGACTCGCGGGCACGCGCTCAATCAAGGCGTCCATTAAAAAAAGAAGGGGTCTATTTAAAGAAGGCGTCTATTTTTACGGCGCGGGTGGAGCGTCGCCCACCGACGGGGGCTGCGATGGCGTCTCCGTCGGCAGGTTCGGCTTGGGCAGTTCTCTCTGCCTCCGCTTCGGTTTCGGAGGCGGCGGTGGCTCGTCCGAGTCCTCGGGCGACTCGCTCGGCTCAGGCGAGGGCGATGCGCTCGGCTCGTCGGTGCCGTTATCTTCGGTGGGCGTCGGTTCCGTTGCCTCGCCCGGCGGAGTCTTCGCGTTATTGTTCTTTGGCGCGTCGCCGCGTTTGGAATTTGAGTTCTCGCCCGAGGGCGCGCCATTAGAACTCTGATTCTGGCCCGAGCCGGAATTTGAATTGGCGCTCGTGCTTGAAGTGGTGCTGCTCCCGGCGATGCCCCTTTCGCCCTGTCCCGTGGGCGATTGCATGGGCTGTACGTTACTGCTGTTCGGGTCTACTACGAGAGGCTGCGTCTGCTGGTTGGTCGTCGGCTGGCTTGAGTTGCGCGTGAGCGCATAGATTACGCCGAAGACCAGTATGAGCCCGACGACGGCCGGGACGATGATGCGCCACGGATTGAAAGCCTCTGCCGGAGGCGGCCCATCTCTGTAGACGGCCTCTTCGCCTCCGATCACCTCTTCCTCTTCTCGCGCTCGGACAACCGTGGATTCGTCATATTCCACATCGCCCGTATCGCGCACCAACTCGTTGGAATCGGTCGGCACGACGATGCGATTGGTCGCGCGATCGGCATCGTTCTCGCCGGTGATCGCCGCCGCTGCCGCCGTTACAGGCGCTTCATCTTCGGCGGCCAGGCTCAAAGCTTCCGAGAGCGCGCCCGCCGATTGATAACGGTCTTCGGGCCGCTTCGCCATGGCGCGCGAGACGACGCGGCCGACCGCCGCCGGAACATCCTTTCGCTCGTCGAGCACGGACGGGGCGGGCTCCTGCAAATGCTTCATCATGATGGCGGTCGGCGATTCCCCTGTGAACGGGACGCGGCCCACCAGCAATTCATAGAGAATGACGCCCAGGCTGTAGATGTCGGAGCGGGCATCCAACTCGGCGGCCTGCGAGCATTGCTCCGGCGACATGTACTGCGGAGTGCCGATAATCAGGTTGGGCGAGGTCAGGGCGGAATCCGTGCCGCCCAACGGCTCTTTGATCTTGGCGATGCCGAAATCCAGCACCTTGGCCCAGTCGCCGCCGCCGACATCTATCAGCATGATATTGTCGCTCTTGAGATCGCGATGGACGACGCCCTCGCCGTGCGCGGCGTCGAGCGCGCCGCTGACCTGCCGGATGATCTCTATGACGCGCGGCAGAGGCATCGGGCCCTCGGCGTGGATGACCTCCTTCAAAGTCTTGCCGTGCAGGTATTCCATCACGAGAAAGACGACGCCGTTTTGTGATTCGCCGAAATCCGTGACGTTAAGAGCGTGCGGGTGAGAGATGCGCGATGCGGCGCGGGCTTCACGCGAAAAGCGTGCGACGATCTTATCGTCGGCGGCGAGCGAGGGATGCAGAACCTTGATGGCGACCGTCTTATCCATCAAGATGTGCGTGCCCTTGTAGACTGTGCCCATCCCGCCGTGGCTGAGAAACTGGTCGACACGATACTTATCGGCCAGAATCTGGCCTACAAGGGCGTCACTTGCTTTCTCCAGCACCGTCCCGTCATTCGGACACAGGGTAACGGTATCTTCGTAAGCCTTCTCACACTTCGGACATTTCTTCATCTACCACTCCGGCCTCGCCCTCATCTGTTTGAACGAGAATAATCTTGAGCGTATCACACGAAAACAACAAAAGTAAAAAGATAAAAAGCAAAAGTTCAAACGCGCTGTTTACTTTCCCCTTCGGGCTCTTATCTTTTGCCTTTATGCTGGCCCGCAGCGCCATTTCAAATAGAGGTCTGCGCCGCATGGCTTCATGCCAGCCTTAAAGTTCAAGTCATAGAGCGATTCGTTCGGGCCCGCGCCCTACGCCCGTGCCCTACGCGCCGACCAGGGACACTGCGGCGCGCGCAACGCATAAAGCTCGTAAAGGTTAGCACCCCGCTTCGCCCCTTCCTGATTTAACCCGCCTGCGAGCTTCAACATCAGATACTCGAAGAGGAGGCGATTCCATAACGGGATCGCCTCCTCATCATCTTCTCTGGAAAGCCACTATCTCGCCACGTCCAGGTAAACTATCCTGACATCGAAGCTGCCGCTGTTGTCATTGTAGTTGTCGTCGTTGGCGAGCAGAAAGAGCCTCCCTTCGGCCTGAGAGGTAAAGTTCAACTGGCTGCCGATGAAGAAGGGCTGCGAGAGTTGGCCATCGGGCAGGCGTAAGTAACCGATAAGCGCGCCGACGCCCGCGCTCGGCACGGGATACGTGCCAATGATGGATGCGGCCCCGACTCGGCCTCCTTCGGGCGAGACGACCCCGGCTCTTCGTCCGGCCGTGATGTTGCCCGTCGCCGTGATCGTCAATTGATCGCCCGTGCGCACGTCAACGCCCGTATCGACGCCAGCGCGTAGATTGCCAGGCACGCTGATGACCTTTTCGCGTTGCGTGCGATTATTGTTGGGCCTGTTGTAGCCCTGATCTGACTGCGTTCTGCGGCGCGGCGGCGCGGGATTATCGCTGCGATCCCTGCCGAACGACTCATTACTACTATTGGGATTGTTATCGTCGCGGTCGTCGTTCATCGCTTGCAGGTTTCGCTCCGTGCGTACCTGTACGTTGAAGGAGCCGCGCGCGTCCGTGTAAGAGCTGCGGTTGGCCGTTAGGTAGAGGCGGCCATCACGATCCGCGACGAACTCGCGGCTCAGGCCCAGCTCAATAATGGGCGCGGTCGGATCGTTGCTCACGGCTCCGATGAGCACGCCCTCGGCGGCTCGCGGCAGCGGAGCGTTCGGGTCTGTCGAGCGCGGCAACCCGTCCGGCGTAATGCGCGTGCGATCCGCATAGATAGTGCCGCTGGCCTTGATCTGCACGCGCTCGCCGCGCCGCAGGTCAACGCCGCTGTCTATCCAGTTCGGCCCGAGCGAGACCTCGACCGTGCGCGTGTCGTAGCGCGCATCGTCGAGCGAGCGACCCTCTATCTCGATGCGCTCGATCTGTCTGGGACGGAAGAAAGCGATCTCGCCGCTCATGTCCGCCTGTGTCGAAGAGCTTTGCGTCGAAGAGCCCTGCTGGGCGGTGCGCGTCTCGTTGATGCGTACGACGAACCGCCCGTTGATAAACCCGAGCACGGTTCCCTGCACTCTTCGCCCGTCGCGTAGATAGATCGTATCGGCCCCGGCCAGCGAAGCGGCCATGATCGTCAACAGAAATGCGAGAATGATTTTCCTCATGTCTCTAAATCCTCATTCGGCCTCGGGCCCCCGTCTTCGTGGGCCGGGCCTTAAAAGCCTGCCGCGTAGGGCTTGACTTGCCCTCCTGCCTCGCGCGGATAGGTTTCACAAAAGGGGGCTGATGCAAACTCGAAAAAGGGGGAAGCGTTGGTGTCTGAGCGTTTCGGGAAACGACTCTGCGCAGTATAGCAGCTAAAACATGGCAAAGGATATGCCAGTTGTGCGCGGCGAGGATTCTCTGGGGCTCACGCCAAATATATGACCTGCGTGCCTGATCCTGGATGCGGGCGCGTTCGTACGGTCGCGATACGCCGGTCGATGATAAGCGTACAAGACGAATGCGGGTGAAGGCGCGCCCTCTTCAGGCTCGACCTCACCCGCATTCGCGGTTCGTGCGCTTGAGAAAGATCGCCTAGACCTTGACGAAGACGATCAGCAGGGCGAAGAGCACCAGCGATTCGATCAGCGCCAGACCTAGGATCATCATGGTTTGGATACGACCGGCTGCGCCCGGATTCCGGGCCGCGCCCTCGACCGCCGACGCGGCGATGCGAGACTGGCCGAGCGCGCCCAGGCCCGCCGCGATGGCGAAACCGAACCCGGCGGCGAGCGCCTTGTACTTGTTCACGCTGGCGTCGTTGTCCGGCGCATTTGCGGCCTGCGCCAGCACCGGCGCAGCGCTCATCAACAGGCCGACCAGGCCAAAAAATACGAATCTTAGTTTTCTCATCTCTATTATCCTCCGAAGAGTTTTCGCGATTTTCCGACTCGCTCCCGAAGCGATCACGGGCGGAAGAACTCTTTTTCTGTAAACGCAGCGCGGCCGGGCCTGCTCTTTATTATTTCGCCTGCCTCCGGTATGCAGCCGCCCCTCGAACAACGGCGCTCCAGCGATGCTGGCCCAAACGCATCCTCCCGAAATTTTTCATGGGAGGGCTATCATGCAGCAGTGTACCGACCCGCTCGTGCTTTCGCTTCTCTAGCTCGCTACGGAAGCCTTGAATCACACACAAAAGCGCCTCAACGTGCGCGGGCGCGAGTGCCCGCGCCGCTCAAGAGCGCGGCCCGATTGAAGATGCCAGATAGAAATGAATGTGAATTAATAATCATCTGCCATCTCAAAAAAAAAGCAGTCTATTGGGTTCTAAACCGGCTGAACGATCTCGGCGGCCGCCGCATCATGCTCGCCGTGGCCCTCGCCCGCGTGCTCGTCGTGCGGCGCGTGCGACACCTCGCTGACGTAGACCATCGAAAGCAGCACGAAGACGAAGGTCTGTATGAAGGCCACGAACAGACCGAGCGGCATCAGGAAGACCGGAACCAGCCAGTAAGTATAAGGCGGAAACAGCGCCGCTATGTTTGCCGCCACCTGCTCGTCCGCAAACATGTTGCCGAAGAGACGCAGCCCGAGCGACATCGGTCGAACCAGATTTCCGATCACCTCGATCAAAAATATCAAAGGCGCAATCCACCAGATCGGCCCGGCGAAATGGCCGAGGTGGCCGAAGACGCCGTTCTCCTTGACGCCTATGTAGTTGTAATAGATGAAGGACGAGAGGCCGAGCGCGAACGTGACGCTCGTCGAAGCCGTCGGCGACATGAAGAGCGGAAAGAAGCCGAGCAGGTTCGAGACCAGTATCAGGACGGCGAACGTGCCTATGACGGGAAAGTATTTCAGTCCGTGCGGCCCTACGATGTCGGCCAGCATATTTCGCAGCGAGATGACGGCCACTTCGAGCGTCTGCTGCCCGTGTCCGGGCTCGTCCTCGGAGAGCTTGCGACGGAACAGGAAGATAACGATCAGGCTGATGATGCACGCGATGACGAACATCACCGTGTACCAGGGGATAGCGTTCTCGGCCGTGTACGGGCCAAAGACTGCCTCCGCGTTGGTGTGAAAAATCGAGAAGAAGCGATCCCAGAGCGGCTTGGTATAATGAACCTGAAAATCGTGCACGGGCCCGCCGAAGGCTTGATTTACTTTTTCGACGATGAGCGGCATGTGATGCTCCGCGCCGCCGCCGCCACCACTACCACCGCCGTGCTCCCCGGCTTTCTCAAGCGTCTCGGCCGCCTTCGCGGGCTTTTCCGGATCATCCAGCAACCAGAACATTCCTTAGTTTTCCTCTCTATAAACGATGGCGAAGTAGAGTTGCGTCAAAGCCTCGATCATAACGGCGGCGGCGAATGAGCATAATCCCGCCAGGGTTGCCGCGACCGAGATCAGATCGAGCATGTAGGCGGCCGTCACAACGACGCCGACTATGAAATATCGAAGCACGTAACGCGCCGCATTCAACCTGGGCCTGCGCCCGCGCTCAGCCGCCTCTCCGAAGACCGCCGCGAGCGAAGTGCGCAGCCAGTGATGATTGAAGACGGAGAGCACGCCGCCAAGCAGCAGCCCCGTCGTCACGCGCCACGGAGCGAGCGGCAGGCTGACCAGGACGGCGAGCGCCACGGCCACACACATGCCGCGCAGGAGCCGCCGCACGAGGGCTGCTCCTTCAAGGTCTGCAAACGGACTACTCCCCGCACTGTTGACGATTCCACTCATAATAAAGCTGGTAATTTTACACGCTCGGCCAGCGCGCTGTCGAGTTCCAAAGCAGTCGGCCACTCTTCTGATCTCTCAATTCTAGACCTCTCTCCTGAATTTTAGGCCGTATCCGCGCCACATCAAAACTCGTTGTAGAAAAGGCTCCGGCACTGTCGCCGGAGCCTTTTCTTTAAGACACGCTCTGTTTGAAATTCACGGGCCGAAGCGGTGGCGATACTCCTGCGATTCAATGAACCCACGGATCATCTCCCTGTAATCTCCCGTCATGTTCAACATTAATGAGCACGCTCACTGTCTCGCCGTAGCTATTCGCCACGGCCAGATCAGGCTTGCCATCAAGATTGAAGTCTCCTATTGCGACTGAACCGGGAGCCACACCCGTTGCATAGTCCGCCTTCGTGGCGAATGACGGCCCCGCAGCCGCCACCACTACGCCGGTAATAAAAAGCGCGGCCGGGCAGATTGCCAGGATTCCAATGATGAATAGACGAAGCGAGAGACGACGTGTGGAAAGCCCGTGGCGCCGAGAGGAGGTCATGTCGTGATATTCCTTCCGGAGGGGCATAGCAGCCCGATAAGCAGCAGCGCAGGTATGTTAGCCGGGTTGGATGTTTAGCGAGGTGAAAGCTGGGTCATAAGGGCTAAGACCGCTCTCTAGTGAGAGCCCGGTATGCTTGCAAGCACCGCCAAGCTAGATGATGCACCCATTGCTGTCAATCTTTTCGCCATCGTTTACAGGGAAAGCCAGCTCAATCGTTGGCGGCACGGAGAGCGGCTTCAGTTTATCCGTGAGGTCATGCGAACAAACTGATAAAGACCGACCACAGAACCCAACACGATGCCCGCCACCAATAGCCAGGGCGTCGTGCCCAGCCAGCGATCGAGCAGCAGGCCCAGGCCCAGCAGCGTCGCTACCGTCAGAAAGAGCGTGACTGCGGCGGCATACGCAATACCGCTTTTTTGATTATTGGTTTGCTCTTCCTCAGGCTCGGCCATCGCTTCCCTCTTCTACCAACTCCCGCGCCGTAGATAGTTCTTCGGCAATTCATAGAGCATGGCGCGGCGTGAATGTCGCATCGAGTCATGAATAAAACAGACGTGCGTACACCAGCACGCCGCGCCGCCGTCAATCGCACGCAACTCTTTCTCTCGTTCCTCGGCTTCCCAGAGCGCGCCGAAGTCGTAATCGTAATCCGCAAGCGTAGCGAATTTTTCGCGCAGCTCGCAGGCGCGCACATCCCCGTTGTAATCAACGACAGCCGTGGTCTCGCCCGCCGTGCACGGGAAGGGCCAGGCGCTCGACTCCGCAAAATTCGCGTGTTGCGTGCGGTAGTGCGTCGTGATCGCGCCGACGTAGGCTACATTCTTGACGAAGCGACGCGCGGCGTCATCATCCTCGAACATCCTGTCGCCGTAGCGCTTGGTGAGCCGGGCGGCGCGAGTGTAAAGCTCCGGCAGGATTTCGGGCGGGACGCGCTTGATCTCGTCGCCTACGAGCGTGTCGCCGCGAACGATATTGAAGTATTGCCCGTCCAGGCGAAAGCCCTCCCATAGAAATTCCGAGAGCTTTTCAATCTCCGTGTAGTTTTCCGCGCAGACGACCGTATTGACGTTGAGGCGAAAGCGATCCGCGTACTTCTCTTTCAAAGGATAGAGGTAGCGTATGCAATCGAGCGTCTTCTCCCAATGGCCGGGGACGCCCCGTATGTGGTCGTGCGTCTCGCCGTAGCCATCGAGCGCTATGTTCAGGTAGAGGTCTAGCGACGGATGAGCGCCGAGCGCGCGGTCAACTATCTCGTGAACGCGCGTCTTTATGAGCCCGTTGGTCGGGATGATGACGCGCTCGACGCCGTTATTCTTGATGAAGGTTTCGATGATCTCCGGCACGTCGCGGCGCAGGGTGGGTTCGCCGCCCGAGAGCCACAGGTCTGTAATGATAGGCATCGTGCGCGAGACTTTTTCGATCTGCTCGAAGGTGAGGTCGCCCGGCCGGTTCAGCTCCTCGTGATAAAAACAGGTTCGGCAAAAGGCGTTGCAGCGAGAGGTGACGAAGAGAATCAACGTGCCGAGCCGTTTCTCGCGGCTCGTCGAACGCAGTAGCTGAATCAATTGGACGGCCTTACTGGTCACTAAAGGCGTGGCCTCTCGCTCTCTCAGGTGGTAGTAATGGTTTCTACTGGACGAACGTCGTCAATGATGACAGTTTCCGTCGGGGATTTCAATTCGTAGGTGATGCCGCGCCAATTGATGCGGCGTGAAACGGCTGCGGCCAGAGCATTATAGAGATAGAGCGCGGAGGCTATGGGCCAGAGCAGCAGGTGGGCCCACAGCCCGCGCCGCAGCTCGCCCGCGTATGCCGCCAGCGGAAGCTTGACGGCGAGCCAGCGCACGTAGGCTTTCGCAGCCCCGAGCGCGAAGATCAGCGTGACGAAAAGCAGCGGCGCGAGGAAACCGAGTCCGAGCGCGGCGCGCGTGACTACGAGCGCCAGCCCGCCGAAAAAGATCGTCACAAAGAGGAAGCTCCCCAAAAGCACGGCCTTCCAGAAATGCGGAGCGTAGACGCGCGTTATCTTTAGCTGCCGCGTCGTGAACTCGACAAGCTCGGTGAAATTGCAATCTTCGAGCGAAGGCGTGAGACACTGGGGCACGAAATGAATTGGAAGATTGGCCCTTCGGAGCGCACGCATCAACGCGAAATCATCCGAGAGAGCGCCGCGCCACTGCTCCAGCATGTTCAAGCTCTCGAACGTCTCGCGGCGAATGGCCGTCGAGCCGCCCCAGCAAAAGTTCTTCTCCGCGCTCTCGCCGAGCGCCGAAGCAATCGAAGCATTCCACACAGAGCGCAGGTGCGATGTGAACCCGCCTTTGACGGGAATAAACCAGCGATAGCCCGTCGCCGCGCCCGCACCCTTTTGAGCGAGCGGCGCAACCAAAGAGCGCAGCCAACGCTCGCTCGCTCGTGCGTCCGAATCGACGAAAGCCAGCACGGCGCTCGAAGGATCGATCTCGCCGACAGCCCTTCGCAGGTTATGCACCTTCTGGCCGCTCTCCGTGGCCGCGCCCGCTAAGACCACGCGCGCTCGCGCGACGCTTCGCGAGGCGGATGCCGCCCGCGCCTCTTCGATCACGGCGAGGGCCGGGTCTTCGGCGCTATCCGTGACGAAGATCAGCTCGTAGGAAGGGTAATCCTGTCGAAAGAGCGCCGCCAGATTATCGCGTAATCCGGGGTCAAGCCCTCGCACGGGCGCAATGACGGAAACGAACGGCTCGAAAACGGGCCACACTTTCGCCATCTCGCGGCGCACAAAGGACAGATACCTGAAGCCAGCGCGGAGCGAGTCCACCCCCAGACAGACTGTCAACGCCGCGAAGAGATAAAAGAAGAACATAAACGAAAAGATGTTGGATGCCAGTCAGATGCCGTCTCTGACATCCGTCATCTAATATCCGACAGAAGGGGGTTTTCATCCGGCGGGCAGCAGGGATGCGGTCAGCGTCTTGGCGATGTTGATAAAGGGCTGCGGGTAGACGCCTATGAAGATGATGGCGACGACCGCGACCGAGAGCGCCGTCCAGAGCGCGGGCGAGAAGGCGAGCGGGCGGTCGTCGGCCACGCGGTCGCCCAGATACATCACCCGTATGAAGCGCACGTAGTAGTAAAAAGAGATGACAGTATTGAGGATGGCCCAGACCGCCAGCCAGTAGTACCAGTTTTTCGCGTCCGCCTGTCCGCGCTGTAGGAGACCGCCGAAGAGGAAATATTTCCCGATAAAGCCGCCCGTGATCGGCAGCCCGCCGAGCGAGAGCATGAAGATGCTCATCATGGCCGCGACTCCGGGCGATTTCTGCGCCAGCCCCGTCAGGTCATCCACGTTGTCGCCGATAATCCCGCGCCGCCGCAGGCTTATGATGACGCCGAACGCACCCATGTTCATCAGCGTGTAGACCAGCAGGTAGATGACGAGGCCGATATAACCGTAGGCGTTCCCGGCGATCAATCCGAGCAGTAGATAACCGGCGTTAGAGATCGAGGAGTAGGCCAGCAGACGTTTGGAGTTTTCCTGCGTGACGGCGGCCCAGTTGCCGACGAAGATGGTGATGGCGGCCACGAGTCCCAGCAGCGGAGCCCAATCGGCGCGCATGCCGTCCAGCGCCACCAGGAAGATGCGCGCGAAGAGCGCAAAGCTGGCCGCCTTCGAGCCCGTCGAAAGAAAGGCCGTCACAGATGTCGGCGCGCCCTCGTAGGCGTCCGGGGCCCACATGTGAAACGGTACGGCGCTGATCTTGAAGAACAATCCGGCGGCGAGCGCGATCATCGCGAGCAGGAGCAGCGGCCGCAAGGGCACAGCTCCGTCCGGACTCAGCGCATCGGGCGAGGAAGCGAGCGCGGCGCTGATGCCGTCGGCGACCTGGCCCAGGTTGGTTGAACCCGTCACGCCGTAGAGCAGCGATATGCCGTAGAGCAAAATCCCCGAAGAGAATGCGCCGAGAAGAAAATACTTCATTGCCGCCTCGTTCGACCGGCGCTCGCGCTTGGTAAAGGCGACGAGCACGTAGAAGGTCAGGGCCATCAATTCCAAACTGATGTAGAGCGCGATCAGGTCGTAGCCGCAGGCGAGGAACATCATCCCCGTCGTGGCAAACAGAACGAGCGCGTAATACTCGCCGTGCTGCTCGCCTTCGATGTCCAGGTAGCGCGTCGAGATGGCGACGGCCAACCCGGCGGCGACTAGAAAGATCGCTTTGAAGAGGAGGGCGAAGCCGTCGATTCGCACCATGCCGTAGAAGCCTTCGAGCGGCAGGAGCGAGTAGCTGCCGAAGCCTTGAACGCCGAGCGAAAGGGCGGCCAGCCCGAGGCCGACGAGCGAGAAATAGGCCGTCATCTTGCTCTTTTTGTAGGGCAGGACGACCTCCATCACAAGCGCGACGCACGCGCAGACCGTCAGGATTATCTCCGGCGCGATCAGCAGCAGGTCGCGCATGCTATACAGCTCGGTCGTCGAGGCCGTGGTCGTTTGAAGCAATAAGATCATCGAGTTGTATCTCTCAAACTTGAACGACGAATCGGAAATAATGGTTCGAAAGCGTAGGTTGCGGGCTCATCCTGCTCATCCTGCTCATCGCTCTGCGTTCATTGTCACAGACGGCGCGATGGGCGCTGTGGCCGCAGGCATTCCCGGAATCGGATAATCGGGCCTGATGTGGCGCACGACCGCGTTGACGGGCCGCTGTATGTATTCGATAAAGGGTTTCGGATAAACCCCTATCCAGAGCGAGAGGACGACGAGCGGCAGCATATAGGCCCACTCGCGCCCCGACATATCCGGCAGATTCTCGTTCTTCGGATTATCTATATTGCCGAAGAACATGCGCTGATAGAGCCACAGCATATAGCCCGCGTTGAGAATAATGCCGAGCGCGGCCCAACCGGCCCACCACGGATTGGCCTCGAAGGCTCCGCGCATCGCCAGGAACTCAGAGATGAAGACGCACAAGAGCGGCAAGCCGATGGCCGTCATCGCCATTGCCAGAAAGACCGCCGCATACCCCGGCATGACGTGCGAGAGGCCGCCGAACTCCGACACGTTGCGCGTATGCCGTCGCTCGTAAATAATCCCGACCAGCAGAAAGAGCGCGCCCGAATAGATGCCGTGATTAATCATGTGGAGCACCGCGCCGTTCACTCCGTTCGGGTTCAGGGCGAAGAGTCCGAGCATGACGATGCCCATCGAAGAGACGGATGAATAGGCGACCAGCTTCTTGACATCGCCATTGCGCTTGACGACGAAGTACATCGCCGCCAGCGCGCCGTAGATAATGCCTATAATGGCGAGCAGAACCATGATGCTTCGGACGCCGAACGTGAGCCCGAAATAATGGAACGAGCTTTCGTCGGCCGACGCCCTCGGGAACATCGGCAGGTTGAAACGGAAGAAGCCGTAGGTTCCCAGTTTGAGGAGAATGCCCGCGAGGATGACGGAACCGGCCGTCGGCGCTTCGACGTGCGCGTCCGGCAGCCACGTGTGAAACGGCCACATCGGAACCTTGATCGCAAACCCGAGCGCGAAGGCGACGAACAGCAGTATCTGCATCGTCCCCATAGGCATCACGGAGCCGAGCGCCTGCATGTACATGATATTGAAGGTTCCAGTGCCGTTGGCTTTGGCCGCCGCGAGCGTACCCGTCAGCATGTCGCGCGCAGGCGTGCCCGTCAAACCGGCTATGTTATCCAGAACCCCGCCCGTAATCTGCGAGATAAGCGTCGCGTCCTGGGTCAGGAAGTACATCTTCAGGACGCCCAGAAGCATGACGACCGAGCCGACCAGCGTGTAGAGGAAGAACTTGATCGCCGCATAAAGCCTTCGCTCGCCGCCCCAGATGCCGATCAGGAAATACATCGGCACGAGCGAGACCTCGAAGAAAAGGTAGAACAGGAACAAGTCCATAGAGGCGAAGACGCCGACCACGGCCGTCTGCAACAGCAGAAGCAGCACGTAGTATTCCTTCTCGCGCTTCTCTATGTAACGCCACGAAGAGAGCGCGGCGATCACACCCAGCAGCGTCGTCAGCACGATCAGCAGCACCGCCACGCCGTCAACCCCCAGTTGGTAGCGCGCGCCTATTATTGGAATCCACTGGCGGTCTTCGAGAAACTGCATCCCGCCCGCCCCCCGGTCATAGCCGAGCAGGAACAGCGACACGATGAAGGTCAGGGCGAACCAGGCCGTAGTCCACTGCTTGATTAGCTTCGACTGATCTTTTTTGAAGACGGCGAGGATAAAGATGGCTCCGACGGCGGGCAGCCAAGTGATGATCGAGAGAAGAGAAGGAATTTTCACTGTATCCCCCAAACGAATATTTCAGGTTCCGGATCGATGATGCCCGAGGGTCTGAAATCCGGGCGCTCTGTGTAAACGGTCAGCGCCCGAATATCGCCCTCAGATCGGGCCAGAAGAACACGGCGACGGCGGCGATCAGCCCGAGCACCATGACGAGCGCATAGTTCTGCGCAAAACCCGTTTGCGTGGCGCGAATCAGGGGCGACATCAGGCGCTTAATGAAGCCTGCGACCCCGTTGACCACCC
Source organism: Pyrinomonadaceae bacterium (assembly GCA_035940775.1). GTDB lineage: Bacteria > Acidobacteriota > Blastocatellia > Pyrinomonadales > Pyrinomonadaceae > DASQYE01. The sequence goes on along the minus strand of DASZEN010000057.1, from coordinate 24,035 downwards.
CGTCCACGACGTACTTATCGAAAGCGCCCGTGATGAGGCTCGCCCCGCGCGTGAGCCGCGCAGCGCCGTTAACAGCGCCGTCTATGCCCTTTGAATCGACGGCGTACACGCCGCGCGCGCCGTCCATCACGCGCCGCGTAAAGAGCAGGCCGTAAAGTTCGTCAACCCAGTAACGGTTATAGCTTGCGCGGTAAATGGGCCCGAGCCGCGCCGCCCACACTTCGGGCAGATGCGGTCGCCAGACGTAAAAGAGCAGGCCCAGGAGGATTCCGAAGCCCGCGGCCACGAGCGAGATAATGATGAAGAGCCATTCGGAGGCCGTGTGGCCGCCGAGTTTTTCTTCCGCCGCATGGGCCAGGTTGAACCCTGTGTTCCCGTAAGGCGAAGCCGTGCTCTGCTTCCCGGCGCTTTCCGTGGCCGCGTGCCCGCCGGGCGCTGCTGCTGTTGTTGCGGGCTCGCTCGTCGTCGGCAGCGGCGCATGGGCTTGTCCCTTGTCGGCCTCCTCTTCGGTCTCTTTGCCGAAGGCGCGCGTCTGCGGATTCCAGATCACGGGTTCGAGCCAGTTGATTATGTTCATGCGCCCGCCGACGTGTTTTCCGCCCGTGAACGCGGGACTGATGCCGACCAGACCGCCGATGACGGCGAGCACGGCGAGTATGGCGAGCGGAACCCACATCGAGGCGGGCGATTCGTGCGGCGTGTGCGAGCCGTGCTCGTGCTCGTCGTGCAGGTGCGAGGCGGCGCGCGCCGAGAGGACATCGTGGGCGACGCCGACGTGCTCTTCGGCATCGTGGCGCGGGCGGTACCCTACCGAATCGGTCTGCGCGTCATGCGGCGCTTCGCCGTCCGCGTAAGCCTGCGCGTGGGCCTCGTCGGCCTGCCCGCCCGCCACGACCTCCCTGAATCTTTCTTTGCCCCAGAAGGTCATCGCGACCAGCCGCGTCATGTAGAAGGCGGTACAGGTGGCGGCGATGGTGGCGACGAGCCAGAGAATCCACCCGCCCGGAATGTAGTTGGTCGAGGCCGCGTTCCACAGTATCTCGTCCTTCGACCAGAAGCCGCTGAAAGGGATGATGCCGCAGATGGCGAGCCAGCCCGCAAGGAAAGTCCAGTAGGTATAGGGCATGTATTTCCTGAGCCCGCCCATGCGCCGCATGTCCTGCTCGTGATGCATGCCGTGGATGACAGAGCCCGCGCCGAGAAACATCAACGCCTTGAAGAAGGCGTGCGTCATGACGTGAAAGATGCCGATGATGAAAGCGCCGACGCCGCACGCCAGGAACATAAAGCCCAACTGCGAGACGGTCGAATAGGCCAGTACCTTCTTGATGTCGTTCTGCGTAATGCCGATGGTCGCGGCAAAGAGGGCGGTCAGAGCGCCGACGATGGCGACGACGAGCATCATCGTCTGCGAGTGCTGGAAGATGACGTTCGTACGCGTCACCATGTAGAGGCCCGCCGTGACCATCGTCGCGGCGTGAATCAGTGCGGAGACGGGCGTGGGCCCGGCCATCGCGTCCGGCAGCCAGACGAAAAGCGGTATCTGCGCGCTCTTGCCGCACGCGCCGACGAAGAGGCCCAGAGCAATCCAGGACATAATGCCCCAGGTTCCGATCAACTCCAGCGGGTAGGCGCTCGCCTGGCCCATCACGCCTCGGTAATCGGTCGTCCCGAAGGTCGCGATCACACAGAAGACGGCGAGCGCGAATCCGAAATCCCCGATGCGATTCGTGATGAAGGCTTTGCGCGAAGCGTCGCCCGCTTCGCGGCGGTCGAAATAGTATCCGATCAACAGATAGGAGCAGAGCCCGACGCCCTCCCAGCCGACGAACATCAGCATGAAGTTAGACCCCATGACGAGCACCAGCATCGAGAACATGAAGAGGCCCAGGTAGGCGAAGAAGCGATAGTAACCGGCATCGCCGTGCATGTAGCCGGTCGCAAAGATGAAGATGCAGAGGCCGACGCCCGTCACTATCAGCATAAAGATGGCCGAGAGCGCGTCGAGCTGATAGCTCCACTCTATATCGAGCACGGAGCCGCGCCCCGTATGCTCGTTCGGAGAGCGGTCGCTCGCCGCCCGCGCGCCCAGTCCGGCCGGGTCTCGCGTCGTCGCCGCCGCCGCCGCCGCTCGCGCGCCTTCGTTTCCGCGTATGGTCAGCTCGCCGTACTCCCCCTTTTCGTCCGAGAGCGGCGTGACGGTCTCTCCCGCCCGTGGCATCGTCGTCGCGCCACTTTCGCCGCCACCGCCGAGAGAGCGTGCGCGCTCCGGAGCACCCTGCGTAATCTCGACCGCGCCGCCCGGAATCCAGGTGTAACGGAACGCGCCGTCCTGGCTCGTCACGTAAGGATTGGGCCAGATGGCGTGATCGCTGAAGCCGTAGGAATAGACCGCGAGCACACTGACGAGAAAGGCGAGCGCGACGGAGCCGACCGCGATTGCGCCGACCATCCTTTCAGAGAAGCGAAAAGAGCGGCCCAGCAATCCATTAAGGGCAGCGCCCAGGAGCGGCAGAAGCGGAACGAGCCAGATGTATCTATGCATATTTGTAAAGCAGAATTCAGGACTCAGAATACAGAAGTCAGAATAAGAACGGCGGGCGCTTTTATTCTGAATTATGGATTCTGAGTCCTGAGTTCTGAATTCACCATTTTAGTAGATCAATCTCGTCAACCCAGATCGTCTCTTTGTTGCGGTAAAGCGCGATGACTATGCCGAGGCCGATGGCGGCTTCGGCGGCGGCGACGACGATCACGAAGACCGTAAAGACCTGCCCGGCGACGGCGTTGAAGCTGCCCGTCTCCTGTAGGTAGCGCGAGAAGGCTATGAAATTCAGGTTCGCGGCGTTCAGGATCAGCTCAATCGACATGAAGATCACGATGATATTGCGCCGCACGAGGACGCCCGCCACGCCTATGATAAAAAGGAGCGCCGCAATGACCAGGAACTTCGACAGGTCTGGATTGGCGAGGTCTTGCTTGAGGTTGAACAAACGACCGGAGCCCTCCGGTGGAGCAGCCGCCTGCACGAGGCAGACGAAAAGCGCGGAAATGAACGAAGTACCCATAGAATCAACCTTTCAAGAAGAGACCATGAGGGCGCAGGGATAAAACATCTTTTGATCCGGCAAGGCGCGTGCGATGCACCCGGATTCATCCACGGCCCCTTTTGCTCCTCACGGCTCGGCCCTCTCTATTCTTCAGCTTTTCGCTCGCCGAACGATTTCAAGCTTCGTGCGCTAGGAATCCGTCCGCGCTCTCTCTTTTAGAACTTCCGGGTCAACGTCGTCGGCGGCGGCCTCCTGCTTGATGGTACGCGCGAGCATGACGGAGCCGATGATGGCGACGAGCAGCAACACGCTGGCGATCTCGAACGGCAGAGAGGCATAACGATAGAGGCTTGAGCCGACGCGTTCGGTCTCTTTCGTGATCTTCATTGTTCCGGTGGCCGCCACGGGCAAAGACTGCTGCTGCGCGACGCGCTCGGCGCTCATCTCCCGGTCATGGCCGGGCAGCCCCTTCATGCCCTGGCGCAGCGCATAGACGAGACCGAAGGCGAGCAGCACGGCGACCACGGCGCTGGCCCACACCTGCGGCCCGGCGTTGAAGATGCGCTCGCGCCCGCGCTCCTCGGCGCCGACGTTTACCAGCATGATGACGAACAGGAACAAGACCATCACGCCGCCGATGTAGACCAATATTTGTACGCCCGCGATGAACTCCGCGCCGAGCATTATGAAGAGCGCCGCGACCGCGATCAGCGACGAGATCAGAAACAGCGCGCTGTGTACGGCATTGCGCGCAAGAATGGTCAACAGTGCCGTTACCAGCGTGGCGACCGTGAACACCCAGAAGAAGACCGCTTCCCAGCCAGAAAGAATCATATATTTAAGGGCGGAGGGAGGAACGAAGGGCGGCAGCCATCAGGGATGAATAAGAAAAGCATTCAAGAAACGGAAGCATTCCTGTCATCCCTCCGACCTCATCCCTTCCCTTCATCCCGCATCCCGCATCCCTTCGTTTATGCTTCGTACTTAATGGTTTCGCGTCCCTGTTCGAGCATCTCTCGATTCCAGACGAATCCGGCGCGCGAGTAGGTGGCAAGCTCAAAGTCCTGCGTCAGCTCAAGGCAACTGGTCGGGCACGCCTCCTGGCACAGCGCGCAGAACATACAGCGCGAAGTATCGAAGATGAACTCGTCGAGCACCTTCTTTTTGCGCGGCTTACCGGCGACCATGATCTCTATGTCCATCGGGATTACGTCGATGCAATCTTCGGGGCAGGCGAGCGCGCAGAGATTGCAGGCGATGCAGAGCGTGTCGTGCGTTTCCGGGTCCATGTTCAGGCGCGGCGCTCCGTGAAAGCGCGGCGCGACATCGGGACGCACTTTCGGATACTGCTCCGTGTAGATTCCGCGCCCCCCCACGGCATCCTTGTCCGTGAGCGCGCCGATATTGAACTTGAGCGTCAGGCCCATGCCCTTCAACAGGTCGGCCATAAAGAAGCGCTTCAGCTTCTGCATAAACGTCGGCTTCGGAACATTAACTGCTGGCATAAATACCTCTCGACAGGCGGAATGCCGAAAATCGGAAAGCGATTCGGGTCTTCACTTTCCCGGCTCAGCGTTCGGCAGCCCGGAAATCTAAACCTGATTGACCGCCGGTTTCCCTTTCGGCACGTCGACCAGTCGAATATTGCGGCGCTGCGATTTCAAGTTGAAATCGCGCGAGCGCCAGTTGATTACCGATAACACACCGGCCGTGATAAAGAGCCCGCCCCAACCGATCGCGATCATAATCACCTTTCCGGTGAGCGTCAGGTTAAGCCCCTGCGCCAGAGACTCTATCGTTTTGTATCCGCGATAGCCGTCCAGCGCCTGTACGACGAAGATCGCCGTCGCCGTCAAAACGATGTTGACGAGCGTCGCCGGTATCAGCCACTTCCATCCCAAATCCATCAACTGATCGTAACGATAACGCGGCAGCGTCCAACGCAGCCAGAAATAGGTGTAGAGCAACAACGTCATCTTGCCGATGAATATGACGAGACTCAGGATGACGTACAGGTGATGATACCCCTTCGCTTCCGTCAACCTGTAAATAAAGGGGAAGTACCAGCCGCCGAGGTAGAGCGCCGTCGTCACGGCCGTCACGACGGCCATCGCCGCGTACTCGGCCATGAAGAAGAGCGACCATCGCATCCCCGAATATTCCGTGTGGAAACCGGCGACGATCTCCGACTCGGCCTCGGGCAGGTCAAAGGGCGCGCGATTATTTTCCGCGATGCCGCTAATCAGGAAGGTGATAAATCCCATCGGCTGATAGGCTATGAACCAGATGGAATCGGTCGCCTGCGCGTTGACGATGCCCGAGAGCGAGAGCGTGCGCGCAAACATCAGCGCGCCGATGATCGAGAGCCCCATGGCGACCTCGTAGGAGACCATCTGCGCGCTCGAACGAAGCCCGCCCATCAGGGCGTACTTGGAATTGGACGACCAGCCAGCGAGAATCAGGGCGAGCACGCCGACGCTCGATACCGACAGGACGAAGAGGAGCCCGATATTAATGTCCGTGATGACGCCCCAGTCGGGCGCAAACGGAATCACTGCGAACACTATGAAGGCGGCGACGACCGAGATGTAGGGCGCGAACTTGAAGATGAAGGGGTCTGCCTTGTCGGGCGTGAGGTCTTCTTTGGTCAGCAGTTTCAAGGCGTCGGCGAGCGGCTGCAACAATCCCCACGGGCCGACACGCATGGGCCCAAGCCGCGCCTGCATGAAGGCCGAAATCTTTCGCTCGGCATAGGTCGCATACAGGGCCCAGACGGCCACGCCCGTAACCACGGCCCCGATCTGTATGAAGGGCCAGACTACGTAGTTGACGGTTTCGGGGCTGAAGTATCTCAGCAGCAAACCATCTATAAAGTTTGGCGGCGCGAAGAGCGCGAGTGCTCTCATCTCTCTCCTACAATTCGATCTCGAACACCTGATCGTGCGTCTGTTTCAGGTCGACCAATTCCCAATCGTCGTCCAGCGTGCCGCTGCGATCAACGACCAGGTAAGAGGCCCACTCGCCGACGGGAAAAGGCGGCGTATGCCACGTCCCCTTGTGATAAGCGTAGGGCAAGCGCCCATCAACCAGAAAGGCGGCGATCCTCTCGACCTGCGGCACGTCGCCCTGTCCGGGCGGCGCAACGGCGATCACCGATTGCGACGAAGCCAGGGGCGAAAAGACCTGCATCGTGTGCTTGTGCCGCGCCATAAAGTCGAACCTGAGCGGACGCCGCTCGGAGGTCGCTCCCGTCAGGCTCGGTTTCCCCTCGCCGAGGTCAATCTCAACCGACCCGCGACTATCAATCAACACGCCGTAGGGCGCGAAGCTCTCGCGCGTCATCGGCTGAACCTTTAAGCGAACAACTTGCATAAAGCAGGGGCCGGGGTCAGCGCAGACGGGTTTTACCGTCCCCAGACCCCTACCTGTCGATCTCCCCGAGCACTATGTCGAGCGTGCCGATGATGGCGACCACGTCGGCTACAAGGTGGCCTATGCACATCTGTCGAAGCGCCTGCAAGTTAATGAGCGAGGGCGGGCGGACGCGCACACGCGCGGGGCTCGCCGTGCCGTCCGAGACCAGGTAGCAGCCGATCTCGCCCTTCGGCGCTTCTATCGAGTGATAATAATCGCCCACGGGCGGCTTGATGATCTTCGGAACCTTCGCCATCACGGGGCCGTCCGGCAGCTTGTTGATCGCCTGCTCGACGATGCGGCGCGACTGTCGCATCTCTTCCATGCGAACCAGATAACGGTCATAGGTGTCGCCGTTCTCGCCCACGGGCACGTCGAAATCCATATCCGCATAGGCGGCGTAAGGCCGCGCCTTGCGTATGTCCCAGGCGACGCCGGAGCCGCGCAGGGCGGGCCCCGAAAGACCTATGGCGATGGCGTCTTCAGCCGAGATGACGCCGATGCCTACGGTTCGCCCGAGCCAGATGCGATTCTCCGAGAGCATCGTCTCGTATTCGTCGATGCGGCGGGGAAAATTGCCTATGAAGCGGCGGACATCCGCCTCGAAATCGTCGTAGGCGTCGTTCGGCATGCCGCCGATGCGCCACGCGTGGCAGGTGAGACGCGCGCCGAACTGCCGCTCGAAAATCTTCAAAATCTCTTCGCGCTCGCGCAGGGCCCAGAGCAGCACCGTGACCGCGCCGATGTCCAGCGCGTGGGTGGCGAACCAGAGCAGGTGCGACGAGATGCGATTAAGCTCCGTCAGGATGGTGCGTATGTAGTGGGCGCGCGGCGGAACCGCAAGCCCCATCATCTGCTCGACGGTTTCGACCCAGACCAGCCCGTTCGAGACCGCCGAGATGTAATCGAGCCGATCCCAATAGGGCGCGATCATCGGGTACTGTCGATTCTCGGCGATCTTCTCCATGCCGCGATGCAGAAAACCGATGTCGCAATCGAGGTCGATGACCGTCTCGCCGTCGAGCCGCAGGATGACCCTGAGCACGCCATGCGTAGACGGATGCTGCGGCCCCATGTTCAAGATCATCTCGGGGCTGTCGAGCAGCGTCTCTCTGGTTGTCGCTATCTCTACCTGATGCATAGCACTGCAAGGGATGAGGGCGGCAGCGATGAGGGATGAATGATTGAACGCAGGCTCACCTGAATCATTCACTCAACCCCTTTCACCCCTCCGCCTTCATCCCTTCGCTACTCCCTTCGTTCTTCCCTTCCTTGTAGCATCCGGTGATGCTACGTGGCTCTATGACGAGTCCGACCTCCTGGGCTTCGCCGCTTTTCTTGCGCGCCAGCAGCTTGAAGAGGATGGCCTGGGCCGCGCTCGCCTTGTTCCAGGTGTTGCGCGGCGACATCGTCTCGGTCAGCACGAAACCGGCGCTCTTGGCGGCGTCCGTGGTTTCAAAGACTTTCGCTTCGTATTTCGCGGCCAGTTCTTTTGGGCTCATTCCACAGAATGCAGAACCAAGAGCACAGAATCCAGAATGAACACGCGGCAAACCGCTTTGATTCTGAATCCTGACTCCTCCGGTTCTGACTCCTTCATTTATCCTTCGGCATTACTTCCTTATCGCCGCGGAAAATCTCGCGCACGCGGCGTTCGTCTTCCGTCGAAAGGGCTTCCAGTCCGTAATTACGGCGCTGGGCCAACTGCTCTTTTTGCACTTCGGAGAACTCCGGAAGGTGTTTGGCCGTCCATTCATTCTCGATGAACTCAAGCGGGTACTCTTTTCTGAGCGGGTGGCCCTCCCAATCCTCTGGCAGCAGAATCCGGCGCAGGTCTGGATGATCGCCGAAGACTACACCGAACAGGTCGTAGACCTCGCGCTCCATCCAGTTGGCGGTGGGCCAAACGCTCGTCACGCTCTGCACTATGTCGCCGTCGGCGAGTGCGACCTTCAGGCGCACGCGCTCGTTGGCCGGAATCGAGTAGAGGTTATAGACGATCTCGAAAGGCGCATCGAACCGCTCCGCGAAATGTACGCAGGTCAGGTCGGAAAGATAATCGAAGGGCGTTTTCGAGTCGCGCTTGAGCGCGTCGCAGACTTCGCGTATGCGCGCAAGGTCGATGCGGATCGAGAGCTGCCCGATAAATTCTGAGGCCTCCAGAACAGCGCCGTCCAGACGCTCGCGCAGCCGCTTAACGAGCGGGTGATTGGAAGCATCCGTAGGCTTCGGCCCCTCCTCCTTCTTCTTGACGGGCGCTTTGGGCGCGCCCGGCGGCGCTGCGGCTGCTCCTCCTGCTGCTGCGGCGGCGCCCGGCTGCGCGGGGCTAGGCTTGTCACCCGCTGCCTGTTTGGCCGCCGCCACGCGTGCCTTCGCCTCCGCGATCCTGGCAGCCTTTTCCGCATCCGACTGCGACGGGCTCTTATTCGGATCGCCGACGGCGGGCGATTCGCCGCCGGGCGGCGCGGCAGCAGTAGCACTGGCGGCAGCTTTGCGCGCCTGCGCCTCGGCGATCAGTCGCGCTTTCCGCTGTTCGGGCGTTTCGGCAGCCGCCTCCGGCGCTTCATCACTACTGCTGCTGGCGGGAACGGTCGTGCCGCTCGAAGAGCTGCCCGAGGGAGCTTTGCCCGTCTGCGCGGCCTGACTTTCGGGCGTCGGGCTCGTCGCCCGCGTACCCTGGGGCGGTGGCGGCAAACGGCCCGCTTCCGCGCCGGGCGGCCCGGCGCTTGGGCTCTTGTCATCGGCGGAGCGCGCCGCTTCCTCCTGCGGGCGCGAATCCTTATCACGCTCGGGCGTCTGTGCAGGAGTTTCTGGCTGTTTGGTCTCGTCTGCCATCTAGCGTTGTAGCTACACCCTTACCGGCAGTTGCGCTTTCGTGCTTTTACGGGCCGGAAGCGCACACAAACAAACGTGCTCGTGTGTTAAGGCTAAGAGAACAAGAAGTGCTGACGCTGTGGGTTGTAGCATGCGTTTTGCGCGATTGTCAATAAATCGTACGAGAGAAGTCGGCCTCAACCAAGCCGAAGCATCGGGGCGAATCAATGTTGAAGCCGACAAACGCCCGGGCCTCCGGCAAAGGGGGCTCTTTACTCGGGCTTGATAATCTCCGGCATCCGCCTCAAATCCAGTTGCGGAGGGTTTATCTCGGCCGGGAAGAACGATCTGTCGACCAGTTCGGAAATCTGTATCTGCTTTAGAAACCCGAGGCTGATACCCATGTCCAGGATTTTCTGCAGCTCGGCGTCGGTCGGGTTCAGGTTGCGATAGGTGACGCGATCCGCAGGCTGCGTCAGGACGTACTTCAACAGGTTCACGTCCTGGCGAAAGTAGGGCGAGACGAGTGTGGCCGCCGCCTCTCGATTTCTCTCCGTCCACTCGCCCGATTCGTTGATGCCGCGCACGAGGTCGCGCACCACCTCCGGCCTCTCACGAATCAGGTCTTCGTGAACGACCAGGGCGCACGAGATATAGTTGGGCCAGATGTCCTTCGCGTAGTAGAGCACGCGCCCGAAGCCTTCCATCTCGGCCTTGGCGCAGAAGGGCTCGGCGACGATGAAGCCGTCGATGGCTTTCGCTGACAGGGCAGCCGTCATATCGGGGGGCGGCATGACGACGAACTTCAGCTCCTCCGGGCGCACGCCCTGATCCCGCATCATCTTATTCATGAAGAAGTTTTCATTACTGAAGGGGCTGGGGATGGCGATGGTCTTGCCGCGCAGGTCGCGCAGGTCGCGGGCCGGGTCTTCCTTACGAATGACGAGCTGCGAGCCGTCGCGGTGGCCGAGACAGGCGATTTTGACGGGCGCGCCCTGCTCTCTCATCTTCATCGCGAGCGGGACGGTCAAAAATCCTGCCAACAGCTTTTTAGTCTTCAGCGCCTCGACGATGGTCGGGAACTCCGTCATCCGCAAGGCATCGAAGCGCGTCGCGGTCGTCGTGGTCTTCGAGGCGTAGTCTGTGACAGGGCACGTCAGGTGACACGTCACAGGGATGAAGGCGACCGTGAGCGACTGTTTCTGCCCGCCCTCCTGCGCCCTATGAAACTCCTCTTCCTCGTGGCCGCGCGGCTTTTGCAGGGAACGATAGCGTAAGAAGGCGAGCAGGGATAGAAAAATCAAGACCGACGCCACGATCCAAACGGTTTTCGAGCGAAACATCAATCCTCCTGTGATTTTCGGCGATTTAGAGAGCCACGCGCTCCGGGGCCATATCTCACCCGACACGGACAATCTCATTTATCAGAAACAATAGTTTACCATCCCGCAGCCTCAACTCGTCAGGAGACCGCCCCGGCCCATCCAACTTGACGACGCGCGCATCTAAACCGTATCATTGATCGTTTCGATTGGGACGATAATCGACATCTATAGAAGGCAGAAGGACAATGAAACAAGGAATCCACCCGGACTACAACGAAATCAAGGTGCAGTGCGCCTGCGGCAACGTGTTCACGACGCGCTCGACGCGTAAGGATGAGCTTCACGTGGAAATCTGCTCGGAGTGCCACCCGTTTTTCACCGGCAAGCAGAAACTGGTGGACACGGCCGGGCGTGTTGATCGCTTCAACAAGCGGTACGGCAAGAAGACGACGACGACGGACGCGCCCGCTGCTGCTGCTGCGGCTGAAGCGCCCGCCGAAGCCGCTTCGGCCAAGTAAGCTGAAAAACCGGAGGCCACAAGCCGAATTTATGCGGATCAGACGAATAAACGCGCCACGGCATTAGCCCAACTGAAGAGAAACCCAACGCCGACGCTTCCCGTGTCGGTCGGTCGCACTTTCGTGCATAATAAGCAGGAAGAGAGGATGGCCGAAGCATCGAGAGGAAGCGTCGGCGTTACTCTATCAACTCGCTACTCCAAAAAAGGAATAACTGAGATCGTGAGTACCAGCGAAAGAGATTTGATCGTCGGCGGTCAGGCCGTCATCGAGGGCGTCATGATGCGCACGCCCAATGCTTATGCCATCGCCGTCCGCAAGGCAGACGGCTCGATTGTGAACACGGCGGCACAATTGCCCAAATGGAGCGACAAGCATCCCATGCTCAAGCTGCCCGTGCTGCGCGGCGGAGCGATACTGGTGCAGTCGATGGGGCTCGGCATAAAGGCGCTCAACTATTCGGCGAGCGAGGCTTTCGCCGACGCTGAAGAGGCCGAAGCGGCGGAAACGGAGGTGGCCGTGGCGCTCACGCCCGCCGTCATCGAGGGCGAAGGCGATTTCGCTGGCCTGACGGGTGCGGTGCCCGGACTGTTCCCCGTACCGACCGAGAAGAGACCGCGCGACGAGATGAAGAAGGGCGGAACGGCAGCCGCCGCTGGCTCAATCGCCTTCGCGCTCTTCTTCAACGTCATGCTCTTTATCGTTGCGCCGCTCCTCTTGACAAACGCGCTCTTCATAGCCGCCGGTTGGGCCACTTCTCCGACCGCGACGCAGGGCCCAACGACGACGACTGCTGCTGCTGCTGCGCCCGCCGGTTCACAGGGCGGCAGCGGCGCTCCCGCCACGGTGAGCGACGCATGGTATGCGCGCGCTTACAGGAGCGTCGGCGCGTACCTTCATCCGGTGCGCCCGTCCGTCGCCTTTAACCTGATAGACGGCATGATTCGCATGGCCTTCTTTCTCATCATGATCTTCAGCTTTTCGCTCTTGAAGGACATACGGCGCGTCTTCGAGTATCACGGCGCGGAGCACAAGACCGTTTTTACCTGGGAAGCGGGGCTTCCGCTCACGGTCGAGAATGCGCGCCCGCAGCCGCGCCAGCACCCGCGCTGCGGAACCAGCTTTCTGATGGTCGTCATGCTCGTCTCGATAGTGCTCTTCTCGATCATCAAGTTCGATTCGCTCCTCTATAACATGCTCGTCCGCATCGCGCTGATCCCACTGGTCGCCGGTCTCTCCTACGAGATCATCCGCCTGTCGGCCAAAAAAGAGGGCGGCATCATCTTCAAGATGATTACGCTGCCGGGCGTCTGGCTTCAGAACATCACGACCAAGGAGCCGGACGACGAGCAACTGGAAGTCGCCATCACTGCTCTGAAGGAATCGCTCAAGCTTGAGCCGCAAGCGGAGAAGGCCGAGGCCGCGCCTCTCGCCTGAAAGTTATGTTAGAGAAACTGGAACAGATCGAAGCGCGATACGAGAGTCTGACCGAGGAGCTTTCTTCGCCCGAGGTGTATTCAGACCAGGCGGCCTATACGAAGCTGGCGAAGCAGCATCGCAGCCTCGGCGAGATGGTGTCGAAGTATCGCAACTGGAAATCGCTGCGGGACGAATTGGCGGGCGCGCGCGAACTGCTGGAGACCGCCGACGACGAGGAGATGCGCGAGCTGGCCCAGACGGAAGTCATGGCGCTCGAAGCGCAGCTCAATCAGTGCGAGACAGATTTGAAGCTCATGCTGATTCCGACAGACCCGAACGACGAGAAGAATGTGATTCTTGAGATTCGCGCCGGAACGGGCGGCGACGAGGCGACGCTTTTCGCGGCCGAGATGCTCAGGATGTACGCGCGCTATTCGGAGCGTCAGGGCTGGCGCATGGAAATTCTGGACGCATCCGAATCCGGCATCGGCGGCATCAAGGAAGCCATCGCGCTCATAGAGGGCGACAAGGTCTTCTCGAAATTCAAGCACGAATCGGGCGTTCATCGCGTCCAGCGCGTGCCGCAAACTGAGGCGAGCGGGCGCATACACACCTCCGCGATTACGGTCGCCGTACTGCCCGAAGCCGAAGAGGTGGACGTTAAGATCGACCCGAAAGACCTGCGTATAGATACCTTCTGTTCGTCGGGGCCGGGCGGCCAGTCCGTGAACACGACCTACTCGGCGGTTCGCATCACTCACCTGCCGACCAACACGGTGGTCTCCATGCAGGACGAGAAATCGCAGATCAAGAATCGTGAAAAGGCGATGCGAGTGCTGCGCGCGCGCTTGCAGGAATTGGAAGAGCAGAAGCAGCACGAAGCCCTGGCCAGCGAGCGGCGCTCGATGGTCGGCAGCGGCGACCGCTCTGAAAAGATACGCACCTACAACTTCAAGGAGAATCGCGTCTCCGATCATCGCATCGGCCTCACCATTCACCAGCTCGACCTCGTGATGGAAGGCGCGCTCGACGAGATCATCAACGCGCTCGTCACTCATTACCAGGCAGAAAAATTGAAGGGCGAAGCCGTCACGGTGTAAAGAAGGGTCAGAGGTAAAAGGGCGGGGGTGCGAACAAAGGCGCTTTTGTTCAAAAGCGGACTAAAGCGGACTGTGGCCCGACTTTTTTCCTCCGACCCTTTTCTTTTGCTTTCTCACTTATGATAACTCGCGTTCTGCTCATACGGCACGGTCAATCTCAGGGCAACGCGGAGGGGCGTTTCGGCGGGCACACCTCGACGCCGCTCTCTGCCCGCGGACGACGCCAGGCCGAAGCCACCGCGCTCGCCCTCTCGTCCAAACCTCTGGACGCGATCTATTCGAGCGACCTGCCGCGCGCCGTCGAGACGGCTCTGCCGCTCGCCCGTCTGACGGGCCTTGAGGTTCAGACGCGCGAGGCTTACCGCGAGCGCAGCGTCGGCGTCATGGAGGGCTTGACCTTTGAGGAGGCGGCGGCCGCGCACCCCGAGCAATACGCCGCCCTGATCCGGCGCGACTTCGAGCACGTGCTCCTGGGCGGCGAGAGCTATCGACAGATGCTCGACCGCGCCTCGCGCGAACTGGACGCCGCCATCGAGCGCCACCGTGGCGCTGCAATCGCCGTCTTCTCTCACACCGGCACGATCTGCATTCTGGCGCTTCACCTTATGGGCGCGCTCGACGCCCCGGAACTGCGCCCCGTCTGGATCGCCACGGCCAACTGCGGCATCACCCATTTTGAGCTTCGCGCCGACGGCTTCATACGCGTCCAGGCCGTCAACGACACGCGCCACCTAGCCGGAATTTAAGAGCCAAACTAAAGAGCCGCCCTTGTCGAAAAGGCGGCTCTGATCTATTAGCTGGTGGTCGGCCCTGGAGAGCCAGCGGCCTCCGGGCGGCGTCTACTACTACTACTACTTCGCCGCGAGAACCTCCTCGGCCTCGCCGTCAAGCGGCGAGAGTTCTTGCAATTCGTCGTCGCCTTCGAGCTGGCGCTGGCGATGAACGGTTCCGTCGGACTCGAAGATGTAGGCCGAGGGCGCTTCTTTCATGATGATGTCCTGAAGGCGCATCAGGCCGTAGAGCAGAGCCTCGGGGCGCGGCGGGCAGCCCGGTATGTACACATCGACGGGGATGGTGCGATCCACTCCCTGCATGGTCGAATAGGAATCGAAGGGGCCGCCCGTCGAAGCGCACGCGCCCATCGCGATGGCCCACTTGGGCTCCGGCATCTGGTCGTAGACGCGGCGCACGACCGGCCCCATCTTCAAAGTCACAGTGCCCGCGATGATGACCAGATCGCTCTGTCTGGGGCTCGGGCGAAAGACGCCCGCGCCGAAGCGGTCTATGTCGAAGCGGCCCGCGCCCGTCGCGATCATCTCAATGGCGCAACAGGCCAGTCCGAATGTCATCGGCCACAGCGCGGACTTGCGCGCCCAGTTCACAGCCGGGGCCGCCAAATCCATCGTCTTCGCGCCCACCGTTCGACGCAAAGCGTTGAAGATCGAATCGACCGTCGTCAGGACGAATCCTTCTTGATGCTCAGCCATAACAACGAAGGGATGAGGGCGGCAGCGATGAGGGATGAAGGAAAAGCTAAATCAAGCCGTAGACTCGATCCGCTATTCGATCAACCCCTTTCATCCCTCGTCCCTCATCCTCCATCCCTTCTTTCATGCCCATTCAAGCGCACCCTTGCGCCAGGCGTAATAGTAGCCGACGATCAGGATGCCTATGAAGACGAACATCTCGATGAGGGCGAATTTGGTGAACGAGAAATCATCTCCCATAAAGATGATCGCCCACGGGAGCAAAAAGATCGTCTCCACGTCGAAGATCAGAAACAGCATGGCGACGATGTAGTAGCGCACGGTAAAGCGGTCGTGGGCATCCGTCGTCGGGTCTATGCCGCACTCGTAGGGGCGCATCTTGTCTTTGTGGTAGACGCTCGGGCGCAGGAATCTTCCGAGCACAATCGGCAGCACGGGAAAGAAGATGGCGAAGACGAAGAAGATCATTACGGGCCAGTAGGCCGTCATGGGCCCGCCGACTCCCTGCCCGGCGGGGCTCGCCAACGTCTGTAGAAGAATCGCGCTCGGTATCATTCGTAGTCTTCTGCGTCGCTTACCTTAAAGCTTGAAAGGCCCGGATTATGCTTGAACGGAAAAATTCTATGCTTCGGTTCAGTTCCTTGTCAAAGGATTTCTTTTCAAGGTGCTTTATTATGGGGCTGGCCCGCGAGCAATGCAATGGCGTGCGGCAGGACGGGACGGATGACCCCGAAGCTTTCGCTGACGCCTTTGGGCGAGCCCGGCAGATTTACAATCAGAGTACGGGAGCGTATGCCGCAGACGCCGCGCGAGATCATGGCCATCGGCGTTTGAGCAAGTGTTCGGTTGCGCATCGCTTCTGAGAGTCCCGGCGCTTCTTTTTCAATCACGGCCCGCGTCGCCTCCGGCGTATTGTCGCGGGGCGCAAAGCCCGTCCCGCCCGTCGTCATAATCAGGTTCACATCCTCGCGCTCCGCCAAAGCGCGCAGTTTATCCGCGAGCGGTTCGAGATCGTCGGCCAGGATTTCTCTGGCGACTACCTGCGCGCCAATCTCCGAAAGCAACTCTACGAGCGTCGCGCCCGAAATGTCCTCCTGTTCGCCGCGCGCGCAACGGTCACTCACCGTTACGACCGCGACGCGAATCTCTTCCGCCATAAATGCACGCTCACTGAAAACAATGTCTGCCGAAGCTTAAAGGACGGCGCGGCCCCGCTTCAAAGTCAGGAGCCCTGCGACGACCCCCATTCCTTCGCTTAGCGCCAACAGCACGGCGGTAAGCTGAAACATCATCACCCAGGCGCGGGAGTCGCCCGAAATATGAAGGACATGATCGGGGCTGACCAGTATGAAGTGGTTATAAAGACCGAAGAGCAGAGCGCCCGCCATCGAAAGCGCGAGCAGGGCGGCCCCGGCCGCACGCGCGCCCGTCCAGATCAACGCGCCCGCCAGAAGCGGCGCGGCCATGATAAAGATGACTATGAACAGGGTCTGTGACGGCGAGGCTTCGATATTCAGGATGCGGTGAGCGGCGGCGTGCAAGGCGACGACCGTCGCGTGCAGCAGCACGATCAGCAATGCGAATCGAGCGGCCCCGGGCTCCGCACGAATGCCC
This sequence comes from Pyrinomonadaceae bacterium, assembly GCA_035940775.1. Lineage (GTDB taxonomy): Bacteria > Acidobacteriota > Blastocatellia > Pyrinomonadales > Pyrinomonadaceae > DASQYE01. Next base: position 7,294 of record DASZEN010000057.1, on the reverse strand, counting down.
TTCGACCGCGCGCGTAAACCTTCTTCGGCTTCCATCGCTCGCTTATCTCCTGATGTGTTCTTTGAGCCAGCAGCGATCCATGACGACGAGCAGGCCCGCTTCGAGCGCGCGCCCGGCGGCCGCCCGGTCGATCACGCCTTCCTGCAACCAGACGGCCTTCGCGCCGACCTTAATCGCCTCGTCAACGACACGGCCCGCCTCCTCCGATCTGCGGAAAACGTCTACGAGGTCTATCTTCCCCGGCACGTCTGAAAGCGACGGGTACGATTTTTCTCCGAAAACCTTCTCCTCGTTCGGGTTGACCGGGATGACCTTGTAGCCCTGCTGCCTCATGTACATGGAGACGCTGTTCGAGGCGCGCGACGGCCTGGAAGAGAGCCCGACGACGGCGATGGTGCGACACTCATCCAGTATGCGAGCGATGGCCTCCGGGCTATTGATCTCCATCTTCGATTCACTCCTTCAAACAAGCGCTCGCGCGCTGCTCCTTGAAACGACACACACAGAGAGAGAGCGCGCGCGTGCGCCGCTCTATTCAGGACACGGGATTCGCCAGGGCATGCAACTCCTGTAGCGCGTAGACATTAATCGCCGACTCGGAGGCGCGCGCGCCGATGGCTTCGACAATCGCCTCCGCGCCCGTCATCGTCGTCACGCACGGGACGTTGTACTGCAAGGCGGCGCGCCGTATCGCCTGCTCGTCAAAGTGCGAGGCGCGCCCGAGAGGCGTATTGATGATGAGCGCGATCTCGCCCCGCTTGATATGATCGACTATGTTCGGGCGTCCCTCGTTGACCTTGAAAATGGTCTCGGCCTTGAGCCCGACCTCGCGCAGGCGCGCCGAAGTGCCGAGCGTCGCGACGAGCTTGAACCCGAGGCGCGCGAGGCGACGCGCCAGCACGACCGCCTGCCCCTTATCAGCATCGTTGACGCTGATGAAGGCCGTGCCGCTCGGCGGCAGTTCCAGCCCCGCGCCCAGCATCGCTTTCGCATACGCTTCGCCGAACGTGTGGCCGACGCCCATCACCTCGCCCGTCGAGTGCATCTCGGGGCTCAGTATGGGGTCAACGCCCGGGAACTTGACGAACGGAAAGACGGGCGACTTGATGAAGAAGCGGCTGACCGTCAGCTCGTCCGGCAAATCGAAGTCGGCGAGAGCGCGGCCCGCCATCACCAGCGCCGCGATGCGCGCCAGTGGAACGCCCGTCGCCTTCGAGACGAACGGAATCGTACGCGAGGCGCGCGGGTTTACTTCCAGCACGTACACTCTATGATCCTTGATGGCAAACTGTATGTTCATCAGGCCGCGCACGCTGAGCGCCCGCGCCAGCTCGCGCGTGTAATGGCGCATCGTCTCAAGGTGCTCGGGGTCTATGCGAACGGGCGGCAGGACGCAGGATGAGTCGCCCGAATGAATCCCGGCCTCCTCTATGTGCTCCTGGATACCGGCGATGACGCAGGTCGAGGCGTCCGAGAGCGCGTCAACGTCAAACTCGGCCGCGCGCTCCAGAAACTTGTCTATCAGCACGGGACGCCGCGCCGAGAAATCCACGGCCGTACGCACGTACTCTTCCAGGCTCTCCTCGTCGTAAACAATCGCCATCGCGCGCCCGCCGAGCACGTAGCTGGGCCGCACGAGCACCGGATAGCCGATGCGCGCCGCTATCTTGCGGGCATCGTTGATGGTCGTCGCCGTGCCGTTCTCCGGCTGCGGTATGCCAAGCTCGCGCAGGAGCGCGCCGAAGCGCTTGCGATCCTCTGCCAGATCAATCGAGTCCGGAGATGTGCCGATGATGGGCACGCCCGCTTCGTGAAGTCGCATCGCCAGGTTAAGAGGCGTCTGACCGCCGAACTGCACGATGACGCCCTCGGGCCGCTCCACGTCGACGATGTTCATCACGTCCTCGAATGTAAGCGGCTCGAAATAGAGGCGATCCGAGGTGTCGTAGTCGGTCGAGACGGTCTCCGGATTGCAGTTGACCATAATGGTCTCGAATCCGGCGTCGCCGAGCGCGTAAGACGCATGACAGCAACAGTAATCGAACTCGATTCCCTGCCCGATACGATTCGGGCCCGAGCCCAGAATCATGATCTTGCGCCGCGCCGTAGGCGCCGCCTCGTCCTCCTCCTCGTATGTCGAGTAGAGATACGGCGTGTAGGATTCAAACTCGGCCCCGCATGTGTCGACGCGCTTGTAAACCGGAACGATGCCGAGACGTTTGCGATGCGCACGCACCTCGTCCTCGGAGCTTTCCGTCAGATAGGCTATGCGGCGATCAGACAGGGCCACCTCCTTGGCCGCGCGCAAGGTATCGGCAGGCACGTCGGCGAGTCGCCGCCCCTCTATCTGCTCCTGTATGAGCATTACATCCTGAAGCTGCTCAAGAAACCAGGGGTCTATGCGCGAGAGGCGATAAATCTCCGAGATGGGCCAACCGTGCTGAAGCGCATAAGTAATGTAAGAGAACCTTTGCGAGTTGGGGCGCGCCAGCTTGCGCTGCAATTCGTCGTCCGAGACATCTTCGAGGCGCAGGGGCTTGACGGCTTCGAGAGAGCGCAGGCCCTTAAAGAGCGCCTCTTTGAAGGTGCGGCCGATAGCCATGACCTCACCCACAGACTTCATCTGCGTGCCGAGCACGTCTTCGGCGGCGCGAAATTTTTCAAAATCCCACTTCGGAATCTTCGCCACGACGTAATCAATCGTCGGCTCAAAAGAGGCTGGCGTTTTCTTTGTGATGTCGTTGGGAATCTCGTCCAGGGTGTAGCCGACGGCGAGTTTTGCGGCGATCTTGGCGATGGGAAAGCCGGTCGCCTTCGAGGCCAGCGCCGACGAGCGCGACACGCGCGGGTTCATCTCAATGATGCGAATGTCACCGTTTTCGGGGTTGACCGCGAATTGAATATTCGAGCCGCCCGTCTCCACCCCGACTTTGCGAATCACTCGAATCGCCATGTCACGCAGTCGCTGGTACTCGACATCCGTCAGGGTCTGTGCGGGAGCGACCGTGATCGAGTCGCCCGTGTGCACGCCCATCGGGTCGAAATTCTCAATCGAGCAGATGATGACGACGTTATCGGCAAGGTCGCGCATCACCTCCAACTCGAACTCTTTCCACCCGAGGATTGATTCCTCTACGAGGACTTCGTGGATGGGCGAGGCGGCCAATCCGGCGCGCACTATCTCTTCATACTCTTCCGGGTTGAAGGCGACGCCGCCGCCCGTCCCGCCGAGCGTAAACGACGGGCGAATGATCGCCGGGTACATTGTTTCCCTGACGATCTCTTCGGCCTCGTCCCAGGAGCGCGCAAACCCGCCGCGCGGCATCTCAAGCCCCTCCTCGTCCATCGCCCGCTTAAAGAGCCTGCGATCTTCGGCGACCTTCACGGCCTCGCGATTCGCGCCGATCATCTCCACGCCAAATGTTTCGAGCACGCCCGCATCCGAAAGCGCGACCGCCAGATTCAGCGCCGTCTGCCCGCCCACGGTCGGCAACAGCGCGTCGGGGCGCTCGCGCCGGATGATGGCCGTCACACTCTCGACCGTCAGCGGTTCGATGTAGGTCTTATCGGCGGTTTCCGGGTCTGTCATGATCGTCGCCGGATTCGAGTTGACCAGAATCACCTCGTAGCCTTCGGCGCGCAGCGCGCGACACGCCTGCGTGCCGGAGTAATCGAACTCGGCGGCCTGGCCGATCACAATCGGCCCCGAACCGATCAGAAGAATCTTTTGTATATCCGTGCGTTTAGGCATGCTCAGTCAAATCGCATCTTCAGACGAGGGACGAAAAAGTTTTACGCTGATTGAATCGATCCATTATACATAAGGAGCCGAAGGTGCACGAATCGCGCCCTGCGATTGACGCGCGCCCAAGCCGTAAATCGGCGCGCAAAAAAGCCGACCCTTCAAAGCTAAAGGTCGGCCTCAGTATCGAATAAAAATCTTTCACTGTTAGGGTTGCTGCGTGTCGAAACTCTTTCTGTAATCTTCGCCGTCTATATGTATGGTCTTGCACATCTCGTAGAGGCGCGAGCGCAGGCGAACCCCTATGCGGTCTTCTAAGGTCTCGTCGCGCTCCGAGCGCCGCCCGTCCAGGTAGTTGGTCGTAAAGATGGTCAGCTTCTTATCATTGTAGCGCGTATTGATGATCTGCATCATCGTGTCTCTGACCCAATCGGTCGGCTTCGACGCGCCAAGCTCGTCCAAAACGAGCACTTCAGCCTCGAATACGGGCGCGAGCACTTTCAGCTCCGACGTTTGCGAGATTGGGTTATAGGAGTTCTGAATCTCCTTCAAGAGCGTGCCGAACTCGTAAAACAGACATGTGATGCCCTTCTTCTCGATCAGGTCGCGTATGATCGCAACCGAAAGGTGGGTCTTGCCGACGCCCACGGGCCCCATTAAGAGCAACCCGCGATCGACGGCCGGGTACATGCGCGCGAGCGTATAAGCGAACCTGAAAGCGTTGCCCTGTATGGTGTAATACTTGCCCTGCACGGGAAAGAAATTTTGCAGCGAGCATTGCTCGTAACGACGCGGAATGCGCGCCGCTTCGAGCATCTTCGACAGATTCTCCCGCGTGCGACAACGACACCGCCGCGCGCCCTTACCGGCGACGACCTCCATCCCCGTGCCGAAACAGAAAGCGCAGACGGACGGCTGCTCGGCCACGGCCGGACGCTCATCCGTCGTCGCAGAGTTTTCCGTCGCGGCGTCGGGCACGCTGAAGAGCGGATGAATTTTAGCGTTATCCGAAGACATCTTAACGCGCGCCGAGGCCCGCCAAATTTGAAGATTACCGCTTAATGAAAGAACGCGCCGGGGAAGATCGTGTCCGTTTGCGCAGAGCACCCCTGGATCACTTCCAGCGTCTCTCGTGGGAGAGGCGCGGCGGATTATAGCATTCGAGGCGTAGATTGCAAGAGCAACTCTTCCGTATCGCAAAAATCGTCGCCCGCATCAAGTATTTCGTCGCTCGCGCGAGCAGGGTTCGATGCGCGCCGCGCTACCGGCGAGAGCGGCGGGTCTATGCTATAGTTGAGAGGAACTACGACAGTCTTGAGCTATACAGATTCGGAAGTGGTTATCATAAAGGCCAGGGGGGCTATCCGTAATAAATGAGTATATGGCGTGGAGTGCTGGCGCGTCTCGGCCTCGAAAATATTGCCGCAGAGCGCAGCCCGATCAGGGTTTTCCTGCTCGACGATGACAGGCGCAGGCACGAATGGTTCAAGAGACATTTCAAGGGCGATCAAATCGACATAGCCGAGACACCGGCCACGGCCCTTGAACTACTGAGCGCGAATCTTTACGACGCGATCTTTCTGGATCACGACCTGCTGCCGGAGCATTATCATTCCGAAGAGACGGACGACGAGCGCACGGGTTACGCCGTCGCGCTCTGGCTCGCCTCGCAACCGCAGTTGCAGCGCGCCTCGACCATCATGGTGCATACGCGCAACGCCGACGGCGCGATGAGAATGGTCGAGGAGCTACGGCGTGCCGGTCGCCAGGCCGAGTACGTTCCCTTTCCGATGCTCGGGCAGAAGATCAAGCATTACTGGCAGCGCTGAAGAAGGCAAAGGCAGAAAGGCAGAAAGCAGAAGCCAGGAAGCTTAAGACGCTCCTCGCTTCTGCTCTTTACCTTTCTGCTTTTAACTTGAGTTGGCCAGGGACGGAATCGAACCGCCGACGCCGGCCTTTTCAGGGCCGCGCTCTACCAACTGAGCTACCTGGCCGCGCTTCACTGGAAGAGCGCGTAGTATAGAAATATGGCATGTCGGTGTCAACCGCAGATGCCGGGAGGCAAAAATTGTCGAATTAGTCACAAAAAAGCGTTGACAGTTTTGAGAAGAAGTGTATAATGGCCCACGTTGAGGATGGGCTGATCGCCAAACGTCAGCATGTCGCAAGACGAGCCATCCGAGGCCCGAACTTCGATAATGCCCGCCCGTGCCAGCTCGGAAGCCGAACCCGCCCCCCGGATTCGCTACACCTGAGCTGGCACAGCCATTTTTACAGGAGATTCATTTAATTTCGGCAGATGGAGCGGTCGCTACTGCCTGCGATGGGCCGTCTTCGCTCTGTGTGCGTGTGTGCGGCCCGCCTCGGTCAAACCTTCCGGCTCAAGTGGCTTCGGGTATCTTTTTCAGGGACTTTGTGATCGGTTTATTGAGAACCTTCTGCTCCTTGCCGACGACATCGCCGACGGCGACGGGTTTCGCAAAGGCCAGGACTTCGCCCGTGTGAGCATCGACTATGCCGATGGTGATAAAGACGTAGGGGAAGGCAAAGCTGAGGGGATTCAGGATCGAGAAAATCTGCTTGCCCTTGGTCAATTTCGTTCCCTGCCCGCGAATAAAGACTAACGCATCCGCGCTCTTGTCCACGTTGAGACTGAGCACCTCGTCTCCAAGCGAGAAACGCCCCTTCTTCACATCCTTCGGCTTATTGACCAGCTTCGGCAGCAGGGCGTCGTAGCGCCCCTGTATGTCGGCCAGGACATACTTTTTCTCCGCGTCGTTTTCGCCCGTCAGGTTCGCGAAAGGCGTATTGAGAACGTTGATTTTTTTCTTTTGCAGAACCTGCGCGACCAGCTCGGAGATGGCGGCGCTGACCTTCTCGGACTCTTCGACCATGCTTTCAGTCCCCTTCACGCCCTGTTTGACGATCTCCACTTTGGGCGGAAGGATGACGACGTTACGAACGACAGATTGTTTATTGCTTAGCTTGGGATGTAGATACTGAGCGCGCGCGCCCCCTTGCGTCAAGAGCAGGGTGAGGAGCAGCAGCGAAATAAAACGTGGCTTGAATCTCATTCTCATATTCTCCGTCTTTAAACTCATTCACAAAAAGCGGCCCTAAGCTTGCGGCTCAAGCTTTTTGAGATTCTCAAGGCGATACTTGATTCTCTCCCTGTCGGGCGCATCCGGCGCGAGGTCTAGATAGCGCTCGTATTCGCGTATCGCTTCACGATTTCTTTGCGACTTTTCAAAGAGCATGCCGAGCCCGCGATGCACCAGGGGATTTGAAGCATCCAGTTCAAGGGCCTGCACGTAGAGCAGCTCCGCCTTTTGTCGATTGGTCTTCCAGTTTTCCTGCCCGGCCGGGGTCGCCAGCAGCTCGCGTTCTTCCTCTTCCGGCGTGTACTTCTCTCTCTTCTTCGCGGCTTTCCTCTTTGCGCCCGACGTTAGCTCCTTCTCGGTCAATTCGGGTGCGCGCGGCCCGAGCATCCTATAGGACTCGGCCAGATAAAAGAGGTTTTCGGATGAACGGGGATTGAAATCGACCAGTTTT
>DASZEN010000056.1:0-64098 GCA_035940775.1 Pyrinomonadaceae bacterium | reverse complement strand
GTCCCTTACAGGTCGTCTCGTAGCTCTCAATGCGTCAGTGCGTAGACGATGATATTGACGCCAAAGCGCGTGTTGTCCCTGGTGGCGAATCGCTTGTTCGTCCAGTCGTAGTTCCACTCGCACCCGTAATCTTTATTCGAGTAGAGCACACCGATGCGCCCGTCAATCTCTATCGCCTTCAGGTAATCGTGAACCAGATCGTCGCCCCAACCGTTCAGCTCGTGCGAGGTCGCGGGCGCGCCGTCCGGAAACTCGAAGAAGGCGCGGTAGAGCGGGTGCTGGTTCGGCAGTTTGCGCAGGGCCTCTTCGGGACGATCCAGGATGGCCCTGATCTCCGACTCGAAGGTTTTGGCGAACGTGCCGTCAACGTCGTGATTGCAATCATCGACAAAGAGAAATCCGCCCTGTCTGAGGTAGCGGCGCAGGTTGGCGCGCTCCGTTTCCGAGAAGCGAACAAGTTTATTGCCTGTCAGGTACAGAAAAGGGTAATCTGAGATGGTGGGCGACGCAACGTCCACTATGCGCTCGTTCGGATCGACGCGCACCGAAGTGTACTCGACCAGTGAGTTCAAGAGGTTCGAGGGCATCTTCGGATCGGCGTCCCAGTTACCAGACCCGTAGCGCAGACGGGCGAAGGTGAACCCGCCGACGGCGCTCAAAGGGCGACGCGCCCGTGAAGTGGCCGCGCCGCCAAGCGCGAGCGCTTTCAGAAGCCCCTCGCCCGTGAGCGAATGGGCGGTGGCCGCCGCCGCAGCGGTCGCGGCGACGACCGAATGACGGACAAACGTGCGACGATTCATCTCTGATTCACCTCCGGTTTACCTATTATTCGTTGCTGGCGGCGTCAAGGTTTCAGTAAAGTTCGTGACTGAAAATAAATCTCCTCAGCGAACAACCGCAACATAAAAAGCGTACATCAAAATGGATGCAAGACGGGGACGCCCGAAGCGTTCAGAAGGCGTCCCGAAACTTTCACGAAAGAGAGGCGCTAAAAGGTTATGGCAACATACAGAGACCCTGTAAGATGCTTTGCTCCGCTGGAAGTAATTGAGCGCCTGCTGGAAATTCGTGCTGAAGCGGGCCATTCGCCCGCGCTTTTTCTCCTCTCGCCCGATGATTTGGCGGCGTATCTGGATGCATACGGTTTCGACGTGTACGCTTTTTCCGACTCCGAAGCAGCATTTCACTTCGGGGATTACCGCGCGCCACTCGCGCCGGGTGGCGACCACGCGCACAATTCATTGACGACGCACTAAAGTTTTACAAAGCATTTACATTTCACCAAGGCGGCGGGCGCGTGCTCAGAGATTTTTGAGGCGCGCCTTTCGTTTTTCTTCAGTAATTGGCCTTGATTATAAAAAAGGTCATGTCGTCATGCGACCCGCGCCCGTCCGTCCAGCGCAGTATGTCCCGATATATGAGATCGATCATGGCGCGGGCGCTCAAGGAGCGTCCCTCGCGCACGATCTGCTCCAAACGGTCGCGCCCGTACTCCTCGCCCCCGGCGTTGATCGCCTCCGTCACCCCGTCCGTATAGAGGACGAGCGTCTGTCCCGTTTCAATCGCCAGGTAATACTCGTAATAGCGCGTGTTTCTGAACATCCCGAGCGGCAGTCCGCCGCGCTCTATGAAACGCGCCGTGCCGTCCGCGTCCATCATGATCGGGGGGTTGTGACCGGCGTTGGTATAGGCCAGCGTCTTGTTCGAGGCGTCGAGCACGGCGTAGAAGGCCGTCACAAACTGGTTGCGCTCGATTGACTCCCAGAGCAGGTAGTTCACCTTCGACATAGAGATATGGGGCGCGTAGCCTATGTGAATCGCGGCGCGAAGGCTCGCGCGCAGGAAGGCCATCAAAAGGGCCGCCGGAACTCCCTTGCCCGAAACGTCCGCAATCACGAGGCCGATCTGATCCTCGTAGATACTGACCCAGTCGTAGTAGTCGCCCGACACCTCTTCGGTCGAAAAGTTGTAGGCGCAGATGTCAAAGCCTTCGAGCTTCGGGTCTGAGGCCGGGAGCAGCTCTAGTTGAACCTCGCGCGCGACTTCGAGCTGCCCTTCGAGCCGCTTCTTTTCGATCAACTGCTCGTGGAGCATAACTTTCTCGATGATGATGGCGACCTGCGAGGCGAGCAGCAGCAGCAACTGCAAGTCGTCCTCCGTGTAAGCATTCAACTGATCGCTTTCAAGATCGAAAACGCCTATCACCTCGTGGTTCGAGATGATGGGGGCGACCATCTCCGACCTCGTCTCAGGGCGCGCGTTGACGTAGCGCGGATCATTATGCACGTCGGGCGAGATAATGGGCTCGCCCGAGACGGCCACACGCCCGATGATGCCCTCGCCCATCTTGAGACGCACATCGCGCAGTTCGTCTATGTCGTAACCGCGCAAAGCCTCGGTGCGAAAAACGCAGGTCGATTCCGTCACCTCGCCCTCGGTATTCCGGCGCTTATCGCATCTGATGATATAGATTCCGGCGGCATCATACGGGATCAGCGAGTCGAGCGTATCCATCACGAGGTTCAGCACGTCCTGTAGATTCAAAGAGCTGCTGATCTTCTTGGTAATGTCCAACAGCAGGCGCAGCTTGTCCGTCACCGTCAGGCCCATCATCGGCGCCACAGCCTCTCTTATCGGCTCAACCATAATCTTTTCTGACAGGCTCGCCTCTCTCTCTACAATAGGTTCGCGGCGAGGGTCTGGGCTTGATTATACCCGCTCGGTTGGCAAAGGGCTAAGGGGAAAGGCTGGCAGGATTAAGGCGGCATGGGGGGCGCGCTCGGCACAGTCGGTAAGGGGCGCGCGGGCACGGTCCACGTAATTTAGTACAAAAATCCATTGACTCGCCGACTGTTTTAGCGTAAAAGCAGTTTATCAAATCCGTCCTTACAGGACTTGATGCCGCAGTACGGTCTGAGCCTGCGGCGACCGGCCAGAACTCCGAAACGATTACAAAGAGAGAGGCGCCTTAAGCCCCGGTTCCCATCTCAAAATGTTAACCCGCTTCGTGTGTCATGGAGCATGACCTACTAGAGAAAGGTTGGTTTATGAAGAATTTCAGGTATTTCGCGCTTGTCAGCGCCCTGCTCGCCTTCTTCATCGGAGCACCGTTGCTGACTTCTCCCAGTTCGGCGGATAACGGACCTAATCACCGGGTTCGCAATCTGCATTTTGGCGTTTCTGGCGGTAACATCAGGGACATCAGCAGGCTATACTGTTGCAGCGGCACGCTCGGCTCGCTCGTCAAAGACAGTGCTGGCGTCAACTACATTCTGAGCAATAACCACGTGCTGGCAATCGGAGACAAGGCGACCCCCGGAGATGATATTTCCCAGCCGGGCATGATCGACAGCAACTGCCAGGTTGCCACCATCGTCGCGGATTTCACGGTCGCGCCAAAGCTCGGCACAAATGTTGACGCTGCCATCGCTCAACTGAGGCCGGGCCTGATGGACTCGACAGGCTACATCGAGGACATAGGCGTTCCGAGCAGCGTCGTGAGAGCCCCGGCAGTCGGCCTCTCGGTCGCCAAGAGCGGACGCACCACGGGCTTTCAGACGGGCTCTATCTCATCTATAAACACGAGCGTCACCGTCAAGTACCCCATCGAGTGCGGCAGTAACCGTGGAACAGGCGTTTCCTACACCAACCAGGTGATTATCAATAGCTCGACCTTCAGCGCCGGTGGCGACTCCGGCTCGCTGATCGTAACCAACAACTCCTGTCACCAGCCGGTCGCCCTGCTCTTCGCCGGAAGCAGCACTTCGACCATAGCCAACCCGATTGGCGAAGTTCTCACCAAGACGGGCGCGGCGCTCGGCAGAACGCTCAGCTTCGTCGGCACTACATGCAGCACAACCACAGCGGCGGCGACAGGTGGTACAACTTCCGCAACGGGAGGCCAAATGCGCGAGTTACCGGAACAAGCCGCCCAGCGTGCGACACAGGTGCTCGAAGCGCGCAGGAACGACCTGATGTCGCGTCCGTCTGTGATCGGCGTCGGCGTGGGCCAATCGGATGCAGACTCGTCCGAAGCCGTCATCGTCATCTACGTTGACCGCACAGCGGGCGGCAGGCCGACGCTGCCGCGCACCATAGACGGCATCCGCGTCAAACGCATCGATACCGATCCGTTCGTCACATTCTAACAATCCAACCATCAGGCAAGGCGCGATTCCTAATCCTTGAGGACGAAAAGCGCCGTCCCTGATCCTGAGATGAACGCTGAACGGTTTGGATGAATCCGGGGCGCAAAAGCCCTCTCTGCTTTCATCCGAACCGTTCAGCGTCTCTTTTTCCGCCCCTTCATAATTCCGATCCTTCGAGCGCGGCCTCCGTCATCAAGGCAAACTCCAGCGCGGCCGACGGGCGTTGGCGGAAGAAATCGTTGACATCCGTCGGCAGCTCAAGGCGCGCGAGCCCTATCCCGCGCGCTCTGAACATCTCCTGATAACGCGCGGTGGCGCGTGCGCCCGCCGCATCCGCATCGAGCGCCGCGACGACGCGAAAGCGCGCCAGCACCGCCAGCCACTCCTCCCTGAAGCCGCCCGCACCGACCAGCCCGACCGCCGTAAACCCATGAGCCAGCAGCGTCAGCGTATCCGTAAAGCCTTCGACAAGGTAAACGACCTCGCCGCTGACGAGGTGTGCCAGCGCGTCCGCGTTGTAGAGCGAGGGGACTCCGCCGCGCATGTTGTGCCAGCGCGGCTCGACGCCCGAGGCCGTGGTGCGCGCCTGCAAGTAGACGGCTCGCCCTTCAGAATAGAAAGGGAACAATAATCGATGGCGATAAAAGGTCAGGTGGGCCTGCGCGTTGAAGAGGCCGCTGCGCTGTAGCTCGTCCAGAGCGAAGCCTTCGAGCATGCTGCGCATCACGCGACGATAAGCGCGGCGCGGAAAGTAGACGACCCCGGCCCGAATCATCGTCGCGGCGTCGATGCCGCGCCGCGCCAGGTAACTCAATCCTTCCGTCTGATCCTCGCGGCGGCACGTTTCGAGAAAGCTTTCGCACACGGCCTGCGTGCGCTCGGTGGCGAGCGGCGGAAGCGCCTCAAGCGCGCCTTCCTGCGCCTCCGGGTCAGGCGCGGCGCGAAAGGCGAGCGAAGCCTGCGGCGCGCCGCCCACTCCGAGAGCGCGCGCCATTTCTCTGACGGAGCGCGCGAAAGTGGCGTCGTGCATCAACTCGTAAAAGCGTATCGCGTCGCCGCCCTCATCGCGCGAGAAGCAATGAAAGAGACCGCGCGCGAGGTCGACCGAGAGACTGGGATTTCCTTTGCCGCTGTGCGCGTGCGCCGGTATTGGACAGTGCGCGTGAAGACGCATTCCGGAGGCGCGCGCTTCCGGGCAGTAATGTTGATAAAAGGAACGATAGTCGAGGCGGCTTTTGATCTCTTCGCAAAGCAGTCGCAGCCGCTCTTTGTCCGGCCCAGGGTGCTCCATAGAAGGCTTTTTGAAGGTAGACCAGATCGAAGGCAAAAAGGGATAACAGGCAATGGGGCGAAAGGAAAGCGGGGCCGCAAACCGCTTTTAAATAAAACCGCTTTTGTACTCGCCCCTTTCCTTTCGCATCAGGCGCGGGCGACGCGTCCGTAGCCGTTCTGCTCGTAGCGTTGCCGCAGCTCTTCCGCGTGCCGCGTCTTGTACTCGGCCCAGAGGCGCGACACCTTCATGCGATATTCGACCAGCTCGCGGCTGACGTTGAAGTGCTGCGCGATCTCTTTGGAGGTCTTGCCCTTGAGCACGAAGCGGCGCAGCGCCGTGAAAGGAACCAGGGCCGCCGCGCCGACCGCATAAGCGGCCTCCTCATCGTCGTCGTTATAGTCGCGCGAAACGGTCTTGCCCTGCTTGTTCTCCGCGATGATGTGCAGGCGATTCGCCTTGTGGCCCAGAAAGACGTGGCAGACCTCTTCCATCAAGGTCGCGTTGTTGCGCTGGACGCCGTGACGCGGGTTGAGGATGACGAGTCGCCAGCCGTTCGGCAGCGGACGCGAGCACGTCCCGCCAGACCACGCATTAGAGCCCGTGCCCAGCAGGTGCAGGCGCGTCTCTTCCGAAAGTCCCTGTATCTTCTCGAAATCCACGACCATCAGCTTTGCGAAATCGGCGAGGTCGAACGGGTCTAGCGGCTCGTCGTCATGACGCAGCCCGGCGAACTCGCGCAAACCCAACGCGCGCAATTCGTAATGTCGTCCCTTCTGTGTCGGAGGCAAGACCTGTTCGCTCACGCTTCAGATTATACCCTGCCCTTTCAGTTGTTTCACTTTATTTGAGGAGCGGAAACATTGCCCTCGGGGCGAAAGCCAAAATGGCCGCGCTGCACGATTACAACGCGGCCATTCGTCTTCCCGTCGGAAGATGACAAAACTGTTTTAGACTTCGCGCCCCGTAACGGTCTGCCTTACCGGCGCTTACGCCCGCGCGTGTCCTCGCCCGGATGGCTGAACTGCTGGTAAGCGACGCGGAACAACTCCGAGAGCGCCTTGGCCGTGTCGGGCGTGAGATTGCGGTCGGCCCTCAAGTGCGCCTCGACGATCTCGGGCGTCGACTCGTGCGGGAAATAGACTACCGCCGCGTCAGCTCCGTCCGCCTGACGACCGCCCATAATGCGCTCCATAGGGACATCGAGCCAGGCGGTCAGACGAGCGATGTTGTCGGCATCAGGCTTGCCCGTGCCGTTCTCTATGCGCGAGAGCGTAGAGGCCGATACACCCGTCTCATCCGCCACGTCGCGTAAGCTCAGTCCCTGCTCCTGCCGCTTGCGCTGGATCGCGCGGCCAAGCTCGATTGTGTTCACTAAATTCTTTGATTGTGCCACTTATGGCCTCCTTTCGGCGCGCTAGACTATGCCCTCAAAGGCTGGTCGCGCCCATTTCACACCCAGAACATATCACAGTAAAATTTTAGATGCAAGACTTTGTTTTATACTTGCAACAACGGGGGAACAATGGTACACTGTTTCACGTATGAAACAGGCGGATGGGCAGTCCTGTAGAAAGCAAAGGAACGAGAGCGAAGTGAGCGAGTATATCTGGGAGACATTCGACGGTTTGTTCAAGACGGTATACGCACAGGGGCGGCGCGTGGAGCAGTTGGAAGCGCGCATCGCAGACCTGGAGCAGCGCTTGAACGAGCGCGCCGCGGCACCGCCGCAGCAGCCGAAGCCGCAACCGGCGCAGCCCATCAGCGCCGTTAACGAGATGCCCGCCGAGCGCGCGGCCTAAGCCGGATTTTTTTGGAGGATAAGAGCCATGTCAGCGAACGTAGCAACTGCAACCACCGACAAGAAAGCGATCATGCGTGACAAGCGCGCGCAGGGCATCGCGGCGATGGGATTGGTGACGCGCGAAGGCGACCGCTTTCGCGTCGCCACGCCGACCCTGCGCGGACGCAAGTCCAGCTACGAGGTCTGGCGTGATGAGCAGGGCAAGGTTCGCTGCTCTTGCCTCGAATACGAGGAGCAGGCGACAACTGACGCCACGTTCCGCTGCGAGCACATTCTCGCGGTCAAGCATTCGCTTCTGGCGAAAAATACGGAAGCAGTCACCAGGCAGCAGCCGGTAGAGCAGAAGGCGGACGCCCCCCTGGGAGCGTCGGCGGACGCGACAGAGACCGCTGTTGCTGCCGAGCCCAACACGAACACAAACGCATCCGAGAAGCGTGCGGGCAAGAAGGCCATCAACGTGGCCGAACGGCTCGTGCGCTCCGAACGGGAGCGCGACGAAGCAACGGCGGACGCGTCCCTGATTGAAAACACGGACGAAGCCTCCAATGTTCGCGCGCTCGCGAAACACACAAACATTGAGGAGCATGAAATGAACAAGCACAAAGAGAAGACCGCCATCGCGCAAGTGCCGGAAACGGCCATCGAGATGGCGACAGCGGAAGCGGTCGCGCCCGTCGTTCCGCTGGCATTCACCAATACCCTGCGCGCACTGAAACAACAGGTCGACCCGAACATCGTCAAGACCCGCGAGGGTTGGACAGACCGCTCCGGCAATTTGCACATGGTCGAGTACATAGAGTGGCACGCGGTCGCCGATATTCTTGATCGCGTCACGCCGAGCTGGTCGCACTCCGTGCGAAACATTACGCAGATCGGCGACATGGTGGCCGTCACGGCCGCGATCACCATCGACGGCGTCACACGCGAGGGCGTCGGTACGGGCACTGCCGAGAGCGAGATGGGCATCAAGAAGGCCGAGCACGACGCGCTCAAACGCGCGGCTGTGAAATTCGGCATCGCCCGCGAGCTTTACCAGCGTGAGTCGGACGTGATCGAGAAAGAGGGCGCTCCCGCCGCCCAGGGACAGTTCCCGCGCGATCCGCTCGCCAAGTCTATGGCAGACCTCGTCACGCCGAAGCAATTGGGCATGATCCGCGCGCTGGCGCGCGAGGCGGGCGTTGATGTCGAGGAAGAGTGCCAGACGGTGCTGCGCTGCAAGACGGACGAGCTATCGAAGCGCGCCGCCTCCAGCTTCATAGACCATTTGAAGGGTCTGCAAGGGGAAGCGGCAGCCGGGCAGATGCGCCGCGCGAGCTAGGGGGACGAGTAAGCCTGGAAAAGCGCGGGCTGCGAGCAGGGGTAGGAAGATGAAACCGCTCACAGCTTGCAGCCCGCAATAGCAGTAACGGCAGCTTACTCCTCTCCGGGAGGTACAGGAAAATGATGACTGAAGAAATGATCGAGGAGATGAGGCCCCTGAATTTGGAGCTTGAATATGCCGAGGGGCCAGCGACCAGGTCTGTGCCTGATCGTACGGATGACACTCCGGCGGCGGATGAGCCGCGCTCCAAGAAAGAACAGATCGTAGAGCTTTACGAGAGCGGCGTGACAGACATCGCGCAGATCGTGCGTCGCGTCGCGGCGCGCCCCAGTTACGTCGCGCAGGTCTTGCAGGGCGCTGGCCTGATCTCAGGCTACTTCGATCTCTACACGACGACGGCCCGCGAGCAGAACGTCTATTCGCGTTTCTTCCGTAACGTCCTGTCGTTCAAGACAGTGGAAGCGGCCCGCGAGTCTGTGCAGAAGATAGACCGTCTCTACAACTATTTCGAGCGACTCGGCGACCGCGCCGGTCAACATCAGGCGATGGTGCTGGCCCTGACGGGTAAGAACCGCGCGCGATGGTCTGGCAAGCAGGAAGAGTCGGAGATTTTCAGTGAATGGCTCGCAGCGCATTAAGAGCCGAACAATTAATAGAGCGAACACAATAGGGTAGTCACAAAAGAGAGAGCAAGCAGGTTGTCTTTGAAAGGTGAGCTGAGGAGAAATTCCGGCTCACCTTTCTTTTTTTACCCTCGCGCCGATCAGCAAACCTCGCATAGTAGGTCTCTTCAAAGAGACCATTAACCCAAAGTACGCTATAGAGGAGACAGAAAGATGGCTGAGCAAGCAGCGCACGCGCATAGGGCACCCGCAAACGGCACCTTCTGCTGGAACGAGCTGGCAACAACTAGTCTTGAGACGGCCAAGAAGTTCTACACGGAGCTTCTCGGTTGGAAGCTGAAAGAGTCGAACGCAGCCGGTATGGTCTACAACGAGATCGTCGCCGGTGGCGCAGAGATAGGCGGCATGTATCAGATGACCGCAGAGTTCGGCAACGCGCCGTCGCATTGGATGGCATACGTCGCGGTTGACGACGTAGACGCCAGGGCGAAACAGGCCGAGGAGCTTGGCGGGAAGGTATGTGTGCCGCCCTCGGATATTCCCAACGTAGGGCGCTTCTGCGTCATCAACGACCCGACGGGCGCGGCCATCTCGCTGATTAAGCTCAACGACGCATAACCTGCAACGCGCTCGGAAACGGGCCGTTCTGTGCGTCAAGCATTTAGACGAAGCGCCGCGATTGTGCTGTTGTCTTTCGCCGCGCCTCCCCTCGCTTCAAAAAAATCATCCTCGCTCCGGTTTGGCCCGAACTCGGGCCGAACGCTATAGAGTCCCCTTTCTTTTTGGGGAGCTAACACTTCGCAGACCGGCGAGCTGTTTTCGCCAGTCGCGCGAAAACACGAGGAGCATAGCCATGAAAAAACAGCTCTCCCTGACGCTTCTTCTTCTGGCAGCGCTGGGCATCGGTGTGGGCCTCTTTGCCGCGACGACCGGCGCGCTTGCCAGCAACTCGTCCGAACAACAGTCAATCGCCAACCAGATCATCGCCCGCGAGAAAGCCTCCGTAGAGGCTTGGCAGCGCAAGGACAAAGCGTTCTTCGCGGACTTTATGGCGGACGATTCGACCTACTTCAATTCGTTCAGCCCGTACCTGGATGCCGACCCGAAGGCGAACTTCCTGCCACGCTTCGAGCAGTACGCGGAGATGTTCAAGTACAACGACTTTCAGATGTACAACCCGCGCGTGCAGGTTTACGGCGACACGGCGGTATTGACCTACAACAGTTCCGTATCGGCCACCTTCGGCGGCCAGCCCCTGAACTACACGGCCAAGATGACGGTCGTCTACGTCAAGCAGGGCAACACCTGGCGCGTCGTCCACGGACACGAGTCTATGAACCCGACGGTCAAATAAGCTATAAATCATTTCAAGCATGAAGGAGAAACGAATATGCCTAGAGTAGTTCATTTCGAGGTGGGCGCGGACGACCCCGACCGCGCCAGCCAGTTTTACGAGAGCGTCTTCGGTTGGAACATACGGAAATGGGGAGGGCCCAAAGACTACCGGCTTATCTCTACGGGAGCGGACAATCAGCCGGGCATCAACGGCGGCATCTTCAAACGCGAGGGGCCGGTCAATTACGTCAACACCATTGACGTGCCGTCCGTCGATGAGTTTGTCGCCAGGATTACGGAGCACGGGGGCAAGGAGGTAGTGCCCAAGATAAAGATTCCGGGCGTCGGCGATCTGGTCTACTGCCAGGACACTGAGGGTAACGTCTTCGGCATCCTGCAGGCGGAAATGGTGACGTAATGAGCGCGGAAACGACATTACAACCGAGCACAGACAGAATCATACACACGGTCGCCCATTTGAACTGCGGCGCGCGCCGTGCGTTCGAGCTGTTCACCCGCAATGAGCTGCTACGATCCTGGCTCGCCCTCTCGGCAGAGGTCACGCCGGAGGTCGGTGGAAAGTACGAGCTGTTCTGGGAGCCGAACGAGAGGGAGAACTACAGCACCATCGGTTGCCGGATCACGGCGCTTGAGGCCGACCGTTTCCTCTCTTTTGAATGGAAGGGGCCGAAGCAGTTCAAGCAGTTCATGAACGACGCAGACCCCCTGACCCACGTCGTAGTATTCTTTCTTCCAGCAGAGGGCGGCGCGACCGCTGTACACTTGATCCATTCGGGGTGGAGAAGCGCCGCGCCCTGGGAAGAGGCGCGACGATGGTTCGAGGTATCCTGGCGCGCAGCTTTCGCGGAACTCGAAGCTCAAGTCAACGGAAATCCGGGCCCGGCACAGCTTCCCGTTAGATAAAGCTTTATGGTCGAAACCAAGAGAGAGAAATAGCGACGGGCGGGCCCACAGACGCCGCGTGCGGCTTGTACGGCTCGCCCTTCTCTATCTCACTTGAACACGAAGCCGAGAATCCATCAAGTTCCGAAAGGAGATGAGCATGAGCGCCACACAGGGAATCATAGAAGCCATCAAGACGGGCGATGTCGCCAGGGTGAACGAGATGCTCGAAGCAGACCCTTCGCTCGCCAATTCTAAAAACGAGAACGGCGTGTCGGCGGTTCTGCTGGCTACCTATTATGGCCGTAATGAGATCGCGAAGGCGCTGCTTGAAAAGGGCGTCGAGCTTGACATCTTTGAAGCCTCGGCGGTCGGCCTGACGGAGCGCATCCTTGAAATTCTGAGTGAGCGGCCCGATCTTGTGAACCAGTATACGGACGACGGGTTCACACCGCTCGGGCTGGCGTCGTTCTTCTGCCACCCGGACGCGGCCCGCCTGTTGATCGAGAGGGGGGCCGATGTCAACGCCGTCTCGAAGAATACGCAGCGCGTCACGCCGCTCCACTCGGCCGTTTCGCGCCGCCAGATCATGATCGCCGAAAAGCTTCTGGCCCACGGGGCCGATGTCAACGCCAAACAGCAATCGGGCGTCACGCCCCTGCACCAGGCGGCGCACAACGGGCAGGCCGAGATGGTCAGGCTGCTGCTCGCGCACGGCGCAGACCCGCACGCCGCGATGGACGACGGGCAGACGCCCCTCTCTATGGCCCAGGAGACGGGCGAGCGTGAAGTGATTGAGCTACTGCGCGAGCACGGCGCGACCCGTTAGCCGTCTTCCCGAGGCCGTCAGTTCGTTTTGAGCCCGTAGACCGTCGTCAGCCGGAAGGCGCGGCGGTCTTATTTTGCACGTGCACGGGCCGGATTCCGACGACCGGCGCGCGCGCAAAGTAAGACCGTCGCACGCGCGGCGGCCCGTGCCCTGACACGGAAGGCGGTGGTACACTCATCTTTGGATTTCACGTCGACAACCGGAATAAGATGGCCGGGGGGCCGCGTGTCGCTGGTGGGCCAGCTATCAGACCCTCACACACACACTCTTTTGCACTCGCCCCGGGCCACAAGCCGCTGATTGACTAAAGACGTTTGATCTTGACGAACGAGGGAAGAAGAATAGCATGCCTGCGAAGAACGAG
Source organism: Pyrinomonadaceae bacterium (assembly GCA_035940775.1). Taxonomy (GTDB): domain Bacteria; phylum Acidobacteriota; class Blastocatellia; order Pyrinomonadales; family Pyrinomonadaceae; genus DASQYE01. The sequence goes on along the minus strand of DASZEN010000056.1, from coordinate 51,501 downwards.
GATTTACACGGCAATGTCCCGGACAAAGCGGACGTGGCCCTGCTATTGATCGATGTCATAAACGATCTGGAGTTCGAGGGCGGAGAACAACTGCTTGAGCACGCGCTGCCGATGGCACGGAAACTGGCCGCGCTCAAGAAGCGGGCCGGTGAGGCGGGGATTCCGGCCATCTACGTCAACGACAACTTCGGCAAGTGGCAATCGGATTTTAACAAGCTGCTGGCCCATTGTCTCGAAGAGGACGTTCGCGGCAAACCCTTTGTCGAGCAGTTGAAGCCCGAGGAGGACGACTACTTCGTACTGAAGCCGAAGCACTCCGGCTTTTTCTCCACCACGCTCGACACGCTGCTCGAATACTTACAGGCAAAGACGCTGATCCTGACCGGGCTCGCGGGCAACATCTGCGTTCTCTTCACGGCCAACGACGCCTACATGCGCGACTTTCATCTGATCGTTCCCTCGGACTGCGTCGCTTCAAATACCCCGGAGGACAACAACCACGCCCTTGAGTTAATGAAGACCGTGCTCAAGGCGGACACGCGGCCCTCTACGGAGCTACGCATGGATGAGCTGAAACAGGCGGCGGACGAGGAAACCAAACCACAGCCGCAGTCGCAGCAGTTCGCGCGCAAAGACTGAATGACTCTGAGCCGAGAGGCGAGCAGAGCGCCTCGTGTCAACCCCGTGCGCCCCCCGACCAAAGGCAGCCATAGCGGTACTTTCATCAAGCATAGGGAGAAATAGATGCGACGTATATTGCGTAACAACGGTCTTTCGATTGTGATGCTCAGTCTCTTTGTCCTTGCGGCGGTGGGCCAGAGCATCACCGGCTATCACGAGTACAACGACGACGAGCAGGAGCACGGTCAACCCGCCATAAGCTATGCAGAGTATCTGGGGAGCGGCCACTTCATCGAGGCGATCTTTGAGAACTGGGAGAGCGAGTTTTTGCAGATGGGGATGTACGTGTTGCTCACGGCCTTTCTCTATCAGAAGGGGTCTCCCGAATCCAAAAAGCTGGACGAGAAGGAGGCCGTAGATAAAGAGCCCGCGAAGTCCGGTCGAAAGAAAGCCAATGCTCCGTGGCCGGTGCGTCGCGGCGGAATCGTTCTAAAAGTTTACGAGCATTCGCTGTCGCTCACTCTGTTCCTGCTCTTTTTAATCTCCTTCGGCCTGCATGCGGCCGGTGGCGCAAGGCTCTACAGCCACGAGCAGGCGCAGCACGGCTCGCCGCCCGTCTCGACCATACAATACCTGGGAACATCGCGTTTCTGGTTTGAATCTTTCCAGAACTGGCAGAGCGAATTTCTCTCGGTCGGCGCGCTCGTGCTCCTGTCAATCTTCCTACGCCAGAAGGGGTCGCCCGAATCCAAGCCGGTCGATAGCCCGCACAGCGAAACCGGAGGCGAGTAGGAACCTGATAGATGTCGCGTGAGGCGGGTTTGCGGCCGCCGCCTGAGCCGTTCCCGGCCCGACCTCTCTCTTCGTCTTTACAAAACCGAAAGGGAAGGCGCTTCAGATTTGAAGCGCCTTCCCTTTTGACGGCGTTCGGGTCTTCGGCTCGAATGCTCTTTTACGGTTCTTTGCGTGCGGCGCGCAGGGCGTTCGTCGCAAGCTCGCGCGCGCGCGGGAGCGCATCTATGCCCCTCGCCACCTGCGGATCATCCGTGGTGATGAAGACGCGGGCGGCCCTGACGCTGCCGTAGGCTGCCGTGATGATGTTGTAGCGCAGTTGAAGCTCTACGAAGGAGCGATTGCGGTCGAGCGCCGCAGCCAGAGGCTTCCACGCCGGGTCGCTCGACAGGTAATCCTTGAAGGCTTTGTAGAGCGCATCGGTGACGGGATAATCCGTCGGCTGCAATTCCCTGTTGAAATCTATCACGCGCGCCACCCTGTATTGATCGAACCCACTGACGCGGCCGTTGACCAGCTCGCGCGTGAAGAAGAAGAGCGGGTTCAGGAGGCGCGTCTGCACGGGGCTGATGGTGCGTGGTTTGACGACTTCATCGGGCGCGATTCCGCCGCCGCCGTAGACGGCGCGTCCCGTGTCGGTGCGGCTTTCAGGCCCGGTCGGCTTCGCCGCCGACTCGTCCTTCTGATCGAGGCGCGTCGAGCCGCCCCGAGTGTAGTAATCGTAGAAGCCGCCGTTCGAGTAGTCGCGCTGGATCAAACGTCCCGAAGGCGTGTAATACTTGGCCGAGGTGAGCGTCAGACCGGCGCCGTATTCCAGCGGCCAGATGCCCTGCACCAACCCCTTGCCAAAACTGGTCTCGCCGACGATCAATGCGCGGTCGTGATCCTGCATCGCTCCGGCCACAATCTCTGAGGCCGAAGCCGTGTTGGAGTTGACCAGAATCACGAGCGGCGTAGTGTCTGCGCCATTATCGTTGTTGGCCCGGTAGGGTCGCTGATCGTTGCGCCCCTTCTGCGTCAGGATCAATTGACCGCGTTGCAGAAATTTGCTCGCGACGCGCACGGCCTGATCCAGAAAACCGCCCGGATTGTTGCGCAGGTCGAGCACGAGCGAGGTCATGCCCTTGGCGCGCAAATCTTCGAGCTTCTCTTCCAGCTCGTCCGAGGTCGTGTAGTTGAAGCCGCGCGTCATATCTATGTAGGCGACGCCGGGCCGCAGGAAATAGGAGTCCGGGATGGAGGGCTGCGCGACGGCGTCGCGCGTAATCTCGACCGTTTCCGTGCGTCCATTGGAGGCGCGCTCGACCGTTATCTTGACGACCGATCCGCGCGGCCCGCGAATGCGGTCGCGCACCTCCAGAGAGGGCCTGCCGCTCATCTTTTCGCCGTTGACCTCAAGGATGCGATCACCGAAGACGAGCCCGGCGCGAGCGGCGGGCGAGCCCTCGAAGGTCGCCAGGATGTAGGTCTCCGTCTGATCGCCCTTGCGCTGGTTGCCGATCGATGCGCCGATGCCGAAATACTCCGAACGCTGGTCTGTCTTCATCTCGTCGAACTCTTCGCGGTCGTAGTAGTTCGAGTGCGGATCGAGCGAGCGGAGCATGCCTATGATCGAGGACTTGAAGACGGCGTTGTAGTCCAGCTTATTGCCGTCTATATAGTTCTCCTGAATGATCGTCAGGGCCTCGGCGAAATCCTGCTCTGTATTGGCCGTGGCGTCGCTCGGCAGACGAGTGCTCGTGCTACTGCGCGGGCGGCGCGTCGTCGTCGGCGCGGAAGGCGAGCCGGTCGACGGCTTTGAAGGGCTGACGCTGCTGCCCTGGTTCTGTGCCGCGACGAAGACCGGAAGCGAGATGGCGATAAAAAGTAGTGTTGCGAGGGCAAGCGAAATTCTGTTCTTCACTGCTCTGAAGCCTCTTGGAAAGATGACCGAATTAAAGCGCTGCGATTCGAGGGCGGGCGGCCCGGTCGAGCGACCGCTCAAAAAGCATAGCAGCGCCGTCCCCTTAGCATAGTAACGGATGCGCCGAGCGCGATCAAGGTTGTGTGCCCTCGGTCAAGAGTTTCGCCGGGCCCTCTACTACTTCGGCCGAAAAGGGCCGTTGACGGGGATGATTTCGTCGGGTGCGAAAACCGGCTTGTATCCTGTACAATGCGCTCCGCTTTCTTTCGAGCGCGCGCACGTGCTCTCTCTCTCCATACTGGCCCTTTGATTTCCAATGAATCAAAGAGCGGGGAGCGCGAAGGCCACGGCTGCGCGTCGAAGGAGGCGTTTCTCATATTCTTTTCTCAATAACGAGACTGGACGGAAAGACCATGGCTAAGAAAACAGAGAAGAAGCCTGATTCTGGCGAGCGGCAGGAAAAGAGGAATAAAAAGAGGGCGGCCGGGGGCGCAGGCTCTTTTGAAGCGCAGTTGCGCGCGACCATCAACGCCGTAGAGATCGCCAACGCTCTAACTTCGCCGCTCAAGAACTCGATCAAAAACCTGCTGCGACTGGCGGCAGAGTCGGTCGGCTCGGACGAGGCGAGCGTGCTTGTGCGCGACGGTAACGAGGGAGGCTTGCGTTTCCTCGTAGCCATCGGCGAGGTCGCGGACAAACTGTTGACGATGCGCATTCCGCCCGGCAAGGGCATCGCCGGGTTCGTTTTTTCGAGCGGTCAACCGATGGTGGTCGCCGACGTGGCGCAGGAGGAGACCTTCTACGCCGAGGTGGATCGCGCCGTGGGCTTTTCGACGCAGACCATTCTCGCCACCCCTTTGCGGGTCGAGGGCGAGATGGTCGGCGTCCTGGAGTTCGTCAATCGAGAGGGCGAGCCGCCCTTTAAACCCTTTACGCCGGAGGAGATGGATCAGGCCGCGCACTTTGCCGACGCCATCGCCACGCTCGTCGACGCGCACGAATCCGCAGGGCTCATCGAGACTCTGTTCGAGCACTCGACGAAGAGCGCCGACGCGCGGGAGGGCGAAGAGGGGCAGAGCAGCAGCAGCAGCGGCGGCGACGGAGGCGGCGAAAGCCTCAGACAATGGCTCAGAGAGATGCAGGCCGCGCCCGAACACCGTGACCTCTTGCAGATGGCAGTCGCACTGCGTGATGTCGCCAGTCGCGGCGACGCCGAGCGCGAACTGTGCCGCGACGTGCTCGATGCCCTGGCGCGCTTTACGGAGAAACGTGCCGCCGCCAGCACGGGCTATTCCAACACTGGCTACTTCGGATTCTAGGTTGCGCGGGCGCGTTCTCGATCACAGAGGAGAGTAAAAAGAATGGCGGAGTCTGATGCGACGCTCGCGGCGGCTGGCAGGCTCGCGGATTTATGGGCGTCGATAACACCGGACACGACTTGGAAGGGACGCACGGGGCGCGGCGTGCGCGTCGCCGTCGTTGATAGCGGAGTGGATGCCGCTCATCCGGCCCTCAAGGATAAAGTCAAAGGCTCGGTCGAAGCCTACACGGAAGGTGGCAGAATCAATTTTCGGCCCTCCACTTCGGGCGATCAGGCCGGTCACGGCACGGCCTGCGCCGGGATCATCACCTCGGTCGCGCCCGACGTTGAGCTGTATAGCATCAAGGTTCTGGGCGCGAACGCGGCCGGTTCGGGCGAGATGTTTCTGGCGGGCCTCGACTACGCGATCAAGCAGAAGATGCAGGTCATCAACCTCTCGCTGGGGACGACAAAGCCTGACTACTTCGGGCCGCTCCATGACCTGATGGATCGCGCCTATCACGCGGGCTGTATCCTGGTCGCCGCCGCCAATAACCTGCCGCAGCCGAGCTTCCCCTCTATCTTCTCATCCTCGCTCGTCTCCGTAATCAAAAGAGAGGGCGGCGACCCGTTCGATTTCGGCTATCGCTACGGCGAAGTGATAGAGCTGGTCGCGCCCGGCGTACAGGTGCGAACCACCTGGCCCGGCGGCGGCTATCGCCAATTAACCGGCAACAGCTTCGCCTGCCCGCACATCGTGGGCATCATCGCCCTCATCATGGAAGCCTATCCGGAGCTTACGCCCTTTCACATCAAGACCATTCTCTACACCATAGCCCAACAGAACCAGGCGAAGAGCGATCATGGAAAGGCCATGCCCGAGGGCGGTTGATAAATCTGTCGTGCGGCGAATATTCGCAAGCTACACGTAAGGCGCTTGGATGATTCAGAGCGCAAGCGCTCTCTGCGCGCGCGCGGCTATCCGTCACAACAGAAGCGCCGCGCGATTGATGAGAGGTAATCGCACGGCGCTTCTATGGATTTTAAGCTCCCCTTTGGTTCTTACCTGCCCTCACATACGCATCGTCATGCCGGGCGGCGGCGGCGCTCCGCGCATACGCGCGCCCGCCGGTGGGCCGCCCGCTGCTGCTCCGCCACGGTCGCCGCCGCCGCGCGTGCGAAGGAGCGCAGGGTCTACGTTCTTCAGCTCGTAGAGCGTCTTGTAGAGACCTTCCTTCTTCACCAGCTCGTCGTGTGTGCCTTCATCGGCGACGCGGCCCTGGTTGAGCACTATGATGCGGTCGGCGACCGCCGCGACGAAGTTCAGGTCGTGGCTTATGACCAGACACGTCTTACGATTTTCCGGCTGCTGCGCGTACTCGCGTATGACTGTTATGAGGCGGTTGCGCTGGTCTGCGTCCAGGTTCTCGGTCGGCTCGTCCAGGAGTAGAACTTCCGGACGGCGCAGCAGGCAGCGCGCGAGCGCGATCAGGCGCTTCTGTCCGCCGGATGGTATCTGCACGTCGACGACCGTATCGTAACCCTTCGGCATGCGCTTCGGGTCAACGATCACGTCGTGGATGTGGGCCAGATTGCAAGCCTCTTCTACTTCGCGGTCGGTCGCGCCCTCGCGGCCAAGTCGCACGTTCTCGCGAATCGTAGTCTTCAGGAAGAACGGAAACTGCGAGAGCTTTGAGACCTGATTGCGTAGCGAGTTCAGGGTCACGTCCGCGATGTCCTGGCCTTCGAGCAGGATGCGACCGGATTCAGGGTCAAGGAAGCGCAGCATCAGGTTCATGATCGTCGACTTGCCGCAGCCGATTGGGCCCACGAAGGCGACCGTCTCGCCCTCCCTGATCTGGAAGGAGAGGCCGTTCAAGACCTTCTGCGTCGGCGAGTAGCCGAACGTCACGTTATCGAAGGTGATGTCGCCGTGAACCTCGCCCATCTGCTTCGCTCCCGGCTTCTCTTTCACGGACGGCTTCGTGTCCAGCAGCTCGTATGTGGCGACGACGTTCGGAACCTGCGATTGGTACTGCGTGTAGGTGGCGATCAATCTTTGGACGACGCCGAACATCTGCGGCGTCATCTGTACGAAGGCGATGACGGCCGCCAGGGTGAGCCCGAAGCGCGGGTGATAGATAATGCCCGCGATCAGTACGAGCGCCGTCGAGAGCGCGATGAAGATTTGCGCGCCGCTGTTGCTGAAACCCATCCACGCCTGCATCATGGCGGAGTTTTTGGCCGCCACTTTCGCGGCCGCGCCGAAGCGCTCGCTGCGGCGGCGCTGCGCGTTGAATACCTGTATGTCCGAGATGCCGCTGATGGTCTCCTCCAGCTCCGCGCCAAGCTCTCGCCCGCTCATCGCCATCCCGCGCGCCGCCTGCTGCATCTTCCCGCTCGTATAGCGAAACATCAATATGACGAGCGGCGCGAGCACGAACGAGACGAGCGTCATCTGCCAGCTCAGGGCCAGAAGATACGAGAGGACGATCACGAGCACGATGACATCGACGAGCGGGTAGAGCATCACCTGCGTAAGCATGCGCTGCACGCCAGCGGCCTCCGAGAGCACTCGCTGCATGAGCGCCCCCGTTTGTCCCCCCGTGAAGAAATCCAGCGAGAGCGATTGCAGGTGATCGTAGATGTCCTGTTGGAGCCCACGGAGCAGCCTCGCTTCCAGGTGCGCGACGACCCAGGCGCGCAGAAAGCTCAGGAGCTGCGAGAGCACGAGCGCGCTGGCCCAGACGATCAGCACCGTCCTCAAGGTCAGGGGCGTGGCGAGCCACGCGAGACCGTAATCGCTGAGCCAGCTCGTATCAGTCCGGCCGAAGAGCGGCGCCGACAACTCCCAGATGCCGCCCGTCCCCTGTACGGGAGCGCCTGCTGCCGTACCCGGCGGCTTTGGCCCGGCGAGCGGCCCCAGGATTTGAAAGATCGAAGAGAAGGCGACGCTGACGACGAAGGGAAACAGCGTGACCAGCAGCGAGAGCAGCATCGTCACGGCCGTAAGCGACTTATGCTTTCCCAGTAGACGGACGGCTCGGCCCAGATATGGCCGCGCGCTCATCATGCCGGGCGGCATGCCGGGCCGCCGCGCCTGACCTGTCGGCGGCGGCGGCATCGCCGCACCGGCCCCTGTCGGCGGCGGCGCTCCGGCGGGTGGATTGGCGAGCGGCGGGCCCGGAGGCAATCCGGCGGTCATGCCCGGCGGCGGAGTCGGAGCATTGGACATCTTTTTACCTTTGGCTGACGATGGGAGGCAGGCTGAAAAGCAGAGGCCGGAGGTCAGGGGTCAGAAGCAGTTCTCTGTTATCCGACATCCGACCCCCGAGAGAGAGTGTGTGTCTCGAAGCTCCGACCTCTGCTCTAACGGCAAAAGGTGGGAAAGAAGCCTTGCTGCTCGCTTTCCCACCTCGTATGCGTTCCGGTTTATTAGCAGTACCACCAAACGTAAACGCAGTTTCCGTAGCCGTCGCATTCCCAGGCGTAACAGACATCCTGGTTGCTGTAGGCCTGCACGTCGCCGCCCTGAGAACTGGCTTTGGCAACAGCCTGAGCGTCGTCCTTCGAGCGGTTTTCTTTCTTCGGGAACATCTCCGCCAGCTTGTCGGCGGGGATTTTGTATCTCTCAAGCTCGGCATCCGGCACATCGTACAGCGTCACGTTGTTGTCTTTATCGGGTTTGCTAACTATCGCCATGGCTTTTTGTGTTCTCCTTTAGAAGGTTAAGAGGACGATTGCGTCCTCAACTTTGCAATGTTTGCCCGGACGGATTGATACGCGGCCTTGGAAATTGCGATTTCCGCCCATCCATCTGATTTATGCTGCAATGTAGTGGCTTTCAGCAGCGCTTTGGCCGAAGAGCGAGCAGCGAGAAGTCTCGTCCACCTCTCGACTGTTTCTGCTTTCGGCTCAACATACAATCGCTTGACGTGACCTCAGAAAGTTTTTGCTCTCCTTCGCAAAAATCATTTTCCGAAGGCGCAGCCTCAACCTCTTTCAGACATAAAAATGCTGTAAGGACACGTCGCCCCAAGCGTCAAAGTCGCGATTACTGGATTCCGCGCCGTCTCTTTAATTAAAGGAAGCGATGAGCACGATCACTGCTGAATCCGAAAGGCAGATTCTCTTGCTCGATGGCAACACGGTGCGTCGCCGCTGAAGGAGCGTTGCGGCTGTTTCTGATTTTAGAGCGGGCGTATCCTAGCAGTCCGAGAGGGTACGGCGCAAGTCTTTTCTCGCCGAACCGGGAAGACGCGAAAGCGGCTCTCGCCGCGAAAGTAACGAGCGCCCCGCTTCGCCCTTTTAACTGCGCGCGCACGCGCTTCGCTCAGGCCCGTTCTTCCAAACACTTCAAGAGAATCTCCTGGAATTTAGGGTCGTCGCCCCCGCCGAAGTGCGCGTAGCGGACGACCCCGCGCCTGTCTATGAGCGCCAGCGTCGGGAGGCCCGTCGCCCCGTAAAGCTCTTGCGTGCGCTCGTCCTCGGCGACGCCGACGCGAAACCCCAGGTCGTGCTCCCGCACCACTTTGCTCATCAAAGCTAGCTCTTCCTCCTGCGATTCGGCCGTCGCACGATACGCCATGTAGTGGCGCGTCAGCGCGATGACCTCCAAGCCTCCGGCGCGGTGTTCCGCATCGAGCTTGCGCAGTTTCGGAAACATCTCGGCGCAGGGTTTGCACCACGTCGCCCAGAACTCAAGCAGGACGACCCGCCCGCGCATGGCTTCGAGGTTGGTCGCCTCGCCGTTGATCCACGTTCGGACAGAGATTTCAGGAGCAGTCGAGCCCAGAATCTCCACCTGACGCGCGCGATCGCGCAGTTGCACGCGCCCACCAGCGGCGGCGCGTTTTTGATCGGGCGTGCCCGTAGCCTGCACTAGTTGAAAAATCGTATCGGCGAATCCGGCCTCTGCCGCGAGCAGAGAGCGCGCTTTTTCCACTTCTTCGGCGGCCAGATAGATTTCGGCGAGCGTGATTCCAAGATCGACGCGCGTGCGAAACTCTATCTCGTAGGGCGCGGAGCGCGCCTCCGTCAGCGCCGTTTCAAGGCGCTCCATCGCGGACAGAAGATCGCCGCCCCGTCTCAGTTCAAAAGCAGCCGAGAGCTGCGCGGCGACCCGCTCCTGCGGCTTTGCGGCGGAGCGGGCCGCCCCCGAAGCATCCGTGAAAGTCTCCATCACAGAATCCATCTCTCTCTCTTTCTATTCCTCGGGAAGTTTTACTGTATGAGAGGGCGGGCGCATGGGCCCACCCGGCGCTCATCCGGCCGCTGGCGGCACGGCCGTGGAAGCCGAGAGCGCCGCCTCTTCCGTATCGAAGATTTGAAAGGCTTTGTGTACATTGGTCATCTTCAGGAGGCCGCGAATCTGCTGCGGCACGTTCGTCAGATGCAGGTTAGCGTCATGGCGCGCGGACGTGACCAAAGAGGTCACCAACTCGCCTATCCCGCTGCTGTCGACGCGGCGACACTGGGCCATATTTATCAGAATGAGACGACGACCGGCCTCAAGGTTTTTGCGCACCTTATCGAGTACGCGCTCCGTACTGCTGGCGACCGTCAGCTCGCCTATGATCTCTATGACGACGGCGCTCGCGTTCTCGCGCTCGGCGAGTTCCAGTTTATTGGTTGACATAAGGTTCTGCTCCGTTAAGGGCGAAGCGAGGGTTCTCTATATTTTCTCTTCAAGCGTCTATGCGTCCGTGCTCCTTTGCGTAGGCTCTCTCTCGACCGCGAAGCGGCGCGAAATCCGAATCGCGCGCGCGCGCGCGCCCGTAGCGGTACACACCGGCTGAGAATCTGCGCGCGCCTCCCTCGCTCATTTACGAAAGACGCCCGCTTCGGCTGCACCACAGGAAACGTAAATATACTCGAATTTGTTGCAGGGCAGAAGATAACAGGGCCGGGCTGGTGGTAGGCATGAGCACAAGCTCGGGGGGCGTCCCGTCGCTTGACTGCCATTTCGGCCCGTCCGTAGAATGCTCCGCAAGCTTTCGTGAAAAACCTGTAAAGCTCCTGTGCGTCGCGCGTGCAGCGCGAGCGCATGCGCTATGCATCTGAGCGATACCGGTCTCGCGGTCGGAATTTACGGCGTGAGCCGAAGAATGAGGCGCGCGCGCTCTCTTTTGTGTGCGCCTGAAGAATACAGGTCTTAAGGAGTTTGGCCCGAAATGAGTAATCCCTACAATCCACAGCACGATCCTAACCAGCCCGAGCCGGTTGACGATCTCATCCTGCGCGACGACGAGTCGGAGCACGATGCGGCTTCCGGCTCGCGCACAGCCTCTTCCGTGCGCGACATAGCTTCTCGCATCCCGGAATCCCTGAGCGCCATCGGACGCGACATCAGCCGCACCATAGAGCGCGCCATGTCTGCCAAGGATGATTATGTCGTTGCCGTCAAGGTCTCGCCCGAGGCGCAGGAGAAGCTCGAACAACTCGTCCAGGCGGGGGTCTTTCGCAGCCGCGCAGAGGCCGCCGCGTATCTCATCGACGAAGGCATCAAAACGCAGTCGGCCCTGTTCGAGCGCGTGCAGCAGAAGCTTTCCGAGATCGAGCGCCTGCGCGCAGAGCTGCGCGGGATGGTGGGCGAAGGGAAACCCGGAGTCTAGGGTGTCCGAGAGAGGGTCTCGGGATCGGAGCGGACAGCTCCGCTTAGGGGTCTTGGTTTGTTCGGCGGCGGCGGCCAGCAGGGCTGCAACCCTTTGTCTTTCCCCTGCGTATTACGCCGGGCTTAATTTTGCCGGAATCTTCCGGTGGAGGTGGCGTGCCTCTCTTTGTATGCGCGCGAGTACGGCGCTCTGAAGCGCACGAAATCCTCTCTCTCTTCGGGCCCTCTCAGATTAAAGTCGCGAGGATTTTTTAATGAGACGATTACTTCAACGCATCACTACTATCGCGCTTCCGGTCGTCGCGGCGCTTTGGGCTGCTGCTTCTGCTGCGCCTGCCCTGGCGCAGGTTGCGCCCGCGAGCCGGAGCGACGATGGACAACAGAGGTCGAACGTGTCACAAACATTTAAGCTTCCGAGCACTCCGATTGAACAGTTTACGCTCCCGAACGGCCTGCGCGTCATTCTGAGCGAGGATCATAGCGTCCCGGTCATCTCCGTCGCCGTTTATTACAACACGGGCTCACGCAACGAGAGGCCGGGCCGCACGGGCTTCGCTCATCTCTTCGAGCACATGATGTTTCAAGGCTCCGAGAACGTCCCGAAGGCCGCGCACTTTCAGTATGTTTATAACAACGGCGGCGTTTTGAACGGGACGACCTCGACCGAGCGGACAAACTATTTCGAGACGATGCCCGCCAACCAGTTGCCGCTCGCGCTCTGGCTGGAGAGCGACCGGATGCGCTCGCTCAAGGTGACGCAGGAGAATCTGGACAACCAGCGCAACGCCGTGCAGGAAGAGAAGCGCCTCAATTACGATAACAAGCCATATATCAACGGCCTCGTTCATCTGGACGAGATGATCTTTAAGAATCCGGCCAACGCGCATTCGACCATCGGCTCAATGGAAGACCTCAACGCGGCGACCGTCGAAGACGTGCGCGAGTTCTTCCGCATCTACTACGCGCCGAACAACGCCGTGCTCACCATCGTCGGAGACTTCGATCCGAAGCAGGCGCGCTCGCTCGTTGAGAAATACTTTGCCACGATCAAGCGCCAGCCCGACCCGCCGCCCGTAGATGTCAAGGAGCCCGCAGAGGTCGCCCTGCGCCAGGATACTTTTCAAGACCAGTTTGCGCCCGTCCCGGCCTTCATGCTCGGGTGGAAGCTGCCCGCCCGCCGGACGCCCGATTTTTATGCGCTCTCGCTCGCCAGCGATCTGCTGGTCGGAGGCGAAAGCTCGCGCCTGTATCAGAAACTTATCAAGGGCGATGAATCGGTCGTCAGCCTTCAGGGCGGCATAGAGGAGCGGCGCGGCCCATCTTCTCTGACGCTCTTTATGATTCCGAAGCCGGGTAAGGACGCGACGCAGATACGCCAGACCGTGATGAGCGAAATCAAGCGGCTCGCGACCGAGGGGCCGAGCGCCGAGGAGATGGAGAAGCTCCAAAACAACCTGCGTAACGCGGCCGTGCGCGAGCGCCAATCATCCCTGACGCGCGCGCAACGTCTGGCCGAGTTTGCGCTCTACGATAATGACCCGAATCTTTTCAACACGGAGTTCGAGCGTTACATGACGGTCACGGCGGCGCAGATCAAGGATGCGGTCGCACGCCACCTCGATACGAACAATGTGGCGGTGCTCGATATAGTTCCGGCGCGCTCTGCAAGGCCCGCGACGGCAGCCGCTTCGGTGCAACCCCCCGTCGAACAGGAACAGGCCGCACAGCCTCCGCCGCAGGTTCCGCCCAGACCGCCCGCACAGCCCTCAACTTCTGCCAAGGAGATCGCCGCTTCGCCAACGGTGGCGGTCGCGCCTGTCGGTCAACGCCCGGAGCAGACACAGGAGGCCGATCCGGCCAAGCCAGCCGGGGCGGTCGCAGATGGGGGACGCCCGTAATCCGAGCAAGGAGAGATTAAATGCTTCGCATCAATAAACTGTCATCGTGCCTTGCGCTTCTTTTGTCGAGCGCCTTCGCCCTGTCCGTTTCCGCCCAGTCGCCACAGCAGCAGCAATCACAGACCATGAATCAAACCGAAGAGTTTCGCCGCCAACCGCCCGCGCCGCTTGCGCCCAGGCCGCTCAATATTCCGACGCCCCAGGAGACGACGCTCGCCAACGGGCTGCAACTGGTCATCGTTGAGGATCACCGCCTGCCGCTCGTCAGCTATCGTCTGGCGTTTCGCACGGGCAATGCGGACGACCCGGCCGAGCTGCAAGGGTTGACGGGCATCATGGCCGATATGCTGAACGAGGGAACGGAGACGCGTTCGAGCAAACAGATCGCCGACGAGGTCGCGCGCATCGGCGCTGAGTTGAGCGCCGGAGCAAACTCGGATTACACGGCTCTGTCCGCCTCGGCGCTCTCCATCTATGGCGATCAGATTATGGAACTGATGGCCGACATCGCCCTGCACCCTGTATTTCCAGCCAAAGAGTTCGAGCTTATCAGGCAGAACAGGAAACAGGGACTCATACAACAACGCGCGCAGGCATCCTTTCTCGCCAGTGAAAGGCTCGCGCGCACGCTCTTCGGCCAGCATCCCTACAGCAGAGTCTCAACCACTCCCGAAGCCCTCGACGCGATGACGCGCGAGAAGCTGGCCGCATTTCACAGGGCGATGTTTATTCCGAACAACGCCGTGCTGGTCGTCGTCGGCGATGTCCGGCGTGATGAGGTAATGAGACGCATCGAAGAGCTTTTCGGCAAGTGGGCCAAGGGCACGGCCGCCACCCAGCAGTTTCCGGCCCCGCCCGCGCGCTCCACGCGCGCCATCTACCTGGTTGATCGTCCGGGCTCTGCGCAGTCCAACATCATCATCGCCAACGCCGGTATCACGCGTATCAGCAACGACTATTTCCCGATGGTCGTCATGCATACGGTGCTGGGCGCGACCGCTTCCGCGCGCCTCTTCATGAACCTGCGCGAGGCGAAGGGTTATACCTATGGAGCCTATTCCAGTCTGGACGCGCGGCGCTCGGCCGGGCTCTTCAGCTCCACGGCCGAAGTCCGCACGCCCGTCACGGGCGCGGCGCTGAAAGAGTTTTTCTACGAGCTTGAGCGGATTCGCACGGCGCCCGTCTCGGATAAAGAGCTGAACGACGCGAAGTCATATTTGACCGGGGTCTTTCCGATCAGGATGGAGACGCAGAGCGGTCTCGCAGACCAGCTCGTACAGATCAAGATGTTCGGGCTGCCAGCCGATTATCTGCGAACCTACAACGAGCGCGTGAACGCCGTCACGGCGCGCGATATTCAGCGCGTCGCGCAAACCTACATCACACCCGACAAGGCTGCCATCGTGATCGTCGGCGACGCCGCCGCGATCATGGAACAGATCAAGCCCTATGCCCCGACGGTCGAAATCTACGAAGCTTCAGGCCAGCGCAGAGAGAGTGGCCCGACAACCGCTTCGACCACTACGACTACGACGACGACGACCACCAACGCAGACGCTAATAGCGGTGACGCTACGGCTCTGCCGGGCGTCTGGACATTGGAGATACAAGCTCCGGGCGGGCAGACGATTCCCGCCACGCTCACGGTCACGCAGGAGGCTGGCAGTCTGAAGGGGAAGGTGCAAACGCAGATGGGCGACGGTGCTCTGAGCGACGTGACTACGCGCGGTAATAGTTTCGACGCCAAGCTGAAGTTCGGCGCGCAGGGGCAGACGCTGGACGGAACAGTGACCGGCAATACGGAGAGCGGCGACCGTATAAAGGGCACGATCACGCTCCAGGTCCCGAACCTGCCGCCGCTTCCCTTCACCGGCACGCGCGCCCGGCAATAATAGCCAGAGAGAGAGAGCGCGCGCGTAGACCCGTCCTCAATCGTCAAATAAAAAAAGCCGCCCGGCGTGAACGCTCACGCCGGGCGGTTGAATTACAGGAGGAATCGAAAGTTACTGAACCGCTTTCCCCATACGGCTCTTAAGTGTAACCTCAAATCATCAGATGCCTCGCCCGTGGCTTGAAGTTGCTCACGCACTAACTTGTGTCCTTCCCCGTCGTCTTTCCTCGTCGCAAACCTCTCATCATTGTCCTGAGGCGATTGGGTTTGCCCGGATTCCCGCGCGGCCCAAAGGGAATTTGCGCCGTCACGGGATAACCCTGGCCGCGCCCTCAAACGTAGAGGTATCAGCGCTCGTACTGCAATACTGTTCCGTCGCCGCCGACGGCCCAGCCGTTCTTCTTGTCTACGAAGAGCGCGTATAGATTCTGGTTCGTGCGGCTCTCCTGGCGAACCCACGTGCGGCCGCTGTCTTCGGAGCGCAGGATTGTGCCGCCGCGCCCGACTATCCAGCCGTTGTCTTCGTTGGCGAACTGGACGCTCAGGAGAGTCGAGCGCACCGGCACGTTGATGTTAAACCAGCTCTGGCCGCCGTCCGTCGTGCGCAGGATAGTGCCGCGCTCGCCGACGGCCCAGCCGACGCGCTCATCGCGAAAGTCCACGTGGTAGAGCGTCGCGTTCGTGCCTGAGCTTTGCAGCGTCCAGGTCTGGCCTCCGTCCTCTGTATGCAGAATCGTTCCCGAAGCGCCGACGGCCCACCCGCGCTTGTCGCTCGTAAAGTCCACATGAATCAACTCGTCTTTTGAAGGCACGCGCTGGCGCAGCCACGACGCCCCGCCGTCGTTCGTATATATCAGCAGGCTATCGACCACTACATCGCGGCGACTGACGGAGCCGACGATCCATCCCTTCTTCTTTCCCGAAAACCGTATGCTGTAGAGTTCCAGCTCAGCGCCGCCGAACTCATCGGCCGAGAAACGCCGTATCTCGCGCCATTGCTCGCCGCCGTTGCGCGTGTTGAAGATGCGGTCGCCGACCAGTATGTAGCCCTCGTCCTTGCCGCGAAAGTAGATGTCATTGATCGCTTCGTTGGTTCCTATGGGCTGCTGCGACCAGGTACGGCCTCCGTCATCCGTGCGGCTCACGAAACCGTTATCGCCCGCGATCCAGCCGCGCTTCTGGTCTGCGAAAAAGACCGCGTTCAAATCCCAACCGGCCTCGCCGCGCTTGGTAAGCGTCCAACCGGCGTCCTGCGCCGTAAAGGCGCTCGCCACAGTCGCCATAAAAAGAAGCGCGGCCGCGATTATCAGCCATCGCCTCTTCTCATACTTCGATCTCATCTTATAAAGCTCTCCATAGAGAAAGCGCGCCGAAGGAGACGCCCGTCGCCGCTTTCATGTTATTGCCGTTGCATGCATAAAGAATATTTACGCCAAGAGTTGTACACGAACTCGCACCCATAATACAAGACGAAGAGCCGCGCGCCTCAAGCGATGAAGCGCGCGGCTCTTTTCCTGAACGCCGAAACGAGACTTAGCGCCCGTCCGAAGTGCGCCGTCTATTTCGTCATCGCGGTGACGCGATAAACGCGTCCCTGGTAAACGACTACGACGCGCTCGCCGAGTGAGAAGAAGTCGGCGAGGCGGGGTTCCCGCTTCAGCAGTGCGAAGTATTCGTCGCTGCCGAAGACGAGCGACGTTTCCGGCAGGCGCGACTCGGCCTTAAATTCCGAGTCCACCCAGACGCCCTCTCGCAGGTAGAAGGTCTTTCCGGCGACGTTGCGCATTCCGGCCGACGACTCGGATTCGACGCGCACGGTCTCCTGCTGGGCGCGGTCTCGCTTGCTCTGCTGCACGGCGACCGCGCCGGTCGTGGCCCGCGCCGCCGCTTTAGGAATGGGCGCGCGCGCCGTCATGGTCGAGGTTCCGCTCGGAGCAGCGCCCGCATCGGCCCCATTAACTCGGAAGTTATTATTTCCAGCCCCCCCGCTGGCGGGACGATTACCGGCCGTTACCTGCGTGGCGTCGTCCGACTCAAGCGCCAGGTAAGACGTATAAGGGGTGACGATGCCGTAGCGTGTGCCCAGATCGACGACCTCATCGCGCAGCTCTCGCTGCTCGCCGTTGGTGCGTATCTGTTCCATGAGCCAGCCGACGCGGCGTGTCGCCCAGAGACGCGGCAGGAAATCGTTCTTCTCGGCCTTCAACGGGAATCGCTGGTCATCGTAATAGAAGGTCTGCGAGCGCGTGCCCGTCCGTCCCGTCAGGGAGAGTCGCACATGGCCCAGATCGACCGCGTTGCGATAGCGACCTATCAAAGCTATCTGCGTGCCCTTGAAGAGGTCGGGCAGATTGCGTGGATAGACCAGATCGGTCTCGACGCCGCCCATCTCAAGCTTGAGGTCTGTGAGCACAGGATAATTTATCTTGGCGAAGAAGCTGGAGACCTTTATCTCTATATCTTCGCGCGGCTCTATGTATTCAGCAACGCCGCCGTTGTCGGCCGCCAGCTTATCGAGCAGCGCCGTATTGACATCATAGCCGACGCCGAAGGTGAAAAGACGGACGCCGGGCACGCGCGCGCGCGCGACGTTCTCGATAATACGCTGCGGGTTGGTTTCGCTGACGGTCGGCAATCCGTCCGTCATAAAGACTATGATGCGCGGGCGCTCGCTTTGGCTGAACTGGCGGATAGCGGCCAACAGCGAGTCGTTGATATTCGTGCCGCCCGTCGGACGCAGCGCATTAACGTACTCGACGCCGCGCGAGCGCCCCGCCTCGTCGGCCGCGATCAGCCCGCGCTCCATCAGTCGCTCTTCGCCCGCGAACGAGACGACGTTGAAGCGGTCTTCCGAGCGCAGGCTTTTAATGCCGAAGAGGAGGGCGGCGCGCGCCTTCTCCATCTTGCCCTGGTCGGCCATAGAGCCCGACGTGTCGAGCACGAAGAGCACGTCCTTGGCCGCGTACTCCTCGTCCGTCAGCTCATTCTTTGGCGAGACCAGCAATAGAAAATAGCCGTCCTTGCCGGGCTCGCGGTAGGTCAGAAGCGAAACGCCGAAGTCGTCCTTTGAAAGCCCGTAGAAGAGTTGAAAGTCCTGCGGCGTCTGCGCGCCCGTCGTTTCAAACGAGACAAGGGCGCGACCTTCGCCACGGCGCGCGACCTCGATGGCGTGGCTCGGCGAATAGATATTGCGTAAGGGCTCGCGGCTATCAAGCTCGACCCGGCCAGAGACCGCTCCGATCTGCTGCGTATTGTGACCCGTGCCGAGCGGGTAGCGATACGAGACCGTTCCCGCTTCGGCGCGCAAGACCTGGGTGTAGGTCAGTTCCAGTTTCTTATCCGAATGCGGCGGGATGGGAAAGATGCTCGCCTGGAAGAGGTCTTTGCCCGCGTATTCCAGAAGACCCGGATCGCGCTTGCGCCTAACGATCTCGTCATAGATACGGCGCGCCTCTTCGCGCGAGCGAACCTCTCCGACCAGGCGGCGGTCGCCGTCCCAGATGGCGAACTCGGCGATGGAGGCGGCTTCCGGTATCGGGAAGAAAAACGTGCCTTCGAGGGTGGCGTCCGAATCATTGCGGAAGACCTGCTCTACATGCGTGGTCGCGACCTGTGCGTTGATCTTCGTCTCTATTTTGATCGACTTGACGGGCAGCGCGGGCGGCAGGGTGATGGGGCGGGGCGGCCTCGGGCAACGTTCGCAGGGGCCGGGCACGATCACGCCCTGCGCGTGCGCGCTTTGGGCCATGACCATAATTAACAGGAAAAAGATCAGGTGGGCGGAAGCTCTTATGGTTCGCATCTGGTTTCGGTCTCTCCTCGGCTGCACAGAGATTGCGCGCATGCGGGCGCGCGCTCGTTCGCCTTGTAGAACGCTCCGGCTCCGCTTTCTTGCGGAAAAACTCTCCCGGCCCGAGGCTCGCCGCCCCTCTCAAAGCTTTCGCTCAGCTCCCGCCGCCCCGTTAGATTTAAGAGAGCGCGCGGAGGCGCTTGTTGCGAATCGTCAGGATGGTCGAGAACAACATGATGATAAGGCCGCCCGTGGCGAGCGTGCGCGGCGCTCCGAAACGCTGTGCCGCCGCGCCCGCCAACAGATTGCCGATGGGCATAGCGCCTATGAAAGAGAGAATAAACATGCTCATGACGCGCCCGCGCATCTCGTCCGTCACAAGCTTCTGCAAAAGCGTATTTGTGACGGCTATCGAGCACACGATGGCAAACCCCATCGCGAACAGGTAAGCGAGCGAGGCGCTGAGGCGGATTGAAAAAGAGAAGCCGATCAGGCATAACCCGAACGCCCACGCGCCGCCGAGCACAAACCATCCCTTGTAACGAAAGTCGCCGAGAAAGGTGACGAACAGCGCGCCCGCGAATGCGCCCGCACCGGCCAATCCCATCATCAGCGCGAGACCCGATTCTTTGAGGTGCAGGATGTCGCGCGCAAAGAGCGGCACAAGCGACAGATAGGGCGCGCCGAAGAGGCTCGTCATGGCCGAGATCATGAGCAGCAGAAAGACGCGCGGGCGGCGTCGCACGTAGCCCAAGCCCTCGGTCAGATCGTGCCAGAAGGCGCTCCTGTCTCCGAGCCGGTGCGAGGGCGCGTGCCCCGTCACGCCGTCGAAGCGCACCATCATTAGGGCCGCGACGACCGCGATGTACGACAGGCCGTTGGCGTAGAAGCATCCGGCCAGCCCGAACAGACTCAAGCCGAATCCGGCGAACACGGGCCCGACCACGCGCGAGAGCTGAAACTGCGCGGAGTTGAGCGCAATCGCATTCGTCAGGTCTTCGCGCCCGACCAGATCAATCGTGATCGCCTGGTACGAAGGCCCCGCCAGCGCCATGCAGCAGCCCGTCCAGAATGTCAGTGCCAGTATGACCCACACGTGCGACGCGTCGCGCACCACGCCCGTCTCGATCAAGGTCGCCAGCGTGAAGGCGGACACCCCTGCGCCGATCTGCGTGTAGAGCAGAATACGCCTGCGGTCTACGAGGTCTGCGAAGACGCCGCCCGCCAGCGTCAACAGCAAACCGGGCGCGGTCGCCATAAAACCATCGACGCCGAGCCAGAAGGGCGAGTTGGTCAGTTGCAGTACGAGCCACCCCTGGGCCACCGCCTGCATCCACGTCCCGACGTTGGAGAGGAAAGCGCCCGTCCAGAACAGCCTGAAGTTTCTGTGCGAGAGCGCGCGGAACATTCCCCCGACAGGATTGGTCTCGCGCGGCGGCGGCTGCCTCTGCTGCTTCTGCTGCTCCACCTTCTCAATTTCTAAGGCCATTAATAATGCTCAAATCGATCCGAATAAAAAACCGCATGATAAAAATAAGATGTCGCGCGAAGATGACGAAAGCATAGACGAGGGGATTTGAAAGCCGAATGCCGCGGGCCGACAGGTCTGTATGCGTGTTAAAGCGTTCGACCGCCAGCTCACAATCTATTCTTTCATATCCGCTTTCCTTCGCCACGCGGAGAGCGGCGCACCCGTGCCGCCACGCCGCTCCGCCACGACCTCGGCCAGAATGGCGAGCGCGACCTCAGCGGGCGAGACCGCGCCGATGTCCAGGCCGATGGGCGCTCTGATATTTCTCAGCAGCGTTTCGTCCGCTCCCGCGAGGCGCAAACGCTCAAGCACGATGTTTGTACGGCGCTTGCTTCCGATCAATCCGATATAATCGGGGCGCGCGATTGCAGCGGCGCGGACGCACTCTTCATCTTCATTGTGGCCGCGCGTGACGACGGCGACGGCGACGCCGCGCCCACGTCCTACCGATTCGCGCAACGCATCCGTCCAGCTTCGCGCGAGGATAAGCTCTATATCTTCATACGGAAAACGCTCGCGCGTCAGGAAATCGGCTCGATCATCTATCAAAGTAGTCCTGTAGCCGAGCGTGCGGGCCAGCAGCGCCAGCGCAGCGCCGACGTGCCCCGCACCGCAGATGACAAGGCGCGGCTCCGGCGCGATGCGCTCAAAGAGAACGCGCGCCGCGCGCCACTCTGCGCTCACTCCCCCAAGCTCTTCGACTTTGAATGTACGCGCCTGCTCGCGCGAGGCCAGGAAAAGAGTTGCGTGGTGAGCGGCCGCGTCATCGAGCGACGCATCCGTGAGGCTGCCCGTGCGCGCGCCAGTCTCTTCGACCAGCAGTTTTGCGCCGACGCCCTGCGCGGCTTCGACCAGGGTGGCCAGAACGGCTATCGAGCTTTCCTTCAACACCCGCGTGATGGCGTGGGGGATCAGTTCGGATAAAGCCTGCTGGTCAAACGGCTCGCGCATTCGGGGCTCGTGCGTCTCAAAGATTATCGGTCTGCTGCTTCGCCGCAGTAGTAGCGGTCGGCTTCAACAGGCGCAAAGCGATACCGGCGCGACGCACGAGCCACCACGGGCCCACCAGTAAGTAGACCGGATTGCGAAAGAAAGCGGGCTGATTGCCCTCAATCGCGTGGCCCGCGAACTGCAATATCCAGCCGACGACGAAGAGCCCGAGAGCCCACCGCCAGTTGAAGAAGAAGAGCGGCAGCGAGATGACGATCATAGGTATCCCTATGCTGTGCGCCAGGCGGTTCAAAGGATGCTGATGCTTCTCTTTGTAGCTATCGACAAAAGATGTCGGCATATTAACCTCCGAAAGCAGTGCGGCAGCGACGAGGATGAAAGAGAAACCATTCGAGATTGAGCAGTCATGCTTTCATCCCTCATCCTTCATCCCTTGGCTCCCAGGCGTCTATGAAAATCTCCATTGCGCCGCCACACACCATGCCCTCTTCGCTCGCCTCGTCGGCTGTCAGTTGGAAACGGTGAAGGGCGGGTGCGCCCGTGCGCATAGCCTCGCGCGCTTCGGCCCACACCTCCGCTTCGATACAGCCGCCGCCGACCGTGCCCGCGACCTCTCCGTTCTCCATGAAGAGCATCTTCGCGCCGCGTTGTTGCGGAGTCGAGCCGCGCGTGTGCACGACGGTCGCCACTACGACGCGCTCCCCGCGTGAAGTGGCCTCGTCGATCAAACGATAAAGGTCGCCCTGCGCAATCGTGCTCATAAATTCCGGAAACTCAGTAGGGGGTCAAAAAAATCCGCTTTCAGCTTTGACGATTGATTGCCGCCTTTACTTCATCATTTTGAGTTCTTCCCCGGGCTCGTCGCTTTTCTGCTCGGGAGGCCCATAGAGTCAGCGCGGCGTGCCCGACCCTGATGTGCTCGGCGACGGCGGGGGCGTCGTAGGCTGTGGCGTTTCGGTATTGGATGTCCCTTCGATGCTGTTGTCGGGTGCGCCCGCCTGCGTTGCGGCCTCCTGCGTCTCGTCCAAACGCCGCCGGATGCGGTCGGCCTCGGCGTCGGCGGTGGCGATGGCCGACTCAAGGCGCGTGCGGCTCTGGGCCATCAGGTCAAGCTGCGCGCGTACTCTGGTCTGCTCGTTCTGAAGCTGGCGGCGGCGCGCCTCTCGCGCGTCCTCCGGGTGCACCGAGCCTGTGTTGGCCGTCGTGCGCTCGATATTCTCCGGCTTCAGATCAAAGTCCAGTTGATCGGCGCGCGCCTGCAAGTCCGCCTCCTTCGACTGCACATCGCGCAGTTGTGCGCGCAAGCCCTCGGCGCGCTGCTCCGCCCGCGAGAGCCTCTCCAGATCGACCAGCGTTCGCTGCTGCTCTTCCATTTTGGTGAGCTTCTCCGTCAGAGTTGTGACCTGTGCGGATAGCCTGTTCATCCTGCCGCGCATGGTGTCGTGCTCGGCCTCCAGCGAGCCGGAGCGCTGACGGTTGGTCGTTCTCGTGCCCGAAGCGGTGCTCGCGCCGCTGCTGCTGCTGCTATCGGCGGCGCTCGCATCTCTGGCCTGATCGTCGGCGGTGCTGATGATCGCAGGCTCGTCGGTCGGCGGCGTCGTAGCAGTCGGCGCGCTCGTTCTTCCGCTCGTGACCGGATTGGTCACGCGGCGCGAGCGTTTGTTCCGGCGCTGCGCGTTCGCCTCAGCTAAACCGAAGCTGACGACGACCAGAAGAAGAGCCAATACAAATAACCTTTGAATAATTGAATGATTCCGCATCACCAACCTCCGATCTCGTCCACCGGCACGAGAGACTACAAACTTATGACTTTGAAGCTGCCCTCAAGCATCAGGGGCGCGCATGCGCGCGCTCTCTCTCCCTTTCCGAGGGCCGCTCCCGCAAACTTTTACACGCCGCCCGACGCCCGTTGGTTCCAGCCCGTATTTTACGCCGTTCGTCGGGCGAGGAGAAACCGTCGGCGAGCCTTCTCAGAGCCCCGAGCAACGCGCGAATCATTGCGGCCTCAGATACTGTAGCCCTCTCTGCGGCGCGTCGGTCGAGGAGCACAGAAAGAGAGCGCGCGGCCCGGCGATGCTTATGTTATGTCGGGCAAGCCCCTGCAATCCTCTTCACCCGGCTTGAATCTTGAAGCTTATATCCATCGCGCGCGCCGAATGCGTGAGCGCTCCGATGCTGATTAGATCGACGCCCGCCTGCGCGTAGGCCCGCACGTTTTCCAGCGTAATGCCGCCCGAGGATTCCAGCGTCACCTTCGGATCAAGCTCGCGCGCTACCGCCACCATTCGCGCCGTCTCTTCCGGCGACAGGTTATCCAGCAGGATGATGTCGGCCCCCTGTTGAATCGCCTCGCGCAGATCGCGCTCGACCGAGACCTCTACCTCTACCTTGTGCAGGTGGCCCACCTTCTCGCGCGCCTGGGCGACGGCCGCCGCGACCCCACCGGCGAGCGCGATGTGATTGTCCTTGATGAGCACGCCGTCGTCGAGCCCGAAGCGATGGTTGCGCCCGCCGCCCGACAGCACTGCGTACTTTTCCAGCATGCGCAGGCCCGGAGTAGTCTTGCGCGTATCGACGATCTGCGCCCCGGTGCCTTCGACGGCGCGCACATACTTGCGCGTCAGCGTGGCGATGCCGGAGAGGCGCTGCATCAGGTTGAGCGCGACGCGCTCGCCCGCCAGCAGCACGTCGGCAAAGCCGCTGGTGCGCGCGATCACCTTCCCGGCTTCCACTTCGTCGCCGTCGCTGGCAAAGGCTTCTATCTGCTGTTGCGCGTCGAGGGTCGAGAAGACGGCCTCGGCCGCTTCGAGACCGGCGACCACCATCGCCTCCTTTGCCAGAAAGCGCCCGCGCGCGCGGGCGTTGCGCGCGACGGTCGCCTGCGTCGTGATGTCGCCGCGCCCCAGGTCTTCGCTAAGAAACGCGCCGATCTGGTTGAAGAGCGCGCCTTCGTCGAGCCAGTTCATCCGAGCGCCTCCATCATCTGTTGCAGGGCCGCCGCACGCTGCGCGATGTCATTGAGACGATCACGCACCTCTTTGACCTTTTCGGCGGGCGCGCGCTCTGCGAACTGCGGATTGGCAAGCTGCGCTTCGAGCTTCGCCGCCTCCCTTTGCAACTTATCACGCTCGCGCCCCAACCTTTCACGCTCCTGCGCGAAATCTATCAGCCCTTCGAGCGGTACGGCGACCTCCCCGCCCTGTTCGAGCACCGCCCGCGCAGCCGCACGCGGCACTCCGTCCAAACTCTCGCGCACGGAGATTTCAGAGGCGCGCGTCAGGCGTGCGATCTGGGCCATACTCTTCGCCGAGCCGAACAACTCCCTCAAATTGTCGTCCGCCGTCCCGACGATGACGCGAACGGCCTCGCTCGGCTTGAGATTTATCCCGGAGCGAATATTGCGCACACGCGAGACCAGATCGATGATGGCGCGCATCTCCCACTCGGCGCGCTCGTCTATCAGAGCGGCGCTCCCTTCCGGGTAAGAGGTGAGCATGATTGTGGCTTCAGCCCCGCGATAGGCTTCGTGCAGCAAGTGCTGACCGGCGCCGGGCAATCGCTGCCACAGCTCTTCCGTGATGTAGGGCATGAAAGGATGAAGCAGGCGGAGCGCCTGTTCGAGCACGGTGACGAGACGGCTGCGCGCCGCGTCTCGCTCGGGCGATGGTTCGGTCGCCGTCACGTCCGCTTTGCTCAGCTCGATATACCAGTCGCAGAAATCGTCCCAGAAGAAATGGTAGAGCGTCTGCACGGCGGCATAGAAATCATACTCCGCGAGCGAGCGGTTGACGCTCTGCGCCGCCTGGTTAAGACGCGAGACTATCCAGCGATCATGCAGCGCCCAGGCAGCGCGCTCGCCTTCAAAGCCGTGCCCGACGGTCGCGCCCTCCGAGTTCAATAGAGAGAAGCGGGCCGCGTTCCAGATTTTGTTGGCGAAGTTGCGATAACTTTCGACCTGATTCTCGTTCCAGCGCGTGTCTGTGCTGCCGATTGAGGCGAGCGTGAGCCGGGTTGCGTCCACGCCGTACTTGTCGAAGACTTCGAGCGGATCGACGCCGTTGCCCTTCATCTTGGACATCCGCTGGCCGTGTTTGTCGAAGATCGTGCCCGTCACAAACACGTCCTGAAAAGGGGTCTCGTCCATAAACTTCAGCCCCGTCATCACCATCCGCGAGACCCAGAGGAAGATGATGTCGCGCGCCGTGACCAGTACCGAAGTTGGATAAAAGGTCTTCAGATCATCGGTCTCGTCGGGCCACCCGAGCGTCGAGAAGGGCCACAGCGCCGACGAGAACCACGTATCGAGCACATCCGGGTCTTGCGTCAAATCGTCTGTTCCCGCCACGGCGCGAGCCTCTTCCAGGGAGCGCGCGACGATCACCTGCCCGTCACGCGTGTACCAGGCGGGAATCTGGTGGCCCCACCACAGTTGTCTTGAGAGCGTCCAGTCGCGCAGGTTCTCAAGCCATTCCGTGTAGACCTTTTCATAAGGGATTTCAGGGAAAAAGCGCGGCTCCTTACGCTCCGCCAGGAATCGAAGCGCGGGCCGTCGCAGCTCGTCCATACGGCAGAACCACTGTGTCGAGATCAGCGGCTCGATCACGGTCTTGCAGCGGTCGCACTTCGAGATGGAGAACTCATAGTCGACGACCTTTTCCAGCAGTCCGAGTTCTTCAAACTTCTCTACAACTCGCTCGCGCGCCTTGTAGCGGTCGAGGCCGTTGAACTCGGCCCCGGCCGCCTCCGTCATGCGCGCGTGCACGTCTATGACGACCACCTGCGGCAACTCGTGACGCACGCCCATCTCATAATCGTTCGGGTCATGCGCGGGCGTTATCTTGACCGCACCCGTGCCGAACGCCGGGTCTACATACTCGTCCGCGACGACCGGAATCAATCGGCCCGCGAGCGGCAATTCAATCGTCGCGCCGACCAGATCAAGATAACGCTCGTCCGACGGATTGACGGCGACCGCCGTATCGCCGAGCATCGTTTCGGGGCGCGTCGTCGCCACGGTGACGTACCGCCCCTGGTTGTTCCCGTTCTTCAAAGGATACCGCAGATAATAGAGCTTGCCCGCCTGCGGTGTTTTCGATACTTCCAGATCGGAGAGCACGGTCTGGTCTGTCGGGCACCAGTTCACGATGCGGTCGCCGCGATAGATCATCCCCTGCTCGTAGAGGCGCACGAAGACCTCGCGGACGGCGCGCGACAGCCCCTCGTCCATCGTGAAGCGCTCGCGCGACCAATCGACGGATGCGCCCTCGCGCCGCATCTGTTTGGTGATCTGCCCGCCCGACTCGTGCCTCCATTGCCAGACGCGCTCGATGAACTTCTCGCGCCCGAGGTCGTGCCTGCTCAGTCCCTCTTTCTTCAACTGGTCGCTCACGACCTTCTGCGTCGAGATGCCCGCGTGATCCAGGCCGGGCAGCCACAGCACACGATGGCCGCACATCCTCTTATGCCGCGACAGCACATCCATCAGGGTGTGTTGTAGAGCGTGGCCCATGTGGAGCGAGCCCGTCACGTTCGGCGGCGGAATGACGATAGAGTAGGCGGGCGCGCCCTCGTCTCGGTTGGTTTCGGGCGCGAACGCGCCCAGTTCTTCCCAGCGCGCATAGTGGCGCTGCTCGGCCTGTTTCGGGTCGTAGGTTTTCGGAATGTCCATCATTATCAATCAGCGTTCAATAGTCAGCGTTTCGGCCATTGTAAAGCAATCGCCTTTGATCCTAAAGCTGATGGCCGACTCGGCCCCTTCAGCGTCCGACGCTAAATGAAAAAGGATCGAGCCGGAGAGCGGGCCCCCTGCGCAAGCTTTTGGGCCAACTCTCCGGCTCGATCCTTCGCCGGTCTATAGGTTACAGGGCTCGACTACTACTGCTGCTGCTACTGCGTGCCGGTCTTTTCCCGTTCGAGATGTCGTCGGATGAGAAGCTCGGCCAGTTGCGGAACGACCTCCCAGGCGACCTCTTCGATGACTCTATCGGAAATCTGTTCGACGGCGCGGCGCGCAATCGCGTCGATCACCTCCGGAGACAACTGGCTCAGGGTAATCTGGCCCATCGGCTGCGAGTGGATGTCGGCGGCAGCGGTGGCAGTAGCAGTTGGCGTTGTAGTAGCCGCCGCCGCAGGGCTTTCAAGCGCGGGCTCGATTGCGGGCGGACGGACGGCCTCCTCCATTACAGGCTGAGCCGTCGTGTGTGCGGGCGCAGCCGCTTCCATCGAAGGCTCTTCGACGGTGGCGAAATCCGCGCGCTGTTCGTCGCCCGCGCGCTGCGCCTCCAGGAACTCTCCGACCTCCGGCTCGACCGCCTTCAACTCCTCTTCGTATTCCTCAAGCGTCTCGGCATCCATCGTGAACGCGTCGTCCTGAAGGTCTAGAATGAAGTCGTCCGCCTCGGCTGCGCTTTTGCCGGGCAATACTTCGTCCAGTTCGAGAAGCGCCTCGTCGCTCAATGCGACGCGCGCCATGCTCGAACCCATCGCCCGCCCACCGGCTGCGGCGGCGACGGCGCTGCTCTTCTTCTCCGGCGCGGGGAAAGAAGAGAGCGTCTCCTGTAAGGGGTCGTAGCTACTGCGCTCCTGACGAGGCGTCTCCAATTCCAGCTCTGCAAAGTCAGCGTTGACCGGCGAGGCAGCCACCTGCGGCTGGCCCTTAGCGTGGTCGTCAGCGCCGCTGTCGAAATCCTCTATGGGCGCGCTTTCCTCCATCTTATCCTCCCGAACATTTTCCTTGAGCGACGCTACGCTGCTGCTGGTGCTGCTGTTGCTGTGGGCGCGGCGCGCGCCGCCCTCCGGCTGCTGCTCTTCTATAGCCTCCGTCACCCGCTTTGGAAGCGGGGCCGTGTCGGCCGTCGAGCGTTCCAGAACTTCCCGGCTCAGCTCGCTCTCGGGCGAGGCAAGCGACGGCGGCAAAGAGAGGTCACGGGTGGTTGCTTCCTCTTCTTCGGGCGCGCGGCCCAGAAGCGCGCCCACCCTTTTAACAAGCTGTCGTATTGATTGAAAAGGCTTAGTCAAGTAATCATCCGCGCCGACTCTGCGCGCCTCCGCTTCATCGAACGGCTCGAAGGAGCCGACGAGGAGCATGACAGGGATGTGGCGAAATCGCTCGTCCCGTTTGATATGCTCGCAGACCTCGTAGCCGCTCATCCCCGGCATGAAGATGTCGACGAGCACGATATCGGGGCTCACTTCCTCAAGCTTTTGAATGGCCTGCGCGCCGTTGCCGACCGTCGTCACCTCCATGCCTTCGTCTACGAAGGTCAGGTCTACGACCTTCCGAATCGTGATCGAATCATCGGCAAGCAACAGTTTGCGTCCGGCCACCAAAACCAGTCTCCTTTGTTATGAGGCGAGCGCCATCAAGCGGGCTTTCGGGTCGATCTAAAAAGATGGCGCGGGGGCAAGCAAGAACCGCTTTGCGGCCTGCCGGTCGGCGCAGGCCACTATCAAGAAACCTAACACCGGCCGCGCGGGCGCGTCAAGACTTTTATACCGGAAGACGCGAGAGGCGGCGCGCAATCGCTCCGGGGCCCGCCCCGGGCTAGGGCTAACGCACAGTGTTTTCAAGGGCTTGGGCGCGGCCCGCGGCGTTAATATCGTCCG
Source organism: Pyrinomonadaceae bacterium (assembly GCA_035940775.1). Lineage (GTDB taxonomy): Bacteria > Acidobacteriota > Blastocatellia > Pyrinomonadales > Pyrinomonadaceae > DASQYE01. Next base: position 22,606 of record DASZEN010000056.1, on the reverse strand, counting down.
CCGTGCCCGGCTCGCCGTCGGCTCCCGCCGAGCGCAGAACGTAGCGGTCACGCTCGCCTTCGTACAGGTACGGCCTGCGCCACGGATCGAGTCGAATGACGCGCGCCAGGTAGCGCGGGTTAAGCTGATCTAGAAGCACTCCCGCGTTGTTTGCCACCACGTAGAAACCGCGCTCGCGCCGGAAAGAGTCGAGCGCGGCGGCCAAAAGCTCAAGCTCCATGCGAGCGCGACGCGCCTTTTCGTCATTGACCGCGCGCACCATTGCATCCACGTCCGTCCACTCGCCGCCGATGGTTCTAATCTGCGCGACGCGCCATTTTTTATCAGCCCCTCTATTGAAACGAAACTCTGCTTCGACGCGAGCGACGACGACCGCCGATTTGTAGAGCGCCGAAATCTCCCTGACGCGCACGGCGTCGGACGGCAACTCCACGCCGACAAGACGCGCGATCATCCCGCGCGCGCGTCCAGCGTCCGGCGCTCCCGTTATGGGCGTCGTCTCCGTCATTCTCGTTTCAACGGCTGACGCGCCCGCCTCCTCGCCGCCAAGTGCGCGCGCCATCAAAGAGAGGTCTTCCCAGAGGTCGCTGCCCGTCCTGATCTCCGCAATGCGCCACCTCTGGTCGTCGCCCCTCTCGAAGCGAAAGGCCGTCTCGATCTGCGCCAGCGCGACCCATTCCATTGCGCCCGAAGGCGAGACCGCTTTGACGCGCACCGCGTCGGACGGCAGATTGATGCCAGCCATGCGCCTGATGAGCCGTTGCGCCTCTTTCGCGCCCAACTCGCCCTTCATCGCCCACACGTTCCCAGCGAGGAGCATCAGGTACATGGCGGCAAAAGCTGCAAGCATGAGCGGCAGCGCGGCTCGCCTCTTCTCGATAAGAGTAGCTCTATGGAGTTTGATGGAATGATTGGACGAGCGGCCCGATGATGCCTGGGCCTTCGCGCTTGAGAGGACAGGTAACACTTTTTCGCGTCTCACAGGGTTCATACTTCGACGGCGCGGCCCGATTCCTCGGCGCGCGCCGACAGCTCCGCCGCGAGAACTATCGCCGCCACCATGCTCGAATGCTCAGCCAGCCCCTTGCCCGCGATGTCGAAGGCCGTGCCGTGATCTACGGAGGTGCGTATGAAGGGCAGGCCGAGAGTTATGTTGACGGCCTCGCCGAAAGAGAGGCATTTGACGGGGATCATCGCCTGGTCATGATAGCAGGCGATGACGGCATCGAACTCGCCGCGCGAGGCGCGCAGGAAAACGGTATCGGCCGAATACGGCCCGCTGACGTTCATATCGCCAGTCGCGCGACAGGCTTCGATGGCGGGGAGAATCTCCGAAGCCTCCTCGACGCCGAACAGTCCGCCCTCCGCGCCATGCGGGTTCAGTGCGGCCACGGCGAGGCGCGGACGCTCTATGCCCCAGCGCTTCAACTCGCGGTGCGCCAGACCGATGACGCCGATCAGCCGCTCGCGCTCGACGAGCCGTATCGCCTCCACTAGCGGAACGTGTGTCGACAGCAGCACGATGCGCAGGTTGGAAGCGACGAAGCCCATCGCATACTCTTCAGTGCCCGTCAGGTGCGCCAGAAATTCCGTATGGCCCGGAAAACTGTAGCCGCCTAAAAAGAGGGCCCGCTTATTGATGGGAGCGGTGGCGATGGCATCGATGTTTCCGGCAGCGCACAAACGCACGCTCGACTCGATGTAGGCGGCCGCCGCCTTTCCGGCCGCGCCCGATTCTATGCCCGGCTCGATGTGGCCGCCGATATTGTCCAGATGATAAATAATGGGGCCGTTGAAGCGCTCCGGCATCTTCTCGTCATAGCGCACGATGTCGTAACCGCACTGTAGGTCGAGCGTGCGCGCCGTGTGAGCCAGGAGTTGCGCGTCGCCTATGATTACGGGGACGCAGGCGCGCCGCACTTCCTCTTCGGCGACGGCCTTGAGGACGACCTCCGGCCCGATACCGGCTGGGTCTCCCATAGTAATGCCGACGCGCGGCAAGCGGCTGCGCCTTGTGCTGCGCGTAACTGGCGAGGAGTTGTGCGGCGACTCTGTCATCGCTCGAAGCGGTTCATACGCTTGATGTCGAACCGACCGTAACTTCTTCCGGCCCCTGACTTCTGGTGGGAGAAACAGATAGGAACGGCACGTGCGCTCGGCGGCTATTCGCCATCGCGCTCGTCGGCCTTGTACATGTACTTGACGTTATGTTTGAGGACGAGAAGGTTCGGCGCCGACTTGCGATTGACCTTGAGCGCGCCCCTGTCATACCACTCGATTGTGCCCTCGATCTCCTCGCCGTCCTGCAACACGATCACCATCAACGTGTGCGCGTCAATCTGCTTTTTGTAGTAGAAGATTTCGGCGTTGGTTTCAATCGGAGGAGGGACACGCTTGCGCACCTGTACGGCGGCAGCAGCAGCCGCGGCCGCCGATTGTTGGTTGGTTCGGGGCAGCGCATGCGATGCGTTGTCGCCACCGCCGCCGCCACCACCGGCGCGCCCCCCACCTCCGTTGGCGCGGTCGCGCGGCTGCACGCTCTCGCGCCCTTTTGCTTTCACGTCTGCCAAAGTTGTTCGGATTAGTTTGCGGTTCACTGTGTCTCTTACCTCCACCAGTCTAGAAGGGATATGCATGGCTTTGCGGGACGGTAAGCGCACCGGCGGCACGGATGCGCGTCACGCTCGAGGCCAATTACAACTCTCGCAGGCTGCGGCCATTCAAGGAGAGAAGCTTTAAGTACCCGTAATGGAAATCCTGCAAGGAATGCGCGTTATGCTACACGAGTAAAAGGAAAAAGGCAAAGCTAAAGAAGAAAAAAAAAGCAAAGGTAAAAGGCAAAAGTGAGAAGCCTTGAATCCTCCTCACTTTTGCCTTTCGCCGTCGGCCCTGTTCCGGTTTCAGTCCGCTTTCTTGCGAATGAAAGTCGGCACGTCCAGGTCTTCCTTGGGCGCGGGGCTGCCCGGAGAGCGCGCCGGGTCATCGCCCGGCGTTCTGGTATAGCGGGGCGGCATGCCGGGCATCGCGGCGCTCGACGTATTCATACCGGCATCGGCCGATTCCTTGTCGAAGCCGGTGGCGATAACCGTGATCTTCATCTCGTCGCGCAAGCTTTCATCAATCACCGCGCCGAAGATGATGTTGGCATCCTCATCGGCCGCCTCGCGTATGATCGAGCTGGCTTCGTTGACTTCGTAGAGCGTCAGGTCGGGCCCGCCAGTGATGTTGATGAGCACGCCCTTCGCCCCCTCAATCGTCGCCTCTTCGAGAAGCGGGCTGGAGATGGCTTGCTGCGTGGCCTCCATCGCGCGATGTTCGCCCGAGGCGCGGCCAGCGCCCATCAGGGCCAGACCCATCCCGGCCATGATCGCCTTCACGTCCGCGAAATCCAGGTTAATAAGGCCCGGCACTGTAATCAGATCGGATATGCCCTGCACGGCCTGTCTGAGCACGTCATCGGCGACTTTGAAGGAGTCCGGCAGCGAGACGTTGCGCTCAACGGTGTGAAGCAGCCGCTCGTTCGGGATCGTAATCACCGTATCGACGCACTCGCGCAGCTCGCGCAATCCCTGCTCGGCCTGCTGCATACGGCGGCGACCCTCGAAGTGAAACGGCTTGGTGACGACCGCCACCGTCAAGGCGTTCAGCTCGGTGGCGAGCGAGGCGATGATCGGCGCGCCGCCCGTGCCCGTGCCGCCGCCCAGGCCCGTAGTCACGAAGACCATATCCGCGCCTTCTAAAACCTCTATGATCTTCTCCGTATCCTCAAGCGCGGCGTCGCGCCCGATGTTCGGATTAGCGCCCGCGCCCAAACCCTTTGTGAGCCGCCCGCCGAGTTGAATCTTGATGGGCGCGCGCGACCGCTTCAAGGCTTGCAAGTCCGTATTGGCGACCAGAAACTCGATGCCCTCGATCCCGGCTTCGATCATACGATTGACGGCATTGCCGCCGCCGCCACCGATGCCGATCACTTTAATGCGCGCGCCGGTGATGGGCGGATCATCATCAATGAAAATATTAATCCCGCTTCCCGGTTGCCGACCGCCGTCCGGTGTCATAGTTTAATGTCCTCTCTCGTGAGGAGCCCTTCTCAAGCTCCGAAACACTGCAATGCTGTTATATTGGGCTGTTCGCGCCGGGAGCATCAATATATTGCGGACTACATCTTGTGCCGGCTGGCGCGGCAGCATACAACAACTTGTCAAAAAATACCACTGAAACGATTGCGAAATTTCGAGACGAAATGCGTCAGGCGCGCCGTCGAGCCGCGACGCATTGCGCCGGAGCGCGATTCGGCTGACTGGGCGCGCTGGGCGACGAGCGCCAGCCCGGCGGCCGCCGCCCACGCGGGGCTTTGAATATCTTCTATGAGACCGCCGAAACGGTCTCTTTCCGGGTAGCCGAGCCGCACGGGCGCATCGAAAACCTGCTCGCCGATCTCGCACATCCCGTCCAGGAGCGCGCCGCCGCCCGTCAGGACTACGCCGCTCGATAACTGGCGCTCCCACCTGCTCCCCTTGATCTCGTCGGCGACCTGCATCAAGACCTCTTCGGCGCGCGGCTGAAGGATGTCGCACAGAATCTGTCGCGAGAGCTGTCGCGGGGGGCGTCCTCCGACCGAGGGGACTTCGACCAGCTCGCCGCGCTCCATCTCGTTTAATGAAGCGGAGGAGGCGCAGCCGACCGTGCGCTTGATCTTCTCGGCTTCGGGGATGGGCGTGCGCAACCCGAAGGCTATGTCATTGGTGAAGTGCGAGCCGCCGAGGGCGAAGACCGCCGTGTGCTGCACAGCGCCGCGCTGGTAGATGACCAATCCGGTCGTCTCCGCGCCGATGTCGACGAGCGCCGCGCCGAACTCCTTATCGTCGTCGGTCAGTGCGGCTTCGGCCGCCGCCAGTTGTTCGAGCACCATGTCGGCGACGACGAGCCCCGCGCGATTAACGGCGTTGATGGCGTTCTGGCGGGCGGTCACGGGGCTGGTGACGATGTGAACCTTGACGGCGAGGCGCGCGCCGATCATGCCCACGGGGTCGTTGATGCCGTCCTGGTCATCGACGATGAACTCCTGCGGCAGGCGATCCACTATCTCGCGCCCGGCGGGAAGCTGTATGGCGCAGGCTGAATCGATGGCGCGGCGCACATCGTCGGGCGTAATCTCGCGGTCGCGTCCCGAAACGGCGACGATGGCCTGCCCGTTGAAGCCCATGATGTGCGAGCCCGCGAGATTGATCGTGACCTCTTCGGTCTCAAGCCCGCTCATGCGCTCGGCGTCCTCGACGGCGCGCTTGACGGCGTCGACGGCGGCTTCCGGATTGACGATGACGCCTTTACGCAGTCCGCGCGCCTCCGCTTCGCCGATGCCGACGATGTCGATCAACCCGCCGTCGCCCTGCTCGCCGACGATACACGTCACCTTGCTCGTCCCTATATCGAGACCGACCGTATGTGACGCGCGCTTAGCCATAAAGCTCCTCTCTCGAATTACGAAATCCCAAATCCCGGGCTTTTCCTCAATCTACGTAGTCTCGTGCCCGAAAGGCAGAGACCGGAAACAGAACTCGTGCAAGCCGCTCTCGCATCATCCGACGCGGCGCGGGCGACTCTGCGATGCCGAATCGCCGCTCGCTCTCTTATCCTTCTCTTTCTTTTCCTTCTCCTTCTTCCGGCGCTCTTTGGCGCGCTCTCTGGCCTCAGCGGTTTCGTCCCTCCTCTTTTTAGCTGCCGCTTCCGGCGCAACAGCGCCGCCTGTGCCGCCACTACTGCGCGCGTCCGCGTTGGATTTCGCAACTTCGGTCTGTTCCGAAACTCCGGGGGCGCTATTGTTATTGAAGTTCGGAGCGTTGGGGCTCAAGCCGAGCACCAGGCTATCGTCCTTTTTCATCAGGCGCGAAGCGTCTATATAGACGATAAAAGGCCCGATGGGCGTATTGCGGCTCTCGTCCAATTTGGCGAGCGTCTTCTTGAGACGGTAGCCGAAGTTCTCCTTTCCGATACGGACTTCGATGCGCGCATCATCTCCGGCCAGTTGGACGCGCACATCACGCAGGTCTTCGAGATTGACCTCGCTGACGCGCTCGCTCAAGCCCTCGGCCTCCCACTGGCCGAGCATCTCCTCATACTTCTGCATTCGCTCGCGATTCAACGTGCGCGCCGCGCCCGTTCCGGACTCGTCCAGGCCGCGTATGAAAAAGGCTGGCATCTGATCGTTGGGCGACACCTGCCCGAGCACGACCGCGTCCGTATCGACCCAGACAAGTCGCCCGCTCGCGGTTCGTACGACGGCGCGCGGCGCGCGTTCCGTCACGCGCACGCGCAGCCCGTCAGGCAGGACGCGCGAGACGACGGCGCTGCGAACCCAGGAAACCCTTTGCAGTTCCTGGCTGATCTCATCCAGGTCTGCGCGCCAGACGCCCGTCTGTGCCGTCGCGCGCCGCACCACCGTTTTGATCTCCTCCTCGGATGCGCGCGAAGTATTGTTGACCTCTATGGTGCGGGCCTGGAAGAAGGAGGCAGAGGCGGCCGCGCGATAACCGGCGAAGATGAGCAAGCCGGTAACGATTGCGAGCAAAACCTTTCCGACGAGCGGAGAGTATGAGAAGAGCTTGCGCAGAAGGCCGGAGCCCTGGCGCGAGTTTGCCGAAGCGCCGCGCGCGCGCCGGGCGGGGCGCTGTGCGATGCCGCCCGCTTTCGTCGCCTGACCGCCGCCGCCGCCGCGACCCGTCGCTCTGGGTGTGATGACCTGTTCCCTCAACGTTCTTCTTCTTTCCTTTGAGGCGTGTCCTCGTCTTCCGCATCCTTCGGCGCTTCGGCGCGCCACAACTCCACCTCGTATTCAAGCTCGATGCCATGTTCGCGCCGGACGCGCTCCCTGATCTCTTCGGCGAGGGCGAATGCGTCCGAAGCCTGCGCGTCATCCCCCTCGGTCACGATAAAGTTGGCGTGGATGGGCGAGACCAGAGCGCCGCCGCGCCGCTCGCCCTTCATCCCCATCTCATCTATAAGCTTGCCCGTGCCGACGGCGCTTCCCGGAGGATTCTTGAAGAAGCATCCGGCGCTGCGCGAGCCGTGCGGCTGTGTCGCCATGCGCTTTTGTTTGGCCTCTTTCATGCGCGCTCCGATGTTCGCCGGGTCGTCGGGCCGCAGGTGCAGCGTCGCCCCAAGAAGGAGTTCGCCCTCGCGAAAGGAGGTGTGGCGATAGTCCCACTTGATGTCTGTACCGGGCACTTCGACGACGCGGCCGCCGCGCGCGACCCTGACCGCTTCCGTCACAGTCCCTATCTCGTGGCCGTACGCGCCCGCGTTCATCCACAATGCTCCGCCGACGGTTCCGGGGATGCCGCCGAGGCCCTCTATGCCCGCCAGGCCCCGTCGCCCCGCATCGACGCACAGGCGCGGCAGAGAGTAACCGGCGCTGACGGAGACGCGCTCGCCCTCAAAACGAGCCTCGCCTTTCAGCTCTTTAAGAGAGACGACGACGTAATGATGATCGGCGTCGTCCGCCAGGATATTGCTTCCGGAACCGAGCGCGCGCCAGGCTATATCCGCCCTATCGAGCGCATCGACGACCGCCGCCGCCTGTTCTTCCGTCTCAGGCGAGATGACCCAATCGATTGCGCCGCCGACGCGCAGGGAGGTCAACTCCGCAAAGCGTCGCCCGCGCTCGGCGCGTACCCCGAGGCGCGCTGCGATCTCTTCAATCGCCCGGTCGCGTTTGCCGTAATCGGTCTGTTTTCCGGCTTCGCTCATAAAAGCTCTGCTATTCCAAATCCCGGATTTCAGAATTTGAAACTACGCATCTGAAACCCGCCATCCAAATCTGAAAGCCCCGATCTCAAGGCTTGGAAAACTCTTCCCCAGTGGTCTCAGCCATGCTGTGCGCTTGCGCGCAGCAGTTCCAGAAGTTGTTCGCCCGCGCGATAGACGGGCCCGGCCCCGAGCGTGATGACCAGATCGCCGTCGCGCACCTGAGAGCGCAACACGCCAGCCGCTTTGTCAAGCGCGCCGATGTAGTGCGCGTTCTTGTGGCCGTAGCGTTTGATCGCATCCGTCAAGACCTCGGACGTGATGCCGTCGAGCGGGTCTTCGCTCGCCGCATAGATGTCCGAGACAAAGAGCACGTCGGCGTTATTGAAGGAGCGCGCGAACTCTTCCATCAGATCCTTCGTGCGGCTGTAGCGATGCGGCTGGAAGAGCACGACCATGCGGCGTCCCGAAGAACCGATCTTGGCGGCGGCAAGCGTCGCCTTGATCTCCGTCGGGTGATGGCCGTAGTCGTCGATGACCAGAACCCCGGCCTCTTCCCCCTTGTTTTGAAAGCGCCTTTCAGCGCCCGTAAACTCGCCTAGCCCCTCGGCGATCTGCGCGAAGGGGACTTCCAGCTCAAGCCCGACGGCGATGGCCGCCAGCGAGTTATAAACATTGTGCAGGCCGGGGACGCGCAGCGAGACCTCGCCGACCGATGAGCCCGCGCGCCACACAGAAAAGCTCGAACCGAACTCACCGTTGAAACGAATGCCGTGCGCGGAGATGTCGGCCTGCGCGCTCAACCCGTAGGTGACTCTGCGACGTTGGACGCGCGGTATCACGGCCTGCACGTGCGGGTCGTCAAGGCACAGCACGGCAGCCCCGTAGAACGGAACCTTATTGACGAAATCTTCAAAGCTATCGCGCACGTCCGTCATATCCTTGTAATGATCCATGTGCTCGCGGTCGATGTTGGTGACGACGGCAATCGTCGGCGTCAACATCAGGAACGAGCGGTCGCTTTCATCGGCCTCGACGACCATCAGATCGCCCTTGCCGAGCCGCGCGTTCGACCCGTATGCGTGAACCACTCCGCCGACGACAAAAGTCGGGTCAAGCTCGGCATGCCCGAGCACGGTCGCCACCATAGAGGTCGTCGTCGTCTTGCCGTGCGAACCGGCGACCGCCACCGAATGAGGCTTGAGCCGCATCAACTCGGCCAGCATCTCCGCGCGCGGGATGACGGGAATCGAGCGGTGACGGGCCTCTATGATCTCCGGGTTGTCGTCGCGCACGGCCGTCGAACGAACCACCACATGAGCGTCCCCGACGTTCTCGGCCCGGTGTCCTTCAGTGCATTCGACGCCCAGCTTCTGCAAGCGCTTCGTCACGCTCGAACTACGCAAATCCGAGCCCGACACGCGAAAGCCCAGATTGCACAGCACCTCGGCGATGCCGGACATGCCGATGCCGCCGATGCCGACGAAATGAACATGTTGAATGCGACGAAACATTGCTCGATTCAGAATTCAGGACTCAGGATTCAGCATAAAAGGCGCATCGCGCTTCTTCATTCTGAGTTCCGAGTTCTGACTCCTCTATCCTCTATCAATCCCTCCATCAAATCTACGGTCGCCGTGGCGGCGTCGCCGCGCGCAAGGTTGCGGCTCGATACTTCCATGTGCGTCAACTCGTCGGGCGACTGGACGAGCCTTGTAATCTCGGCGGCGAGCCGTTCGCCCGTCAACTCCTGCTGCAGGATCATGCGCGCCGCGCCTGCCGCTTCGAGCGCCTCGGCGTTCCTGCGCTGGTGATCGTCGGCGGCGAACGGAAACGGAACCATGATCGCCGCTTTGCCCGCCGCCACCAGCTCGGCGCTCGTCGTCGCTCCGGCGCGACAGATAATCAGGTCGGTTGCGGCAAACGCGGCGACCATATCATCTATGTAGCGACGAACACTGGCGCGTTCCGACCAGCCCGCCGCCTCGTATCCTTTAAGCACCTTCTCGTAATCGGCCTCGCCCGTCTGGTGCGTGATGAAAAGAACTTCTTTATGGGCCAGCATGTGCGCGAGCGCACCCGTCATCGCCTCGTTGATGGCGCGCGCGCCCTGCGAGCCGCCGAAGACGAGCACGGAAAACCTTCCGGCATCGCGCCCCTTGGCGGGAAGGTCAAAGAACTCGCGCCTGACGGGGTTTCCCGTGACGACCGCCTTGCCGCGAAAAAAGGGGAGCGCCGCTTCAAACGAGACCGTCGCCCGATCAACAAAGCGCGCGAGCACGCGATTCGTCCAACCCGGCAGCGCGTTGGATTCCATAACGAGCGTCGGCACTCGCATCAAAGCGGCCGTCAGCAGGACGGGCCCGGAGACGTAGCCGCCCGCGCCGATCACTATGTCGGGACGAAACTCGCGTATCAAACGTCGCGCCGCGATGAAGCTTTTCGGCAGGAGCAGGAGCCCGCGCGCCCGCTGTGCCATCCCGACGTTCTTTAGTCCCGCGCTTTCAATGAGCGAAAGTTCAAAACCTGCTGCGGGCACGAGCCGCGTCTCAAGCCCGCGCGCCGTTCCTACGAACTTGACTTCCGAGCGCGGGTCGCGGCGCATCACCTCTTTCGCCACCGCGACGCCTGGATAGATATGCCCGCCCGTACCGCCTGCGGCAACCAGCACGCGCATCACGTTCAGCTCCGCGCCTCGGGCTGCCACGCCACGGCCGAAGACCTCGGGGCAGCCTTCGCAGGCAGCGCGCGAAGGGGCCGTTGCTGTTGCTGCTCTGCTGCTGCCGCCGCCCCTCGCTCGACCCCAGCCAAACCGCTACTGCTCGCCGTCGCTCCCGCGTACTGCGAAATGTTTAGAAGGATGCCGACGCCGACCAGCGTCGGGACGAGCGACGAGCCGCCGTAGGAGATGAAGGGCAGCGGAATCCCCTTGGTCGGCACAAGCGACAACACGACGCTGATATTGAAGAGCGCCTGCGTCACCACGCCTGCGACGATCCCGAGCCCTAACAGCATCCCGAACCTGTCGGGCGCAAGCAACGCCGCGCGCAACCCGCGCCAGAGAAACAGTCCGAAGACGGCGACAACCATCAGCGCGCCGAACAGCCCCAACTCTTCGCCCACCACGGCAAAGATGAAGTCGGAATGCGCGAAGGGCAGAAAGAACATCTTCTGCCTGCCCTGGGCAAAGCCTAATCCGTCGAGCCCGCCCGAACCGATGGCGATCAACGACTGCACCACCTGAAAACCGCTGCCCTGCGCGTCGGCCCACGGATTCAAAAACATCACCAGCCGCCGCATCCTGAAGGGAACGAAGACCAGCAGCCCGACGAGGCCCAGAAGGGCCGGGGCCGCTGCCATCCCCAGATGCAGCAGGCGCGCGCCCGCCGTGTAGGAGATGACGGCGAAGACGACCAGCAGCATCAACGCCGTCCCCAGGTCGGGCTCGGCGACGACCAGCAGCGCCAGCAAACCCGTGACCGCTATCGAGGGCACGAACGTCTTCCAGAAAGAGCGTTCCTCGCCCGCGCGCTTCTCAAAGAAGTAGGCGAGAAAGAGTACGAGGGCGAGTTTCGAGACCTCGGACGGTTGGAGCGAAAAGCCCGCGAACCTGATCCAGCGGTGCGCGCCGTTGATGCGCGGGAAAGCAAACACGGCCACCAGCATCAAGACCATCGACGCGAGCAGCCCGTAGATGATCCAGCGGTTGCGTAAGCGCTGGTAATCGAAATTCATCGCCGCGAGCATCGCCGCGAAACCGATGAGCGTCCACACGCCCTGCTTCATGACGTAGTAGTACTGGTTATTGTTCTCCTGCGTGGCGATCACGGCCGAAGCGCTGTAGACCATGACGATGCCAAAGAGCGCCAGCCCGGCCGTCGCCGCGAATAACCATTTATCAGCCTGTAACTTTCGCGCCATAAACTAAAAACGTCTCGTGGCCCACCGTCACCAACAGTTCTCAAAGTCAGACGGCGTGGCTCGGAACCTGTGCCCTGGAACTTGAGACTTCTGCCATCAGAGTTCGGACTTCGCGTTTAAAGACCTCGCCGCGATGCTCGAAGCTCTTGAACATATCGAAGCTCGCGCAGGCCGGGGCGAGAAGCACCGTATCGCCCTCGCGAGCGGCACCGTATGCGCGCCGCACGGCGTCCGCCATATCACTTGCGCGCTCGCTCTCGGCCACGCCGCCGAGTTCCCCCTCTATGGTCTCGGCATCCTCGCCGATCAGTACGAGGCGGCGTGCCTTCTCGCGCAGAAGCCCGGCGAGCGGAGCATAGGGCGCTCGCTTGCCGCGCCCGCCTAAGATCAGCACCACCCGGCCCGGCTCGTCCGCGAACGCTTCGAGCGCCTTGAGGGTAGCATCCACGCTGGTCGCCTTCGAGTCGTTATAGAAGCGGACGCCGCCGATCTCGGCGACCTGTTCGAGCCGGTGCTCGACCCCGCGAAAGCGCCTTATGGTCTCGCGCATCGCGTCGGGCGAAGCGCCGCAGGCCAGCCCCGCTGACAGAGCCGCCAGCACGTTCTCCACATTATGAAGCCCGCGCAAAGCTATCTCGTCGCGTTTGAGCAGCACGCGCTCCGTCTCGCGCGTGCGCGCTATCAGCTCGACGCCGTCGCGCAGGAAAAGTCCCTCCTCAAGCTCGCGCCGCACGCTGAAGAGCGTGACGTGCGCGCGCAAACCCCCGGCCCAGGAAGCGACTATCTCATCGTCGGCGTTCAGGATGGCGATGTCGCCCGGCTCCTGGTTGCGAAAGATGCGATGCTTGGCCGCCGCGTAATCCGTCAGGCTCTCGTAGCGATCCATGTGATTCGGCGTCACGTTCAGCACGAGCGCGACCTGCGGGTGAAAATCGACAATCGTCTCCAACTGAAAGCTGGAAAGCTCGGCCACCGTCCACCCGTCCTCGCGCGACGAGTCGACCATAGAGATGAGCGGCGTGCCGATGTTGCCGCCGACCTGCACGTTGAGGCGCGCGTCCCTCAACAACTCTCCCACGAGCGTGGTGGTCGTCGTCTTGCCGTTCGTGCCCGTGATGGCGACCATTCGCCCGCGAAGGTAACGTGCGGCCAGCTCGACTTCGCCTATGACTTCGGCCCCGGCGCGCTCGGCGTAGCGGGCCGGAATAACCTTCGACGGCACGCCCGGACTTATGACGACCAGCTCAACCTGATCGAGCAGCCACATCGGAACCTCTCCCGGCAGGCAGCCGACTCCCACATCTTTGAGAGAGCGTGCTTCCTCAGTCCACGCTTCGAGCGGCTTGCGATCATTGAGCGCGACGATTGCGCCACGTTCCGCCAGGAAGCGAGCGCACGCCACGCCGCTGCGCGCCGCGCCGATCACCAGAACCTTTACACCCTTAACTTCCAAAATCTCTTTCCCCGAACGGGTGAGCCCTCCATTCTCGCAAAGGCTCTCGAATCTCTATACGCTTCAGCGCAGCTTCAGAGTCGAAAGGCTCAGCAGCGCGAACAGGATGGCGAGGATCAGAAAGCGGAACACGACCTTCGATTCACGCCAGCCCTGTAGCTCGAAGTGATGATGCAGCGGCGACATCTTGAAGATGCGCCGTCCCGTCATCTTGAACGAAGCGACCTGTATCATCACCGACAGGGCCTCGATGACGAACACGCCGCCCACCATCAGGAGCACGAACTCCTGCTTTGTGAGCACGCCGATAGTCCCTATGGCCCCGCCGATGGCGAGGCTTCCGACATCGCCCATGAAGACCTCGGCCGGGGGCGCGTTGTACCATAAAAACCCCAGAGAAGCGCCCGCCATCGCGGCGCAGAAGACCGTCAGCTCGCCGACCTCGGGGTTATGCCTGAGCCCCAGGTAGCCCGCAAAGCGCTGGTCGCCGATCACGTAAGTCAGTCCCGTCAACGCCGTCATCGCGATGAAGGTGACGCTGATCGCGAGCCCGTCGAGGCCGTCCGTCAGGTTCACGGCATTGGACGAGCCCAAAAGGACGATGATGATAAAGACTATGTAGAGCCATGGCCCTATGTTGCTGACGCCCGCGGGTTCGGACGTGAGCTTGAAGAACGGAATATTGACGTTCCAGGCATAGGTTGAAGAGAAGTAGAGCGCGGCCCAGACGCCTATGGCGATGGCCAACTGCGCGGCGATCTTCTGCCTGCCGGTCAGACCGAGGCTGCGCTGCTTGGCCATCTTGGCGTAGTCATCGAAAAAGCCTATCGCGCCGAACAACGTCGTCGCGATCATCACAATCCAGACATAGAGGCTCGAAAGCCTGGCCCACAACAGGGTCGAGATGATGACGGAAGCGATAATCAGCACCCCGCCCATCGTCGGCGTCCCGCGCTTGGCCATGTGCGCCTGCGGGCCTTCCTCGCGTATCTGCTGGCCGACGTTCCAGTTCTTCAAAGCCTGTATGACCTTGCCGCCGAACACCAGAGAAATCAACAGCGCCGTGATCGAAGCATAAGCGGTGCGGAACGTGACGTACTGAAAAACATTGAGCGCCTTGACGAGATACGACTCCCCGTCCTTGAGACGATTGAAGAGCAACTCGTAGAAGATGTAATAGATCATGCCTTCAGCGCTTCAAAAAAAACCGTCAATTCGCAAGGATGGATAATGATGAAGTGAAAGCCGACGGCCCCTTCACTTCATCCCTTATCATTTCCGATCCGCTCGTCACCGCCGACCAGCGGGAAACGATCGCGCAGGGCGGCAACCACCTTGTCCGTTCTCACGCCGCGCGACCCCTTGATTAAGACCAGGTCGCCAGCGCGCACTTCCGACAACAAAGCCCGCGCCGCCTCGTCCGCCGACTCGAAAAACCGCGTCGCCTCGCTGCTCAGGCCCGCCTCGCGTGCGCCACGCACGATCTCTCTCGCCAAATCGCGCACGCCCCACACCACGTCGATTCCGCAGCGCGCCATCTCGCGCCCCGCCTCCGCATGCATCGGCGCGCTCTCGGGCCCAAGCTCAAGCATCTCGCCCGCAACGACTATGCGACGCGCGGCCTTCGCTCTCGCTTCCGCCACGGTGCGTACCATCTGGGACAGAGAGCGCGGGTTGGAGTTGTACGAATCATCTACGACCGTAAACCCGGCCGCGAAATCGAGCACCTCGCCGCGCATGTGCGGCGCAACGACCGTCGCGTAGGCGCGCGCAATCTCTTCGGCCCCCATCTCGAAACAGGTCGCGACGGCCGCCGCCGCCAGAGCGTTCATCAGATTATGGCGTCCAGGCATGGGCAGCATGGCCTCCGCCTGGCCGAGCGGCGTGCGCAGGAGAAAGCGGCTATGGCCAAGCTCGGCCGTCTCGATCTCGGTCGCCGTGACATCGGCGCTTTTCTCAATTCCGAAAGTGAGCGTGCGCCCCCCCTCATGCAGAGAGCGCATCGCCATTACGCGCTCGTCATCGGCGTTCAGGATGGCCGTCCCCCCCGGCTTGAGCCCTTCGATCAGTTCGGCCTTCGCCGCAGCGATGGCCTCAATCGTGCCCAGGTATTCCAGATGCACGGGCGCGACCAGCAACTCGACGCCTATATCGGGCGGCGTAATCCGGCACAGGCGCGCGATCTCGTTGGTCGGCGACGACATTCCCATCTCCAGCACGGCCACGTCGAACTCGTCGGGGCTCCTCCCTTCGGTCACCATTTGCAGGACGGAGAGAGGAAGGCCAAGACCGTTGTTATAGTTGCGCTCGCTCTTGAGCACGCGCCGCCCGTTTGCGCCGAGCAGGTGCGCCACCAGATCCTTGGTCGTCGTCTTGCCCGCGCTGCCCGTAATCGCGACCACGGGCCCGGCCCACGCCTCGTAGACCCTGTGCGCGAGCGCCTGCAAGGCGGCGATGCAGTCGTCGACCAGCAGCAGACGCGGCGCAAGGGCTTCCAACTGCGGGTCGCCCCGGAGGCGTTCGGCGCGCGCGACCGCCGCCACGGCCCCGCGCTCGAACGCTTCGGGGATGAAACGGTGCGCGTCTACGAAGGTGCCATTGAAACCGGCCCGCGCGTAATCCTCCTGCGAAAGCGCGAAGAAGAGTTCGCCCGCCGTAATGCCACGCGAGTCAATCGAAAAGTCCTTGATCTCCTTATCAAGCAACTCCGCCCCGACGGCTTCTGCCGTCGCGCCCATTAAGTTCGCCGCCGTCCTGATATTCACGCCTTGACGTTTCTCTTCCTCCGTGCTGAATCCTGCGTCGCGCGGGGCGGGGCGCGTGCGGTCATCCGCCGAACACCGCCCGGTGCTCTATCCAGCTTGTGGATGCTTCCGCTTTATTTGAGACCGTCTTAGCATCTTCGGTCGCGCGCCGACTGTCAAATGCGCGCACGCGAGGAGCAGTGGCGACAATCTCCGGTTCGCTCTCGCCGCCCTCTTGTGCGGCCCCGTGCGCTGCGCGCTCTCGACGCAACCGCTTCCGGCAGGCAACGATTCTCTCTCTCACTCCGTTGGGCGCGCGCCCGTGTTTGTCGTTGGGGGACATAGTCTTTTTTTCGGTTCCGGATTGCCCATTAACGATCACTGTTTTCGGAGCGGCTATTTCAATCGTCGATCCGAAATCCGCGATGCAGGTTACGCAATCCCTTTCAGTCGCTTCTGCCGAAATCAATTCGCACGACCTGACCGGACTCGACCTCGGCGCCCGCCGCCGGGCTTTGCACCACGGCGTAGCCCTCGCCGCGCGCCTCCAATTGCAGGCCGAGCTGCGCGCAGATGCGCGCCGCATCTCTCACGCTGCGCCCGCGCAGGTCAGGCATCAGGACGGCGCGTCGCGTCGAAGCCGCATAGATGACGCCGCTCGTGCCGTTGGCGGCGGCGACCTGCGGCAAGGTCGCGCGGCGCTGTTCCTCGTCGCGCGCAAGCTCTTCGCGCAGTTGGGCCAGGGCGGCGGCCGTGCGCGGAGTCTGCGCGATCAGGTCCGGGCCCGGCGCTGTTCTCAAGTCGGTATCGGGCGCAACCTGTAGCGCAGGCAAAACCTGCTCGGCGATCTCGCGAAAGACGGGCGCGGCCACGTCGCCGCCGTGATAAGCGCCGAGCGGTTCGTCTATCACGACGATGATGACGACCGCGGGATTTTCGACGGGCGCGAAGCCGACGAACGAGCCTATGAACTTCGTCTTTGAATAAGCGCGGGTCGCCGGGTCTATCTTCTGCGCCGTGCCGGTCTTGCCCGCCGCCGTATAGCCGTTGAGCTGGGCCTGCTTGGCCGTGCCGCTGACGGTGACGCCCTCAAGCATGCCGCGCAACGTGCGCGCCGTCTCAAGGCTTACGACACGATGCTGTTCCGGCGTCGCTTGAAAGAGAACTGTGCCGTCGTCCGCGCGTATCTCGCGCACGAGATGAGGCGCGATGCGCAGACCGTCGTTGGCGAGCGCGCCGAAGGCGGCCGCCATCTGCAAAGGCGTGACCCCGACCTCCTGACCAATGGCGATCGAGCCGATGGAAGAGGGCTGCCAGCGCGCCACGGCGCGCACGAGCCCCGAAGTCTCTCCGGCCAACTCTACGCCCGTGCGCGCGCCGAAGCCGAAGCGCTTCATCTGCTCGTACATCGATTCGTCACCAAGCCGCACGCCGAGCTTTATCGCCGCCACGTTTGACGATTTCGCCAGCGCCTCCGCAATCGTCAGAGAGCCGAACGGATGATGATCGTGAATGACGCGCCCGGCCACCGTGATTGAACCCATCTGGCAATCGATGCGATCATCCGGCTTGACCAGCCCCTTTTCTATCGCCGCCGAGTAGGCGACGATCTTGAAGGTCGAGCCGGGCTCGTAAATATTTTGGAGCGCTTGGTTGGCGCGCGCCTCGGCCGTTGCCGAAAGGGCCTCGTTCGGATCGAAGGTCGGCGCATTCGCGAGCGCTAGTATCTCTCCCGTGTGCGGGTCGAGCACGATGGCCGTTCCGGACTTGGCGTGCGCTCTCTCGACCGCACCCGCGAGCGCCTGCTCAGTCCTGTACTGTATGAGCTGATCTATGGTCAGCACGAGCGTTTGGCCGGGGCGCGCGACCGTCTCAAAGCTGCTGTAAGCGCGGCGGCGCGCATCCGTTTCGATGAAAACCCTTCCCGCCTCGCCGCGCACGCGCTCGTCATAAGCCTGCTCGACTCCGGCCAGCCCCACCTCGTCCAGACCGACGAAGCCGAGCACGTGCGCCGCAAGTTGTCCGTTCGGATAGCGGCGCTTAGGCTCTTTGAGAGAGTGAACGCCTTCGAGCTTGAGCGCGCTGATCCGTGCCGCCTGCTCCACGTCCAGCTTGCGCGCAATCCAGGCGAACTTTCGATTCCGCTCCTTCGCTTCGAGCAGACGCTCTCGAAGAGCTTTCGCGTCCACCCCGACGAGCGGAGCCAGTTGGGACGAGGTTCTGTCGATGTCATTGAGTTCTGCGGGGACGACGAAGAAGGATTCCGTATCGACGCTGCGCGCCAGTTCGCGGCCCACTCGATCCAGCACGAGCCCGCGCAGAGGGCTCGTAGGGATGGCGTCCTGCTGCTGCGCGCGCGCACGCTCGCTTAGCCAATCGTGCTGCGCCGTCTGCAAGTAGATGATGCGAACGGCGATGACCAGCATCCAGAAGACGAGTATGGAAGCGATGACCAGCACGCGGCGGCGCGAGGTATCGGGACGGGCTTTGGATGAAGCGTAGAGGCGCGAGCGCATCTTTTATGATTCGGCCTTCTCTTAGGGTTCATGCGCGGGGGGAACTCTTCTGGCCTCAAACCGCTCGCGCATGGGGGCATGCCTTGCAAATTAAATCCGGCGCGCGGGGAGAATGTGCGCTCGAACGAATGGCGTGCTTGAGGCGCGACGCCAGCCTGACTCGCTTACACGGGCCGTCAGCGATGAAACGAGGCCGACGGATTGACGAAGGCAGGGGCTGATGGCGGAACGCCCGCTGCTCCTGTCGCCGCCGTCTGGCTACGGGCCACGCCGATCTGGCCGGGCTGGGCCTGCTGCATTCCGATCCGGCGCGCGGCCTGCTCCAACCGCGCCGGAGTCGTCGCCTGCTCACGCGCCAGCACGAGGCGGCGTTGCTCTTCCAGGAGCCGCTCGCGCTCGCGCCGCAGCTCTTCGGTCTGGTAGCCGTAGCGGACGGCCGCGAAGTGTTGTCCGGCGGCATGGACGAAGCCACACGTGAGCACGAATCCGCACATGAGCAGCAGCCCCAGACGCACGAGCGCCGCCCGGTCGCGCTCGCGATGCACGGTATGATTGGGTTGATTGAGCGGCAATCTTTTCATTACAGCCTCAGCCTGGAACGGTTCTCTGGCGACCAGGTAGCAGGAGCCCAGGGCCCGCGTGCGTTTTTCAAAATGCCAAAACTTTATTGCGCTTCCCCTGCGACGGGGTCTAGCTTGCGAGCGGCCCGCAGCTTGGCGCTACGGGCGCGCGGATTCTCATCCGTTTCCAACTGACCCGGAACGATGGGGCGACGGGTAAGGATTTCAATTGTGCGACGCGCCCCGCACGAACAGACGGGCGCGCGCGGCGGGCACTCGCATTGTCCTGAGAGACGGCGCAAAGCTCGCTTGATGATGCGATCTTCGAGCGAGTGAAAACTAATGGCGGCGAAGCGCCCCTCTGCCTGTAAAAGATCGACCGCCGTTTCGACGAATCCGCTCAGCCCCTCAAGCTCGTGATTGACGGCGATACGCAGCGCTTGAAAAGTGCGAGTCGCGGGATGAATATGGTCTGTGCGGCGTGGGCCAACGGCGCGCGCGACCAGTTCGGCCAGTTCAAGGGTCGTCCTGATGGGCTCGCCACGCTCGCGCCTCTCGACGATCCACTTGGCGATACGACGCGAGCGCCGCTCTTCGCCGTACTCATAAATTACGCGCGCAATCTCTTCTTCCGGAAGACGCCCGAGCAGCTCGGCAGCCGTCTCTTCATCCCCTTCCGCATCCATACGCATGTCCAGCGGCGCATTATGGCGGAAGCTGAAGCCTCTATGACCCGCGTCGAACTGCAGGGACGAGACGCCGAGGTCTACGAGCACGCCCATAGCCTCCGTTTCGCCCGCCTCCTCCATGACACGCGCGAGGTCGCGAAAGTTTGCGTGCACGGTGCGAAAGCGCGGCCCGAATCGCGCGAGCCGCTCGGTTGCGAGCGCCAGCGCCTCGCGGTCGCGGTCAATGCCGATCACGCGCGCCTCTTCGGACGCTTCGAGAATCGCCTGTGCGTGCCCGCCCAGCCCGAGCGTGGCGTCCACGAAGAGACCGCCGCGCTCGGGCCTGAGCAATTCAATCGTTTCTCGAAGCAGCACGGGGCGATGGGGCGCGCCCATGCCCCCCATGAGCGCAGCCATCACCACCGCCCCGTGATCTCGTTCAAAGACCGGATTCGCAATTTCTTAAAACCTTCGGGCCCCGCAGAGAGACAGGGAGCCGCACGTCTCAAATTCCCAGCCTCGCAATCGCCGACTCGTCCTCCTCCGTAAAGGGATCGGAGAGGAGACGCTGCTGGAATCTTTCCAGCTCCCAGACCTCTATATATGTCAGGTAGCCGAGGACGGCGACTTCGCCGATGACGCCCGCGCTCCTTCTGAGCAGCGGGTGAATGAGCACGCGGCCCTGCCCGTCCAGAGTAGTCTGCTGACCGTAATAGTTGGTTCTGTCAAGGAACTTGCGCCGCGCCGGGTCCATCGAGGGCAGAAGCGACAGGCGCTGCTCGATAGACTCCCATTCGGGCAGCGGGTAGATGCGCACGCTCTCGCCCGTCAGGCTCGTCACGTACAGCCCCGTCCCGTGCTTTTCCTCTACCAGGCGGCGGAACGGCGTCGGCACTTTCAATCGCCCCTTGGTGTCGATCCGCGCTGTGTAATTTCCTCTTAACATAGAGCTTCGGCGGACGGGACAGGGCGTGGGGTGCTTAAAACTTCGAGTAAAACTTTAATGATCGGAGTCAAGCTGCTCATAAAAGCCCACTTCCGACCACTTTTTTCCACCCCGCGGCGAATAGTACGCCCGTCTCCGAGGGCTGTCAAGAGTAAAAAACAGTATCAAACATATAATTTTAAGCACGATATGGTGTATCGGCTGGCGTTCGAGTTCCCGAGGGGTCTGCGCCGTTGCCTTCGCGGGGCGGGGTTGAAGGGGTCGCGGGTCGTCATCATAGCCAAGCGAAGGAGCATCATGTATAGTGCGGCGGTATCTCTAACCGACTCTTTTGCGGGCTCTCGTGCAGACTGACCCAGATGGGCTTAGGCGGACTACTCCTTTTCGGCGCATTGGCGGCGCTGGCTAATCTTTTCGGCGGACTATTGCTTGCTTCATCGGGCCTGCGCCGCCTGGACGACCGTTTTCTCAAATACCTGGTCGCCTTAGGCGCGGGCTTTATGCTGGCGGCGATCTTCATTGAAATCCTTCCCGAAACGGTTAGCATCTGGACGGACGGGCTCAGGGGCGAGGCGGCAGCCGCGGCCGTTTCAGGAGCGATGGCGCTGCTTCTGGGCGGTTATCTACTGATACAGCTTTTCGAGCATACCATCGCTCCCCACTTTCACTTCGGCGAAGAGACGCATCCGGAATCGGTCTTGCGCCCGTCGGCGGCCTATACGGCCATCGGAGGGCTGCTGATCCATACCTTCTTCGACGGGGTCTCAATCGCGGCTGCGTTTCTGGTCAATTTCAGGGTCGGGATACTGGTCTTTATAGCGATTCTTCTACACAAAGTCCCCGAAGGATTCACCGTCGCTTCGATCATGCTCGCTTCGGGCCGCTCGTCGCGCAAGGCCGCGATTGCCACGCTGGCAATCGGGGCGGCGACCTTCGCTGGCGTGCTGAGCGTGGCGTTGCTACGCACACGCGTCGAATCGGCTGTCGCTTTCGCCCTGCCGTTCTCAGCGGGCGTGACGCTCTATGTCGCCGCCAGCGATTTGATCCCCGAAGTCAATCATAAGGAGGAGAAGAACCCGATGGTTTCGGTCGTCGTCTTCGGAGGCGTCGCGCTCTTTTACCTGCTGCACCGTTTGATCGAAGGGTAGAAGCTGGCACAAAAAAGACGCAGAAATTACAAGCGCTCGTGCCCCGAAATCTTCATCCGAATGCTTGGCGCAGGTTGGACTGGTGGGCCTCGCTTGGTATGATTGCAGCCTTGATTCTAAAACATCGCACATTCGTCGTTCTGGCCGCGCTGGCACTCGCCTGTCTGCTTTCGTGGGCTGCCGAGCCTTGCGCTGCGCAAACAACGGAATCGCCGGTTCCGATGCCGAACCCGCCGACGCCGGTCGTCGATACGGCCAACGTCCTCGACGCGGCTACGAAGCAGCGGCTCGAAGACATGCTCAAGAACCTGAGCGAGGATAAGACGGCCAATATGGAGATGGGCGTCGTCACGGTCAATACGACGGGCGGGCGTGATATTTTCGACTATTCGCTGGCGGTGATGCGCGGCTGGGGCATAGGGCTTGGCGAGAAGGGCGGCTTGCTGTTGCTAATTGCCGTGCAGGATCGTAAGTACTACACGCAGGTCAGCAGGCATCTGGAAGGCGACCTGCCCGATAGCGTGGTCGGAGAAATTCAACGTCGCTATCTGGTTCCGGCATTCAGAGCGGGCGATTATAACAAGGGCGTGATGGACACCGTTCAGGCTTTCCTTGCGACGCTTGCCGAGAAGCGCGGCTTTAGCGTCGAGGGCCTGGATCGAAGCTATGCTTATCGCCGGACGGGTCAACAGCCGAGCAGGGGCACAGGCAACAGAAGGGGCGGCACGTCGGGGTGTACTATGTTCTTTATCATTCTCATCATCGTGGTCTTTTTGTTAGCCAGCCGAGGCCGAGGCGGTGGCGGCGGCGGCGGATGCCTGAACATGCTACTTCTGGGCTCGCTTTTGAATAGCGGAGGCCGTGGCTCGAGCGGTTGGAGCGGCGGAGGCTTTGGCGGCGGAAGCGG
>DASZEN010000055.1:0-20774 GCA_035940775.1 Pyrinomonadaceae bacterium | reverse complement strand
GCGGCGCGTGGTTGCCGGTTCGCTTTTAGAGGAAGCGGGTTCGGAAGGTGAAGCCTCAGAAGCAGGTGAGGAAGGCTCTTGTTGTTGAGAGTCGGCGTTCTCGGCGTCGGCATCCGGCTGAGGGTCTTGGGGTTGAGGATTAAGAGACGAGTTATTGTGTGGAGGCTGCGAAGGCTGAGCAGCGAGGGCGCGCAGGGGGATGAGGTTAAAGATGAGCGAGAGCAGGAGGAGGAAGGCCAGGGCAGAGTATCGAGGATGATGACGACGAGGAACGGTTGGATTCATATTTCCCTCTCGGAAAAGCTTTACTTATGACCAGATTTCTCGGAAACATGGGGGGATGAATACCAGGGGGAGACCATTTGCTTCGCTAGCCAATCACACCCGAGGCCGAAAGTCCGAAACTCGAGCCGCTTGATAGAGAGAACCGTCCACCGCAGGTGGCATAAAATTAATCCTTGACGCCCCAAAAAGTCAATCCACCTGGGCCCATTTTTTACAAAAGTCCCTCACCGAAAAGGGGCGGAGCGGTGTGGCCTGAGAGAGCGCCCGCTCGCGTCGCTTCGGCTTCTCTGCTTGCTAACGGTGAGGTTTCCAGGCGACTAGGAGGTTTCCGGACGACTAGCCAGCGTCTCTTTCCTGAAGACTCGCCTTCCGGGTACGGTCGCGGGGGAAAACAGGAGCCCCGATGCGGTGCGAAAGATAGGGTTGAGCCAGCCGTTTCGATGCTTGAGGTAGAGGTGGCGGCCTGTGGTCGCGCCTCCGAGCCGCCCCTTCAGGTCATAGGACGTTTGGCCCAATTCGAGCGTCTCCGCTCCGGCGTTGATCGCTTCCCTGATAACCTCTATGACGATGTTGAAATAGGAGTGGTATTCGCGGTTGTGCTCGTAGTTGATGCCGACCAGTAGAAAGGTGGCGACGCGACGCGTGTAGAGCATAATGGCGGCAGAGAGCAATTCCCCGTCGCGTTCGAGAAGAATGGCGCGCGAGTCGGCCCCGAAGTTCGCGTTCAGCTTCTCGAAGAATGCGGCGTTGAGGCGTTCGAGCTGGAACTCGGCCCCGTCCATGACCGCTTCGTAGAGCCCGTGTATGCGCGCGCATTCAGCGCCGAAGTCCTCCATGACGCGCACCGTCAATCCGGCCTCGCGGCGCACCCGCAGCGTAGCCATCAACTGTCGGCGATAACCCGCTCGCATACTCTTCACGTAATCCTCGAACGAGCGCCACGCAATAGGCATGGAGCAGCCCGGCAGGCTCTGCGCGCGAAAGAAGCCGTAGCGCGTCAATGTCTTCAGCGCATCGGCTTCTTCATCCCTGAACTCCTTGAAGCAGAGCACGGACGCGTGTAAATCCTGCGCGACCGAATCCATCACGCCCGCCACCATCTCTAAGAGACGGGCAGAGTCGGCTCCCTCGCGCCAGCGTATGCAGGAGTTTCCGAAGGAGACGGGCAGCCCGCACAGCAATAAAGGCACGCGCAGAAAGTTCGGACGCCAGGCACGCAGCGAGCGTATGGCCGCGCGCGTCATACCCTTTGAGAGCAGATCGAGAGAGACCAGCATCAGGCTCAGGCTCGCCACACATACCAGCCGGTCGCCGTCGTAGATCATCAAGTGACGATACAAAGCGTTCTCAACTTCCGCGCTCTGGCACGTCTCTATGAAACGATGCGTGGCCTGTAGGTCGTCCGGGCCAATGATCGAATCCCATTCGGCGGCATCAACCTCCTGAATCCGCTCGCAGACACGAATAGTATATGCGCCCTTGATTCCCTTCTCGACGCTCGGCGATTGCAGAAGCACGCTCATCTTAGACGCGAAGCGCGCAGCACGCGCTCTTCCTTAATGCGCGGTGAATCGAGTTGCGGGCCGCGGAGATTGAACGTACGGATCATGTTTGGCTGGGGGTTACGACCGTCAGGTATTGTCAGGCGCGAACCAGGCGAAAAGCCTCAAGCACTTCCTCTAAATCCGGCGCGGATTGCGCGGCCGTGGCGCACAGCCTGAGTATGGCCGCGCCGCGCGGCACGGCCGGATGCACCACGGCCGAGACAAATATGCCCAGGTCGTAGAGCTGGCGTGCGATCCTGTAGGTCGCCTCTTCGTCGCCGAGCAGGACGGGCACGACGCAGCTTGACGATGTGCCCGTATCATATCCGAGTTCGATCAGGCCACGGCGCAAAGCTTCGGCATTGTGCCTGAGCCGGACGAGGCGCTCGGGCTCTGCGGCCAGAACTCTGAGCGCCTGATGCGCGGCGGCCGTCGCAGCCGGACAGAGCGCCGCCGAGAACATGAAAGGGGCCGCCGCGTGCTGTAGATACATCACCAGTTCCTTAGAGCCCGCCACGAATCCGCCGTTGGCCGGAATGGCTTTCGACAGTGAGCCCATCCAGATGTCAACGCTCTCGGCGTCGAGTCCGAAATGCTCGTGCACGCCGCGACCCGTCGGGCCCAGAGACCCGAACGAGTGCGCCTCGTCCACCATCAGAAATGCGCCCGTGCGGTTTTTAAGCTCTACGATCTCCGGCAGCGGGCACACATCGCCGTCCATTGAATAGATGCCTTCGACGACGATGAGCGTACGCTGCCCTGCTGCTGCGCCTCTCTCCAACCTGTGACGCAAGTGTTCCGGGTCGTTGTGACGGAAACGAGAACACTTCACGCGGGCCAGTGTGCATGCGTCCAGGATACTGCGGTGGGCCCGCTCGTCCACTATGACGCGGTCGGATGGCCCGAGCAGGGCCGGGATCAGCCCCAGCGTCGCCGTGTAGCCGGAACTGAAGGTCAGCGCCGCCTGTGTGCCCTTGAAGGCGGCCAGCTCGTCCTCAAGCTGGCGGTGGAGTTCGAGCGTGCCGGTCAGCAGACGCACTCCGCCCGTGCCCGTTCCGTATAGACGCAGCGCCTCCTCGGCGGCCCCCTCGATCAGAGGATGCCCCAGGAGTCCAAGATAATCGTAGGCCGACATCATCAACATCGTCCGGCCGTTAATCCGAACGCGCGCGTTTGAACGCCCTTTCAACGGCTGCTGATAAGAGTAGAGCTGGCGCTTGGAGACCGACTCCATAGAGGCGAACCAGAGGCGCGCGTTCGGGATGTCGAGCAGCCCGCCCGGCGGCGGCGACCAGTCCGGATTCCGCCCGAAGAACCCGTCAAAAGGATCAACGTAGGGCTCTTCCGAAGAAACGGAAAGCCCGTCACCAACGCAATCGTCTGTGGCTGAAGGGAACGTCACAATCACCTCAAGCGGATTTGGCAATCCTGTAAGTCGTCTCCGGATCGGCGCAGCCTACAGGCGTGTGGAAACCACAGCCCGCAACAGCAGGCCCTTTATCTTTGGCCCGCGCCAGCTCGCGCGGTGTGTGATGACGATGCGCGCCGCGAAACTGCATCATGATCTGGAACGCGCCGAGCCAGAGGCGCAGGTACTTGAGAGACCAGACCGGAGGCCGCGTCCGCAGCGTCAAGCCGCTCGCACGACTGATGCTCAGACACGAGCGCACGTAAACGCCCAGCAGCGAGCGGTAATAATCTTTCAGGTTCATGCGCGTCGGCAGCACCGTATGAGACAAATCCCACAACCCGTGCGCGTCGCGGTCGACCACGACCCGATCCTTGTACATGTCCCAGATGACCGTTCCCGGCAGGGGCGTCAGAGGCGAGATGTTCAGGTAGTAGAGGCCGTTCTCGTCTATGAAACTCTGTAGGCGCTCCCACTCGCGCGCAGTATAGTCGGGCTGCGTAATCAGGGAGCCGTAGGTGTCAATCCCATGTTTTCGCAGGATAGAGATGGCGCGGCGATTATAATCGACCGAGCACTCCTTGTTCATAGAGTCCAGCTCGGGGTCGGTCGCCGCCTCAAGCCCGATGATGACCGCCGAGAGCCCGAGTCCGGCCCACTCGGCGACGATCTCTTCATTCTCGGAAATGAAATCCGCGCGCGCGTAGATCAGATACTTCTTGCGTATCCCGCGCTCGCGCAGGATTTTCGCCAGCCGCGCCAGCCGCCCCGGATTGATCAGGAAAATATCGTCCACGATATAGACCTCTTCGGATTCGATGGTCTCCAACTCGTCGGCGATGGATTCGGGGCTCCGCGAATATTGAGCGCCGTCCGTAATGCGCCACGTAAAGCAGAAATTACATTTGTACCAGCAACCCCACGTCGTCTTCATCGTCGTCACGGGCTGGTGAAAGAGGTAGTAATATTTTTTCCGAAGATGGGCCACCAGATCGCGCCTCGGCAGCGGCAGCTCGTCGGCTTTCGGCATGTAAGGTCTCTGCGCCGTGAGGGTCACTTCCGTCTCGCTTACGGGAAGCGCGAGGCCCGGTATCGCGTCGAGCGGCTTGGCGTGCGCGAAGGCGTCCATCAACTCCGGCATGATCGAAGTTCCGTCGCCCAGCACGATGCAATCGACCGCGTGATCTGCGAAATCGGCCGGAGCTTTTGAGGCGTGGACGCCGCCGACCACGGTTTTGCAGTCGGGGTTCCAGCGTTTCGCGGCGCGGCAAAGCTTCTTCACCTCGTTGACGCCGGTGATGTAGCAGCTCGTCCCGACCACGTCGGGCCTGAAGCGCCGCAGCCTCTTTTCATAACCGCCCTCAACGATCAGGTCGATGATCTCAACCTCGTGCCCGTCGAGCCCGGCGGCCACGTATTCCAGCTCCAGCGGTTCGCAGATCATGATGTGCTTGAGCCCCATCGTGTGACGCGGCACGGGGGGACGAACCAGTAGAATACGCATCTTGCCTCCTCTGTTTGCTCAGACGATTCCGGGACAGATTCGATTCAGGACGTGATTGCGATAATGCAGGTTGACGCCCAGCACGAAGGCGCGCATGTATGGCCCAAGAGAGGCGCGGTTGACGGCGACGCGCCGCTTGATGGCGCGCCATGAAAAGAGGCTCTCGTAAAGCTTCCAGTAACCCGCCTGTAGCTCGTCCGCCTTGAGATGGCGCGGGCGATAGATGACCTGCCCGCCGCTGAAACGGCTGAAATCCTCGCTCACTATTCTGCCCTCGCTTTTCAATTCCTCGTAGAGCGGCGTGCCCGGAATAGGCGTCATGATGTGAACGCGCGGCACCGAGATTTGATTGTCCATGATGAAATCGTATGTGCGCTCGAAAACTGTCGCGTCGTCTCCATCGAGCCCTATAATCATCTCTGTGGAAACGTCTATGCCGTGCTTTCGGATGGTCGCGACCGCCTCGCGGTAACGCTCCGGGCGATTCCACTCTTTGTCCACCATCTTGAGACTTTCGGGGCTCGTCGTCTCGATGCCGAACGAGAGCAGGCGGCAGCCGCTTTGGCGCGCGAGCCGGAGCATGTCGGGCCGCTCCGCGATGTGCAGGCTGCACTGGCTGATCCAGATGATCTTTTCCGGTATCAGAGCCTCCCAGAGTTCGGCGCAGTATTTGAAATCCACGCCGATGTTGTCGTCTATGAAGGCTATGTAGCGCGTGCCGCTTTGCTTTGCGGCGCGCACGTCGCGCACCACTTCGGCGACGGGCCGCTTGCGGTATCCGGCCTCGAAGAAGGCCGTGATCGAGCAGTAGTTGCAGGTGAACGGGCAGCCGCGCGTCGCCTGGACGGGACGCCATAAACCAAGCCTTGAGCGATTCATCAGCTCGTAACGAGGCAACGGAAGCGTCTCAATCGGCGGCGGTTTCCGCATCCGGTAGACGGGCTTGAGACGACCCCGCTCAAAGTCTGAGACCAGTTGCGGCCAGACCTCTTCGGCCTCTCCGGTGACGACCGCGTCCGCATGATTCAAAGAGAGTTCGGGGCCGAGCAGGCTGGCCGCGATGCCGCCGATGACGACGGTTGCGCCGCGCCGCTTGAACTCGTCCGCGATCTGCCAGGCGCGAACGATACCGGAGCCCATGCCCGTGACGCCAACCAAGTCCCAGTGCTCGTCGAAGGGAATATCCTCGACCGTTTCGCTCACCAACCGCAGTGTGCAGCCCGGAGGAGTGACGGCGGCGAGCATCGGAAGCGTCAAACCCGGAAGATGCAGCTTCCGCTGTTTGATCGGTCTTCCCTTCATGTCCAGGGCTGTTGGGCCTACTAGAAGAATTTGCATGAACCGGACCTTTCCTGCAAGGATGAGTCAGGTGGCCCCCGTGAAGTGATGCATCAATAAATATCACGCATGATTATTTATTGGCAAGGAAAAAGCCGTCCGTTAAAAATATTGACAGGCGATTTTCAGACGTTCTAATCTGCCCGCTCATGCCCCGAGGCGCGCTCAAAATCCGTATGGTCGAGTCACGCTCCGATCATCGTGCGTTCTGTGAATTCCCCTTTCAGTTGTATCGCCGCAGCTTCAACTGGGTTCCGCCGCTCAGGCAAACTGAAAGCGCGCGCTGGTCGCCCGCACACAACGACTCGCTGCGCGCGCGCGTCGTCCGCCGCTTCCTGGCTACGCGCGACGGCCAAACCCTGGGCAGAGTCGCGGCCATTGTGGATGAAGCGTTCGCCAGGAGGTGGGAGCCCGGCGCAGGATTCTTCGGTTTCTTCGAGTGCGTCGATGATGGAGAGGTATGCGCGGCGCTTCTCGAACGGGCCCACGCGAGCCTGCGCGCGCATCAAAGAACGTGCGTCTATGGGCCCATCAACCTTTCGACGCATGAAGAGGTCGGCCTCCTTGTGGAGGGTTACGACGTTCGTCCGATGATCCTGACGCCGCACAATCCGCCGTACTACGAGGCGCTGATCGAAGGGGCCGGATACGCCGCCCACCTTGAGCTGTACTCTTATCTCTGGACGCCGGAGAGCGAGCAAGCGCCCGCCGTCAAGCGATTGTTGAGGGCCGCAGCGGCGGGCGCGGCTGTAGGCCGCTCAAAAGAAGAAGTCCTGATCCGATCATTCGACCCTAAAAGCTGGGAGACGGAGAACGATAAGATTTGGAGGTTGTTTAATTCCTGCTTTGAAGATTTGTGGGGATTCGTCCCGCTCTCAAGGCGAGAGTATGCCGAGCGCGCCGAGAATTTTCGCAAATTCTATAGACCGGAGATGGCGCTCATAGCAGAGTCGGGCGGCACGGCGGTCGGATTCGGCCTCGCGCTCCCGGACATCAACGAAGCGTTGACCCATCTGAACGGAAGCCTCTGGCCTTTCGGTCTCATCCGCCTCATACGCGAGATACCACGCATCCGCGCGGCGCGTTTTATCCTGCTCGGAGTTTTGCCGGAGTTTCGTGGGCGCGGAGTCGCGGCGTTGATTGCGGCACGCATGGGTGACGTTATGCTCCGGCACAGGATCGAGAGGGTCGAGGTGTCGCTCGTGCAGGCGGGTAATCAGCGGATGCAGCGCGTCATCGAAGCCTTTGGCTGCCGTAAGATTAAGACCTTTCGTCTCTTCAGGAAGAGCTTGACGAGCTAACAGGAGCGCGCGAGCGCGCTCCATGAGAGGCTAACGAATGCAAACGAACCGTCCCGTGGTTCTCATCACAGGCGCATCTTCGGGTATAGGCAGGGCGTGCGCCGACTACTTGTCCGAGAGGGGCTGCAAGGTTTACCGGGCGGGCCGAAAGCGCCCGCTTCAGGATGCGAACGACGCCGCGCATAGCATACACATGGATGTCGACAGGGACGATTCCGTTAATGACGGCGTCCGTCGCCTCCTGGAAAGAGAGGGTAGGATTGACGTGGTCGTGAATTGCGCCGGGTACGGACTCGCGGGCCCCTTCGAAGAGACGGCAATCGAAGAGGTCAAAGCGCAGTTCGAGACGAACTTCTACGGAGTGATTCGCGTTTGCCAGGCCGTGCTTCCACTGATGAGGCGGCAGCGAGCGGGCTTGATCGTCAACATCAGCTCGATTGGCGGATTGATTGCCCTGCCCTTTCAAGGATTCTACAGCGCCAGCAAATTCGCCCTTGAGGCGGCCACCGAGGCGTTGCGAATGGAGGTCGCGCCCTACGGCATCGGCGTCGTCCTGATCGAGCCCGGCGATTTCAGCACCTCTTTTACAAGCAATCGCCGCGTGGCTGTGAGATCGGCTGTGAACTCTGTTTATAGAGAGAGATTCGAGCAAGCCCTGGCGAGTATGGAAAGAGACGAATCGAGCGCCCCTTCGCCGCTCGCCGTCGCGCGCCTGCTCGGGCGCGTATTGGATAAGCGCTCGCCTTCATGCCGGTACCTCATAGGGACTTTCCCGGAGCGCGCCGCCGTCATCCTTAGATTGCTTCTCCCGTCCAGGTTTTACGAGCGGATGCTCATGAGGCATTATCGTTGAACGCGGAGACGCGAGCGGCTTTGGCCCGTGAAGACAGAGCGTTGAAGACAAAGCTTTTTGGCTGCTGATGATAAGCCGGGCTCTACAGAAAAGCCTTTGGAAAGACTTTAGCTCGACGCGAGCCATATCGAATCAGAGCGGCGCTAACGCTGGGGTTTATACCAGTAGCGGTCTGCGACCTCACGATCATTCGCCTGGCCCGCGATTAGCCGGACGCCCAAACGCAGCGCCAGAGCGAAGTAGTGCCAGTCTCCGAACTCGTCAAACTTTCGCGTTGAGAACAGAGCCTCGACAGAGCGCAAGCGCACGAGGCTGTGCCCGCGCTCGCGGCATCTACGCCGCAGTCTCAGCAGAAAGGCGACATCCTCCGCGTAGAGGCGGCTTTCATCGTAACCGCCGATGGCATGAAAATCTTCGCGGCGGCAGAACACCACGCCGATGTCGGTTCCCGTCAGCCACGCAAACGGGGCGATCATGTAATAGGTGAGAAGCGTGCCGAGGGATTTTCGCTCAAGGTAAACGCCGGTCGCCCCGGCGCTTGCCCGCCCCCGGTCGAGCGCCGCGTCGATGGCCTCGAAGGTGCGAGGGTGAATCCGCGAATCGGCGTCTACGAAGCAGAGTATTTCGCCGCTCGCGACGTGCGCGCCGCCGTTTCGCGCGGCGGCTATTGATCGCCTGCTTACGTGCGCCAGACGACAGCCGCGCGCGACCGCTATCGCCGCCGTTTTATCCGTCGAAGAGTTGTCGGCGACGATAACCTCCACGGCACTGGCAGCACCTGGCCCACCACCACGATAGGCCGAACGCGCAACCTCAACTGAATCGAGAAGCCTCGGGAGAAATCGCTCCTCATTGTACGCAGGGATAATCACAGAGAAGCGAGTGGGAGAGGACGTAACCATTGCAGGAATCTACAATCAATGCTGCCGGAAACGCAAGAACCGTCCGGCGAGAAAGCGTAAGGGCGACAGGATACAGGTGAGAATGCAGGGAAAGATGAGAGCGCGACAATGAGGGCTGAATCCTTCAAAATCGAAGTGGCCGCGCCTGCACCCTTAGCCGCATCCTCACCTGCATTCTTTCTTGTATACTAACGCACTGCTTTTCATCCCATCCGGCTAAATCTTTGTGATGCGAAGGGCATGATGGGCCCACGGGTGCATTCCGTTTTTCGAGTGCGCCTGCGGGTTCGGAGGCTCGCGCGCAGCAACCCTGCGGTAAGTATCCAGCAGGAGCGGCATCACCGCTTCGGGCGAAAAAAGAGTCTCGTATCTCTTCCGTGCGGCCCCTCCCATTTGCTCGCGCAGCTTCGCGTCTTCAGCCAGACGGATAATCGCCTTAGCCAGCGCTGCCGGGTCGTCCGCCGGAACGAGAATACCCGCCTCGTCTGTGACTACGTCTGGAATG
Source organism: Pyrinomonadaceae bacterium (assembly GCA_035940775.1). Classification (GTDB taxonomy): domain Bacteria; phylum Acidobacteriota; class Blastocatellia; order Pyrinomonadales; family Pyrinomonadaceae; genus DASQYE01. The sequence goes on along the minus strand of DASZEN010000055.1, from coordinate 11,134 downwards.
CCTCCGACGGCTGTGGCGATGATCGGCACGGCGTGGGCCATCGCTTCTATAATGCTGTTGGGAGTGCCCTCGGTAAGCGAGGGCAGGGCGAACATGTCAAGACGCTGCATGAAAGAGTTACGCTGTTCCGGCCTCGTGTAGACGCCTACGGATTCGCACCGCGAGGCGACGCCCAGCTCGCGCGCGCGCGCCGTGACCTTCTCCTCAAGCGAGCCAGCGCCCGCGATCATCAGCTTCAGGTTGCGACAGGTCTTGCTGGCCTCGGCGAAGGCTTCCAGAAGAACCAGCGGCCCCTTGAGGTGTTCGATTCGCGCCGCAAACCCGACCGTTATATCCGCGTCTCGCTCGCCTGGGCGGCGATGGCCGTTGCGCAGCTCGTCCGTAATGATCGGGAGCACCGAAAGATTATTCAAAAAGGGGAGCCGCTCGCGGCATTGCTCCGCGAGCAGGGGCGAGAGCGCAGCCACTTCCGAGCAGAGCGGAAGCACTGTCGTGAATTGCTCATAGTGAGATTCAAAATTCGGCGGGTGATAGGGCATCCCCAGCTCCTGGTATAAGACTGGAATGCCCGCGTCGTGCGCCGCGCTGATTATCACCATCGCGCCGGGGTCGGGCGTTATCACGTGAACGATATCGGCTGAGAACGTCTTCAATAAATCGCGGCACTGTTCGTAATAACGAGAGGCGATGCTCATCGCTATCTTCTGAGCATTTTTTCGCACGAGGTACTGCGAAGCGGGCAGCGCGCGCAGCAAACCGCGTGCGATCTTTCTCCCGGCCCCGAGAGACGAGCGCACGGAACTGGAAGCGACGGTCTGAATTTCCACTCCGGCCTCGCGCAGCCGTAAATAGTATTGATCCTGCGGCGAGTAGGGGTACAGCAGAAGGACGCAGACCGACTGACCCGATCTTTGGAGCTGCACGGCGTAGCTGACGAGTATCTCATCGGCGCCGCTGATCGGCCCTAATAACTGGCCCTTGCAGAGAATGATTTTCATCTTTTGATCGGGCCCGGTCGCCGCCCCGTTAAATCAACCGAAAACGGCTTCCCGGGCGACAACCTGGCCCCGGCGCTTTCCCACATGAACCGAATAGTGGAGGGACTCGCCGCCACGCGTACGCAACCCCACGGGTGCAGACGAAGCGCGGCGAGCCCGTTTGCCTGCGCGCGCCCGAATTGACGCTCCCTGAAAGCGCGCGCCGTTTCAAATGCCAGATGGCTCGCCATATTCTCGGAGAACCGCCGCCGCGCATCCGACCTCTTCGCCTCGGGAGCGGCGGCCGCGCGGGGCAGCCTCAGCCACTTACGTCCAAGCTGGCGCGTCGCGCATCTCACAAGCTCGCTCGCGTTTGAAGTCCCCTGCCCCGAAGACGGCGACGACTTGCGCCAGATCATGGCGGGCTGCTCAAGCGACAGGATGGGATAGAGCGCTGCGATGCGAACCCACAGATCCCAATCGTCTATCCCCGGCGCTCGTTGATCGAGCAGACCCGTGCGGAACAGACAGGAGCGACGCAGCACGGCCGTCCCGCACGGAATGAAGTTACGGCCCAGCAGTTCCCAGAACAGATCGCCCTGCGGGCAATGCGCCGGGTAGAAATCCCCTGTCGGGGCTCCGTCGGCGTTCGCCATGAGCGCCTGCGCGTAGATCAAACCGGCTTCGGGCTCTCGGGCGAGCGCCGCGACCTGATGATCGAGCGTGCCCGCGAGCCGAACGTCGTCGTCATCCAGAAAGCTGATGTAATCGCCCGTGCTGTTAAGAATCCCGATGTTGCGCGCGCCCGCCACCTTCCTGTTACGCTCGACGCGCACATAACGAATGCCTTTGAGGCGGCGGCAGACCTCGGCCGTCTCGTCCACGGAGGCGTCATCGACGACCACGACCTCCACCTCGCGGCCCGCCCCGTGCGCGCTCTCGACGGCGCGCGGTAGTAAATGAGGACGGTTGTGGGTTGTGATGATGACGCTGACGGTCGGCATAAAATTTCAACTCCGGACAAGGCTAGCGAGTCTTTGCAACCGTGCTCGAAGTCTTGGAGCGTGGGAGAATCCAGCCGGGCGCGCCGGGCGCGCTGCTCGTTTGTGCGCTCAGCCTCCTGGCGTGCGGAGCATCAGTACCAGTTTTCTAAAACCGGCGGGACGAAGCGCGCGCAACGGATTCAAGCGCAGGGCGGCCAGGACGTTTCCACAGACGAACGGGTACGCACCCTTACGAAATGCGTGCGCGGCGTTCCAGAGCAGAGTATCGGCAATGCGATTCACGGCTCGCCTTCTCGCTTCCCTGAGCTTACGGGCAGGGGCGGCCTTCGCGCGCGGTAGTTGAAGAAGCTGCAACTGGTGGCGTGCGGCTCTCAAAAGATGGCGCGCCTGAGCCGACGACCCCTGCCCGGAGAAAGGGGTCGGCTTCCTGTAAACGCTCACAGGCTCGTCTACTATTACAACCGGATACATTTCAGCGATGCGAACTAAAATATCCCAATCATCTATCCCCGGCAAGCCATCATCGAGCAAGCCGACGCGTGTAAAGCACTCCTTGCGAATAACGACGGAGATCGGCATGGCCGGGAAATCAAGCTCCAACATCTCCCAGAACACATCTCCGCCCGAGCCTTTCGGCGCCGATACTTCCCCCGTCAGATTTCCCTCCTGATCGGCGAGCAGCATGGCCCCGCACACGAGCCCGGCCTCCTTATTATTCACCAGCGCCGCAACCTGAAGGTCAAGCGAGCCCGCGAGCCGCACGTCGTCGTCATCCAGAAAGCTGATGTAATCGGCCGAGCTTGCGAGGATGCCTATGTTGCGCGCACCGGCCACACCCTGATTATGCTCCAAGCGGACGTACTTTATGCCTTCGAGCTGACGGCAAACTTCCATCGTCTGATCGCGGGAAGCATCATCGACCACGATCACTTCGACGCAAGACCCGGCGTTTCGCGCACTCTCGACGGCACGCGGCAATAGATGCGGGCGGCTATGCGTCGGAATGATAACGCTGACTTTTGGCATTCGAGCTTGAAATCCGGGTCGCCAATCTATTTCCAGTCCTCGACGCGAGACGAGCGCAGCGCGGCGCTGCGCTTCCGTGGCCCTTCCTTACGACGATCATAATATCAGTCCTGCCGGGCGAATGCCTGGAACTTCAAGCGCCGACAAGCCGGGCCCTGCAAAAACCTCTGCTCATAATCCGTGTTGTGTTATTCGATCTGAAGTATGAACCGGGAATGGAAACGGAATCAGGGACGACGGCGACGACATGGTAAAGGCGATGCTCCTTACTGGCGTGCTGAGCGCGCGACGCCGCGTCAAGATGATAGCCGCCGCCTGCCAATTTGACCGGATCAGTCAGGCCCGGCAGGATCGTTCGACCCGCTACGGGCCGTAACCCCTTGCGAATCAGTCTTTTTTCTTCGCCACTGATTCGGCACATCTCTTGCCATACGGATTGCGGCTGCGCAGCCTGCGCGATTGCGGTGCAAGCCAAATTCTTACCGGGCATCTTCGGAAAAGTGTTTTGAGAAAAGATTTAAAATCAGGGATGTCTTGAAGGAGAATCGCGGTGTTAGAACGTGCGACAATCTCAGAGAGCGGTGCGGCGATGGCGGCGACACAAGTTTCGGCCCAGGCTCTGACGACTTTTCAGCTCACTACAGACGACCGCAGCGAAGCCCTCGCCTTTCTCGCCCTGCGGCCGCTGCATACGGTGATAATGGCCGGGTACATACGCGATCATGGTCTGGTGAGCCCGCTCAATCGCGGAAGCTTCTACGGCTGCCGCGATAGCCAGGGCCGTCTTAAAGGCGTCGCTTTGATAGGCCATTCGACGCTCGTCGAAGCGCGCGTTGACGCGGCGCTGGCGGCCTTCGCGCGCGTCGCCCGGCAATGCTACCCGGCCCCGCATATCATAATAGGCGAGCAGGATGAGATCGCGCAGTTCTGGAGCTACTACTCGGAGAACGGCCAGAGGTCGCGCCTGCTGCGCCGCGAATTGTTGTTGGAGCAGCAATGGCCCGTCGAGGTGCGCGAAGAGGTGAAGGGTTTGCGCCGGGCGACGGCCGATGATTTCAAGCTGGTTATTCCGGCACACGCCCGGATGGCTTTTGAAGAGAGCGGCGTCAATCCGCTCGAAGTTGACCCGATGGGCTTTCGCATGCGTTGCGAGCGGCGGGTCGAGCAGGGCCGAACCTGGGTCGTCATCGAAGGCGCGCGGCTGCTCTTCAAGGCCGACGTGGTGGCCGAAACGCCCGAAGCGATTTATATAGAGGGGGTCTACGTCGATCCTTCCGAGCGCGGCAAAGGTTACGGGCTGCGCTGCGTCTCTCAACTGAGCCGCATCCTGCTCGAAGATGCGGCCTCCATCTGCCTCCTCGTCAATGAACAAAACCGCCGCGCACAGGCTTTGTATCGCAAGGCCGGTTACAAACTGCGCGCTTACTATGACACGATTTTTCCGCAGCGATGACAGGGCGCGCGTCTTTTCGACCGCCCCTGTGGTAGCCCCGCAGGGACTTTTCAGCAACCCTCGCCAAAACCTTTCAGCTTCCCTGCCGGGCGTTTCTGAAGCATGAACGCCAACCTACGCCAAACTGATTCGTCGTCCCGCCATGAAATGACGACCCTGTCCTTCGGCTCGACCCTATCGGTCGACGCCGCCGCGCACGCTTCCACCGATGCCGGGGGCTTGACGACCCTTCAGGCCCGGATCAATACGCTGCTTGAGGAGATCGACGAGCAGATGTTGCGGGCGCTGATGCTGCGCATCTTTTCCGATCTGACGCGGCTGCTCGATTACCTGCGCATGTCGGAGACGGCGCTCGAACGGGAACGCAACGCCCTCGAAAACCTTGCCTTCTTTACGCTCGTGCACGAAGAGGCGCTGGCGCTTCGCGAGTTTATAGAGGAGCGCTCGCTCACCTCCGATTGCATAGACGAGTATTTGAGCGATGCGCTCGACGGCATAAGCTTCGCCGTCACGCACGAGCTTCGCAGGGTCTACGAACAGGAGTTGGCCGGATTGACGGCGACCGAATCCGACCGCATGATTCGAGGCCGGATCGGGCACGCGCGCGGGCTGCTCGCAAACTGTTTTCAGCAATCGGTCGTCATCCTCGCACAGGCTTTCGACCCCACGCTGACGGGCACACAACTCTTCAACGACCTTCCGGCCAGGGTGGAACAGTCCATCATGCTGAGAAGAGATTTGTGGACGCTCGTCAACCGCGCGCGCCGCGCCGAGGCCGTGGGCGATCTCGAATCCATCATCTCTTTCATCGAGTATCTGGAGACTTTCCGTCACGGCAGCATGCGTTTCCTGATGTACAGGGATTGGCAGGTCTACGAGCGTTTCGTGGATGAAGTGATGACGACCCGAAGCGTGACCGAGCTGGTGCCCGTGCTTAATAGCTTCGCCTGTTATCTGGAAACACTGTTCGGCCAGGTCAGAATGCGCGCCGTGCTCGCCAATCATCCCTTCGACTACTCCGAAAACGATACCTGAGCCGCGAAGCCTCTTCGGGCTGCGCGTCCGCAGGGTAAGTCCGTGCGCGTTTCGATGGTATCGAAACGCGCACGGATTTTTACGTTGGCCTGTAAGGCCACGGGCCCGGCACGTCCTCCGGTATGGATTGCCTGCGACGCACCTAAAAAGTTAAGCTAGACGCCGCAAAAGAATTAGCAGTCTCGCTTAAATTTACGGAGCACGGAAGGGTTTCATAGCCATGAGCGCAGATCGCAGAAAGCGCGCGCTGATTATAGTTGACGTGCAGAATGATTTTTGTCCGGGCGGGGCGCTGGCCGTCGCGCATGGCGACGAGGTGATCGCACCGCTCAACGCCCTGGCCCGCGAATTTCTGGCGCGCGGCGACCTCGTCATCAAGAGCCGCGACTGGCATCCGGCTCGAACCAAACACTTCGCAGCCTACGGCGGCACATGGCCCGTCCACTGCGTTCAGGGCACGCGCGGCGCGGAGTTTCATCCAGACCTGATTGACGATCCGCGCATCACTATCGTCTCAAAAGCCCAGCAGGATGCCGATGAGTATTCGGCATTCGACGGAACCGGGCTCGCAGCGCTCCTGCACGGGAGCGGCGTCGAGGAGGTGTGGGTGGGCGGCCTCGCCACCGATTACTGCGTAAAGCATACGGTGCTCGATGCTCTCGGCGAGGGCTTCAAGGTCAGGGCCGTCGCGGACGCCATGCGCCCCGTCGAGCTGGAGCCCGGCGACGGTGAGCGCGCCATCGAAGAGATGCGACAGGCCGGAGGCGAGATCGCCTGATCGCGGAATAGTTTGAATGCGGGATCGGAAAAGCGAGGTCTCGGGGCAGCTTCGTTCATAAATCCGCGTCTCTTACCTTATGGGCACACTGAATATTGACCGCTACCACGCGGCGATGGGCGATGCGTCGTACAAGACGGCGACGCGGCTTCACGACAAGCCTTTGAGCGAGGCGCTGTCTACATTTTACGTGACGCAGCGCAAGCTTCGGTTCGCGCCCTGCCTCGGCCACGAGCGACTTGTCAGGCTGTTGATCGACAGCCAGATTGATCGCCCGCGCCTGCGCTTTCTCGAACAGGATCGCGGCGGCTTGAAGCTCTTTGCCAGGGCCATCGAGGACATACGTTTCGTCGGCGCGGTGCGCGCCGTGCGCCCCGGCACAATCGTCTTCGCGAGCGAGCCTTTCGCCGACATCACTGGCCATTTCGCATTGACGCAGGCGCAGGAGATCAAGTTCGAGCATGCGTTTGACCTGCCGATGACGACCGCAAGCCTCGCGATGCGTTTCCGCATGGCGGCGGGCGAGCGCTGGCTCTCGGATTTCTCTTTGCGCCGTGACGGCGACGTGGAACGGGCTGTCGAGGTCGCCACCTACGCTTTCATCGGCGGCTTTAACGATACGTCCAATATGGAGGCCGCGCATCGCCTGGATATTCCGGCCGTCGGGACGGAAGCACACTATTGGCAGCAAGCCTATCTCGAATACATGTACGAGCCGGAGATAGACGAGCGCACGCTTGAGCCAAAGCATTTTGAGCAGGTCGCCTTCGAGCGCTGGCTCGATGCCAACCCTAACGGGACGACGCTGCTGCTCGATACGATAGATGTTTACATGGGCGCGGTTCACGCGGCGCTGGCGGCGACCTCGACCGCAGAGCGCCGCCGCGCCTTTAAGGGCTTCCGCGTAGATTCGGGCGATCTGGCGAAGTCGGGCGCATGGTGCCTCCGCTTTTTTGAGGCCAACGGATTGAAGGGGCTGATGCCGATTCTGACAGGCGACCTGGATGTCGAGAAGGTGGGCCGCATCGTCGCGGAATTTCCGGAAGCAGCGGGCTTCGGCATCGGAACCAAGCTGTCGAGCGAGGTCACGGCGGTCGCCGGAGTGATCTTCAAGCAATGCCTGATCGACGGCCGACCGACGCTCAAGGCTTCCAACACGCCCGAGAAATCCACGCTGCCCGGTCGTCTACAGGTTTTCCGAGGCGAGGATGCGAACGGCTTTTACGTCGCCGACATCGTCGGGCTCGACGAGGAGGAGATGGAAATCCCCGGCGCGACGCGCGTCGAACGCCTCCTCGTCCCCTTCTGGGAGAAAGGCTCTCACGAGGGCATCCCGTCCATCGCCAGGCAGAAGGCTTTCGTCGAACAGCAGCGCGCCCGCTTCACGGACATAAACAGTTATCCCTGCACGCTGAGCGACGGGCTTCGCCGCCTTCGTGACGATTTGACGCGTGAGATGCGCGCCGACCCTTCGGGCTGGCGAGAAGTCCTGAATGTCCCGCCGCAACTGGCCGCAAACCTTCCGCGCACAGAGCCGAGTGAATAACCAGCGAGAGCGGCGGTATCGAGCCCCGCGCGCGCCCCGCGTATCGCTCTCCGGGCGCTGATCGTGTATAATTTTGGCCGTCCCCAACAAATCTAGCTCAAATACATTCTCAGGAGTATAGGACATGAAACTATTGATTACGGGTACGCTCCTGTTGTGCTTGCCGCTGATGGCCTTTGCGCAGGAAGCGGGCTCAGGCAGCCAGCGCGCGACGACATCAGCGAGCAACGACAACCAGCAGCCGCAGTCTACGCCGCAAAAGAAGGAGGCGCAGCGCAAGTTGTTTCCCTATGAATATAAGATTGACGATCTGCCGAACGGCCTGCGTCTCGTCACCATCCCAACAGATTATCCGAACCTCGTCGCCCTTTACATCGTCGTCTCGACGGGCTCGCGCAACGAGGTCGAGCCGGGCAAGAGCGGCTACGCGCACCTCTTTGAGCACCTCATGTTTCGCGGCAGCGAGAATTACACGTCCGACCAGCGCGACGAGATTCTAAAGCGCGCGGGCGCGTCCTCGAACGCTTACACGACCGACGACCGCACCGTTTACCACGAAGTCTTCTCGAAAGAAGACCTCGATCAGGTGATGAAGCTTGAGGGCGACCGCTTCCAGCATCTCAAGTATGAGGAGGCGGCTTTCAAAACAGAGACGCGCGCCGTGCTCGGCGAGTACAACAAGAACAGCGCCAACCCCTTCTCGAAGCTCTACGAGAAACTGCGCGAGACGGCCTTCGGCACGCACACCTATACGCATACCACCATGGGCTTCATCAAAGATATAGAGGACATGCCCAACCAGTACAACTACAGCATGGAATTTTACAAGCGCTACTATCGCCCCGAATACACGACAATCGTTCTCGTGGGCGACGTGACGCACCAGCAGGCGCTCGACCTGGCCAGGAAATATTTCGGCGCGTGGCAGCGCGGCAACTACGTTCCGCAGATTCCGAAAGAGCCCGAGCAGACAGCGCCGCGCACGGCCCACGTTGACTGGACTTCGCCGACGCTGCCCTACCTGGTCGTAGGCTTTCGCGGCCCCGCTTTCTCAGACACGCAGAAGGACAAGGCCGCGCTAAACCTGCTGGCGCAGGTGGCTTTCGGCGAAAACTCCGAGCTTTATCAAAAGCTGGTGCTCAAGGAGCAGAAGGTCGATTTCGTCGCGACGAACTTTGACGACCAGATAGACCCTGAGCTTTTCAGCATCTTCTCGCGCATCAAGGAGCAGAAGGACGTTGATTATGTTCGCGATCAGATTCTGGCGACCTTCGAGCAGTACAAGAAGGATTTGATTCCACAGGCCAAGCTGGACGCGACGCGCTCGCGCATGCGTTACGGGTTTGCGCTCTCCTTCAACAGCTCCGAGGCGATAGCCGACAATCTTGCGCCCTACATCGCGCTGCGTCGCACGCCCGAGACGATCAATACCCTGTTCGCTCTCTATGACACGATCACGCCCGAGGACATACGCGCCGCCGCGCAGAAGTATTTCGTAGAGAAGAACCGTACCATCGTCACGCTCTCGACGAAGGCTGATACCACCGCAAGCAAAGGGGGCGAAGAATAATGTTACGTCTACTAACCATTTCACTTGTGATCCTTGGCGTCTCGCTTTCGGCGTTCGCGTTTGGCGAGAGGGGGGCGAGCGCAGCACCGGCCAAAATGGCCTCAGTGCTGCAACCCAACCGCTCGCCGCTCGTGACTTTCCGCATCCTCTTCATGACCGGCTCGGCCTCAGACCCTAAAGGTAAAGAGGGCGTGGCGGCGCTGACGGCGGCGCTGCTCGCCAAAGGCGGCTCGCGCACCATGTCCTACGATCAGATCACGGAGGCGTTCTATCCGATGGCGACCTCCTTCGATTGGCAGATCGACAAAGAGATGACCGTCTTTACCGGGACGACGCACGTGGACAATCTGGAACGCTACTACGGGATTATCAACCAGATGCTGCTCGATCCGGGTTTCCGCGAAGATGATTTTACGCGCCTCAGGACGGACGCCATCAATTTCCTGAAAGTCTCGTTGCGCGAAGGCAACGACGAGGAACTCGGCAAAGAGGAACTCTACAATATCATCTACGCTGGACACCCTTACGGCCACCACAACATGGGAAGCCTCAGCGCGCTTCAGAGTCTGACGCTCGACGACGTGCGCAATTTTTACAAGGCCAATTACACGCAGGCCAACATGGTTTTGGGGCTGGCGGGCGGTTACCCGGCCGACTTTCCGAAAAAAGTTGAGGCCGATTTCTCGAAGCTTCCGGCCGGGCAACCCGCGAGCGTGAAGTACGAAGCGCCGAAAGTAAATGAGGGGATGCGAATTGAGCTTATCAAGCGCGACACGCGCTCGACGGCCATCTCGCTCGGGTTTCCGATCAGCGTCAGGCGCGGGGATAAGGATTGGGCCGCGCTCGCCGTCGTCGCCTCCTACTTCGGCCAGCACCGCTCTTCAAACAGCTACCTGTACGGTCGTCTGCGCGAAGCGCGCGGCCTCAACTATGGCGATTACGCCTACATCGAATATTTCCCGCGCGGCATGTACCAGTTCACGCCCGACCCGAACCTGGGCCGCCAGCAACAGATTTTCCAAATCTGGATTCGACCGGTCGAGCCCATGAACAGCATGTTCGCGCTGCGCGCTACGCTCTACGAGTATGACAAGCTCGTAAGAGATGGGATGACGAAGGAGACGTTCGAGACGACGCGCGAGTTCCTGACCAAGTACAGCAATATCCTGACGCAGACGCAGGATGCGCAGCTCGGCTATGCTCTGGACAGCCGTTATTACGGCACGCCGGACTTCAACTCCTACATGCGCGAACAACTGGCGAAACTGACGCTCGAAGATGTCAACAACGCCATCCGACAGTATCTCAAGTCAGACCGGATGCAAATCGTGATGGTGACGAAGGATGCCGAAGGATTGCGCGATGCTATCCTGAGCGGCAAGCCGTCGCCCATCACATACGTCTCTCCGAAGCCAAAGGAGATCACCGACGAGGACAAGCTTATAGAGGCTTACAAGATCAACGTGAAGCCGGAGAACGTGGTGATAACTCCCATCGAGAAGGTCTTTCAGTAAACCGGAGGACGCAAGACTGAATCTAAAGGGCGCACGGGCGGCAAGCCTTCGAGAAGGCTTGCCGCCCGTGCGCCCTTTCCTTTCCCGGCTCGCTAGAAGCTGCGACGGAAGAGATACGACATCTTGATGAAAAACGTCCTCCCGTTGCGCCTGAATCCGGGCTCCAGGTTTCCGGCAAATCGATTGAATCCGTTCAGGTTCAGATCGTCATTGTACCCGACGTAAAAGGAG
>DASZEN010000054.1:0-13953 GCA_035940775.1 Pyrinomonadaceae bacterium | reverse complement strand
CGCCCCGCTTCGAGGCCCGAAGCCCTATGCACGAACCTTCTTCTTCAAGCGGGTCTTAAAGAAACATCGAGGGTTCGTGCCCTCTCTTGACAATCAAACGGGGACGCGACCGCGTTGTGCGGCGCGCGCTTTATGCGGAATCCTTTCCGAGGTGACCGACCGAGCGCAGCGCGTGGCGGAAGTCGTCGCCCACGGATTCCCTTAAGGAGGGAAAAATGTCAGATCAGCACTACCTGCTCGGAGCCATCAAAAGAGGCGCGCTCGTCCTCTTGATCGTGTGCTCGCTTTACGCTTTAGCCCTGGCGGGATCGACGCCGATGCCCGTCGCCACCGGCATCAGCGCCACCACGTCAGCCGGTTCCACCTTCATCACCATCTCCGGTACAGCGCCGATGGCCTACACGGTCACGCGGCCCGACCTGCGCACGATCCTGGTCGATCTGCCGGGCGTGGACGCGACGCGTCTGGCCGAGTCTTATACGCTCGGCACGCCCCTGGTCGCGAGCCTTCAGGTCGAACGCGAGAGCAGCGGCCCTGCGCGGCAACGCGCGGCTCGTTTCCGCATCGCTTTGCGCGCGCCTGTGCGCGACCGCTCGCAGATGGCCGACAATAATCTGGTGCTGGTGCTCTCGCCCGATAATAGTCCGGAGGCGTCGAAGCGCGTCAACGTTTCTTCGCTGGTCGAGATAGCTTCGGTCGGTGCTCCGCCCGCTGGCGCAGTCGCCGAAGCGGTCGCCCGCCAGGCCTGGGCCAATGCCGCTCCTGAGAACAATCAGAACCCGACGACTACGCGCCCGACCGCAACTCAGCAGCCGAGCGTGACGATCACCCCGGCCGATAACAATACTACGCAGTCCGAACAGGGCCAGCGCTACGGTCAGGCGGGTTTTGTCGGCGAGCCTATAAATCTGAACGTCGTCAACGCCGACATACGCGACATCCTCAACTACATCACGGAGCAGTATGGCGTCAATTTCGTCATAGACTCTTCAGTGGGAGCGATTCCCGTAACGGTCAACGTCACGGACGTGCCCTGGAATATCGCGCTCGATGCGATCCTGCGCGCCAATCGTCTGGGCGTCGATGTCAACGGCAATATCCTGCGCGTGGCGACCATCGAGGTACTGGCTTCCGAGACGGCCTCGCAGCAGAAGATCAACGAGGCGCGGCTCGATAACTCTCAATTGCTGACGGAATTCATCCGTCTCAACTACGCGCGCGCTTCGGGTACGCTGGCACAGGCTGCCGGGCCGAACAGCGGCTTTACGGGCGGCTCGACCTCGCAGGGAGAGACGACCGGAGGCGGCGGCGGCGGCTCGCAGGGGAGTAGCGGCGAGCAGGGAATCCTGCCGATCATCGCGCGCCGACTCTCAAGGCGTGGCAGCGTAGAGGTCGATGGCCGCAGCAATACTTTGATCGTGACGGATGTCCGCGAGAACATAGACGCCATCCGCCAGCTCGTGACCCTGCTCGATCAGCCCGAGCCGCAGGTCGAGATCGAAACCCGTATCGTCATCGCCAATCGCAATTTCAGCCGCGACCTCGGCGTACAGATTTCGGCCCTCGCGCTCGGCACAAATGGCGCGGCCGGTTCCATCGCGACCGTTCCGGGAAGCGCAACCACCGGCGCAGGCTCCAACATAACCGGGCTCAGGCCGAACGGTATTCCCGTCGGCGTCGGGCAATCGCCCACAAATGCGCTCGGCGCAAATCTGGCGAGCACGGTCATCGGTTTGACGACGGGTAGGATCGGCACCGCGCAGATCAGCGCGCTGATTACCGCCGCCGAGACCAAGGGTCAGGCGAAGGTCGTCGCCACCCCGCGCGTCACCGCCTTGAATAATCGCAAGGCCGAGATTTCCAGCGGCCAGCAAATTCCGGTCATCACTCCGCAGACGGGCGCGGGTGGAACGGGCGGCGTCCTGTTATTTACTACGACATACGTCTCCGTGCCGCTGCGTCTCGAAGTGACGCCGCAGATCACGGATGCGGGCACGGTTATCCTTCGCGTAGTCGCCGAAAATAACAGCGTCAATACCACCATCGCCACGGCTGGCGCGCCCGGCAGTGACACGCAGAAGATGGAGACTGAAGTGCTCGTCCCCGACGGCGGAACGACCGTGGTGGGCGGTGTACTGGCAGACAACGAGAGCGAGAGGCAGGATCGCACGCCGGGTCTCGCTTCAATCCCGGTGGTCGGCAATCTCTTCAAGCGCAAGCTGATTACGCGCCAGACCAACGAGATACTGTTCTTCATTACGCCGCGCGTCTATCGCCCGGATTATAATGGCCGTCCGACCAGCAGTACGGTCAGCACAGGGACGCGCTCGACCACCATCGTCCAGCCCGTTCCGCTCGGCAATCCGCCGACCAATACGCCGACGCCGACGCAGCTTCAGCAACAGCAGCCCGGCACGCCGACTGTTCCGGTGACCACACCCGGAGGCCAGTTGAACGCCCCGGCCCAAGCGCCCAACGGCTCAGCCGCGCGCCCATAACACGAGGAGGCTGATAGATGTTCAAAGAACCGCTCGAAGCAATTATCGAACGCACGGACGGGGCCATGGGGGCGCTCATCATGGGCACGGACGGCATAGCGGTCGAACGAGTCCTGGCGAGCGACGGCGACGAGGCCAATCTGGACATCGCCGCCGCCGAGTTCACTTCGCTCATACGCAGCGCACAGCGTACGGGCACAGATGTCGGGCTCGGAGGCTTAAGCGAGCTTGTCATCTCTTACGAGAGCGCGTCCGTCATTATGCGGCTCTTCAATCGCGACTACTTCGTTGTGCTCGCCCTGAAGCCGGATTGCAACCTCGGGCGCGGGCGCTTCGAGCTGCGCAAAGCAGAGCTTCAACTCGCACGCGAGTTCGCGATCTGAGGCTTCGTCCTTCAAAACCGAAAAGCCAGGAGGGCTGCTCTCAAAAGTTGAGAGCAGCCCTTCTTTTTGCGGAAACCACTTTTTGTCGGTCGTCTAGCCAGTGCCCTGCGGCAGCTTGACGGCGGGCATGCCGCGCAGGATGACTCGCTGGCGGCGCGCGACGCGGCGCGGATTCAATCGCGGGTTGAAAATCTTCAGGGGCCCCGGAATCATCGCCGACAGATAGGCCGCCTCGCGCGGCGATAGCTGCGAGGCCGACTTCTGGAAGTAGTATTGCGAGGCTGCCTCCGCGCCGTAGACGCCGTCGCCCCATTCGATCACGTTCAGGTAAAGCTCAAGGATACGGGGCTTCGATAATTCGCGTTCCAGAAAATAGGTGATGACGGCCTCGCGCCCCTTTCGCACGAAAGACCTCTGCGATGAGAGGTATAGATTTTTGGCGAGCTGTTGGGTGATGGTCGAAGCGCCGCGCTTAAAATCGGGCATCGCCGGAATCCAACTCGATTGATCGTCGCCCTCCTGCTTGGCCTCCTTCTCGGATTCGCGTTGGGCCTCCTCCCAGGCCCGCTGGATGGCCGCGTAATCGAAGCCATGATGAGTCGCGAAGTTGGTGTCCTCGCCTGCGAGCACGGCGCGTTGCAGGTTGGGCGAGATTTTCTCAAGCGGAACCCATGTTTGTAATCGCATGGGCTCCTGCCCGCGCGCCTGCGCCTCTTTGATTCGCGTCTCGATCAGGGAGGTCGTCGCGGGGTTCTCCGTCCGCAGCCGCCTGATTGAGGGGAAGGTGATGAACTCGTAGCAGAGCCAGCCGATGAAGACCCCTATCAGAACCCAGAGCCAAACTTTAAGCCAGTGTCGCATCTCTCGAATCAGACTAACGCTTCTCCGATCTTTTTCAGACTAACGCTTCGCGCAAGTCGTTTCAACCCGTCGCGCCCGCTACGGGTTTTCCGTCAACGGATTTTCGTTCGTCCGCCGCACAGAAGACAGAGCGCGCCGCGCGTATCGTATTGCAATGAATCTCAACCGTGTCCCTTATGTCCTCGGCGTACCCGCCCGACATGACTGTGACGACCGCCACCCCTCGCGCGCGGCACTCCCCGAGCACGTATTCGTCACGCGCGCGCAAACCCGTAATCGAAAGCGAGAGGCGTCCGAGCCTGTCGCCCGCGAACGGGTCGGCCCCGCCCAGATAGAAGATGATATCGGGCCGATGGTCGAAGACGCGCGGGAGATGAGCGCGCAGCGCCTCAAGATAAACGTCGTCGCTCGTCCCATCGGGCAGTTCCACGTCGAGCGAGGAGCGGGCTTTGAAGAGCGGATAGTTCTTCGCGCCGTGCATCGAAAACGTGAATACAGAGGGGTCGTCCGCGAAGATGGTCGCCGTCCCGTTGCCCTGATGTACGTCGCAATCGACGACCGCCGCACGACTGAGCAAGCGGTCACGACCGAGCGCCCGGATGGCAATCGCGACATCGTTAAGCACGCAGAACCCTTCGCCGCGATCTGCGAAAGCATGATGAGTGCCGCCCGCCAGGTTCGACCCGATTCCATCCCGAAGGGCCCAGCGCGCGGCGTTGAGCGTTCCCCCGGCGGCTAGAAAAGAGCGCCGCACCAGCGCCTTTGACCACGGCAGCCCCAACCGCCGCAACTCGCGGGGGTTGAGCGTCCCGGCGCGCAGCCGCGTAATGTAATCGTCCGTATGGACGAGCAGGACATCCGCGATTGAGGCGGGTTGCGGCTCGACTATGTCGGCGGCGCTGAGCGTGCGCTCTCGCAACAGGCGGTCGCGCACCAGCTCGAATTTCCGTATCGGAAAAACGTGCCCCTCGCCGATGTCCGCATAGTAACGCGGCGTGTATGAGACGCGAACCATAATTATTTCGGATTTCGGTTCTGCGATTCGGGAAACCCCTTAAGACCCGGGTTCGAGCTTTGAAATCTTCAATCCGAACAACACAAAAAGCGTACGCTTGCGTAACTCCCCTTAAATCCGGAATCAGTATTGTATGAGGCTTCCCTCGCGCTTGGCGCGGCGCACGGCGCGGCCGAAGACCCAGAGCGAGAAGGGAAGCAGCACGGATAGAAACAGAAGCAGCGTCGCGAGCGGCTCGCGCACCTGGGCCAACCCCTGCCCCTCTATCAACACGCGGCGAATGCCATCAAGGCCGTAAGTGGGCGGCAGGCTGCGCGTGATGATATTAATGCCGCTGCCCGCGTACTCCGACAGAAGACGGGTCGGGAAGAGGACGCCGGAGAAGAGGGCCGACCCGGTTCCCAGAAGAACGCCGAACGGATCGCCGCGCTTGAAGACCATCGCGAAGCTGGCCGACAGGATGCCGAGGCAGGCGAGCACCAGCGTCGTCAGGATTAGAAACATGAAGGCCAGCAGGTAATTCCCCTGGTAGTGAACGTCGAAGAAGAGCCAGCCGAAAAACAGGTAGAGGAAAGAATAGAAGGTCGCCTGCATCAAGTCCCACGCGGAGCTGGCGACGATCATCGTCGGAATGTTGATCGGAGTCAGGAGCACGCTCTCCAGCGTCCCCTGCGATTGCTCCTGACGGATGGCGGTCGCCAGACTCGAAAATCCGGTCATGAAATAGTTGAGGACGGCGAGCCCCGTAATCCATGCCGCGAGGGGATTGCGCCACTGCGGGTCTTCCGTATTAACGTAGCCAGAGTAGATGCGCGAGATGAAGAAAAAGATCGTGACGACGATCAGGATCGAGAGTATGCGCAGGAAAAATTCCATGCGATAGCTGATCGCGAGCAGAAAATCCCGCACTATAAAAGCGCGCACGCGCCGCAAAAGAAGCAGAATGCTTTCGATCATCTTCCCTCGCCCTCCGCCTCCTCCTCCTGCTGCTGCTCGCGCTCGTAGCTCTCCATCACCTCAAGGAGCGTCGCGCGCTCCGCATCGAAAGAGAGAATCTTTGCTCCGGCCTCGTAGAGCGCGCGCACGGCATCGTCCAGGCGGTCGTCATCAGCCTCGCGCGTGAAGGCGACCGTTAAAGCTTGATCCGTCTCTTTCACCTCAAGCTCATCGAGGACGCCCCGGAGAGTGTGCGTCAGGCGCTCAATGGTTGCGCCCTGAACTTTTAGCTGCACGCGCTCGGTCTGTTTGTGCAGGGCGCGCAGGTCGCCGGGCGCATCGAGCGCTCGAATCCGCCCGCGGCTGATGATGGCGACGCGCTCGCAAAGCTCTTCGACTTCGACAAGATTGTGCGAGGTCAGGAGGATCGAGACGGGCGGCGTGCCTCCGGCGAGCGATTGTATGAGGGCACGCATGCGCGCGGCGGCCAGCGGGTCGAGCGAGCGCGTCGGCTCGTCCAGCAGCAGCACGGGAGGGCTCGCCAGCATCGCGCGCGCAAATGCCATGCGCTGTTTATTGCCGGTGGAAAGCTCTCCGAAGCGACGACGCGACAGTTCTTCCAGCTCAAAGCGCTCGATCAGCTCCGAGATGCGGCGACGCGCCTCGGCATCGCCAAGACCGTATAGCCGCGCGAAGAACATAAGATTCTGTTCGACGCTGAGCCGCCAGTAAAAGCTCCGCTCCTCGGCCGTCGCCAATCCCACACGAGCGCGCACCCTCTCCTCATCGCGCACGCTGTCGAACCCTTTGACCGTGACGCTTCCCCGCGTCGGCTGGACGAGCGTGGCGACGATCTTTGTAAGGGTCGTTTTGCCCGCGCCGTTGCGTCCGATAAGGCCGAAGATTTCGCCCTCGTGAACGTCGAAGGAGACATCGCGGAGCGCCTCGACGGGCGGCTTCGATGGCGTGCGCCGGATCTTTTTGAGGAATGAGAAGGGGCTCGGATAAGTTTTAGAGAGATGATTGATCGAGACGGCAACGGCCCGCTTCGTCATCGCGCGTGGCGCATAGCCTTCCGGATCAAACGCGCCGCGCTCTTCTTTGCTGGCTGCTGATAACATAAAGGAAAGCGAATGGCGCTGAGACTTTTCGCTTCAAGTAGAGAGCGAGAAGACCCAGCGCCGTTCGAGTTTACAGCCAAGCCGCGAGACAGTAAACCGCCTGCGCCGGTCGGCAAACGGTTTCGGCACGGACGCGAAAGCCGTCCGCGTCCGTACCACCTGGTTTCGCGTCCGCGCTATCTAATAACGACGCCCTCTGTTGCTGCGGACGCCGACGCCGACGCGACGCGGAAGCCCGAACGCGCGAGGATGACGGCGACCGCGAACAGAACGCCGCATGTATGCGCCGCGCCGCAGGTGACGACCGCGATTGCGCCTGATGGTGCGACGACGAACCATACGACGACGCATCACACGGCGGCGGCGGCGAACAGTGCGACGCCGCCCGATGCCTATCGACTGTAAATAGGATGGCGAGGCGGTTGAGACCGGCAGGCTGTTGGCCTCCCGCGTCTCAGCGCGAGAGGGATTCTCGCGCGCTTCGCTCGGAACGGGCATGCTCAGGAGAAAGGTCGAAAGCACTATAGCGACCAGGGTTTTCTTCATAATGTCCTCCAGGGTAGCGGATTAAGAGACTGACACAATACAGCAAACGGACGAGGCATAGTTGCAGCAGGCTCGCTTTACGCGCGTGCGCGTTTGCGCCTCGAAAAAAGGCCCGGAAACTTGGAAAAAGGGAGAGAAGCAAAGGCTACAGGCCAACGGTTTAGCATTTAACCATCGCGGGTGTCAATTCCTTCAAAAGCCGAAAGCTTGTGCAACTCAGGCTCAGCGCTTGCGTTGTCGCGGGTCTAGATATTCGCGCAGACCGTCGCCTATAAAGTTAAAAGCGAGAACCGTGAGCGCGATGGCGATGCCCGGAAATATCAGTGCATGCGGGGCCGACTGGAGCGTTGAGAGATCGCGCGCTTCTTCGATCATCACCCCCCACGAGGGCGCGGGCGGCGGAACGCCCAGACCCAGAAAAGAGAGCGATGCCTCGGCCAGAACGGCCCCGGCCATGCCCAGACTCGCCTGCACGATCAGGGGTTGAATCGCGTTCGGCAGGATATGCAGAAACAGTATGCGACGGTCGCTCGCGCCCAGGGCACGCGCCGCCTGCACGAAATCATACTCCCGTACCTTCAAGACCTGCCCGCGAATCAGCCGCGCGTAGCCGACCCAGCCGATGATGCACAGCGCGAAGATCAGCTTGTTCAAGCCTGCGCCCAGGAATGCAACTAAAGCGATAGCCAGGAGCAATCCCGGAAAAGCCAGAAAGACATTGAACAAATAGCCGGACATGAAGCGATCAAGCCAGCCGCCGTAATATCCCGCGAGCGCGCCAAGAATAGTTCCGACGATGGCCGAGACGACGACGACCGTGAGCCCGACGCGCAAAGAAATACGTGCCCCGTAAACGACGCGCGCGAAGATGTCTCGCCCGGTGGAATCCGTGCCGAACCAGTGGGCGGAAGAGGGTGGCAGGTATCGCATCGGAAGATTGGTCGCGCCCACGTCCTGCGTTGCGATCCAGGGCGCAAAGAGGGCGACGATTATCAGGAGCGCGACGACGACTAATCCGAAAATGGCTAAACGGTTCATAAGAATGATCTACGCACGCATTCGGGATTGTGAACCGGCGAAACGGGCGTGCTTTACAATCCGCTATCCGGAATACGCATTCCGCAATTAAGTAACTCTGATTCTCGGGTCTAGCCAGCGGTAGACCATATCCGTCAGCGTGTTGGCGAAGATGTACGTGACGCTGATGACCAGCACGCAACCCTGCACCAGCCGGTAATCGCGCTTGTTGATTCCGTCCTCGACGAGTAGCAACCCGATGCCCGGCCAACTGAAAATCTTCTCGGTGATGATCGCCCCGGCCAGCAGCACGCCGAGCTGCAAGCCCAGGATTGTGACGACCGGGATGAGCCCGTTCTTCAGGACATGCTTATAGACGACCTTGTTCTCGCTCAAGCCCTTGGCGCGGGCCGTTCGCACATAGTCTTCGCCCAACTCCTCTATGACGGAGGAGCGCACCATGCGCGTCAGAATGGCCGAGAGCGCCGCGCCCAGAGTAACCGCCGGAAGGATTATGTCTTCGGGATAAAAACGGCCGGAGGCCGAGAGCCAGTCGAGCCTGACCGCGAAGATGTAGACCAGCATCGGCCCGATGACGAAGCCCGGCAGACTGATGCCTATGAGCGCGACGACGCTCGAAAAGTTGTCGATCAAAGTGCCGCGATTTTTCCCGGCGACGATGCCGAGCGGGATCGCTATGGCGACAGCGATGAGCAAAGCGACGATGGCCAGTTGTACCGTCGAAGCGAAACGCGAGTTAAGAAAGTCTTTGAAAAGCTCATTCCATGTTTCCGGCCTGCTCCCGCAACGTGAAAAAATCGCTTCTGCTACAGGACAATCGGTGCGAAAGGAGCGTCCCAGATCGCCGTGCAAAATATCTCGCCAGTAATCAGTATAGCGATTGTCCGAGCCGTGCCAGCGAAAATGTCTGTCTCCATTTGCGTCAGCCGGAAAAGAGAAGAAGAAGGACGGGCGGTTAAGGCCATGTTTTTCGCGAAACTGCGCCACCTGCTCTGGCGTCGCCTGCTCGCCGAGAATGGCAAGCGCCGGATCGCCGGGCACAAGCTCTATGAGCAACGTGACCAGCGATACGACAGTCCAGACCACTAGAAGCAGGATGCCGATGCGGCGTAGGAAACCAAGGATCGTATGCTTCATCGAAGACCTGGGCTGTAGACCCGTTCAGTTCATTTTGGATTCGGAGATCAAGTTGCCTCGGCGGATGATAGCAGAATAAAAGGGACTTGACAGCAAGAAAGCGGTGCGGGGCCTTAAGGGATTCATGTGAAGGCTGTAGAGTCGGCCGCAGGCCACCACAAGGCCATCCGGATAATTGAAAGTCCCTGAAGGGCGCGAGCCCTCAAAAGGCGCGCCGCTTCTTCTCCGGCCTCGCTTTCTCTCGGCTGGCGGTGAGGGAATCTTCTTTCCGTCTCGCCTTAAAACAGAAACGTAGTCCGATAGTGACCGTGCCCTCCATAATCCACACAACAGCCCCGACAACCGTGCATGGAAGGACGGGCTCGAAACATCTATCGGACTACGTGATTGGTTGCATTACTCTTTTAAGTATTTCGCTCTGCAACCAAATTCAATTCCGAAGAAGCTGCGGGCCGTGTTCCCAAGTGAAGGGCGGCGATGCCTCCCGTCAGATTCCGGTACTCGACCTCCTCGAACCCGACCCCGCGCATCAAGTGCGCGAGCCGCTCCTGGTCTGGAAACCGCGAAACGGAATCGGGCAAATATTCATAAGCACCGCGCGACCCGCTGATCGCACCGCCGATGCGCGGCAGTACGCGCCTGAAGTAGAAACGGAACAGGGCGCTAAAGCCCGGCACGACGGGGCTCGAAAACTCCAGCACGGCGGCGCGCCCGCCCGGCTTCAAGACCCGCCAAAGCTCTCTCAATCCCCCTTCAACGCTCGCCAGATTGCGCAGGCCAAAAGCAATCGTCACGGCGTCGAACGATTTATCGTCGAAGGGAAGCCGCAACGCATCGCCCTCGACAAAGGGTATCGCCTGCTCGCGCTGCGCCGTCTTGCGCGCGGCTATCTCCAGCATCGGGCGACAAAAGTCTGTGCCGATGACGCGCGCTCCCGTCCCCTCGGCTATCGCCAGCGACAGGTCGCCCGTACCGCAGGCGACATCGAGCGCGCGCGCGCCGCTATTTGAGAGCGTCGCCTGCAATCTTTTCGCAACAAGCCGCCGCCACCGCTGATCCGTATTGCCGGACAGAAGGTGGTTTAAAAGATCGTAGCGGGCTGCGATCCCTGCGAACATCTCGCGTACGCGCCGCGCGTGTTCGCTCTCTCCAACATTTTTCCGTTCGGACACAGTTAAGCGAATCCTGTCTGGCGTGTGGTTGCAGATGAGTTGCGAAAAATTTGCAAATTATAGAGGGGTTTTGGCCGGTGTCGGGACGGGGGCGGCGGGAGGCTGAGGCTGCTGCTGCTGCGCGGCGGCGCTCGTGACCTCTATTTTCCCATCGCGCCCAAGGTCTGCGGCCAACTCGGCGGCGCTGGCGACGGCGACGGCGGCCAGGGGCGCGTCGCGGAAGAGTTTGGCGGCCACGCGCTGCACGTCTGACGGCGTCAACTGATTGAGCGCACGCAGTTGGTCTGAGACGGGCGCGAGCTTGTAGGTCTCCGCGTCCAGCCAGAGAGTCGCGAGCGTCTCCGGTTCCTCGGTCTGTTTGTTGAGGACGGCGACGGCTTCGCTCCTCGCGCGCTCGAAGTCGGCGGTCGCGACGGGCGGCGAAGTGGCGAGCGCGCGAAGGACGCTACGGGCCGAGGCGAGCGCACGGGCGGCTGCGCCGGGACTAACGGACGCGCCCATGACGAACATTCCGGGCAGCACGCGCGCTTCCTGGCGAACGAAGAAAGCGCTCTTGTTAAGCTCCGGGAGCGCCGCTTGCCAGCGGTCGCGCGCCAGCAGCGCGAGCACAGTCGCCGCCGCATAATCGCGGTCGGAGCGGGCCACGGTGCGCGCGGCGAGCCTGATCTCAGCCGTCTCCGCGCCCGGCAAATCCAGGATCAGCGTGCGTGCGTCGGGCGCATCCGGTTGACGAAAAGTGGCGGGCACAATTCTGTCGCTCTTGCGCCACATCCCTAGTAACTGGCGCAGGGCGCGCATGGCGCGGCGTTCGTCTACGCCGCCGATGACGACGAGCGTGCTGTTGTTCGGGCTCAGAAACCTGTCACGGGCGAAAAGGAGGTCGGCGCGCTCGACATGGGAGAGCGTCTCGGGCGTTCCGGCCGCCGGACGACCGTATGGAAAATCGCCGTAGAGGCGGGCGGCGATGGCCCGGTCGGCCATCGCGCCGGGAGCGATGCTCGCCTCGCTGACCAGCTTGAGACGCGCCTCGCGCAGCTTCGACACGGCGTCGGCTGTAAGTACTGGATTGACTATGGCCGCGCGCAGCAGATCGACGATGCGCTCGAACTCCCTGGCGTGTCCCGTCAGAGTAATGTTTATGGCGTCGTGATCCGTAGTCACCTCGACGCGCCCGCCCAACTCTTCCGTGAAATAGTCGCGCGTGGTCTGATCCGGAAAGAGCGCGTCGCCGAGCAGCGCCATTGTTCCGGCCCGGCCCGCCAGATCAAAGGCCGCGCCGCTATGGATGCGCAGCTTGAGCAGGACGTCGGGATCGCCCGCCCGCTGCCAGACGAGCACGTTCAGACGATTCAACAACTGGTCGCGCTTTGGCTCAGGCACTCCCTGAACAGCGCCGAGCGCCGCCTGGGAACAGGCGGCGAGGCTCAGGAAAATCAGAAAAAAGCCTGCTTTTACTGCTCTAAACATTGAGTTTCGGGTATCCATAGCGTGCTTGAAAGAGCCTTCCGCAGATGGTTAGGATGCTTCTGCCCGCCCAAATGCTTGTCCTGGCCCGGCGGAAAATAGTTGGGAAAGAGACGAAAACAGTTTAGATACGATCAGTCAGCGCGTCAACCGTTTGGCCCTTTAGCGCATCAAACCTCCGGTTTAGGCAGAGTTAGCCGTTTCCCACGTCAGGCAAAGATGAGTATAATGCGGATCGGGTCTAAAGAATCATCGGACAAACGATAATACGGAAGAGCCCGCACCCGAAACCACTTGAAAGAAAGTTCAAAATGGCCGTCCCAGCGGAGAACGCCCCTGCTGTTCCCCCCGAGAGGCGGTTTCGAGGGTAGACATGAAACAGTGTTCAGTTTGTCAGGAAGAGTTTGCCGATAAATTCAGCTTTTGCCCCGTCGACGGCACTCCCCTTAACGGCTTCGTCGCCAGGGCGGTCGAACCCCCAAAACCAGAACCCCCGGCAACGGCGGCATTCCACGAGGAAAGCTTCGTCGAAGATACTGAAACGGTAGCGTCCGTGGCCGCGTCTTCTGCGGATGATCGTATCTCTACGGAAAGCCACCATGTCGGCGGCGAGTATCACCTGACGATCATCGAAGACCAGACGGTCATCAGCCGACTCGTCGAAGAGCTGCGCGAGGTGGCGCACCATTCACAGTTGACCTGGCCCGAGTTCAAGCGCGATCCCCTCGGCTTCGTCAAGCGCTCCGTCGTCGCCTACGGGCAGATGTTGAGGCGCTTCTTCGCCCGTCCGAACGTCGCCATTGCAATGCTGGCCGCCGTTCTCTCCATGTTGGCAATCGTCGGCGGAGTATCCTGGCTCGAACGCGCTAAGGTCGGAGGCGTTTCGCGCGGATCGGTGGTCGTCTTTACTCTCGTTGCCCTGACGGTTCTGATCGCCATGTTCGCGGGCTGGATGAAACGCGACCGCTCGATATCGTCGGGGGCGGCCCTGACGGGCAGCAACTCCGGCACGGTCGCCGAATCAACCGACACGGGCGGCTTTGCCATCGCCACCATAGCCTCTTTCGTATTCCTGCTGGCTATCATCGGCGGCGTCATCTGGTCTGACTACAGGCAAAAGCAGGCCCAGGTCGTCGCCGAGAAGCAACGAACCGATCTCGAATATCTGGGCGACATCACGGACATTCCGCCCGAGCAGGAAGAGCCTGAAAAGGGAACGGCTGGAATGAACAAGGGCACGGGCGGAGGCTCCAAGCCCAAACAGGATAAACCCGGAGGTGGCGGCGGCGGCGGTCGTGAGGAACAGAAACCGGCCTCGGCTGGCAAGCTTCCGCAGGCTTCCCTGACCATTCCGCAGGTCTTGGCTCCTGATCCGAATCCTCCGAAGATCAAGAACCCATCGCTGCCCGTGGCAGCCACGATAGATGCCGATCCGCTGTTGTTTCCTACGGACACGAGGGCGATTCCCTACGGAGACCCGAAGTCCAAGTCCACGGAGTTGAGCAGCGGGCCGGGCACCGGAAATGGAATCGGGACGGGGACGGGCGGGGGCGTCGGCTCGGGTGAAGGCGGAGGCGTCGGGCCAGGGCGCGGCGGTAATACGGGCGGCGGCGATCGTCACGAGGGCGGTGGTGGGCCGGGCGGCGGCGGTGGCGGCGGCGATTACAATCGCACGTTCAGCCCGCGAGAGGTGACGCAGAAGGCGCGCATCCTATCGAGGCCGGAGCCGCAGTACACGGAAGAGGCGCGGCGCAACCAGATTTCAGGCACTGTCGTCTTGAA
>DASZEN010000053.1:0-23334 GCA_035940775.1 Pyrinomonadaceae bacterium | reverse complement strand
CGGGCGATTTCGCGTCTCAGTAGAGTTCAAGGCAACCACGAGACGCGAAATCGCCCGGCCGGGGCGCAGACTAAAAACCCCCTCACATCACCACGGCGGTTTAGGATTGCCATACGGTCTCAAGCGCAAGCCGCCGGTGCTATGGACGCAAAAAGAGATGCGGAGTGTCATCGTGTGGGCCAACTCCGCAATCCCGGAGCATAACGGCCGAGCGGTTGGGCCAGCGAGCGCTTTTTAAGGTTTTTAATTACCTTGACAATTAAAATGCATAGTCTTACATTCTGCCGTGCCTCTTCATTACAGTGGCATGACACGTTGCTCGTAAGCTTGCGTGTTCGCTCTTCTTATTCTATCGGCGCCCGATGCCGCTTCGGCGCCTTTCGGAGAGAGCGGTTGCCTTGCGCCGGTCGAGCACCCCTGAATTTACTTGCTATCTTCCATTGAATGATGCCGACTCGAGGGCACATCCGTTCTGGAATCGCATCGCCAATTTCCGAATTGACATTCTTTCTGACCCGCGTAAATCACGGAGGAAACAACAATGCTTCTTCAGCTAGACTACTCCTCACGCCGCTTACTGGTTTTCGCCTTCTCCCTGCTCGCATGTGTTGTCCCGGCAACTCCCACACGGGCCCAAGATACAGTGACCGGCGCATTTGAGGGCCGCATCACCAACAGTCAAACGGGCGCTCCCATCGCCGGGGCATCCGTACAATTTATCAATCAGGCGACCGGAGTCCCGATTGCCAAGCGAACGGATCAGGATGGCCGCTTTTATCAGGGACTGCTCCAACCCGGAACCTACGTCATACGTGCCACAGCGCCGGGCTTCAAGACCTCGGAGGTCGAGCGCCGTCTGCTCGCCACGCAGAACAACCGCGTCATTCCGGTTCCCATAACGCTCGACCCGGAAACGAGTACGACCGCAACGACGACCACGACGACGACGACAACAACCACTTCAACGACAACGGCGACTTCGACGACCGGCACAACGACCACGTCTGCCGCTCAGCAGGCCGAGGATAAAAACCTTGAGGCCGTCGCCATCAACCAGACGGATGCGCGGCGCGGCGGTGCTTTTACAGAGTTGGAAGTCTCTACGCTTCCGCTCGGAGCAACGACCCTTGTGCGCTCCTTCGATGAACTGGCGCTGCTGTTGCCGGGCGTCGCTTTGCCGCCGCTAACGACGGGTGTGGCCGGGCCCGGAATCGGGCCGGGCGTGGGCTCGGCCGGACAGTTCGCCGTCAACGGCCTGCCCTCGCGCTCCAACAATTTCACCGTCGACGGCTCCGACAACAACGACGAGGACATAGGCGTGCGTCGCCAGGGTTTCTTCTCGCTGGTTCCACAGCCGGTCGAATCGATCAGGGAGTTTCAGGTCATCACGCTGCTCGCGCCCGCGCAGTTCGGACGCAACATCGGCGCGCAGGTCAACGCCATCTCGAAATCCGGAACCAGCGCCACGCATGGAACCATCTACGGGCTCTTTAATTCGAGCCAGTTGAACGCGCGCAACTTCTTCGACACGGTCGGCGGCAATACGCTGGTTCCGCTGACGGCCGCCGGTAGGCCCGTCCTCATCAACGGCAATCAGGGCACAGTCCGCCTCAACAATGGCGGCCAGGACTCGTTCACGCTCGGCCAGGGCGGCTTTGTGATTGGCGGGCCGCTTGACGAAGATCGTGGGCCGGGTCGGCCGAGACGTATGTTCTACTTCATCTCGGCCGAGGGCCAACTTCTGAACGCGAACAAGGAAGTAAGCTTCGCCGTGCCGACCATTCCGCAGCGAGGCGCTTTCAATAGCGGCGCGACCGGCATCAGCATTAATCCCCTGACCGGCGATCCCGTCGGCGGAAACGGCGGATTTCCGACCACCGTCTCCGGCGATGCGATCTTCAGCTTCTTCCCCTTCCCGAACAATCCGAACGGCATTTACGGAGCCAACACCTTCACGCAGGTGATACCGGCCAGCGCCCAGGGCAAGGTCGTTTCGGGTAAGTTCGACGCCAACTTCAGGGCTTTCCAGAGAGAGCACTCCTTTACGGCGCGCTACAATTTTACGGACGACTGGCGGGACATCCCGGCGGTGGGAGGCGCGCTTTTCTCAAGACTTCGCCCGCGCGTGCGGACGCAGAACTTCTCCACGTTTCTGAACACGGAGCTGAGCGGGCCCAATTCCACGAGCCCCGTCTTCAACCAGATACGGCTCTCCTACGGCCGTACGCGGCTGATCTTTGACGAGGGGCGCGACACGGATTTTCTGCTTCCGACCAGACGCCAGTTCAACAATCCGGAGGACGCTCAGTTTCTTTTGAACGCGCGGTTTCTAGTTAACGATACGCTGCCGGGGTCGCCCGCCGTCTTCTACGATACGTTCAATCCGCTGGGCACGGGCGAGACGGAAACCGAAGACCTGGGCCTCTTCGGCAACCTGCCTGCGCTTGGGCCCGTCGGTCAGATCAACATTGCGGGCTTCAGCCCGGTCGGCGTCGAGGTCTTCAACTTCCCGCAGCGTCGCGTCAATAATACGTATCAGTTCGCCGACACGCTCTCGATGCGGATGGGGAGCCATAGCCTGGCTTTCGGGACAGATATTCGCCGCTCGGAATTGATAAGCGCGCTGCCGCGAAACTCAAGACCGCTCATCACCTTCAACGGCGCGCCGCGCATCGTCTTTGATCCCAACACGCTGGATTTCGATTTCGCGAGCAATGTGTCGGGCGCTCCGAATCCGTTCATCGCCCCGCAGGATTTTGCCGCCGCAGGCGCTCCGAGCGGCGTCTTTCAATCGATTGTTCTGCCCGGCAGAGACGCCAATATCTTCCTGCGCTATTACCAGTTGAACTTCTTCGCGCAGGATGAATGGCGGATCAGGCCCAACCTTTCGCTCTCGCTCGGCCTGCGCTACGAGTACAACACGCCGCCGCGAGAAGTGAACAACGTCATCGAGAATACTTTCAGCACCGCGTTGCCGACCGTGGTGCGCGGCCTTGCGAACTTCATCGACGGGCGGACGCAGATCTTCGAGCCCGACCGCAACAATTTCGGGCCGCGCCTGGGCTTCGCCTACTCGCCGAA
Source organism: Pyrinomonadaceae bacterium (assembly GCA_035940775.1). GTDB lineage: Bacteria > Acidobacteriota > Blastocatellia > Pyrinomonadales > Pyrinomonadaceae > DASQYE01. The sequence goes on along the minus strand of DASZEN010000053.1, from coordinate 20,253 downwards.
CCTGTTCGGGGCCGAGCATACGACCGTTATACGTGCGGGTTACGGTCTTTTCTACGATCAGATTCTCGGCGCGGTCGTCAGCCAGTCGCGCAATGTCTTTCCGACTTTCACGACCATAAATTTCGGCGGCGGGTGCTGCAACCTGCCCGGAACAGACCCGTTCTCGGATCAGGGCTTCAATATCTTCAACCCGCTCCAGACATCCGTGTTCGGCGTCCCGATCATTCAGCCGGGCACGCTCAACACGCTCAATCCGAACATACCGCAGAACCTCCTGCTCAACACGGTCTTCGCCTTCTTCCCCTCGAACGGGACGGGAAGGCCATTCGGCGCGACGCTCCCGCAACGGCAGCTTGAATCGCCGATGGCGCATCACTACTCCGTCAGCTTCGAGCAGCAGCTCAACCCCGGCATGGTCTTCTCGGCCGCCTACGTCGGCACGACGGGACGCAACCTTCTGCGCTTCACCTCGCCCAACCTGGGGCCGAATTACCTTGTCGTGCCGGTCTTCTTTACGCCCAACGGCAGCTCCTTCGGAGGCGGCACTTTCAGCGGCATTACGCTCGATCCGGGCTCGCTCACAGCGCAGGCGACGCTCACATCGGGGAGGCCCGTCAATACGATTGGGCCCGTCAATATTTTCGAGACGACGGGAGAATCTCGTTACGACGCACTTCAATTACAACTGCGCGGGCGTTACCGCCGCGCCTTGCAATATCAGGTGGCCTACACCTTCTCGAAGGCCGAGGACGACGTATCGGATGTCTTTGATCTGGCTGGTTCATCGGCGTTGCCGCAGGACAGCCGCACGTTCGAGGGAGAATATGCGGCATCGAACTTCGACGCGCGCCATCGCTTCTCCTACAACTTCATCTATGACTTCCCGACCTTCAGTAATCGCAGCGCCGCCTATCGCGCCTTCTTCGGCGGCTTCCAGATCGCGAGCACCGGCCAGTTCCAGACCGGCCAGCCCTTTACCGTCAATAGTCTTTACGACGTTAACCTTGACGGCAACCTGACGGATCGGCTGAATACGACGACCGGCCTGACTCAGACGGGCAATCGCGCCCAGCCCTTGCAGTTCACGGGAGCGAGCACGTTCTCCTTACTTGCCCCCATCGGTCGCAACGGCAGCATCGGGCGCAATACTTTCCGCGCCGGAAACGTACTCGACCTCAATCTTGCGATCATCAAGAAGTTCGCCTTCAGCGAAACCCGTAACATTATGTTCCGGATGGATATTTTCAACTTCATCAACCGTGCCAACTACGGCATCCCGGTACGCTTTCTGGAAGCGCCCGGTTTCGGTCGCGCGACCGACACGGTGACGCCCGGACGGCGTATTCAATTTGCGCTGAAGTTCAACTTTTAGCGTCAATTCTCATCGGGGCGCGAGATGTGCTAAGCTCTCCTCTTGAAGCGATAGGAGGCATGTCTCGCGCCCCGCATCTTTCTGAAGTTGATCCCCGTTTTTTCTTGCCCTTCATGGGAGGTTCAAGCCATGAGATTCCCGTCAATGCACGGATTCATAAAGACCCTGATATTCGCAATCATCACGACTACGACAGTCGCCGGACTGACGACCGATAGCGCCCGCGCGCAGGACATCGTCGGCGGTGCGGCGCGAACGAATTTGAGCGGCTCATCCGGCGGCGGTGGCGGCGGCGGCTCAAGGCGGCCCCAAACACGCTATGTGACTAATACGCGCACCGTGACGGTCACCAGAACGGTCGTCAAAGCCCCGAACACGGGCTCCGTCGTCGTCTCGGCCGAGCCCGGCGCAGCCGTCATAGTTGAATCCGTACGCGGCGGCACGGGCGACGACGCCACAATCCCGCAGGGCGTCGATCAGATCGTCTTCAATAAACTGCCGCCCGGTCGTTATCGCGTCGCCGCCTCGCTCGACGGTTACGAGGACACGGAGCGCGATGTCGTAGTCAAGGCGGGGGAACCGGCGACCGTCTCTATGAACATGCAGCCGAAGCTCTACACGGTGACGATCAATGCCAATGTTCAGGCGGGAGAGATCAGGTATGCTCCCGTCATCGCGGCCGGGGTCGATCCGGCGACGGGCCAGACGCGTTATAACAGAGCGCCGGGCGATTCGCGCGTCACACCTATCTCGGGTGGGCGCGCCGTGCTGGCAAATCTTCGACAGGGCACATACGGGCTCGACATCAGGGCGAGCGACCCGAGCTATAATCCTCTGCTCGCTTCGATTTCATTGCCCGGCCCCGTAACGCTGCCCGTAGAGCTGACCAACATCGAGAGCAAGGGAACATTTGCGGCGACCTGGATTAACCTTGAGGCCTGGAATGCGCCGAGCAGTTGGCGCGTCGAAGCGCGAAAGCTATTGGTGAGCGGGCGCGGCATCGCTCTGCCGCGCGAAGTCCTGAGCAGTAACTTCAAGGACTTCCAACTGGTGAGTGATGTCAAGATGATAAACGGGGTCGCGGCCTCCTTCGTCGTGCGCGCCCAGGACGCAAACAACTATTACCTGATACAGTTGACGGGCCAGAATGCGGACGAGCCTTACGTGCTGCGCGGCTACGTCGTGCGCGGCGGCGTGCCGCAGAGAATGGGAGCGCCGATCCCGCTCGACGCCTTCACGCAAACGCTCAAGGCCAACCAGTTCTTTAATGTTTCCATGAAGATGACGGACAACAGCCTCAAGGTCTCGATCACGGATAGCCAGACGGGCGACGTGCTGCCCCTGGGCATCCTGACAGACCCGGCGCGCAACTTTCATATAGGAGCCGTCGGCCTCGCCGCCCGCGATAATGAACAGAATGAGATCGGGCGCTTTATAGTCTGCGCCAACCAGTGTCCCGAAGGCTGAAGCCGCTCGGGGCCGAAGCCGAATCTATGCGCCGGAACTATCATTAAAGCGGCGCGCGGTTGAGATTATAGTCAATCGCGCGCCGCTTTATTTTGTGTTCGGGCGGGCCGGTTGGGCCAACCGTGCCCGTGCATGTTATAGTGCAGATCGGTTGTCATAACCGAATTTTTTACGGAAATTTTTTGAGCCGGGAATGAAAGAGCAAGGGGCAAATGCGAACCTATCGAAGTTGGAAGTTTGTTACGCCGCAAAGGGTTTATAAGATGGGCGCGGTCGGGAAAATCTGGAAGACGAGCGTGGTGGCGGGAGCGGGCATGGCGGCGCTGGCCGCCGTCAATGCAGCCATCCGTCGAAGCGCCACCGAGCCGGAGGAGGGCGCGCTCGGCGGCCAGCCGCAAATTTTTCAATGGAAGCACGGGCGCATCTTCTACAAAGAGGCTGGCGCGGAGCATGCGGGCCCGCCGCTGCTCTTCATCCACGGCGTCGGCGCGGGCGCTTCCACCTTCATGTGGCGAAAGAATTTCGACGCGCTGGCGCGCGACTTTCACGTTTACGCGCTCGACCTGCTCGGCTTCGGATTCTCGGACAAGCCCGCGCACGCGCCCTACTCCGCAGACCTCTACGTTGAATTGATCGCGGACTTCATACGTGAGCTGGCCTCTCATCCGTCACGCATCATCGCCAGCTCGCTCGGCGCAGCCTTCGCCGTCCGCGTTGCCGACGAGTGCCCGGAACTGGTCAACGCGCTCGTGCTGATCTCTCCGACGGGCGCTGATAACCTGCGCGCGCGGCCCCGCATGACGGGCGCGGCCTTCTACGGTTTGCTGCAATCGCCCGTGCTCGGCACCTCCTTTTACAACGTCATGGCGAGCGAGAGAAGCATACGCGATTACGCGCGCAAGCAACTCTTTTATGACCGGCGGCGCGCCACCGACCGCCTCATCGCACAGTACTACGCGGCGAGCCACCAGCCGGGCGCGCAACATGCCATCGCAGCCTTTCTATCCGGCTACCTGAACACGGACATACGCGCGGCCTTCGCGCGTCTACGCCAGCCCGTCACGCTCGTCTGGGGCAAACAGGATCAGACGAACACGCTCGACCAGGCCGCCGAGCTGCTATCGCTGAACCCGCGCGCCGGACTCGAAATCTTCGACCGCTGCCGCATGATGCCGCAGGAAGAGCACCCGGAAAAATTCAACGCACTGATTCGCTCGACCGTCCGCCTGCGCTCCGTCGCTGCGTAGAGCATGAAAAGCAACAGGGCGCAGCAGGCTCTGAAAACCTGCTGCGCCCTGTTGCTTGACATCTGCCGCTCGTCATAGCGGCCTTTCTCTCTTTTCAGTCGGCCATCAGCACGGTCAATTCGCGCAGCGGAGTTGATTCGCCCTCGTCCGCTTTCGCAGCTTCCTCGCGATGTACGTGGCGATAGAGAATGTCGCGCTGCTGCGGAGTAAAACCGGCTTCGCGTATCAGGTAGCGGAGCATCTTTTCGTCGGCGCGATTGTGCGCGCCCGCCGCCGAGACTACGTTCTCCTCGATCATGATCGAGCCCATATCGTCAGCGCCGAAACGCAGCGCGACCTGCCCGAGCCTTAGCCCCTGCGTCAGCCAGGACGACTGGAAATGCGCGATGTTATCCAGAAAGAGGCGCGAGACCGAGAGCATCTTGAGATAGTCCATGCCGGTCGGCTCGTCCTTGATGCGGCGACCGAGCGCCGTATTCTCGCGCTGGAATGTCCACGGGATGAAGGCCGTGAAGCCGCCCGTTTCGTCCTGTAGGTCGCGTATGCGTTCGAGGTGGCGGACGCGGTGCTCTACGCGGTCGCCGATGCCGAACATCATCGTCGCCGTCGAGCGCAGCCCCACCCGGTGAACGGCGCGCATCACCGCCAACCATTCGTCCGTCGTGCATTTGGTGGAGACGCGCCGTCTGACCTCGTCATCCAGAATCTCGCCGCCGCCGCCGGGCAGGCTGTAGAGTCCCGCCTCTTTGAGCCGTCCCATGATCGTCTCGTACGAGAGACCGGAGATCAGGTGTATGTTGTGAATCTCCGGCGGCGAGAAGCAGTGCAGTTGAAAGTCGGGGTACTTCGCATGCAGTTGGCGCAGCAGGTCTTCGTACCACTCGATTCCGAAATCGGGATGCAGCCCGCCCTGCATCAGGACGCCGGTTCCGCCGAGCGCGATGGTCTCGTCAATCCGCGCGCAAATCTCTTCAATCGTCTGCACGTAAGTATCGGCAGCGCCGGGCCGTCTATAGAACGCGCAGAAGGTGCAAACGACGTTGCAGACGTTCGTGTAGTTGATATTGCGATCAATGATATAGGTGACGATGCCTTCGGGATGCCAGCGCTGGCGAACCTCGTCGGCGGCCACACCGATGCGCGCGATGTCGTTTGATTCGAGCAGGCGTGTGCAAGCGGTCGCCGAGAGGCGCTCGCCCGCCAACACACGATCAAGAATCGTTTGGATGTCGTCTTTCTTATTCATTCAACTCTCACCCGTCTGATTTTAAGAGACGCGAACTTTCAAAAGCAATTTTGATTCCAGAGGGATTCTAAACCTTTTCTCCCCGATTATCCTCAATCGCGTGCGCGGATCGCAAATATCGATTGGCAAAATGCTAATCGGCGACGGGCAGGCTCACAGTAAAGGTCGAGCCCATACGGGGCGCGCTTTTGACCGTTATATCGCCGCCGTAACGGCGTACTATGGCGTAAGAGGTGGCGAGCCCGAGCCCCGTGCCGCGCGCGCCCTTGGTGGTAAACAGCGGATGGAAAAGCCTCGCCTGCACCTCGGCGTCCATCCCCCGGCCCGTGTCGCTCACTTCCACCACGTTCCACAGGTTGAGATCGTTGCGACTATGCACAATGATGCGTCCTTCGCCATCGATGGCGTCTATGGAGTTGCGTAGAAGATTGATGAAGACCTCTCGCAGCTCGCTCGCCGGAGCGCGCACCGGCAACTCGTCCTCCGCGAGCGAGGTCTCGAACCGCGCGCGCGCGCCGCGCTCGTCCTGCGTCGCCCTGGCATAATCTTCCGTAAACGCTATGGAATCCTTGACGACCTGATTCAAATCAACGGCCGCCGCAATCGTCGCCGCCGCCGCCGCCGGGGCGTCGCCTTCTTCCAGGAGGTGCGGCTCGTGTGCGCTCGCCCGGATGCGTTTGACGATCTCTTCGCCGTCGTCGGCGGCCTTCAAAATCCTGGCCGCGCGCTCGCGCACAGGGTCTTCTTCAGGAATCATCATCAGGATCAGCTCGGCGTTGCCGCGAATCACCGTCAATAGATTATTGAAGCTGTGGGCCACACCGGCGGCCACTTCGCCCACTTCGCGCAGGCGCTCGGCGCGCACGATATGCTCGCGCAGGAGATTCTTTTCCGTCACGTCGCTGACCGAGATCAGGCATAACTGCGCGCTCTCTTTGCGAAAGCTGGCGAGCGAGATTTCCACTTCGCGCGCACGGTCTGCGAACGGAAAGGTGAAATTAAAGGTGGCGACGAGCCCGACGCTGCGCATCGCCTCTTCAAAGCGGCCATAGAACTCGCGCACCTGCGTGCAGGGCGCGACCTCCCTGAAGAAATTTTTGCCGACGACATCCTCCCTGCGTCGGTGCGCGATCTGCTCCTCGCGCGCGTTGTAGTAGAGAATCTTTCCCTGCTCGTCGACCACTATGATGCCGTACGGCAACAGGTCGAGCGTGGCGAAATCTATATCCGGCTGGTCGAACGAGGTCGGAAAGTGCAGTTGTTCCATCGTCAAGACCCTTCATGGGTTTATACGTCCCGGCGCGTCAAATCATCCTCAGAGGTCGCACCTCGGAAATAATCCCGTGCTTGCGCGCCAGCTCATAGAAGAGGCTCAAACCGGCGCGCATCTCAGCGTCCAGCTCGAAAGAGATGTTTTCCAGAAGATAGGTGCGAAGCTCGCTCGGCGGCAGCCCGAGCAGCGCTTCGTAATGCGCTACGATCTCTTCAACCCGTTCGAGCCCCTCGTCGCGCGCCCCCGCGAAATCTATCGCCCGTACTTTCTCCGCGGCGTCGGTGCGCGCCATCCACATGGCGAAGACGAACCCCAATCCGGTGTGCTCGCGCCAGAGGCTCGCCAGATCATACACGCGCAAGTCCCGTCGCGGAAAGACCATCGCGGGATCGCCTATGACGAGCGCCGCGTCGCTTTCCTCAAGCATCCGGTCAAGCTCAGGCGCAGACGGCTTCAACTCCGGGCGTGCATCTATAAACTCGCGAAAGATGATCTGAACCAGCGCTGCCGAGGTGCGCGAAGAGGTGTCGAGTGCCACGCTCCGTACATCCTTTAACTCCTCGCCACGCGTCACCAGCACGACGCTGCGGACGCGCCTGCGAGCGCCGACGCAAACATCCGGCACGACTACTATTTCGGGAATGCGCTGGTATTCGATGACCGGAACCAGCGCCGCTTCCACCTCGGCGCGCGCCAGCATCTGCGCACAACGCGCGGGCGCTGTGTCCGTCAAAAGATCGACGCTCTCGCGCAGCCCTCCTCGCATAAAGCTCCAGATGAGCGGCGCTGAATTTAAGTATCTCGAAGCGGCGATGCGCGGCGCGCCGGTCTCTTTTGGCTTCACGCTCGTTCAAGCTCTCCCATCACACTCATATTGCTCAGGCGATGATGCTAACGCAAATGCGGAAAAAGTAAAAAGGTTGCCGAAGACGAAAGGGATCGGTGACGGGCGCTCTGATCGCGGGCCCTGAGTCAGGCAACCGTCCCATACCTGTCTCCATAACGCTCTTTTCCCTTTCACCTTTGACCAGTTTCGACTTAATATTGGGCCTCATGCGAATCATAGACGTGAGCGTGCCCATCTCTCAGCATACGCCGACGTATCCGGGCGACCCGCACATCGAGATTGAACAGTGGGCGGCACTCGGGCGCGGCGACGCCACCAACGTCTCGATGCTCCATTTCGGCGCGCATACGGGCACGCACGTCGATGCTCCCGCTCATTTTATAGAGGGCGCGCCCAGGGTTGATTCGCTTCCCCTGGACGTGCTCGTGGGTGAAGCAAAGGTCGTTGAGATTCGAGCGGACGTGCGCGCCATAGAGGCCCATCATATCCATTCGCAAAACCTGGGCGGCGCAAAGCGCGTGCTTTTCAAGACACGCAACTCGGCCTTCTGGGCCAATATGGCCGAGGGGTTCCGCACCGACTTTACCTATCTTGCGCCCGACGCGGCACGCGCGCTCGTCAATTTGGGCGTCCGACTGGTCGGCATAGATTATCTGTCGGTCGAAAGGTTCAAGCCCGAGCGGTTTGAAACGCACACTACTTTGCTGGGCGGCGGCGTGGTGATAGTCGAGGGGCTGGATTTACGTGCCGTCCGGGCGGGCATTTACGAGCTGATCTGCCTGCCGCTGCGGATTACGGACGGAAGCGGCGATGGCGCTCCGGCGCGCGCCGTCCTCCGTGCCTGGGATTAGGTAGTATGAGACGCAAGGAGTTTGCCGAGGCGCGCGCCCGACTTCGTGCGCGCCCCATCCCGGAGTTGATAGAGCTTTTAGCGAGCCCGGATTTACAGACGCGCTTTCTGGCAGAGATGTGCCTGCGCGATGCGACCTTAACCTGACTCAGCTTCCAGCCTGCGGCTTCGCAGGCCGAACGCTTGAAAGCAATAGAGGAGTGGCGCGAGTGGTGGCGCAACCACGCGCCGACTTTCAAAAAGCGATGGACGAATCAAGAAAAGAGCGCAGCAAATCGCGCGTAGAATCTCAAGCGGGCGAGCCAGCCGCCCATGACACTGAAGGCTATCGCGAGCGCGTCTATGAGATCGTGCGCCGTATTCCGAAGGGGCGCGTGATGACCTACGGGCAACTCGCCGACATGCTGGGCGAAGGCTACACGGCGCGCACCGTCGGCTTTGTGATGCATGCGGCCCAGGAGGAGACGACCCCCTGGCAACGCGTCATCAACTCGCAGGGCGCTTGCTCGACGGGCCGCATTATCCTTCCGCCGGACAAACAACAACGCATGCTCGAAGCCGAAGGCGTAGTCTTCGACGCGCGCGGGCGTTGCGAGCTGGGCCGCTATCGCTGGACGCCGGAAGAGGAGGAGGAGGACGCAGACGTGCGACGCCGACGCCGCGAACAGGACGAAGCCCAGCGCAGCCTCTTCGGCGAATAAGCTATCGTTTCAATCGGAAAAAGAGCCATGAATAACGACTCCATTCAAGACCGCGCGCCCTATCCGGTCAGCGCCCCGCGCTATTCCGTCTCAGAGCACATGGTGACGACCGCCTTCGAGCTTCCGAATTGGCGCATCGCGCAGAATCTGGGCGTAGTGCGCGGCATCGTCGTTCGCTCGCGCAACATCTTCGTCAATATCGGCGCGGCGTTCCAAACCCTCGTCGGCGGCAACATCACCGCCTGGACGCGCCTGTGCGAGCAGACCCGCGCCGAGGCATTCCAGATCATGATTCAACACGCGACGGAGCTGGGGGCCAACGCCATCGTCGGCGCTCGCTATGATACGACCGAGATTTCAACCAGCGTGACGGAGGTTCTCGCCTACGGGACGGCTGTCATCGTCGAGCCGACCGATGGCGGAAAAGGCTACCGTGCATGAGAGACGAGCTGCCTCCGGAGCTAACCCCTGAAGAGAAACGACGACTTCATGAAATCTTCGCCGATGTGCCTTTCGCACGCCTGATCGGCATTGAGCTTGAGGAGGTCGAGCGCGGCGCGGCCGTTCTTCGGATGGAGGTGCGCGACGAGTTGCGACGAAACGGCGGCACTACCCACGGCGGGGCTATCGCCTCGCTCATTGATACGGCGGCCGCCTTCGCCCTCATGACCCTGCTCGAACCCGGCCAATCTACGACCACCATAGACCTCACCATCCATTACCTGCGCCCGCTGCTGGAGGGCCGGGCCAGGGCGCACGCCCGCGTGATACGCTCCGGACGCCGCGTTGCGGTCGTCTCCGTGGAGGTCACGAACGAAGCCGAAAGCCTTGCAGCGACAGCACTTACGTCTTACCTGAGGCTGTCGTGATCGGTTTCCGAACGGGCCGCAAAAGAAGGCTCGGAAATGTATAGACAAAATTGTTTATTCATGCAAAAATGGTTTTGCCTTGCTGCTCACTCCCATTGAGCGGCCCCTGGTCTTCTCTTTCTTGAACTTTTGACGAGCGTTCACGCTCTTTCCTCTGTCTCAGCCGCCGCGAAATGTATTCCCTCTACCACGCTCTGCTGATCCAACACTCAAGACAGCTAACCTCTGTTCGCTGTGCGGAGCAGACGATTGCGCAGATTCACAGGTACTTCGAGGACGTGGTTCTTGAGAATAATCTCTCGGCGCTCGTGATCGAGAGTCTGCCGCTCGTGCCGGAAAGGTCTCTGCGCGATCTGGCGCGCGTGCGCGAGATCGGCCGCGCGGCGCAGCGCGGATTCTTTTTCGTCGCCCACAACGACGCGCTCAACAATCTGCCGCTGCGCATGAGCGAGCATGACCGCGAGCCCATACTGCTGCGGCGCGCCGAGGATGATACGGCTTACGAGCGGTTCGTCGTCATCGCCGACGCTCGATTCTCGGCGCTTCTGGCCTCGGTACGCAATACGGAGGAGGACGGCGCGGAATCAGAAGGCGACGAGGTGATCTGGACTTTCGAGCCGGATGTGGTCTATTCGGCGCTCGAATATTTGATGGCCCGTGTGGCGGCGGAACGTCCCTTTCAAGCCGCAGGGTTCTCGACCGCCGTCCATAGCTCGATGCCGAAGGCGACCTCGCTTCAACTGACGGTTTCCGTGACGACCAAGCTCGCGCGACTGTTGCAGGAACAGGCCGGGCGCGAGATCGCAGTCAACCGCATCGCCACCGCCATCCGAAACTCACTCGAACTCGACAGCATCCTGCAAACCACCGTGAACGAAGTGGGGCGCGCGCTCAACGTCCAGCACTGTGCGTTGCGCGTCGAAGGCGAGGCCGGTGGGCCCGCCCTGACCAACTGTTATTTTCGTGACAGGATTGACGGCGAGAACACGGAAGAGACGGAGCTGATCGCGGATTTGGACTCATACGGGTCGCGTCTCTCATCGAGCGAGGATCAGAATTTCGTGCTCGACGGCCGCAGCGATATCGTCGCCCAGACGGGTTGTGTGCGTCCGCTCGCGGTCGTGCCTCTGTATTACCAGGAAAGGTTCATGGGCGTACTGCTCGTGCGCTCGGACGATCCGACGCGGACATGGCAGGAGAGCGAGCTGCTTCTGCTCAGAACTGTGGCCGATCAGGTGACGGTTGCCGTCAATCACGCGCGGCTGTTCGCGCAGATGCAGCAGCAAGCCCTGACGGATGGTCTCACGGGCTGTTTCAATCGTCGTTCCTTCGAGTTGCAGCTTGAGCGCGATATGCATCTGGCGACGCGCATGCGCCAGTCCGTTTCGCTAATCCTTCTGGACATCGACAACTTCAAGCGCGTTAACGACACGTTCGGCCATGATGCGGGCGACGTGGCGCTGCGTATGCTCGCCGACAATGTGCGCGAAGAGCTGCGCGGTGTGGATACGGCTGCGCGTTATGGCGGCGAAGAGTTCGCCGTGATCCTGCCGCAGGCCGGAGTTGACGGCGCGGTTGTGGTTGCCGAACGCTTGCGCGCGCGCATTGAGCAGATGGAAGTGCCGGGCGTGGGCCATATCACGGCCTCGTTCGGAATCGCATCGTTTCCGCTCCATGCTTCTTCGCGCGATGGACTGGTCGTGAGCGCCGACCGCGCGCTTTACGACGCCAAGCATCTGGGACGCAATCGCGTCTGCGTCTCGCCCGACCCAATCCCGCCCCTCGACGAAGAAGCGCAGGCGTGCGATGACTCCTTTGTGACGGACGAGGTTGCGGTTGACACGGGCGACGCAATCGGCGCGGGCATGGATGACGAGCAGATGGAGACCACCGTTCCGACAGTTTAAGATTCGCCGCCCGTCCGTCAAAAAATCTGCGCTTCACGCATCCCCAGACTTTTTACATATCATTCAGGCAGCTTAAAGAGGGCCCGCCCGGCTGGCGTCCCGAGAGAAAATCGCGCATCATAGTGTGTGAGCGATTATCTTCAGGTGACCGGCCCGAGCGGTTGACGCTGTTTTGCTTATGGATGATCTACGAAAATTCGCGCGCTATTTTCTGCCCTACAAAAAATCCCTGGTCACGGGCATCCTCTGCATTCTGGGATACACCCTGTTCAGTCTCTCGATTCCGCTGATCGTCGGGCGGGCCGTCGACGGGTTGAGAGCGGAAGTGACTTGGTCGAAGCTCACCTTTTACGCTCTGACGACGCTCGGCGTAAGCATCGTGGGCGGCGTCTTCCTTTTTTTGCAGCGCCGTATTCTGATCGGCATGTCGCGCGATGTCGAGTACGACCTGCGCCGCGATTTTTACGCGCATCTGGTCGACCAGCCGCTCTCGTTTTTTCAGGAGCACAGGACGGGCGATTTGATGGCGCGCGCCACCAACGATCTGGCAGCCGTGCGCCAACTGGCCGGGCCGATGATTATGTACACGCTGCAAACCGTGTTCGTCGTCGTCGTGATTCTGCCGTTGATGCTGCGGATCAGCGTGCGTCTGACGCTGCTGCTACTGGTGACGATGCCGCTCGTCTCGCTCACGGTCAAATATTTCGGCCAGCAGGTACACTTGCGCTTCGAGAAGATTCAGGACTTCTTCGCGCAAATCTCTGCGCGCGCGCAGGAGAATTTCACAGGCGTGCGGGTGGTGCGCGCCTACGCTCAGGAGCAAACCGAGATAGATGCTTTCAACCACCTCAACCGCCAGTATGCCGAGCGCAACCTGAGCCTTGTGCGTATAGATGCGGCGATGCGCCCGCTGATACAGTTCTTCATCGGTACGGGCTTTGTGTTGATCGCGTGGGTCGGCGTCCCGCTCGTCGTGGCGGGCGCGATGACGGTCGGCGAGTTCACGGAGTTCAATCTCTACCTGGGGCGCCTGATCTGGCCGCTGATCGCGCTCGGCTACGTCGTCAATCTATACCAGCGCGGGACGGCGAGCCTCAAGCGCATCAACGCCATCATGTCGATCACGCCGCAGATTACGGGTCGAGACGGCGAGCGCGAACAGCCTCCGATTGAGGGCCGCATAGAATTTCGCCACCTGACGTTTCGTTACAACGAGCACGCGGAGCCGATCCTGCATGACATTGATCTGACGATCGAGGCGGGCCAGACGGTCGCGCTGGTCGGGCGCACGGGCAGCGGCAAATCGACGCTCGCCAATCTGATCCCGCGCCTGCTCGAAGCGCCGACGGGGACGCTCTTCATCGACGGCAGAGAGTTGCACGAGTACCCGCTCGCGCAGCTTCGCGCCAGCATCGGCTACGTGCCGCAGGAGACTTTTCTCTTTAGCGACAGGCTCGCCGAGAACATCGCCTTCGGAGTTGAGGGGGCCGAGCGCGCTGACATCGAATGGGCCGCCGAGATAGCGGGCCTGTCGGATGATATACGCGGCTTTCCCGAAGGGTTCGATGCGATGGTCGGCGAGCGCGGTATTACTCTCTCGGGCGGGCAGAAGCAGCGGACGGCGATTGCGCGCGCCGTCCTGCGCCAGCCGAAGATACTGATTCTGGACGACGCGCTCTCGTCGGTTGACACCTATACGGAAGAGAAGATTCTGGCCCAGCTGCGGGGCGTGATGCGCGACCGTACGAGCCTGATTATCTCGCATCGCATCTCTACGGTACGCGACGCCGATCTGATCTGCGTGCTCGACGACGGGCGGATTATAGAACGCGGCACGCACAGGGAGCTGCTCGCCCTCGGCGGCGAGTATGCGGACTTGTACGAGCGGCAGTTGTTGGAAGAGGAGTTGGCCGCAAGCTGAGAGATCATTTTGCGCGTGCGAGGCCGGGATGAATCCTATTGACCGAGTAGCAGAAACGGTGAATGTGGACGGGCGTTATCGCACGATGCTGATTGTCTGGTTTGCGATATTGATGTCCACGGTGATGATGTTTTTCCTGACGCTGATGATCGAGCGTACGAGCAACGATTCGGGCGGCCCCCTGGTCTGGATATTGCTGGCGCTCGGCGTCTCGACGCTCGCCCTCTCTTTCGTGCTCAAGCGCAAGGTCATCGCCCAAGCCGTCGGCGAGCAACGCCCCGAGCTGGTGCAGAGCGCGATGATCCTTGCCCTGGCCCTGTGCGAGACGAGCAGCTTGTTCGGCCTGCTGGCCTTTTTTGTGAGCAACACGCCCTATTACAATCTATTCTTTATACTCGGCGTGGTCGGCTTCCTGCTTCACCTGCCCCGGCGCGATCAACTGCTGGCCGCTTCCTACAAGGCGCGAGGGCTTGAATAACGACGTGACGGAAAAGAAGTTTTGAGAAACATGGCAACTGCGGTCAAACAATTTCACGAAGAGGAGGCCATCGGCAAGACCTACGATTTTCGGGTCGCGCGCAGGCTTCTGGGCTACCTGAGACCATACCTGGTCGCGCTCTTCCCTGCCCTGGCGCTCACGCTCGTCTTGAACCTGCTGCGGACGACGCAGCCTAAGTTCACGCAGTACGCGATTGACTGGTTCATTCTCCCGCGCACGACCGGCGGCCTGGGCCTGTTCGCGCTCGTCTACTTTTCGGTGTGGCTCGTCATCTTCATCTTCTCCTATTTTCAGGCGGTGCTTCTGAACACGGTGGGTCAGCGTGTGATGTATGACATACGCAGCCAGCTTTACGCGAAGCTGCAACATCAGGAGGTCGCCTATTACGACCGCAATCCGGTCGGTCGCATTATGACCAGATTGACCTCGGACGTGGACGCGCTCAACGAGCTTTTGACTTCGGGCGTGATTGAGCTGCTGGGCGACGTAGTGATGATCCTGGCGATTGCCGCCGTGATGTTCTACATGGACTGGCGACTCACACTGGTGGCGCTGACGACTGTGCCGATGCTTTTCGCGGCTACGAACTGGTTTCGCAAGCACGCGCGGCGCGGCTACGACCGCGTCAGAACCAGGCTGGCGCGCATCAACGCTTTTCTACAGGAGCACCTGTCGGGCGCGCAGACCGTGCAGATTTTCAACGCCGAGGAGAAATCGCGCCGACAGTTTCACGAAATCAACGACGATCATCGCAACGCCAATATCGAGACGATATTTTACTACGCGGTCTTTTTTCCTCTGGTAGACCTGATCGGCGCAATCGGCGTGGCGCTGATTATCTGGTACGGCGGCTGGCGCGTGATGCAGAACACGGACGCCTACACGGTGCTCTCTTTAGGCGCGCTCGTCGCCTTCATTCAATATTCGCAGCAGCTCTTTCAGCCGATCCGCGACATCTCCGATAAATACAACGTGCTTCAGGCCGCCATCGTCGCATCTCATCGCATCTTCAAGACGCTCGATCTGCCGGTTGCCGTGACGACGCCCGCCGAGCCTAAGAAGAAGGGGCGCGCGGAGGGGCGCATCGAGTTCGAGAACGTGTGGTTCGCCTACAACGATGAGGAGTGGGTCTTGAAGGACGTTTCCTTCAAGGTCGAGCCGGGCCAATCGGTCGCGCTCGTGGGCCATACGGGCTCCGGCAAGACGACGATCACGAACCTGTTGATGCGCTTTTATGACGTGCAGCGCGGCCGCGTGCTTCTGGACGGGGTGGACGTGCGCGACTGGGAACTGGAATCGCTCAGAGAGAATTTCGCGGTCGTGTTGCAGGACGTGTTTCTCTTCAGCGGCACAATCGAGAGCAATATACGCCTGGGCCGCACCGGGATTACGCGCGAGCGCGTCGAGTGGGCCGCGCACGAGGTTCACGCCGACCGCTTCATACAGCGCCTGAGCGGGGGCTATAAGGCGGAGGTGAAGGAGCGCGGCGCTACTCTTTCCGTCGGACAAAAGCAGCTCATCTCGTTTGCGCGCGCGCTCGCTTTCGATCCCGCGCTTCTCGTCCTTGACGAAGCGACCAGCTCAATCGACACCGAGACGGAGCAACTCATACAACAGGCCATCGAGCGCGTCATGCGCCATCGCACCTCTGTCGTCGTCGCCCACCGCCTCTCGACCATCCAGCGGGCAGACCGCATCATCGTGCTCCATCACGGCGAGATACGCGAGCAGGGCTCGCATCAAGACTTGCTGGCCGTGCGCGGTCTCTACTGGCGACTCTACAAGCTGCAATACGCGGACGGCTCCGTTGACGAGCAGAGGACTACGGGGCCGCTGAGCGACAGTTTGCAGTACGGCGATTGACAGGAAGCGTTAGAGCACGAGTTAGAGTGCGCGGGTTCGTCTCACTTACCCTGCGGCGGCGTGTGCAGGTATTCGTTTCTCTCTTCGGGCGTCAGGCCGCGCTTGATATGCGTGCGCGCCAGCGCGCTCAAGTCCTCGATGGATTCGGACACAGGGCAGGCGTAGATGCGCGCCGTCCAGTCGTCGCTCGCCGTGACGATGTGACGGCCATCAACGCCAAAGACGGCGCTGTTGACGATGCTTTCGTGTCCCGGGAGTTCCGCCATGA
The DNA here is from genome assembly GCA_035940775.1 of Pyrinomonadaceae bacterium. Classification (GTDB taxonomy): domain Bacteria; phylum Acidobacteriota; class Blastocatellia; order Pyrinomonadales; family Pyrinomonadaceae; genus DASQYE01. The sequence goes on along the minus strand of DASZEN010000053.1, from coordinate 3,923 downwards.
ACTGGCCCGATTACGGTCAATACTTGCGTGCGCTGCTACCAGACCTCATTTCTGTGCGGCGGGCAGGTTGAATATAGACTCGTCTACGGCCACGTTGTTCCTAATCTCTGTGAACCGGCGCGTCGAGCTGAAGAAGGTATCTATGTTTGAGATGCGGATTGTGAACGGCAGCTTCAACCCGTCCACTTCCCTGTAATCCTCGAAATCCGTCTGTTCCGGGATCGGAAAGAGCACCGTGTCGGTCAGCACCAGCCGCCGCAGGAGCAGGCCCGTCTCCGTATCGAAGTAGAACTTTTCGGTTCTGCCGTCGGCGCTCTTCCTTTCAAGCACGTAAGCCTCGCGCTCGTTGACCTTCTCTTTGCCAGTGACGGCCAAGCCTGCGTACGGCTCTTTGACCTTGATGACCTGATAGAGCGCGGCGGCACGCTCTAGCTGGGCCAACTCTGCGGCGTCCATCTCGCGGCGCGTCTGATCGGTCTTAATCCATCCGGTCTTACCGTCGAAGCCCTGATAAATGATGCCCTGCTGTTTGGTCGTGAGGACGGCCAGATACTTGTTCGGCTCCTTGAGGGTGACTTCGATGCCGGGCTGGCGTCCCTGCGACTGTTCTACGGTTCCCTTGAAGACGCGGGTCTGCGATTTGGCGACCACAGCACGGCCGCCGACCGCCTCCGTGTACTTATTGAGGATTTCATGAGCGGCGGGAAGCTTGTCGGCCGGTTTCAAAGCCCTGGCCGCGCCGCCCTGACCGTCTTCGTGCGCCGAGGCCGCGAGCGGCAACTGCGGAAGTCCGACCGCCTCCGTCTGCCCGCGATGGCAGGTGTAGCAGGTCACAGGATTGTCGCGAAAGTCGGCGCGGTTTGTATTGTTGACGCTCAATACCATCTGCATCATTCGTCGCGCGGTGCGTTTCGTCTCCTTATCGTCGCTCTCCCAGACCCACTTATCACGCCCCGTCTCCGCATCCTTGCCCGCCTTGACATGGCAGTAGTCGCATTTGACCCCGAGCGAAGCGGCGACGAAATTCATCAGGGATGTAAGCTGCGACGAGCGCAAGCCTTTGAGCACCTGTATGTTCTTACGCGTTTGCTCAACGGGCTTGTCTTCGTCCGAAGTCTGGACGGGGCTGAGCCTCGGGCTCCCGGCTCGCGTCGCCGCGCTCGCGCCCGTCGCCTTAAGGTTTGCGGCCATAAAGCCCAGCATCAACCCGAAGACCACGCTGGCTACACCATATGCGATGCTTTTAGAGACCATACGCCATCCTCAGCGAAGGAAGGAACAACGAAGGGATGAGAGAAGGATTATTCAAGTTGAATAGTCACACTTTCATCCCTCATCGCTGCGGCCCTCATCCCTTCGTTGTTCCTTCCTCTGTGGTTTTGAATTTGTCGCCGTTCTCGCGCTTGAGCTTATCGGCCTGCGCTTTGATGTCGTCCATCTCTTTCTTGAGCCGTTCGGAGCGCGTCTTGGCTTCCGTCTGTTTATCGCGGCTCGCCCGGCCCGGTTTATTGGTCGCTTCGAGGCGCGCGGCGATCAACTCTTTTAGCGCCGCGAGGTGCGCGCCGTGCTTGCGCATATATTGGCCCATGAGATTGAGGTATTCCTGATATTTCGCGTCGACCTTGAGCTTGCTGGCCTGTTCGTATTTCTCGGCCGCCTCGCGCGCATCCTTCGCGGCCTGATCGTAAAGGGCGACCTCCTCGTCGCTCAGCTTCTTAATGCGCGCCTTATCTTTCCTTGCGCCTATGATCTCTTCATCTTTCTGCGCCGCCTCCTTGTAAGCATCATCAACCTTCAGGGAGAGCGCGTCGGCCTCGCCCGCCAGCTTGTTCGCGTCCTTCAATACGGTATCGTCGGCGCGCTTGAAATACTTGCAGCCGGGAGCAGGCAGAAGCAGCAGGAGCGCAAGAAGAAGCAGCACGTAGAACCGCCCGCGACTCTTCTGAGTGAGCATCTGGAATCACCTCGCAAAAGGGAGTAATCGACGAGCCCGCATGGAAAGCGCCCTTCGGTGACGCGCAGGCTCTCGTGCAATCAGGCGCGCGCGGCCTGCGCAGGCCTCAAAGCGAAACAGCCCTGGAAAGAGCCGCCCTCGGGGCTCGTCTCGAAAGTTGGTCTAAGTAGATTTCCCAGGGCGCGAGCGAGGTGTCGAAGACAATACGATGTCCGAAGCTTTCCGGTCAATAAGATTATCCGGAAGCGGGCCGGGATGGGCCGGGATGGGCCCCGAGAGCCCGAACTGTGCCCGTGAACGTTGTGCCGTGCAAGAGAGTCTGAGAGAGAGAGCGCCTGATTCACGCAGGCGGGCGCGGCGGCCCCTTCCTGCGAGGCTAGCGCCCGCTCCCCTTGCGCGCAGAGTTGCGGCGAGGATTCGGGCCGACCGCGCGCGCGAGATCTTAAGAGCGGCGCGGCTTCATCGGGATCAGGCTGTCGAGCGATTTGTATATCTGCAAGTAAATTTGTGTCTCGCGCGGTATGAGCGTGCGCCATGACGCGCCGCCACGATTGATGTAGCCCGGCAAGCGCGCCGGGTTCGAGTTGTACCCGGCGGCCAACAACTCGGGCTGTGTGGCGAGCTTGGCCTTCAACGCATAATCAACATCCGGATTGGCCGCGAGCAGGTTCCATGTATCGTTCATGTAGAGCAGCATCGCTTCGAGGGCGTTGCCGTGATTGCGCATGCCGTAGACGAAATCCGGATTGAGGCCGATGCCTGGATGCATGCGCCGGATCATCTGGTAGGTGGACGGAATCATTTGAACCATGCCGCCCGCTCCGGCAAAGCTCACCGCATAACGATACGTATCCAGCTCGTTCAGCGCGTAGAGCGCGAAAATCTCTTCGTAGAGCGCGATCCGATTCTCCCTGCGAAAGCGGTCGTGATCCGTATGCTCGACGACGCACAGACGCTCGGCCACGTCCAGCAGGTCGGGCGAGATCGTCACGCCCTTATCGCGCAGCCGCCGCGCCGCCAGATCGATCATCGTACGCACGTACAACTGTCCGGCTTTGACGACTTCGGGCGAGAGAAGCGACGGATGTCCGGACGTGTAATATGCCATCTCTTGAAAGCGGCCGCCGCGCTCGATCGGGTACTCCACCAGAAGCGGCGCGAGGCTGTGTCCTGCCTCGTCAAACAGTGTGACGGCCGTATTGACGCCGTTGGCCCTCAAGACGCGCAATCGTACGGTGCTCCCGAGCGACGTAGTGATCGCGGCCTCCGCTCCCTTGCTCAGGAAGAGTTCCTTCGGCAGCGACAGCAGGTGGATTTTCCCGGTGTCCTGCTGCAAGGCCGCCAGGGTCACGAAATAAATGTTTGGGCTCGCCAAACTGGTCGGCGTCGCCCGCGCCTTCAACAGACGCTGCGCCTCCGTCTTGCGCAGGCGAATTTTGTCCATCGAAAGATGGAGCGTAGTAGTCGCCTGTGCGGCGGGCGTCGCGCTGACCTGCGAGAGCTGGGGTACGTTTGAAGGAACGATCACGCGCGGCGCTGTAGGAGATGAAGAAGGAGAAGGCTGGGGCGTCGGCTGTTGCGGACGCGACGGCGACGAAGCGGGCGGCGCGGCGGGCCTTTGCGGTACCACTTCGAGCGGCCTTTGCTGCTGCGGCGGATTGACGTTGACGATGCGCGGGCGCGTTCCAGACGGCGAGGAGGTGGTCTGCGGTGTCTGCGTCTGCGACTGTGCATACGCCGATGCGGCGGCCGCCGCCGTAACGACGAGCAGCACAGAGAAGATGGGGCCTCTTTTCATAATCAAATCTCGCTTTGGCAACAGTTTTCGGGCCAGCGCCGTGACCGTCACCCTAAGATTCCCGGACGCGGCGAGGGGTTGTCGGCGGAGACCGGTGGTGAGTATACCAAATCTGACGGGACGGATAGCGCGTTAAATGACTGTAAATGACTGTTTTGACGAGAGCGACCA
>DASZEN010000052.1:0-28465 GCA_035940775.1 Pyrinomonadaceae bacterium | reverse complement strand
CGGAGGCGGTGGCTGGGGCGGCTTTAGCGGCGGCGGCGGCGATGCGGGCGGCGGCGGCGCTGGCGGCGGTTGGTAAGAGAGAGCGAGCGAGAGCGGACGGCGTGCGCTCTCATTCGTTTTGAGACGGACGTTCTTAATTTTCCATCGATTGAATTGCAGCTAAGCAGGTGAGTAGAGATGGCTAACCAAGCGGTCGCGGATACCTTCAAGCATTTGATAGATGATTTGCGCTCGACGCACGGCGACAATCTGGCCTCCGTGGTGCTCTACGGCTCGGCGGCGGCGGGCGATCAGGTCAAACAGCGTTCGGACTATAATCTGCTCGTCGCGCTGAACCGGATCACACCGGAAGATTTACGATTGGCCCAGGCTCCCGTGCGCGAGTGGCAGCGGTTGGGCCATCCCCTTCCGGTCTATTTCACCGTCGGCGAATTGAATGACGCGGCGGATGTCTTTCCGATAGAGTTCCGGCAGATGGAGCGGGCGCGCAGGGTGCTCTATGGCCGCGACCCGTTCGAGTTCGTAGAGTTGTCGGATGCCAACCTGCGGCATCAGACCGAGTACGAATTGCGCAGCAAGCTGATCCAGCTCCGTCGGCTCTACATCCCGGCTTCGGCTTCGACCGCGCAGTTGACGGCGCTGATGAAGGACAGCCTTGCGAGTTTCGCCTCGCTGTTCCGCGCCGTCCTGCTGTTGAAGGGCGCGGAGCCGCCCGTCGCCAAGCGCGATACCGTTCGCGCCACCGTCTCGCTGCTCGGCCTGGACGCAGAGCCCTTCGAGCGTATTTTCGAGCTGCGCGAAAGGGATGCGGAGCCTTTGACAGACCCGGAAGCGAACGATCTTTTCGCCGCTTACCTGGCACAGATAGACCGTGTTATCGAAGTCGTCGACAAGATAGAAGGTAAGTAGTTAACCGCGAGCTTAATCATGTATGGATGGCTATCTTCCATCGCTATCTACAGTTCAGGATAGAGAGGGCTCACGAATAAGGAGAACCGAAGATGAATAAAAGAAGAATGTCGTTGGTGGCCGTGGCAATATTCGCCTCCGTCCTGGCGAGCGGGTGCGGCTACAACACGCTTCAGAGCAAGCAACAGAATGTGAGAGCGAAATGGTCGGGCGTCGAGAACCAGCTTCAGCGACGCGCCGATCTGATTCCAAATCTGGTGGCGGCCGCGCAGTCGGCGGGCGTGCAGGAGCAGGAGGTCTTCGGACAGATAGCGCAGGCGCGCTCGCAGCTTCTGAACGCGACCAGCGCACAGCCGCAGGGCGAAAGCGGTGACAAGACGCCCGAACAGAAGCAGGCCGTCATCGACGCCAACAACAGCTTCGGCGGGACTATCGGTCGCCTCCTCTCCTTGCAGGAGAATTATCCGGTGCTTCGCTCAAGCGAGAATTTTTTGAAATTGCAGGATGAATTGACGGGTACGGAGAATCGCATCGCGGTCTCGCGCAACGATTACAATACGGCCGTGCAGGATTACAACACGACGCGCGGCAGCTTCCCGACCGTGATCGCGGCCAAGATTTACGGATTCAAAGAGGAGCCCTACTTCAAGGCCGAGGAGGGCGCGCGCCAGGCGCCCAGGTTCGATCCTAATACCCTGCGTCGGAATCAGAGCAACGCCAACACGACCACGCGATAGTTCGGCGAGGACAAACACGCGACGGGTGACAGGCTTTGCGGAGCAAATTTGCTCCGCAAAGCCTGTCACCCGTCACCTGTCTTTAGCCGCCTGATTTAAAATCCGCGCGAGCTGCACATAGAGCAGTGATCGCAGGGCTTGCCGCCGGGCTCAAGGTTGCAGGTCTTCTCGCGCTCGAAATAATCGACCAGTTCCGAGACGGCCGCCTCTTCGACGCCGAATCGCTCTTGGCTCGGGTGCGTCGCCGCCGTCGTCGCCGGGACGTACATGCCGCTGAGCCAGGGCGATTGGATCACCCTCGCGGGCACTCGTCGTGACGCGGCGGCCCGAGCGCGTGACCCCTCGTCATCACCCTCCTCCTGCTCGCCGCGACGCGTGCCGCGCGCTTCGTTTTCGTGTGCCTTCTCTTCACGCGTCAGATTCGATTCGAGGCGTGAGAGCTTTTGCTGTAGCTCGGCCAGCACGCCGCGCATGGCTGCCAGTTCCTCGCCGACCTGGGCGGGGTTGCCCGCCGCGCGCGCCCGTGTCTCGCGCGCATCAACAACGCTCCCCCCGTTGCCTTCGGAGATACGGCGCGCGATGCGTTCGGCCAAAAGGCGCGCTTGATCTTGCCCGTCGTTACTGCTACGGCTGCTACTGCTCATCGCGCTTCCTCCTTCGGCTCATCTTTGAGCAAATCTATGTAATCGACCACGCCGACAATCGCCGAATCAATCGCTGCGCCCGCCTCGCCGGTCGCGGCCGTCGATGCGCCCCAGCCCTCCTGCACGATCAAAACCGTATCGCCGACGCCCGCATCGACAGAATCGAGCGCCAGAATGGTCATCGCCAACTCTTCGCCTTCGGGCGTAATCTGCTGGCAGATCATCACGCGCGCGTTTTCGTAGCGCGGATTCTTCTGCGTCGCGACGACGTTTCCAAGTACACGCGCCAGTATCAAAAAGGTCGTCCCCCGTTTGCGGTCACGTGGCTTTCGGAATCGACGATGGCGATGATGGTGCAGTCGGTCGGCGTATCCTCGCGCTTGAAGGGAAAGCTTGCCTCCTTACCCCTGCACCAGAAGACCAGTTCGCCCGTTCCTGCGCCGATGGCGTCCAGGGCGACCATCGGCTTGCCCTGCGGCTTGAGATAGGCGTCGAGCGACTGTATGACGAGCAGCTTGCGCCCCGCCAGCGAATCGTTCTTGACAGTCGCGACGACCGTTCCGATGACGCGCGCTAATTGCATGGCGATATTATGATGTCCACCCGGCAGCCCGCTTGACCTCATCAAAGTCTGCTGGCTGAACAAAAACTTCAGCATCCACGTCGTTATTAAAGGCGTAGTGATTAACAAAAGTTACCTTGTAAGCCGGAGACTGGTCGAGACCAAATGAGATGTGCTCGCCGACCATAGGAACCCTGGTCAATTCAGCTTGCCTGTGACCGCTCCAATGATTAGTGGAGTCGTTCTCCTTTATATGTATACTAACCTTAACCGCCACGCTCGTATCCCCTTTATGTATCCTGGAAAAAGACGGATATACAAATAGTCCGGTGGCGCTGCCAGACTATTCGTAACGTCAGTCGCTCAAAACGTCTACGGTGTCGACGACGCCGACGATGGCCGCATCCACGGGCGTGTCCTTCATGCCCTGTGCGAGGCGCGCGCTTGAGCCTGAGACGACCAGCACGCGCTCGTGAAAGCCAGCGCCGACCGTATCGACGGCGACGACGTAACCGCTCGTATCCGTCCCGTCGACGTTGATGGGGCGAACGATGAGCAGTTTCTTCCCCATCAGCCGCTCGTCCTTCTGGGTCGCGACGACCGTGCCGAGGATACGCGCGATAATCATCTTCCGCTGTTATCGTTGCCGATGGGAAGGGCCTCGTCCACGCTGCCGTGTGGGCGCGGGATGACGTGCACGCTGACCAGTTCGCCGACGCGACGTGCCGCTGCCGCGCCCGCATCGGTGGCGGCCTTGACGGCCGCGACATCGCCGCGCACTATCGCCGTCACGAAACCGGCGCCGATCTTTTCATAACCGACGAGCGTGACGTTGGCGGCTTTGACCATCGCATCGGCTGCTTCGATCATCGCCACCAATCCCTTCGTCTCAACCATGCCGAGTGCTTCTTGAGGCATTCAAATGTGCTCCTTGGAAATAGTGTCGAATGGTAAATCCGGTAATGCCGAACGGAAAATGATAACGGACGCGCCGCGCCCTCTCTCTTTCTCTCACGGGCGCGACCTCTGAGCATCTTACTGTTTAAGCTCTGCCCAATTGCGCCGCCTGGGCCAACAGCTCGACCAGCTCATCGCGCGTCAGGGCGATCTTGCCCGCTCCGTTCGTAGACGCTCTGGCCCCGCCGCCGCCGTTTCGCGCCGGGCGCTCGCCCGTCGGGCAGGTCAACTGCGTCTCGTGCAGGTAGCCGCAAGCCTGACAGCGTGCCCTCTCGTCCAGGTATCCGGCCGCTTCGCGCACGTTGATTAGTTTCTCGATGGCGTCGGCCGGAAGATTCCTCGAGCCGCCGAGGATGCGCGCGAGAATCGCGATTTTCGCCGTATGTTCGAGGGTCTCGAGGCGATCAAAGGCTTGCCATAAATCCGCGCCGTAGGCGACCGCGCCATGGTTGGCCATCAGGAGCGCGTTGTGATGCCGCACCAGGGGTCGCATCGCTTCGGTCAGTTCATCCGTCGAGGGCGTGCCGTATTCGGCCAGGGGAACGCAGCCGAGCGTGAGAATCACTTCCGACAGGATCGGCTGGTCGATGGCGAGACCGGCGACGGCGAAGGCCGTGCCGTGCGGCGGGTGCGCGTGACAGACTGCTTTGACATCCGGACGCTCGCGATAGATCAACAGGTGCATCGCCAGCTCACTGGACGGCCTGCGCTTCGTGAGCGGCTTGCCCTCCGGGTCTGTGACGGCGCAGGCATCCTCCGTCATGCGACCCTTACAGATCATCGTCGGCGTCGCCACGATCCGCCCGTCATCGAGGCGCACGCTCACATTGCCGTCCGAAGAGACGACGTAGCCGCGCTCATACATCAGGCGGCCGACGCCAACGATCTCGCGTCGCGCGCTTTGTTCATCCATCCGGCTAAAAGGTCTCAGTATCTATCCAGGCTAAAGATAAATTCCCTGACTTCGGTCACGGCGTACGGTTTGCCGTTGATGGTCGCGGGGTTGAAGACGGTTCGCTCGGCGGCGCGCTCTGCCTCCTCCGTCAAGCCGTCGGGCAGGGTCGCCAGGTGATCGACGACCTTCGCCGTGCCGTCGGCGTCGAACCTGACGAGCAACTCCACGACGCCCACCGTCTTGTTGCGGCGCGCCGCTTCCGTCAGGCGCGTGTTCGGCTCAAACTTAACGATGAGCGGCGTCGACTCAGCGGCGACCGCCGTTGCCGCGCGACGAGAGCCCATGCACCCATGCGTTCGCGTCGTCGTCGTGGTACTACTGTTCAGGAGCGCACGGCGGTTCGGAGTCGTGCTCGTGCCGCTCAAGATGCTGCCGAGGCCGGAGCCGACGAGTAAGGTCAGGGTAAACGGTATAGCTCTTTTGAGAAGGCATGCTGCTAACATTAGAGATACTCCTTGCTGTTTTCGCGGTCTTACAATTCATGCTCCTCGCGCTGTGCGATCTCTTCGTAGGGAAGAATGCCGCGCGGGTTTGTGACACAGGTGATCTGGGGTCGCGCCAGAAAATAAGACAGGCTCTCCAGGCTGATTGTCAAGTCGACCGTCTTGACCTTGACGCCGAGGCGCGCGTGAAGGCGCACGGGCGCGAAGTTCAGCACGGCCTTAATGCCAGCCGTCATGATCTGATTCAGGACGCGCTGGGCCACGCGCGCGGGCACGGCGACGACGGCCACATCTATGCCGAGTTCGCGCACGACGCGCGCGATCTTTCTCACGTCGTAAACCAGAACCGCGCCCTCGCTGATGGGCCGACCGATCTTCTCCTTGTCATTATCGAAGAGGGCGACGACCTTAAAATTGGATTTCTCAAAGCCCGTGTAATTGGCGAGCGCCGTGCCGAGGCGGCCCGCGCCGACGATGCCGACGCGATGCGCCGTATCGAGCCCCAGAATCTTAGTGATGTGCTCGCGCAGCTCCTCTACGAAATAGCCGACGCCGCGCACGCCGAACTCGCCGAAGTAGGCCAGGTCTTTTCTGATCTGCGCGGAATTGAGGCTGAACTGGTCGGCCAGCGCCTGCGAGGAGATCGTCTTTATCCCTGCCGCCGCCAGCAGATTCAGGCAGCGCAGGTAAACGCTCAGGCGATTGGTCGTCAGCTCCGAAATTTTCTCCGATTTCATCTCGCCTTTCCTTACTCCACCTCAGTATAGCTCCAATCACGCCCTCTATGGTAGGGCTTCGCAAGCAATCATTAAAGCATTCCCTAAAAACAGGGGTGAGTTGTAAAAACCCCGCTCGACCGGCGCAAGGTTAGGCACTACTTTATTATTGATGACACGGGATGAGAACTTATGGTGCGAGGACATCCCCGCGTATTGCACTGAAAACATAAGGAAATCAGGTTGCGGACGCAGTCCGCAACGCGGTCGCCAATGTGGAAACGTTCGCGCAGACTCTGCTACGGGTACGGCTGCGTCTGCTTCATGCTGAGGTGGATGCGCCGAGTCTTCTTGTCTATGTTGAGTACCTTAACATCAACAGTCTCGCCGACTGAGACCAGATTCGACGGGTGCTTCATAGGATTTGACCAGCCCATCTCAGAGACGTGGATTAGCCCCTCGACACCGGGCTCGAACTCGACGAACGCGCCATAATCCGTGACGCTGGTGACCTGGCCCTTCAAACGTTTTCCCACGGGATAGCGGACGTCAACGCTTTGCCAAGGGTCTGGGAGCAACTGCTTGTAGCCAAGCGATACGCGCTCGCGCTCCCTGTCGAACTCCAAAACCTTGACCTGCACTGTATCGCCGACCTTGAAAAGCTCGGCAGGGTTCGGCAACCGGCCCCAACACATGTCTGTGACATGCAGGAGCCCGTCTATACCGCCGAGGTCAACGAATGCGCCGTAGTCGGTGAGGGTCTTGATCTGACCTTCGACGATTATGTCCTCTTCGATCTGGTTCAGTATTTCGCCCTTCTTACCTTCGTTCTGCTCTTCGAGAACGGCTTTGCGCGACAACACGACGTTGGAACGCCTGCGGTTGATCTTGATGATCTTGGCTTCGATCTCCTGATTGCGAAGGCCATCGAGGTTACGCACTGGGCGCGTGTCCACCTGCGAGCCCGGCAGAAAAGCAGCGATGCCGTCAATATCTACGCGAAGACCGCCCTTGATGCGCTCGACGATTTTGCCGCGAACGGGCGTGCCGTTGCTGTAGGCGCGTTCCAGCTCATCCCAAACGCGCACTCGGATGGCGTCAACGCGGGAGAGAATGGGCCTACCATCCGGCGACTCCATATTCTTAATAAGTAATTCGACTTCATCGCCAGTCTTAACGGTCAACTGGCCGTTATTCATAAACTCGGCTTGCGGCACAATGCCTTCGGACTTGTATCCGAAATCAACGATGATGCCATGCTCTATAATACTGATGACCGTGCCGCGCACGACTTCGCCCTCTTGAAAGGCCGCCTGCTCCCGCTCGAATTGGTCGAGCATCGCGCCGAAGTCTATGTCGGGTGAGGCGGCCTCTGCTTCGACGGGTTTCGGCTTCTTGACGACGCGGACGGCGCGCGGGGCTACTGATTCTTTCTTGGGGAAGTATTTGTTACGAATTTTGTCGGCCAGTTCTTTAGAGATTAGATTCGACGGGACGGTGACATCCACGCCCTCGCGGCGAACCTCCTCTATGAGACGCTTCGTGTCAATCCTCAACTCTTTGGCGAGGTCGTAAAGACGAACTTTAGATACTCTCCAGGGTGTATAAGCGTTATACGCTCTGGGCGGTGCCTGCGATTGAACAGATGGTTGGGGCTGCGGCGCAAGGGGCTCGATTATTGTGGGCGGTAAATCTACCGCTGCACCCATAGTCGCTGAAGGTTGTCCCCTATCGCTATCCATCTGCCCCGCTTGTGGTGTTCCGCGAATCACTGTCGGGTTCTCTAAAAACTGATTCGTGGTGGTACTTATAGGCCGAGCGTTTTGCGCGATTACGGACGAGGATTGTTCTATCTCTCGAAGCTGTCGAGCTACTTCGCCCGCCGATCCGATTCGCTTGTCAGGCTCCTTTTCGAGCAAATTGAATATTAACGTCTCCAACAGCTCAGGCGCATCGGGACGTAAATCCCTCAGCCGCGTGGGGGCTTCTATGAGATGCTTGTGCATCAGAGACGCGATATTCTTTGCCTGAAATAAGTATCGGCCAGTGAGCATCTCAAAGAGCATTACGCCGAAGCTATAGATGTCTGAGCGCGCGCTCAGGTCGCCGCCCGTCCATTGCTCAGGAGCCATGTACATAGGCGTCCCGAGCATCATCCCCGAAGCAGTCAAGCCGCCAGCGGAAAGCGTTTCTTCGAGAAATTTGGCGAGACCGAAGTCGACCACCTTCGCCAGGAAGTCGCCCTCATCCTCGTCAGCTTCGGCGAGCATGATATTGGCGGGTTTGAGATCACGGTGGAGGATGCCTTTTTTGTGGGCCGCCTGAATACCGCTTGCCACTTGACGAGCTATTGAGACGGCAAGCGGTATCGGGAGTGGGCCTGATTTAGCGAGGTGCTTTTGCAGGGTCGGTCCTTCGACCATCTCCATCCGAATGTAGGCTTCATCGTTTGGCAGCACGTCGTAGTCATAAACCTCGGCCACGTTGACGTGTCTGATCTTTGCCGTTGAGCGCGCCTCCAGCTTAAAGCGGCTGAAAACCTGTTCCCTGTACTGCAAGAGCGCTTGCTCGTCGGAAACAAGCTCAGGTTGTGAGCGCCTTGCAGTCTCTAAGATGTAATCTATCTGGAGCAGTTTAATGGCATCTACCCGATCAAGCTCTACGTGGGTGGCAGCATACACAACACCCATGGCACCGCCCCCGAGTTTACGGTCAAGGCGGTACCTGGTTGTGAGCATCCTGGTGCCGTGGCGGTCAGGCGCGAGCGCCCCGCGACATTCCGTGCATGAAGTGTCAGAGTCCTCGTGACAGAGTTGACATCTGGGACAGATTTTCATGAGCTTGCCCGAGATACGGAGTAGAGAAGCGGCGCATAATAACGAACGATACAAATTACCCGACTATTGTGACAAGATAGTTTTGGATAGTCAAAGCGCGATTCTCGAAAGCAATGTTGAGTATCTTTCATTGCTCGGAGGTTTCCGTTTCAAGAATTGCAGAGAGACCTGCAAGATTTCGCATAGCTCTTCCTCTATGCGGCAGTACCGAATGGGCTTTCGACAAGCTGAGCATATGCTCTTAATGTACGCCATTGAAGCGCGTCAGTGGCGTGTCTCACACCTCCTTAGTTGGAGATAAGTACGGCCTTACAGGTCTCCGTACTTTAACCGCAGCCCTTTAGACCCGTCACGCGTTGCCACGCGCGGCGCGAATCAACTACAATTCGGTTTGAAAGACGAAGGCGCTCCCGAAATCTCTTCTTCGATTAGAGACTTTTTCAATAGATGATCGCATATCTATCTGGCACTCTACTCTCTAAACAGGCTACTACTGTCATCATCGATATCGGCGGCGTAGGCTACGAAGTGGCCATTCCCCTCTCCACCTTTTACGATCTTGAAGAGGTGGGCACAGGCGTTCAGCTACGCATTTATACGCACGTACGCGAGGACGCGTTGCAGCTTTACGGGTTCAAGACGGCGCGTGAGCGCGAGCTGTTTCTGCGGCTCATCTCCGTCAGCGGCATCGGCCCGAAGCTCGGCATCACGATGCTCTCCGGGATGAGCGCGGACGAGATCATAGCCTCTATTCGCACCAACAATCTGGCGCGGCTGACCTCGATTCCGGGCGTCGGGAAGAAGACCGCCGAGCGGCTGGTGATCGAGCTGCGTGATAAGATCGCGGCGCTCTCGTCGCCCGCGCTCGAAGAGGAATTTGCGACTCGGACGGCCGCCGGGGCGCCTTTGTCGGAGGATGCGGTGCGCGACGACGCGCTCTCGGCGCTGCTGAACCTCGGCTATCAAAAGGCGGCGGCCGAGAAAGCGCTCGCGGGCGCGATTCAAGAGGGCGGCGATCTGTCCGTCGAGATTATCCTGCGCCGCAGCCTGCGACTGCTCGCCAGAGGATAAGGAAGGGATGAAGGATGAGGGATGAGGGATGAAAGGGGTTGAATAACGATTCACTTTCGCAGTGATTCAATCATTCATCCCTCATCCCTGCGGCCCTCATCCCTTACTTGTTGTGTCTGAAGAACCGGCCAATACGCGCGATGCGACCGCGATGGATGAAGAGCGGCAATTCGAGTTGTCTTTGCGCCCGACGCGCCTCGCCGAATATATAGGGCAGCGGCGCGCGACCGACAATCTGAAGATTTTCATAAGGGCCGCGCTCGGGCGTCGAGAGGCGCTCGATCATGTGCTCCTGACGGGCCCGCCGGGACTCGGCAAGACGACGCTCGCCAATATCATCGCCAACGAGATGAAGGCCGAGCTGCGTTCCACGGCCGGGCCCGTGATCGAAAAATCGGGCGATCTGGCCGCTCTCCTGACCAACTTGCAGGAGGGCGACGTGCTCTTCATAGACGAGATACACCGCCTCAATCCTGCCATCGAAGAAGTCCTCTATCCGGCGATGGAGGACTACCAGCTAGACCTCATGATCGGCCAGGGCACGGCCGCGCGCTCCATCAAGCTGGAGCTGCCGAAGTTCACTCTGGTCGGCGCGACCACGCGCCAGGGCTTGATTACGGCCCCCTTGCGCGGGCGCTTCGGCATCGTCTTTCACCTTGATTTCTACAACCACGACGACCTTGAAGTGATCGTCAAACGCTCCGCAGACATTCTCAAAGTCCTGATCGACGACGGCGGAGCGCGAGAGATAGCGCGAAGAGCGCGCGGCACGCCGCGAATTGTCAACCGGCTGCTGCGCCGCGTGCGCGATTACGCGGAGGTTGACTACGAGGGACATATCACGAAGGAGGTCGCCAGCGACGCGCTCGACCGTATGGAGGTAGATACCTACGGGCTGGACGAGATCGACCGCAAGCTGCTGCTGACGATCATCGAAAAGTTCGGCGGCGGGCCGGTGGGCCTGGGAACCATCTCGGCTTCGATTCACGAAGAGAAGGATTCCATAGAAGAGATCATCGAGCCGTATCTGATCCAGATAGGCTTTCTGAACCGGACGCCGCGCGGGCGCATGGTGACGCGCCTCGCCTACGAACACTTCGGTATAAACTTTCGCCCCCCGGACAAACCCGGTCTCTTCGATTCCTAATCCGAATCGCTTTCGCATAGAATGGGGCAGCGGAGTTACAAACAAGGTTTATGAAGCAATCGCCTCGCTCAAACGCTCTGGCAGTCTCGCTGATACTTTCGGCGTTCCTACCACTACTACTACTTCTTCTTGCGCCTCATGACGGCTTCGCGCAGCAACCGCAGCAACAGCAGCGCGGACGTAAGCGCGCCGAGCAGAGCAGGCTCGATAAGGAGAACAAGGAAAGTAAGGAAAGCAAAGACGCGGAGCGCGCTCGACGCCTGGAGGCCGTCGCGCTGCTGAATGAAACGGCAGACCGCGCGCGCTCCCTGGACGATCTCTTTTACCGCGCGCGCATACAACTGCTCGCCGCCGACGCCCTTTGGGATTCCGACAAAGAGCGGGCCCAATCGATCTTTCGCCGCGCATGGGAGGCCGCCGCCGCATCGGACAAGGCCGAGCAGGAAGAGTTGGCGCGCGAAGGCGGCGCGGCCACAAACGAGACGAAGCCCTTTGTGACGGAGGCGCGCGACGAGGTCTTATTGAAAGCGGCGGCGCGCGACCCCCTCCTGGCCGAAGCGTTCCTGAAGGATTTGTTGAAGGAGAGGGAGGCTGAGAAAAGCTCTTCGCCAAGCGAGGCGTCCGCCCGTACTCCCTGGCGCGAGTTGAGCGCGATTGACGGAGAGCGGCTCGGGTACGCGCTCGACCTGTTGGAGCGCGGCGAATCGAACAGCGCGGCGCAGTTCGCCGCGCCCCTCGTCAATCGCGGCGTGAGCGCAGACCTCGTCGCTTTGATTATTCGCCTGCGCGAGCAGAACCCGGCAGCCGCAGACCGCCTCTACGGCCTGCTGTTGGCCCAGGCGCGAACGGATACGAGCGCGGATGCCAATTCCGTCCTCCTGCTTTCGTCTCCGATAATCTCGCCCGAGTTGCTGGTGGTCGTGGACGAACGCGGCTCTTTGCAGTTTCGTCCCCTGCCGCCCGCCGTCGAGGAGACTGTAAAAGCCCCGCCCGTCGCGCCCGCCCTGCGCAGTGCTTTCTATCAAACGGCGGCGGCCATCCTGTTGCGCCCCGTCGCGCCGCGCGCCGTTGACGCGCGGGCGCAGCAGCCTTTGGCGCTCTACATGGCGCTGGGGCGATTGCTCCCGTACTTCGAGCGCGAGGCGGCAGAGTTCGCGCCCGAGTTGCGTGCGCGCGTCGATGCCCTGGCCGGTGAGCTGGAACAGGGGCGTCGAGACGCGCTCGCGGCGCACTTCGAACTTGAGCGGGTCACGCCCGAGCGCGCGGGCGATCCCTTGCGCGCCTCGTTCGAGCAACTTGCGCGCGCAGGCAGCGAGACGGAGCGCGACCGCGTGCGGCTCTCGATTGTGCGCGTGGCGGCGCGAAAAAGGTTGTGGGATCGCGCGCGTCGCACGGCCGCCGAAATAGAGAACGCGGCATCGCGCCGTGCTGCTCTTACCTTCGTCGCCGTGAGTCAGGTCGCCGATCTGGCTCATACTTACGCCGACGACGTGGAGAACGATTACGAGAGCATCGTCAATTTTTTGCAGGGCGCGGATATTCCTGCGCTCGCCAGCGTGTGGGGCTATGCGGAGGCGGCGGCAATCGCCGCGCGCCGCAAGGATTCGAGAGCGGCGCTCGGACTTTTGGACGAGGCGGAGCGTCACGCCGGGCGTGTCGATGCGCGGACGCGGCAGCGCGTCGCCGCCTACGCGATGGTCGCGGGGGTCGCGGCGCGTCTCGATCCGGAGCGCGCATGGTCGCTTCTATACGAGGCCGTCAAGGCTGCCAACACGGTCGAGGACTTTTCGGGCGATGAGGTATCGCTCGACATCACGGCGACGGACGACGCCACAGGGGACGCGCCCGACAGCTTCAGCGTGAAGGGCGAGACGTTTCGTTTAGACCTGATTTTTGCGACAATGGCGCGGCTTGACTGGACGAAGGCGCTGTCGGATGCGCGCGCGCTCGAAGGCCGTGTGCCGCAGGCGCTCGTCTTTATTGCGATGGCACGCGCCGCGCTCTATAAGAAGCAGGGGTGAGAGTGGAGACGGCGAACGCGGAATGATGAGTGCGGGATGAAAGACAACCGCTTTTAATTGACCAATTTTTTAATTCATCATTCGCGCCTTCTCGCCTCATCCTTTCCGCGTCACCCCGGGCGCGCTCTGACTTTATGCGACGGTTTCCATCATTTACGCGTCACTCATTCGGCGTTCGCAACCGCGCGCCGTGGCTTACGATCATCAGCCACACTCTTCATAATTTTCACGATAACGATCTGTTCACGTCGGCCGCCGCGATGAGCTACTTCGGATTGTTGACGCTCTTTCCGGCGCTGCTGCTGCTGCTGGCCTTGAGCAACCGTCTCGCGGCGGGGACGGAAATCTTAAGCGAGATGCTGATGCGTGTGATGCAGGTCTATCCGGGTTCCGGCAACTTCCTGCGCGAGACCGTCAGCTCGCTCTCGGATTTGAGCACGGGCATCATAATCACCTGCTTCGTCGTCGTGATGTGGGCTGGCTCCTGGGTTTTCGCCGTCATCGAGCGCGCGCTGAACCGCATCTGGAATACGACCTCGCGGACGTTTCTGCACGGGCGCGCGCTCACACTTGGGATGATCGGCATCGTCGGGCTGCTGCTGTCGGTCTCCGTCGTGGTGACCTCCGTGCTGGTCTTCCTGCAACAGTTGGCGTCGCGTCTTTCCCCGCGCCAGCTCGAACACTATGCGTGGCTCGCCACGGTCGGCAGCGCCTTCTGGCAATTCATCTTCGTACTCGTCAGCATTCTGGTCACCATCCTGCTGTTCGTGCTCGTTTACCGTTTCATGCCGAACGCGCAGGTAACTTTGCGCGATACGCTGCCGGGCGCGGTGGCGGGCGGCCTCTTCTGGGAGCTGTCCAAGTACGTCTTCGCCTGGAGCCTGCACTATTTTCATTACGATCAGATATACGGCTCGGTGGGCGCGGTCGTCGCCGTCCTGACCTGGGGCTACGTGTCGAGCCTGATCTTACTGTTCGGCGCGCAACTGACAGCCGTCTTTCACTACGAGCATCCGGCGGAGCCTCTGCAACCCTCCGCCGCCGACGCCGCCATCGCGCCAATGCCATAACAAAGGGATGAGGGCGGCAGCGATGAGGGATGACAGAAGGATTATTCTACTTGAGTAATTATTCTTTCATCGCTGCCGCCCTCATCCTTCAGCCCTTCGTTCTGCCCTTCGTTCTTATGCGGATAGAGGATTTCGATTACGAGTTGCCGGAAGAACTGATCGCGCAGCATCCGCTCAATAAGCGCGACGCGGCGCGCATGCTCGTCCTGGACAGAGAGGCGTCAGCGTGGCGCGATTCGCAGTTTGCCGAACTCCCCTCGTACGTACGCGCGGGCGATGTCGTGGTGATAAATAATACGCGCGTCTTTCCGGCACGATTGGTGGGCGAGCGCGAGCCTTCGGGCGGGCGCGTAGAGTTGTTCCTGGTGCGCGAGCTTGGGCCGCTGCAATGGGAGGCGCTGGCGCGTCCGGCGCGTCGGTTACGCGAGGGCACGCGCATGCGGTTCGGGCAGGGTCGTTTGCGCGCCGAGGTCGTCGAAGCCCTGGACGACGGCCGCCGCCTCGTGCGCTTTGAGTGTGGCGAGCCTTTGCCGCTCCACACGCTGATCGAAGAGTTGGGCCAAACGCCTCTCCCGCCCTACATCAAGCGCGAGGCTGAGTCACTCTATGAAGACAGCGAGCGTTACCAGACTATTTATGCGCGCGAGCGTGGCGCGATTGCCGCGCCGACCGCCGGTCTCCATTTTACGCCGCGCGTGCTCGACGAGCTTGCGGCGCGCGGCGCTTCCCTCATCGAGATTACCCTGCACGTAGGCTACGGCACGTTCGAGCCCGTGCGCGTTTCCGACCTCGGCGAGCACAGGGTCGCGCCCGAGCACTACGAGATCAGCGCCGCGGCGGCTGAAGCGATCAATGAGGGGCGCGCCCGTGGCCGACGCATTCTGGCGGTTGGCACAACCACTACGCGCGCTTTAGAATCTGCCGTGGATGAAGGCGGACAGGTTAAGCCGGGAGCGGGTCTGGCCCAACTGACGATCACGCCGCCTTACAGGTTTCGCGTGGTGGATGAGCTGCTGACGAATTTCCACCTGCCGCGCTCGTCCCTCTTGGTGCTCGTCAGCACCTTTGCCGGACGCGAGTTAATGCTCGCTGCCTACGCCCATGCTGTCGCCGAAGCATATCGCTTTTACAGTTATGGCGATTGCATGCTAATAATCTAGTGTGCAGCGCCGCCAGCCGGGACGGTTCACGGACGCGCCGCTTTTAAGGTTATGGCTGTACTGAAAAAAATTCGTTCGAGGTGGTGGTCACAGTCGGAGACCGGAGGTGCGTCCGGCGAAGGATACGACGCGCCGCTGCCTTCGGCGAGGCCGCTTCTTGAGGTGCGTTATGATGTGCGCCCGCTGACCGTCACGCAGTTGGACGAATGCTGGCGACTAGATCAACGCTGCTTCATAGACGGCGAAGCCTACAGCCGCGAAACTTTCGATTATCTGCTGACCGCCCCCGAGTGCGTCTCCTATCGCGCCGTCACGCAGGGGGGCTTAATGGTCGGCTTCATCGTCGGGCTCGTCGAGCCGGATCATACGGGCCACGTCACCACGCTCGGCGTCGCGCCCGAACACCGCCGACGCGGAATCGCCGGGCGCATGATGCAGAAGGTGGAAGACGGTTTTCGTCGCCGCGACGTGCGCATCATTCGTCTCGAGGTCAGGGCCATCAATACGGGCGCGCAGCAGCTTTACCGCAACCTCGGCTTCATCGCCACCCAGCGCTTGCCACGCTACTACTCGAATGGCGGCGACGGGCTGCTCATGATTAAATCACTGGAATAGGCTCCCAAAGCCCGGTAGGGCCTGTGTTCCTGAACCTCTCAGGAACACAGGCCCTACCGGGCTTTCCGAGTCTTGATCCGCGCCCCTTAACTTTTCCTCAACTCCGTCAGTACCTGCTTGGCGACGGCCTTGAGCGTGTCGAAGACGCCCGTGCCGGTCGAGGCGACGGCCTCTACGACGGGCTCGCCCTTGCGTTGCAGCTCGGCGGCGAGGTCTGCCGTCGGGATGATGTTCGGCAGATCGCGCTTGTTGAGCTGTAGCACGTAAGGCAGGTTCATCAGGTCGTAGCCCTGCGTCCGCAGGTTCTCTTCCAGGTTGTAGAGCGATTCGATATTGGCGTCCATGCGCTCCTCCTGCGAGTCGGCGACGAATACCACTCCGTCAACGCCCTTCAGAATGAGCTTGCGCGACGCGTCGTAGAAGACCTGGCCCGGAACCGTGTAGAGATGAAAGCGTGTTTTGAAGCCGCGCACAGTGCCAAGCTCGAGCGGCATAAAATCGAAAAACAGGGTGCGATCCGTTTCCGTCGCGAGGCTGATTAGCTTGCCCTTCGATTGCGGCCCCGTCGAGTCGAAGATATATTGCAGGTTCGTCGTCTTGCCGCACAGACCCGGCCCGTAATAAACGATCTTGCAGTTGATTTCGCGCGAAGCGTAGTTGATGAACGTCATAGAAGTTAGGTCAAAAGGGGACAGGCGAAAGGGAAAAAGGCGACGGCGCTGTCGAGAAGCATTTTAATATCAAACGTGGTTTGCGGCCCCGTTTTTCCTTCCCCTTCTCCTTTTCAGTTGAACAGGCTATCAATATCCTCGTCCGTAATCTCTGCGAAGATAGAGGTCTCTTCACCCGCTTTTCTGGCTTCGCGGACGACCGCCTCGAAGATGGCGGCCAGCTCGCCCGAGACCTGTTTGACGCGCAACTTGACCAGCCCGAGGCTCGAACGGTCGTCAAAGACGACTACCAGCAGGGCGCGCCCGATGACACAGATATGTATGCTCTCGCGCTCGCCCTCGTGCGAGAGCGTCGGGAACTCCTTTTCACCGATCAGGCGGGCCATGCCGCCCGTGGCGGCGACGTTTCCAGCAGCCAGCGAGGCGAGGCTCGTTGTGTCAAGATTACTCACATCGCCGTCGACGGCGATCTCCTGCCCGTCCTTATCTATAAGGAAGGCGACGCGCGCCGAAGAGTCCAGGCGCAGCTTGTTCAAGACGGCCTTGATCTGCCGATACTGCGGCTCGCGCATTACGATGGGAGTGTCTGCCATTAGTACAGCTTTCTATACCGATTTGGCGGGCGAGGCGGGTGGCCGGAAGTGATCGCTCCGAGACACTTGGTGGGGATCTAAACTCAAGTGCTAGAAGGTTTTCGCCCGTTACGAGAATCGCGCACGTCCTCCTCGCGGCCCCTCTTGGGAGGGCTGGGCCGCAAGTCCAGCTTGAACTCTAACATAGCATCTCAAGTGACTTCAACTGTTTTTCTCCGTTGGCCATCCGCACGGGGTCGTTCAACACTATCCGGGGGATGCCCGCAAACCCTCGTCTTACGTTGATTTAGACGCGAAGCTATGTTAAGCTGGCGCAGTTTTTGCAGGGCGGCTCGAATGGTTCGGGTCGCCCTTTGAGAAATCGGGAGCTTCGCATGAGCGATCCTATCGTCAAGGGCGTGAAACGATCTCCCTCGCGCCCTGCCTCGCGCCACACATCTACAGGATCATCGCCCAAGAACCGTTCATCGGCCAGCAAATCCGCAAAACCGAGGCCCCTGGTGAAGCGTTCGTCGGCCGAGAAGGCTCCTGCGCGAAAAGCCACCAAGTCGAGCAAACCCGCCGCTTCAAAGAGCAAACAGTCGAAGCCGAAAGCGAAGAGCTCTTCCCATACTGCTGCCCGCAAAAAGCCCGCAGCCGCGGCAGCCGCTTCATCCAAAACGGCTAAAGGCAAAGCGACGCCGCCGACGCCGCCGCGAAAAGCTGCTCCTCCTCCGGCCAGACCGCAAAAGAAGAGCGCGCCGCCCGCCTCCAAATCAAAGGCGGTGCAGGCGAAATCTAAGCCCGCGAACGCGCGCCGCCCGGCGGCGACTGCGCCCGCGCCGCCGCCACCACCGCCGCGCCAGCCAACGCGTGATGAAGCGGCGGCCCTGCGCGCCTTCGAGCGTGCTCATAAGGAGTTTGTGCGAGGCCGTTTTGCCGATGCGCGTGCATTGTTTCGCGCGCTCGTCGAAAAGCACGCGGGCGTTTCGGAAGTGACGGCGCGCGCGCGCACCTATCTTGCGATTGCGGAGACGCGCCTGCGCACGGAATCCACTCTGCCGCGCGATGCGGATTCGCTCTATGATCGCGGCGTGATTGAGCTTAACCGGGGCGAGTATGTGGCCGCGCAGGAGATGTTCGAGCGCGCCCTGAAGCGCGAGCCCGACGCGGCCCACATTCATTACGGCCTGGCGGCCACGCGCGCCCGTCTCGGCGCGATAGAATCGGCGCTCGAATCCCTCGGGCGCGCCCTCGATCTTCAACCCAACCTGCGCGTGCGCGCACAGCACGATCAGGACTTGACCGTGTTGCGTAACGACCCCGATTTCGAGCGACTGGTCTTCGCTCCCCGTTTCTGAAAGAGAGACCCTTTTCTTCCCAGTTTCTCCTCAATTCGCCACCCCTTACTAACTCCGTCATTTTATTGTGCTTTGAAAGCCCCGGTCTTTTAGGTATGATTTCATTGCCAGCCGCTACGGAAGGGGCGGGCCGCGCGGTGTCCATCGCAAAGGAGAGCGAGCAGTTTTGACTGTAGCGGAAACGAGTCGTGGGTTGAAGCTTGTCGCCATCGGCGGCGGGACGGGTCTCTCGGCGCTGCTGGCCGGATTGAAAAGGCTCGTCGGCGCGCCCGCATCGGGCGGCGGCGCGTGGCTCGAAACGCTCTCGGCGATTGTGACGGTCTCGGATGACGGCGGAAGCTCCGGCCGCCTGCGCGACGAGTTGCAGATGCTGCCGCCGGGCGACATACGCAACTGCATGATCGCGCTCTCGGAGGATTCCACACTGCTGTCGCGCCTCTTTCGTTATCGCTTTCGGGGCTCGGGCGAACTCGGCGGTCACAGCTTCGGCAATCTGTTTCTGGCCGCGCTGACCGAGGTCACCGGAGACTTCGTAGAGGCTGTGCGTTTATCCTCGGAAGTCCTGGCGAGCAAGGGCCATATTTATCCGGCCACGATCAACGACGTACGTCTGGTCGCAGAGTTGGAGGACGGCGCTGAGGTGCGGGGCGAAACGCAGATCACGGCGTCGCGCTCGCCCATTCGCCACTTGCGCCTTGAGCCGGAACAGTGTCTGCCGCTTCCGGAAGCGCTCGCGGCCATACGCGCCGCAGACGTAATCACAATCGGCCCCGGCTCGCTCTATACGAGCATTCTGCCCAACCTGCTGGTCGCGCGCGTGCCCGAAGCCATACGCCAATCGCGCGCCATAAAAATCTACATCTGCAATCTGATGACCCAGCCGGGCGAAACGGACGGTTACACTGCGCGCCAGCACCTACTGACCGTCAGGAAATATGCGCCCGAGATAGCCTTCGACTACGTCATCGCCAACAGCCGCCCCGTCACACCGGAACAGGCGGCTCTCTACGCCGTCGACGGCGCGTACCAGATAGGCATGCAAGACCACTTGCTGGAAAAGGCTTTTGGCAACGAAGCCGAGGTCGTGCGCGCAGACCTGCTGGACGAGGGCGAGAAAGTCCGTCACAATTCGGAGAAGCTGGCGCGCGTGGTCGCTGCCTGTTGCGAGCAGGGGCGCGTAGCGCACGGGACGGTCGTCGCCTGAGTTTCAAGCCTATGGAGAAACAGCCTCAGATTAGTTTGCAGGAAGCGCCCGCCCCGCTCGACGTGCTGATTCTGGCCGCCGGACTTGGCACACGCATGCGCTCGCGTACGGCCAAAGTGCTGCACAAGCTCGGGGGGAGACCTCTGATCGCTCACGTTTGCCGCACGGCGACGGCGCTGTCTCCGATGCTGCGCAACATTTACGTCATCGTCGGGCATCAGGCCGAAGCCGTAGAGGATGCCGTGCGCCAGGAGCTTGGCGATGGCGGCGCGCGCTTCGTCACGCAGACAGAGCAGCGCGGGACGGGGGATGCCGTGATGGTGGCCCGCGAGGCTTTGCAGGATGCGGCCTCGACCCTTTTGGTGCTCTCGGGCGACGTGCCCTTAATCAACGCGCAGACGCTCGGCGCGCTCGTCCACCAACACCGCACGCATCGCGGGCGCGGCGCAGCCTGTACGCTTCTGTCGGTACGCCTTGACGACCCCATTGGCTATGGCCGCATCGTGCGTGACGAAGAGGGCCGCTTTGAAAGGATAGTCGAGCAGCGGGACGCGACCGCCGCCGAGAAACAGATTAAGGAGATCAACGCCGGGATCTATTGTTTCGAGACCAGCTTGCTGTTCGGGGCGCTCGGACGCGTGCAGCCGACCAACGCACAGGGCGAGTATTACCTGACGGACGTGCCCGGCATACTTCGCGCCGACGGCGAAGACGTGGGCATCTTTCTCCACACGGACGCGCGCGAGGTTTCGGGCATCAATACGCGCGTCGAGCTGGCGGATTTTGAGGGGATCGTTCGTCGCCGCACGCTTCGCCATCTGATGCTCGACAGCGGCGTGACCTTCATCGACCCGGCGCACACCTACGTCAGCCCCGAAGTGAAGTTCGGGCGCGACTGTGTGGTATACCCGGACGTTCACATAGAGGGCGAGACTGTGATCGGCGACGACTGCGAGATACGCTCCGGGACGCGCATCACCAATTCGCGCCTCGGTAACGGCGTGCGCGTCAAAGACCATTGCGTGATCGTCGATAGCGATATCGAGCACAACTGTTCGGTCGGCCCGTTCGCGCACCTGCGTATGAACGCGCGCCTCGAAGAGGACGCGGCGGTCGGCAATTTCGTAGAGATGAAGAAATCCACGCTGGGCCGTAAATCGAAGTCGATGCACCTGACCTACCTGGGCGACGCGACCGTGGGAGAGAGGACGAACATCGGCGCGGGCACAATCACCTGCAACTACGACGGCAAGGACAAGCACCAGACCGTGATCGAGGACGAGGTTAAGATCGGCTCCGATACGATGCTGGTCGCACCCGTGCGCGTCGGGACGGGCGCGGTGACTGCCGCCGGGTCTGTCGTGACGAAGGACGTGCCGCCCGACTCGCTCGTCGCGGGCGTACCGGCGGTGGTGAAGAAGCATCTGGGCCATCCTGTCGAGGGGAGTGCGGAAGCGCCGCAGGAAGAGACCGTGTCAACCCAATAAGGGAAAGGCGAGGCGGGGCTCGCACGCCGCGCGCTCTCGCTCTCTTTCCTCTTGCCGGTAAAAAATTTTATCTTCATCGCAAAGGAATCCGTTTTATGTGTGGCATTGTTGGTTATGTCGGCAATAAGCAGGTCGTGCCCGTCATCATTGACGGGCTTCGCAAGCTCGAATATCGCGGCTACGATTCGGCCGGAATAGCGGTCGTCGATGAGGTTCACGATCTTGAGATACGCCGCGCCGAGGGTAAGCTGCGTAATCTGGAAGAGGCGATCCGTCTTCGCCCGCTCGACGGAACCTACGGCATCGGCCACACGCGCTGGGCCACGCACGGCCGCCCCACGGAAGAGAACGCGCACCCGCACCGCGACTGTACGGGCCGCATCGTCGTCGTTCATAACGGCATCATAGAGAATTACCTGCAACTGAAGGAGCGGCTGCGAACCAGCGACCATCGCTTCGTGACGGAAACCGATACGGAGGTCGTCGCCCACCTGATCGAAGAGTACCTTCGCGCGGGCGACTCGTTTGAAGAGGCCGTGCGTCGCACGGTCGGCGACCTGCGTGGCATCTTCGCGCTCTCCATCATCTCGGCGGACGAGCCGGACACGATCATCGCCGTCCGACAGGGGCCGCCCGTCGTCATAGGTCTCGGCGACGGCGAATACTTCGTAGCCTCGGACATTCCGCCAATTCTTCAGCACACGCGCGACATCTTCTTTCTGGGCGACGGCGAAATAGCCACCCTGACCCGCGACGCCGTGCGCGTCACGGACTTCGAGGGAAACCTTGTCGAGCCCGTGCAGCAGCGCATCACCTGGGACCCGATCATGGCCGAGAAGGGCGGCTTCAAGCATTTCATGCTCAAGGAGATTTACGAGCAGCCGCGCGCCGTTCGTGACACCGTTCAGGGCCGCATCTCGCTCGACTCCGGCAAGGTATTTCTGGACGAGATGAAGAACATCACGCCCGCCGATTTCCGCGCCTTCACTTCGATCAAGATCGCCGCCTGCGGCACTTCATGGCACGCGGGCCTTGCCGGAAAGTATATGATCGAGCAACTGGCGCGTGTCTCGGCCGAAGTGGATTACGCATCCGAGTTTCGCTATCGCGATCCGGTTCTGGACGAGAACACCCTGCTTCTGGTCATCTCGCAATCGGGCGAGACGGCCGACACCATCGCCGCCCTGCGCGAGGCCAAAGAGCACGGCTCGAAGGTACTGGCGATTTGCAACGTGCAGGGCTCTATGATTATGCGCGAGGCGGACGGCGCGATTCTGACGCACGCCGGGCCGGAGATCGGCGTCGCTTCGACCAAGGCTTTCACCTCTCAGATGATCGCGCTCTATCTGTTCGGTCTCTACCTGGGCCAACTGCGCGGCGCGCTCACGGAGGAACAGGCCCGAAATCACGCTCAACAACTGGCGGAGCTTCCGGTCAAGATCGAGCAGCTCTTAAACGAGGCCGACGACATAGAGAATCTGGCGAAGGAGTTTTTCCGCTCGACCGATTTTCTGTACCTCGGGCGCGGCATCAACTTTCCGGTCGCCCTCGAAGGCGCGCTCAAGCTCAAAGAGATTTCATATATACACGCCGAGGGCTATCCGGCGGGCGAGATGAAGCACGGGCCGAACGCGCTGATCGACGAGCGGCTCCCCGTAGTAGTCGTCAACACGCGCGAGGAAGGCAACCGCGCCTCAGAGTTGCGCTACGAAAAGACACACTCCAACATCGTCGAGGTCAAAGCGCGCGAGGGCGTCGTCATCTCCGTGCTGACCGAAGGCGACACGATGTCGTCTATGGTCTCCGATCACGTCCTTGAGATTCCCGAGTCGAGCGACCTGCTCTCGCCGATCCTCGCCGTCATCCCTCTGCAACTGCTGGCCTATCACATCGCCGTCCGCCGGGGCTGCGACGTAGATCAGCCCCGCAATCTGGCGAAGTCCGTGACGGTCGAGTAATACCGGCAGCCCGAAGAGGCGGCTATACGTTATGCGGGAGATTCAACGGCTGGCGGCGCTAATCAAGGCTGGCGCGCTCACTGTTTGAAACCGACTGGCTCGGGGCCCTGCCGCCTCGCCAATTGTCAGGCGGGAGGTGTCCAAACTCGCGCGGCTCCACCGACCGCACAAGAATACTGGAACCCATAGCGAATGTTCGCTATGACTTTCGCCTCTTATCGCGCCGGTATTTCACATACCTGATGCGCTGCTCCAGTGAGTCCTTCATGTTTTTGTTCAGTTCCAGATATTTATCAAAATCTTTCTGAGCTTCAGAATCCAGCCCCCGGCTCAGACGGGCTAAACCGCGCTCGGCATAAGCCTCCGCGTATTGCGGGTTGATTTCGATGGCACGACTAAAGTCGGCGATAGCTGCGTCCACGTCATCTTTAGTTTGTCGGAGACTGCCGCGATTGTAATACGCGTCTGCATTCTGCGGCTCAAGCTCTATGACCTTGCTGAAATCAGCGATGGCGTTGGCTGAATCTCCCTCAGCAGTACGAGCCACGGCGCGACTGTAATAAGCCTCCGCGAAGTTCGGCTTACTCTCAATAGCCTTCGTGTAATCCGAGATGGCTCCGGCAAGATTCCCCTTGCCTCGCTGAGCGTCACCGCGATTATTGTAAATGATAGCCAGGTTCGGCTGGATTTCGAGGGCCTTGTCGAAGTCCTTTATGGCCGCATCGAAATCCTGTTTTTCCAGGAAGATAAAACCTCGATAATAGTAGGGCAAAGCTATTTCAGGATTAAGCTGGATGGCACGGCTATAGTCTTCTATAGCGCCGTCCGTGTCGCCTTTGGCTTTTCTGGCTGCGGCGCGACTGTTATAGGCGGACGAATACTTCGGATAAATCTCAATGGCCTTGCTGAAATCAGCAATAGCCCCCTCAAGATCGCCTTTTTCGTACAGGGTGAGGCCACGTTGATAGTAATCCTCAGCTTTCCGAGGAGTTTGGCCCAAACAGATCCAAACACTGAGGGTCATAACACAGATAATCAACCTGGCAATTCTCTTCATGTTCGTACCCTTTAAAGCGATGCGCGACGCCCGAATCAACCCGCGCCGGGCATTCAACACTATCAGGAAAGACTCTCGATAAAATGGATGCTCCTGGAGGCGCCGGGTTCAATGAGTTGTCAGGCAGCACCGGCCGCGACCCCGCGCGCTTATTTCTGCGTCAGTTGGTTGAAAAGAGTCAGCGCCTCATCTTCATAAGGTTGCTGTTGCGCGAGAGGCTTCGCTTGCATACGGACGACGATCAAATCCTTTTCAGGGAAGACGTAGAGGTTCGTGTCCAGGTATCCGAGCGCCGCGTAACCTTTGGGATTGTCAAAGAGCCACCACAGCAAGCCGTAGTGTGGGTCAAGAGTCTGTGATGGCGTGGTTGATTGTTTGATCCAGGACTCGCTCACGATCCGCTTTCCCTGCCAGACCCCTTTGTTCAGCATCAGCAGTCCGATGCGTGCGAAGTCGCGCGGCGTAGTCTCCATGTCCGCGTACGTCCAGGCGTGTCCCTTTTCGTCCAGGTGTAGACGCGTGTCTCTCATCCCGAGCGGCTCGAACAGGCGTTTGCGGGCATACTCCTGAATCGGCTCACCGGCAGCCTGATCCAGGATAGGCGACAGCAGTTGCACGCCCTCATTACTATAGGCCCAGACTGTTCCGGGTTCGGTGGCGAGCGGTAGATTTATGACGAACGGATTCTTATCGCCCACGGAGCTGACCCCTTCAGAAAACATTCGGGGCAGACCCGAAGTCATCGATAGCAGGTGTCTGAGTGTGACCTTACCCTTTTGCCCCACGCACCATTGCTTGATGTAAGAGCAGACGGGTTCATCCATGCTCTTGATCTTTGCGTCGTCAATCAGCATGCCCAACAGGATTCCCGTGATCGACTTGGTGCTCGACATCGCCATCATAGGCGCTCTGTAGCTCCTGTAATACCGCTCCTGCACGATCTTACCTTTATAGATTACGAGGCACGCATCAGCGCCCGTTCGCGTGCACAAGTCTCCGTGGAGTTCCAACGCCTTTACGTTCATGCCCAGGACGCCGGGCTTGACGGATTGCCAGAAATTGTCTTTCGCCACAGACGGCAGAGGCGGCGGCGGTGCTGTCAGTTCTGCCCGCAGGCGGGCGACCTCGCCGCTTATCTCACTATCGACGGCCAGCTTTCCGCATTCCCTATCATAAATCGTAAGCGTATCCTGCGCTTCCTCGCTCCGACGCAGCCTGTTCTGGGCGTATGCCAACCCGTAATAAGCCTTACATCTTTGCAAGGGTGACTTCGGATTGCCGGAGATGAGAAATGTTTGAGCGAGTCGTGCGGCCTGCTCCCAGTCGCCGCTACGGTTCAATTCCAATACCCTGTCCAGCTTACCGTCCTCCTGCTGGGCCGCAACCACAAAAACCAGCGGCAATATAACTATACCCATCCACAATAATTTCATTCTGAATAAAACACGGTGTCCTCTCATTACAAGCTGAGCACCCGCACGTCTTACTGAATTAATAATCGTTCCCGGCATATCCCCTGCCCCCTACTTAAAGCTTGCGCAAGCACGCAAATCGTTTACCAGCATTTACAGCACCCTGCTCTCATTTAATCATGATTTTTACCGACTTTACCCAGCATGAAGCATTCAATTTACAACACGAGGCAATATCATGAAAGCATTGCTGCCGAGGCGTCGAGTCCAATGAGTTGTTAACCGCCTCTCTTGTTGCGGCGTGCCACTTGGCAGATTATTTCTGACTGTCGCATGTTGCAACGTACAGGCGCGTCTAACGCCCCGCATCACCCGCCGCGCACGCAACTAAACAAGCATCCAAGTCTTGCGGATGAAAGCCGCGCTGTTCGCGGTCGGGTGCAGGCCGTCGTTGGGCGGCGCGTGGGAGGTAACTATGCAATGGCATTTTGAGTTCAAGGATTGGGAAGAAGCCTTCAGGCATTTCTATCGTAAGCGTTGCGGCGAGCAACTGATAGATGACGCTGGCAACGATTTTTTTGGGCAGCCAGGTTTTAAGCACTTTCGTTAATCTTTGGTTTTCAAATTTTCTTGTGTGCTACCCCAACTGATTTAAAATTCCTATGGATGTATTTGCAATATCCATCATAATCTGTTGCATCTCATCCTCTTTCCAAGATTCGCATCTTGCGTATATGGAAGCTGCTTGAAGCATGATGGACGAGTTATTGTGACCTATAAAGATATTTTTACAGTAGTTGTGGTTAATCTTCATGCAATAATTCGCCGCTGTTACCCTATCAATTCTGTTCATTGCACCTGAGTTATGTCTAATTTCCACAAAAGAACCGTCGCTTTTGAATACTTGGACAGTTTCGGTCGCAAAGTTCGAGCCTTGCAAGAATACTGCATACGGGAAATGATATTCGTCCAGCATAAAGTTCCTAATTTCATTAATGTTTTTGTAAACTCTTTCGATTGCATTCCCCGCTACCATTAATTCTTGATCTTTGTTCTTCCCAACAAGTACCCCTGCCTTAATGTTTTCAATATCTTTCCCCTGAAACTTTGCTTCACTAACTAAAACCACCCTCCATTTTTTATCTTTGTCCAGAACCTCGATAATTCCTCCATCGGGTTTGATCTTTGACTCTTTTACGAAAAGAGTTTCTCCCAATCGCTTATCAATTGAGTTTAGCTTCTCATTTATCTCCTGTTTGCTGATCGCTTGCCTGAATCTGAATTGGTATCTCTGATATTCTTGCTTAAGCTTCTCGAATACATTCACACTTGCACGACCAACAGACTTATCATGCACCCGAGCATCTTCGCCAAAGATACCGCTTGCGCCTCCCGACGATATATGCTGCTTGGTTAGCCGTCCTGTTTGTCTTTTACTCATTGGAACAATCCTTTACAAGGGGGTTTTTTTGGAGTTGTTGATTCGCAAAAGCAATCTCTTCGAGTACGGCATCAATGTTGGAGTCTTTCATTAGAGTATATTCGGGCAGAAACAAATTCGATTTTATCTGCTCAATGTGTCTGTCTAAATAACCGTGAAGTTTATTATCTGAATCTACTAAGAGTGAATGCCGTCGCTCTTCTATGCAAACACGCCCCGTTGTTCCAGAACCAGCAAAAAAGTCGAGGACTATCGAACCTTCAAACGACAAAGCTTTAACAAAACGTCGGATAAGTTCGGCAGGCTTTTGCGTTAGATGACCAACTCTCTCCTTCGAATTGCCATTCAGCCTTCCTATTTCCCAAACATTGGTAGGATTTTTCCCCTTTTCAACACTTTCCGGGTTGAGGCGCTTATCTTTTTTGTACATCTCTTTTGTAGCCTCATCAAAAGGTACCCTAACAGAGTCCAGATCGAAATAGTATTTCTTCGTCTTGGAAAGCCAAACTGCTTCTTCATGCCTGTTGGCAAAAAAGCGATGTGCACTCATACCGTTCTTGTAGTACCAAATAATAAGGTTGACAAATCGTAAAGCTGTTTCATGGCGAGTGTAATGTAGTATTTCAAGGAGGTCTCCCTTCTTTAAATCCTGATATTGGAAGCCACCAAAAATGACACAGTTACCTGAATCAGATAACACACGACAAATTTGATCCAACCATCCTTTCGCCCAATCGAGATAGTTATGGAAACTATCCCACTTGTCTAGGTCAAGATTATAGGGCGGATCTATCAGAATTAGTTGAACTGATGAATCAGGCAATGCCTTCAAAAAGTCAACCGCATCTTGAATAAAGACACCATGAACCGTGCAGGGCGTTGAAATTCCAGTGATCGTTGAACTATGCAAAGCTCCATTCTTTTTCAATTGATTTATCACCATGTGTCCACTATTGAAATGCGATTTATTAGCCATATAGCGCTACTTTACCTTGTAATGATTGATGATTGTTCAGTTTCGTCGGCCTACTGCCGCCCAACTACAATTAGACCGCAGCGGCAGTTTTTAGAACGTATCAAGTCACGACCATTATGGCCTTCTTTGATGTGGCGCTCCATCAGTGCCTCTAATCTATTAAGCGACTCTCCCATTGTGATCTGAACGTCTGCGTGGGCGGCGATTCTGGCGGCGGCGTTAGATTGTTCGGGCCGTACGCTGCCAAAGCGTTCGTCGTGACGGCGTACCATCTCAACTGGCATTTTGAAATACTGCTCAAGGCTCAAGTCTCTCTCTTAGAGGCTCACTACTTCTTCCCACCATTCACTTGTTAGAGTTAATACTGCCGCTTGAGCCCACTCCGGGAGGCTCTACCCTGCTATTGCCGTTGACCGGAGCGCCGCCGCCGATCCCTTGATTCTGTGGCCCGGAGCCCTGATTCAGAGGGCTGGTGTTTCCTG
>DASZEN010000051.1:0-6159 GCA_035940775.1 Pyrinomonadaceae bacterium | reverse complement strand
CCCCCCCCCCCGCCGCCGCTCAAAGCCGAGGTGAGGGGTCGTCCCGCCAGGGCCGTGGAGCGGCGCGCCAGCCAATGCGTGTTGGCGAATGCGCCGGGTACGAGGTGGGCCCTGGGGTCGAGTGCGCCTCCTTGGCCGAGCCGTACGAGCGCAGGAGCAGCGATCCCATCTATCGGCCATTGAAGATTTACACATCAGACCCGTCCGCATCGCGGTTGGAGGGCGCGGTCGCACTCGTCAACGTGGCCTACGAGCCACTGGAGAAAGGCCCGCGCGGCAGGCTTTTCGAGGTGTTGGACTATAACGAGTCCCTGAACGAGACTTATACCCAGGTTGATCTGGACGCCCCGGCCCTCTTGATCCGTAATGGGCGCGACCCGTCTCCCTCCGACTGGTACTTCCACCAGCAGATGGTCTACGCCGTCTGCGCTCAGGTGTACGCTGTGTTCCGCGGGGCGCTCGGGCGTTACCTCTCGTGGGGCTTTGCCCCTCGCGGACGGAGCGCCGCCAGGCTACGCATCCGCCCCCACGCTTTCAACGGTAGGAACGCCTTCTACGTTAAGGAGAGCGGCGAGTTGCGCTTCGGCTACTACCGGGCGGAGAAGAGGGTGGCGGGCCGAAATCTTCCCGGCAGCTTCGTCTTCACCTGCCTGTCGCACGACGTGATAGCGCACGAGGTGACGCATGCGCTCCTCGACGGCCTGCGCGCGAACTTTACCCATCCGAGCGGCGGCGACGTACTGGCCCTGCACGAGGCTTTGGCCGACCTCGTCGCCGTCTTTCAGCACTTCAGCTATGAAGCCGTGGTGCTTGCGGCTATACGCAAATCGCGCGGCGACGTGGCGCGCGCCAGCCTTCTCACAGACATCGCGCGCCAGTTCAACTACACGACGACCGGAAGTGAAAGCCCTCTGCGCAGCGCCATAGACGTTGACGGCGAAGGCGGGACGCCGAAGGTATACCGCCCCAACGCTCCCGCGCACGAACTGGGCTCGGTTCTGGTCTCCGCGGTCTTCGAGGCGTTTGTCACCATCTTCGGACGTAAGACCGAGCGCTACCTGCGTCTCGCGACCAATGAGACCGGCCTGCTCCCGTCGGGAAATCTTCCGCAAGACTTACAGGTGATCCTGGCTGCTAAGGCGAGCAAGCTGGCGAGTCAGTTCCTGACCATATGCGTACGCGCCATTGACTACTGCCCGCCGGTGGGGATTAAGTTCGGCGAGTTCCTCCGTGCCATAATTACGGCGGATTACGACATAGCGCCGGATGACCCTTGGGGCTACCGTGAGGCGCTGATTGATGCCTTCCGCAGGCGCGAGATTTATCCAGATGATGTCGCCAACCTCTCAGAAGATGCGTTGCTCTGGAGGCCGCCTGAGAAATATATTCCCAGGATTCCGGAGTTGGGATTCGCGAGACTGAGGTTTCGCGGCGACCCCGCGCGGCCAGCCAGCGCAAGGGAGTTAATACGGCAGGGATCCGCACTGGGACAGGTGACGACGCGTCCCGAGTTCACAGGGCTCTTCGGCCTCGCACGAAGCGACGATCCGGCCCTCAGAAATGATAGGGTCTCTCTTCCGGTCGTGCAGTCAAT
Organism: Pyrinomonadaceae bacterium; assembly: GCA_035940775.1. Lineage (GTDB taxonomy): Bacteria > Acidobacteriota > Blastocatellia > Pyrinomonadales > Pyrinomonadaceae > DASQYE01. The sequence goes on along the minus strand of DASZEN010000051.1, from coordinate 4,565 downwards.
ACGCTCATCTCGGCGGGTTGGGCCAGATGGGCAGATTGTTTTCGACCTGATAGCCGAAGTGACACAGAGAAGGGTCGTACGCAGAGGTGGCATCGAATTTGATTTCTACGGCGGCTCGACGGTCATCATAGATCCCCACGGTGCGATCCGCTACGTCATCTCAAAACGCGTGACCGATGAGCAAAGGCTTGAAAGCCAACAACAATTTATATTCGGCCCCGGCAGATGTTTCTGGGATACTGACGGCAGGATATACTCTGCAAAGCGCCAACTCTTCAGATTCCTCCACGAATAGCAATTCTACTTTCAGACATAATGCCAATTCTCAGACTCTTATTTGGAAACCGATTAATGGGCTTAGCTTTCCGGCAGAGTTAACTAAGGCGTACATAAATCATATTGATGCCACATAATATCCTTCCTTCACCGATTGGCGGTGTAACCTCTGGCCGGTTACTGGCTTCCCGTTCGGCCTGGCACTACACTTTTCAACCAGTCATTTAATGCGGGGGGCTGCCTTACTTTTCACCGGCTGCCACTCAAGGTCCCTGCCTGGGTATGATGGTGCGTACCAGCAACTTAACCGTATGGGGAAATTGTTGATTATTTTCGATGGATTTGATGAGATGGCACAAAGCGCAGAACTGTGACTGATTAAAAGTAAAAGATTCGCCTCCTGGATGTGAGTCTCCTCACCAACTAAATTGGAAGCATGAGTTGGCCGCACGCTATTGGAACCATAAGCTGTCCGTTGCGGCCAATGGATGGTTCCAGTCACACCCGACAACCAGCTCATAAACGCGAATAGGTGAGTCCTGTTTGGCCCTGGTATTTTCCGCCGCGATCTTCGTAGGAGACGCTACAGTCTTCGTCTGATTCGAGGAAGACGACCTGGCCGATGCCCTCGTTGATGTAGACGCGCAGGGGGAGGTCTGCGAGGTTGGCGAGTTCGACGACAAGGCGGCCCGTCCATCCGGCTTCGAGAGGTGTGGTGTTGACGAGCATGCCCGCCCGCGCGTAGGTCGATTTCCCCATCGCGATCCCCGTAACATTGCGCGGCATGCGAAAGGTTTCCACCGTCACGCCGAGCGCGTAGGAGTGCGGCGGCATCAGGTAATAGCTTGAACCGTCGTCTGCCGTGCGCAGGGGTGGCTCGACCAGGTTTTCTTCGTCGAAGTGTTTGGGATCGATCTCGCGACCGTGGATGGGCGAGAAGACGCGAAAGCCGTCGTCCGCCAGTCGCATGTCATAGCCATAGCTGGAGGCCCCGGCGGAGATGATGCGGCGGCCCTCAACCTCGCGCACCAGTTGCGCGTTGAAGGGTTGAATGAGTTGCGATTCCTCAGCCATGCGGCGAATCCAGCGGTCTGATTTAACAGTCATGGGGTCAAAAGTCCGTCGTTGATATGAAAGAGCCCGCACAGCATATAAAGAACCTGGGGCGAGTGACAAGCGACGAGTGAGGCTGAGGCGGCGCGCTCAACCGTTATTCATTGGCTGTCGCTTTTTTTATGCGGAGCGTACCGTCGCCGACCGTGAAGGAGAGCGTGGGCCCACCGGCTCCGGCGCGGCCTTTGATAGAGCGCGGCGTAAACGGGGTGCGCTCCTCGCGCGGCTCAAGGCCCGCATATTCATTCTCGATGCGACCCGTGCGTAGGATGTCTGCGTTGATGTCGCCGCTGTAGCCCGAGGGGAGATCGACGGTCAGCTCGCCCGCCGCGAGTTGAATATCAGCGCCCGCGCCGCGCCAACTGCGCGCCGACAGGCCGATATTGATAGTGCCGCCCCCGACCGTGGCCCTCACCAGCCCGCCCGTCAGATTGAGCGTCACGTTGCTTTCGAGCGCGGTGAGGGTGATCGCTCCTTCGACGCCCTTGAGCGTGATGGGCCCACGACCCGCATCGATCTCGATGTCGGTCACGGCGGGCACGCGGATGCGGTAATCTATCTTCCAGGGCAGTCCCAGAAGTCTCTTGGGGAAACCCTTGGCCGTGCGCTTCATGAAGGCTTTGTCGTGCGTCCCGGTCGTCAGAATACGGACGCGATTTACATCGTCGTCGAGCACGAAACCGTTGACCGTAGAGAGGAGCGTGAGGTCTTCTTCCGAGTCGGCGCGCAGCTCTATGTCGGCCGTGATGTCGACTTCGCTGCGCGTCCAGGATTCGATAGTGATAGACCCGGCGGGTGCGCCGAGGAGGGTGAGCGCGCTGCCGTAACCGAAGCGGCGTGATTCGTGTTTGGTAGTCGTCCGCGTGAGCTTGGCCGCGGCGGCAGGAGAAGCGTTGACCGCATCCTTCTTATTCTTCTGCTGCGCGTCAACGCTCGTGGCCAGCAGCGCGATGATGGCGCACGATTGCAAGAGAGACGCTAAGAGTGCGCCGCGCGTGATCCGATTTTTTCTGGTCAAGGGTATTCTCAAGGGCCTGAAGCTGACGGGGACGCCAGCTCTGATCGATCCGATCAGAGCTGGCGTCCCGATTAATGCGTAAAGGTCATAAGCTCGGTTTAGCGGCGGAAGAATTTGATACTGCCGCGCTGGTTCGTGACGGTGAGCGATGCTCCTCCATCGCCGACGTTGCCGACAACCTTGCGTCCTTCACCGATGAAGCTGAGGCCGCCGCTGGGGAAGGGCCCGAGCGCTATGTTGCGCGTCATGGGCGCGGTGGCAACCAATCGAAACGCCGAATTGGCTGGGATACTGATGTTGATGTCGCCCTGCATGGAAGAGAATACGTACTCGCCGCCGGAGGCGATCTCGCCGTCGAAGGTGATGTTGCCGGTGGTGTTTTCGGCCATCACGGCGGCGGCGCGAATACCCGTCAATTCTATGTCGCCTTCAAAGGAGCGCACACGCACATGATTGCCGCTCACGTCGCGCACGATGATGTTGCCCCGCCGTGTGACGATCTCGACGGTCGAGTTGGAGGGAACCCAAATCTGAAAGTTAACGTCGCCGATCTCGCCGCGCCCGCGATTGTCGTTGACGACATTGATGACGAGCGCATCCTCGCTCTGCTCCGGGTTGAAGCGGGCGGCGGGCGAGTCCATATTGGCAGTCACTTTGATCTCGTTGCGATCCCAGGCTATGACTTCGATCTTACCAAAGCGATTGACCAGCTCAAGGCGCACGTTCTGGCGGGCCGGATACTTACGGGAAAAATTCTTCTGTGCCGAGACACCTGCGGCTAAGGATAATGAGAGAGAGACGGCGGCTGCGAGTAAGAGAAGAGCGCGCTGGCTTCCCCTTCCATATCGCACGTCGGGCTGGGCGGTGTTCATCTCTGAGCTGCTCACTACTTTAAACTCTATCCTCTTTCATCGCGGGAGATAGCTTTTATGGTCACGCCCGGCACGCGCGCGCTAATTAAAGATGGGGCGGCGCGCGTGCGCGAGGCACGGTCGATCAATCCAACCTCTCATAGATCAGAGAACTCTTTGAGAAGCTGCATCTTTTCATTGAGCGCAGAGTTGAGCATCTCTTCCGAGACTTCGTCATGCGGGTTGACGATGAGTTGATTGCGAGAATCGGCGAGTGCTTGATTGATGACGTTCAGGTTACGCTCGAAAGACTGGCGCGTCTGCGGACTCCAACGCACCATCTGCTGCTGTATGCGCTTGTTCCAGTAATCTATCTCCATCTGCTGATGCCGCACACGGTCGTCTACGGCGAGCATGGTGGTCGGAGCATCCGTCTTGCCGGAAGAACTCCTGGCGGACTCGTTATGGCTGGCCGAAGCCTGCTGCCGTCCGAAGTCCTGCATGCGTTGAAGGCTGAAGGCGGTCGCCAGTGAGACGGCGATGGCGATTGCCGTGATCGCTGCCGTCAACTGTGGCAAAGAGAGTTCCCAGCTACGGTTCATTAAACGCGCCCACCAACTCTCACGCCTTGCGTCGGCGTGCTGGTGCGTGGCTGCAACGGCCGCCGTCGCGGGATCGCTCTCGATGATGTTGCGTATGCGCAGCCACAGGGCCCTTTCATTCGGCGGCGAGACATACTCCTCTCGATGCTCGCGACAGAAGCTCACAATCGAGTCCAGATCGTCGCGCGCTCCGATGCAGGAGAGACATTCTTCCAGATGCGAGCTGAGCACATGGCTGTCATCCGTGCTGAGCGCACCGTCGAGAAAGTCGCTGAGTAAGTCCTGACACTTCTCGCAGTTCATTTTATCTGTAACCTCTAACTAATCGCGCGGCGGGTAATTTAACAATCTCTGTTGGGAGAGCGTCGGCGCGCGATCCTTTCAAATGGTCTTTCGAGCAATCCTGGGGAGACTGCATCTCGGAATATGGCCGGTGAAGAAGAGAACCCGGCGAAAATCTTTTTCGGTCGTACCACCTTTTGCCGCCGCGCGTAGTCCGGGGGGGTTGTCCTACGTTAAACCGGGCGGACGTTGTTGGAAGCTATTCAGGCACATTCTGTTGCCTGAGCAGCCCTCTTAATTTCATTCTGGCCTTGTGCAACTGCGATTTACTTGTCCCCACCGAACACCCCAGCATCCGAGCGATCTCCTCGTGCTCGTGCCCCTCGACATCGTGCAACACAAAGACCGTCCGATAGCCCGGCG
>DASZEN010000050.1:0-149852 GCA_035940775.1 Pyrinomonadaceae bacterium | reverse complement strand
CCCCCCCCCGCCGCTCGTGTTTTTGGACGGGCACGATTTAAACGGGCACGAAGTCCACAACTATCGCGTCGTGATCGGAGAGCCGTCCCTTCTCATCTTCCAGTCCGCAGACGACCTTCGGCTCATGATTGGGTGCGACCCTCACATCCTTACCCGTGAACCAATCGAGCTTCAAAGAGGCGCGGCCCTGATGACTCTCAAGAGCGCGGCTTAAAAACCAGAAACACCATTGCGGAACCCAATCGGCCATGTTCTTGTTGACAGCGATGTCCTTCACGTCGTAGTGGAGCGTGCAGCCGCCCGGCTCGTTCAGCTCCTCGTAATTCCAACCCCGCTTCGTCAACTCTCTAAAGAGGTGACGCTCGAACCAGCGATCCGGATGCGGGTAATGATTACGGATGAAGTAGCCCGGCCCCATCATGACGCGACGCCAGAAGCCGATGATGGAATAGACGGCGCGCCTCGAATTATAGGTTGAAGTATTCCAGTCGCCGCCGATCAGTACCGGAAGGCGAGGCTCAAGGCCGTCCAGGTGATCCAGCACGAGTCTCATTTGATGATGACGATGTCGCTGTGTGGAGTGAGCGTCCAGATGCAGGCTGACGACGCGCACTGTGCCGAGCGGGTGCTCAAGGTCTGCCACGACGGCGCGCTGGCAACCGAGGCGCTTCTCCTTGCCGCGCATCTTGTCCTTGCCGTTCGGAAGCGCGACCGAATGCGCGCGCCGAAGGGGAAAGCGCGAAAGCACCGCATTGCCGTGCAGCGCGAGCGTATTCTCGCCCTCTATATAAGCTTCGACCCCGCTGCCCTTCGTCAGCGCCAGGTAACACGGTGCGAAGACGTAATTGAGCCCGAGCGCGGCTGCTATCTCGCGGGCCACGAATAGATTGCCGGAGCGCGCCATTCCGTAATCCAGCTCCGTGAGCAACAGCACATCGCTATGGCCTATAAGCGGATGGCGGCCGAGGACGCTGATGATGCTGGGCAGGCGAATGCCGCGCTCTATATTCCAGGCCGTGGCGCGCACAAAGCCCGCCCCGTCCCCGTACTTGCGCGGCGACGCCGCATATGCGGAATCTTCCGAAGAGAAATCCTCCTGCGCGACACTGCCCAGAACCCTTTCGATCTCGGGCCCGAGCTTCGCATAGAGCGGGGAGGCTTCCAATGCCCTGGTTGACGAAAAACGCACCATCTCCGGAAGGAAAGGCGCGAGGTCGTGATCGAGCACGGAAAGCGATTCGTCTGTCGGATGGGTGACGGCGTAGCTCAAGGTTGGAAAATGTTACAGTCTATACCATCATATTGACAACCTTGCAGGTGGGCCACAGGCCGATAGTAGAATCCCTGAAATCTATTTCTTTTCCCACTCGGCGCGCGCGCATACGGAGGAAGACAGATGAGCGAAGGCTACGTACTGGCGATTGACCAGGGAACTACGGGTACGAAAGTTCTGCTATTCGATCATGACGGGGCGATCAGGGGCGCGAGTTATTCCGAGTTTACGCAGTATTACCCGAAGCCCGGCTGGGTCGAGCACGACGCGGAAGAGATTTGGACGGCCGTCCTCAATCTAGTCGCAAAGGCTTTGGCAGAGGCTTCGGTTCAGGCCGGTGAGGTGCGGGCCATCGGCATAACCAACCAGCGCGAAACGACGCTCGTGTGGGATCGCGCGACGGGCGCGCCGCTCGCCCCCGCCATCGTGTGGCAGGATCGGCGCACCGCCCCCCTTTGTGACGAACTGAAGAATCGTGGGCTCGAAGAGAGCTTTCGCCGCCGCACGGGGCTCGTCCTTGATGCCTATTTCTCGGGAACCAAGGTCAAGTGGCTGCTCGATAATATAGAAGGGTCGAGGGAAAGAGCGGCCGCCGGAGAACTCGCCTTCGGGACAATCGACTCGTGGCTCGTCTGGAAGCTGACGGGCGGGCGCGCCCACGTCACAGATTATTCCAACGCCTCTCGGACGCTCCTCTATAACATCTACGACCTCTGCTGGGATGAAGAATTGCTGGCTGCGCTCAAGGTTCCGCGCGCTCTGCTCCCGCAGGTCTTGCCCTCCTCGCACGTCTACGGCCAGACAGACCCCGCCATCTTCTTCGGCGCGAGCGTGCCCGTCGCGGGCATCGCTGGCGATCAGCAGGCGGCGCTCTTCGGTCAGGCTTGCTATACGAAAGGCCACGCCAAAAACACCTACGGGACGGGCTCGTTCCTGCTCATGAACACGGGCCGCGAGGCGGTTCCAAGCCGTGAAGGACTCCTGACCACGATTGCCTGGGGCATCGGGGATGAGCCGGTCGAGTATGCGCTGGAAGGCGCAATCTTCATCACGGGGGCGGCCGTCCAGTGGTTGCGCGACGGGCTGGGCATCATCCGCGAGGCGGCGGAGACCGAAGCCCTTGCCAGATCGCTCGACTCCAACGACGGAGTCTATTTCGTTCCAGCGCTGGCCGGTTTAGGCGCGCCGCACTGGGACGCTTACGCGCGCGGACAAATCTCCGGCATCACGCGCGGCACTACTCGCGCGCACCTGGCGCGCGCGGCGCTCGAGAGTATGTGCTACCAGACGCGCGATGTCGCGCGCGCGATGGAGCGCGATTCCGGCATCAGCCTCAAAGAGGTGCGCGCCGACGGCGGCGCTGTCGTCAACAGCTTCCTGATGCAGTTTCAATCCGACATACTGGGCGTTCCCGTCGAAGTGCCGTCCATCACGGAGACGACCGCGCTCGGCGCGGCCTACCTTGCGGGCCTCGCCGTCGGTTTCTGGGCCGACCGGCAGGAGCTTGAAAGCCGTTGGAAGCTGGGCGGGCGCTACGAGCCGTTGATGAGCCGTGAGGAGAGCGCACGCCTGCACGCCAGATGGCTCAGGGCAGTTGAACGCGCAAAGGGTTGGGAACGCGAGGAGAGCGAAAACTGATCGAATGGTACGGAGCGCCGCAACCGACATCGAAGAAGCCTCGCTCGACCTGATCGTGGTCGGGGCGGGCATCAACGGCGCTGGCGTCGCCCGCGATGCCGCCATGCGGGGTCTGCGGGTGCTCCTGCTTGATAAGGGCGACATCGCCTCGGGCACAACCAGTTGGTCGACGCGGCTTATTCACGGCGGCCTGCGATACCTTGAGCATGGCGAGGTCTCGCTGGTGCGTGAATCCCTGCGCGAGCGCGAGCGCCTCTTTCATATCGCGCCCCACCTGGTCAGGCCATTGCCCATGATTATTCCTGTTTACGAGGGCCAGCGTCGCGGCCCCCTGATGATACGCGCCGGGATGATCGCCTACGACCTGCTCTCGCTCGATAAGAGCCTGGATCGTCACCGGATGCTCTCGCGCGAGGAGACGCTGCGGCGCGTGCCCGGCCTGCGAGCCGAAGGCTTGCGCGGCGCGGCCCTCTACTACGACGCGCAGGTTGAGTATGCCGAGCGGCTTGTCCTGGAGAATGTTCTCTCGGCACGCGAGCACGGCGCACGGGTTCACACTTACGCTCGCGTCTCCCGCTTCATCATTGAAGACGGGGCCGTGCGCGGCGTCGAGTTCACAGACCTTTTAGGAGGCGGATCAAGGCAGCGGGCGCTCTCTCTCCTTACCCTCAACGTCTCCGGCCCCTGGGTTGACCTCCTTTTAGGCACGCTCGAACACCCCCCTTCTCGTTTGCTAGGCGGCACGAAGGGCAGCCATATTGTCGTCGATGATTTTCCGGGCGCTCCACGGGATGCGCTCTACGTCGAGGCGCACGAGGACGGGCGGCCCTTCTTCATCATCCGCTGGAACGGCATGTACCTGATCGGGACGACCGACTCTCGGTATGACGACGATCCGGACGCGGTCGCCGCCGACGAGCGCGAGATAGCGTACCTGCTCCGCGAGACCAATCGGGTCATCCCGTCCGCCCGTCTCACGCGCCGCTCTGTCCTCTACACCTACAGCGGCGTTCGTCCTCTGGCCTACGACGAGCGGAGCGTCGGGGGAAGCATCACGCGACGCCACTTCGTGCACGATCACGCGGACAGGCTCGAAGGCTTTCTCTCCATCGTCGGCGGAAAACTGACGACCTACCGGAATCTCTCGGAGGAAGCCGTAGACCTGGTCTTCAAAAAGCTCGGACGCGAGACTCCGCCGTGCGAGACGGCAAAGCTAAGGCTTCCGGGCGCGCAAACGGACGACTTCGCGGCCTTCGGCCAGCGCTTCAAGTCCGACAGCGGTCTTAACCTTTCGGTCGCCGAAAGACTTCTTCGCGTTTACGGAACGCGCGCTCCAGACCTGCTCAGACTCGCCGCAGAAGGCCCAGACCTATTGGAAGTCCTGAGCCCGCTCACGGGAGCCATCGGCGCTGAAATCCTGATGTCCTTTCGCCACGAGCTGGCCCGCACCCTTGCCGATTGTCTGCTGCGGCGCACGATGCTGGGATTGAACGGGGCGGTCGGCCTGGACGCGGTTGAAGGGGCCGCCCGCATCGCTCGAAAATACCTGGGCTGGTCTATCGCCAGGGCCGAAGACGAAGTCGCCGCCTACCGCCGCTACATCGAACGCTTCCATCCTCGAAGTCTTTCGGCGACATAGCGAAGCCCCTCAATGACATAGCCCGGCCCGGTCTCACCCACCTATCATCATCACTTCTTTTTGATACATCCCTGCTTCCTTAGAAAATAACTTTGTCTCATTTGGAAAATTGTGTTCCTATAACGGAAACACACGCGCTTCATTTGGAAACATAGCTGTTTTCAAAAGAAACCGAGCGGTTTCCAATGAAAGATTCCGTGCTTCCTTTAGTTTTTGGTGCGATTCGTGGTATGTAGCCCCAATTCCGGAAGGTAAATGTTGGTGAGGGAGGAAAACGACCGTGAAATCAGTCAGTAAGGCGGCTCTGCTTCTCATTCTTGTGCTGGTCTGTGCCTGGCCCATCGCGGCGCGGCAATCTTCTTCGACCGGCGGTGCGCAGACGGCGATGGCGGCGACCACCACCACCAGGGGCGCTCTGCCAGCGCAGGCTAATAATACTCAGACCGTCATCGAGGGGAAGGTGGTCAAAGTCTCAGACGGCGACACGATCACGGTTCTGGATAAGGAGAACAGGCAGATTAAGATACGTTTTCAGGGGATTGATGCGCCCGAATCGAAACAGGAATTCGGTCAGGCTTCAAAAGAGAATCTGGCCGGTATGATCTTTGGCAGGCAGGTCACTGTCATCTGGTCTAAGCAGGACAAGTACGGGCGCACGGTCGGCAAAGTTCTGCTGGACGGGCGCGACATCAACATCGAACAGGTCAAGGCGGGGTTGGCCTGGCATTACAGGAAATACGAGACCGAGCAGCCGCCGGAAGACCGCGTCACCTATGCCGCCGCAGAACGGGAAGCCAGGGCGGCAAAACGCGGCCTGTGGCAAGACCCCAATCCGACACCGCCGGGCGAGTGGCGCGCCGAGTCCAAAACCGAGCGCTGGGGCCCCGCGCCGCCCGAAGGCACTGTCATCGGCAACAAGAGCAACAAGAAATATCATCGTCCGGATTGTCCGGGCTATCGCGACATGGCCGAGCGAAATCGCGTCTTCTTCAAGAGCGTCGAAGAGGCAGAGGCCGCCGGGTATAAACGCGCCGGAAACTGTCCGGCAGAGATTATCCAGAACGCGACGGCGAAACCGGCTTACTCGACGACCGCGACGAATGCGACACAGGCAAGCGCCGCGACGCCCGCGACCAGTAGCGCTGCGGCTGCTGCGGCTGCTCCCGCACCGACGCCTGTGGCAGCGCCGGTCGCGGCATCCGCAAGCGCACAGTCAACGCCGCCCACTGATGCGACGCCCGCCGCCGCCGCAGCCCCGATCATCGGTAACAAGAACAGCAAGATTTACCATCGTCCGGACTGCCCTGGTTATAAGAACGTGTCGGAGAAGAATCAGGTCAAATTCAACACCGTGGAAGAGGCCGAACAGGCCGGATACAGGGCAGCCAAGAACTGTCCCGCGCCAAAGTAGCAAATGCTTTTTCTCAGGAGCATGATTGCGAGGGGCCCTTCGGATATGGCTGGCTCTCTTTCTACGGCCCGGCGCTATTTGCCGTAATCGTCAGTTGCTCCCATGAGGCGGCGAGACCTCTCCGGCTCGCCGCTTTCTCTATTTGAGATAAAGCTTGCGCGTGTCATGGCCCATCGCATAGAATGCGCCCCGTTCTCACTACCCATCCCTTTTCTCACAAAAGGAGATTTCTCACATGGCTAGAAACCAGAGCAGGCGTTTGTCTCCTATTAAGCTCGAAGCCGACGAGAAGGGTTTCGCGGCCTTGCGAGCATTCGCAAGCTATACTCCTATCAATCCCGCTTATTCGCTCAGCAGCATCGTGGCCGTGCACGCCGAGTTGGAGGAGCTGCGAGATTTGGAAGGGCAGGCGGCGCGTGCGGCGGCAGCGGCGCGCGATAACACGGTCTCCAAAGAGTGGGAGTTTCATAACCTGATGCTCGGCGTCAAGGAACAGGTCATCGCGCAGTTCGGTAAGGACTCGGACGAGGTACAGGCGCTCGGGCTCAAACGCAAGTCCGAGTACAAGCCGCCGAAACGCAGATCGACCTTATCCAACGAGGCCGTATAAGAGAGAGAGCGCGCGCCCGGCGGTGAATCACACAGGAAAAAGGGGATGGCCTGAGCTGCCTACGGCTGGGGCGCGGAAGTGCGCGCGGGCGGCGAGGCGCGAACCTGCCTCATTCGTTTGATGAAGCTGTCGGATATTTTCCCTTCGACCGTACCCCCGAGCGAGCTTATCTTTCCGCTCGCCACTACCGTAGTGGTTCGTCTATCGATCACGCTATAGACGAAACGGGTCGTGAATATTTTACGGTCAACCTCGATAATCAGGTCGGCGTCCCATTCTATGCGCGTGATCGCCATGCCCCAGTCCTGAAATTCGGAGCGCTTGAGCAACGCGTTTTCGAGCGTGGCGGGCTTGAAGTAAATTGTGTTCGTACGAATAAAGATGGTTCGCGCGGAACGCAACATGTCAGTCGGAGTGGGACGCGCCTCAGCCTGGGAAACGGGCGCGGCATCGACCGTCGAAATGGTCGCCGTCAGACAAATACAGACGACGACGACGTGAAGCAGCAGGTTGCGGCGAGTCAGGAAGGTCATCTTCTGTTGCTCCGAATTGATACGAATAGGACAATCCTTATAAATATAGAGTCTCAGGGCTTAAGACGCCTTGAGCCTGTGTGACACTTTTTAAAGCTTCACAGCCGCGCGGAGCAAGCCACATGGGCCGGGGCGAGAGAGCGCGAACAGTTCATCCCGCGTCAAAGCGCCCTGTGACGGTCAGGGTTTTGGTTCGGGCGGTGCGGCTGTGGCCGCCAATATATGCGACGGGCCATTCGCCGTTAGGCTATAATGCCCGCGCCCTTCCGAAGGTAGAGCGATTCGCACGAAAGCGATGCGGGACGCGCGCTCTCTCGCACCTCAGAAGGTATTCCGCATAAAACGCCGCCGCGTATGGATTCACCCAAGAGCCGCAGGACGAGCATTCGCACGGAAGCGATTGCGGGCGTCACCACCTTCTTTACGATGGCGTACATAGTCGTCGTCAACCCGGCGATCCTCTCGACCGAAGGGACCGGGATGAGTTTCAGCGGAGTGCTGACGGCGACCGTGCTGATCTGTTTCTCGATGACGCTGTTGATGGGCCTGTATGCGAGGCTGCCTTTCGCGGTCGCACCCGGAATGGGCATCAATGCTTTCTTCGCCTACACGATCATCATGGGGAGGGGCGTGCCGTGGCAGGTGGCGCTCGGGATAATCTTCTGGGCGGGAGTGCTTTTCCTGTTGATCTCGGTGACGCCCGTACGCGTGATAATCGCGCGGGCGATTCCGAAGGGCTTGAGGATGGCGACCGCCGCGGGCATAGGCATTTTCCTCACCTTCATCGGACTGAAGAACGCGGGCTTCATCGCCGCCGATCCGGTCACCTTCGTGAAGCTCGGGTCTCTGGATCAGAGGGCTTTGCTAACCTTGCTGGGCGCGTGCGTGACCGTGTGGCTGCTTAATCGGAAAAGCCCTTTCGCATTCCTCTCCGGAATATTTTTAGTGACGCTTGTGGCCTGGGGGACGGGGCTGGTTCAAGCGCCCGACAGTTTTTTCAGCCGCCCGGATTTCAAGAGCGTATTTTTCAAGCTGGATATTCCGGGCGCTTTGAGACTCGCCCTCCTGCCCGCCATCATCTCTATTCTTTTCACAGACCTCTTCGACTCGATCTCCACCTTCATAGGTGTGGCGCACGCTTCCGGCATGCTGGACGAGGATGGGCAACCCGTAAATTTGAGAGAGGGATTGATCGTCGATTCGGTGGCGACGCTCGGCGCGGGGCTGGCCGGAACATCTTCGGGCACTGCCTACATAGAGAGCGTCGCGGGCATTCAGGCGGGCGGGCGCACGGGGCTGACCTCGGTCTTTACGGCGCTCTGTTTTCTGCCCTGCTTTTTCCTGGCCCCGCTGGCGGGGATGGTTCCGCCCTACGCGACCGCAGGGGTCTTGATACTGGTCGGCGCTTCGATGTTCCGTAGCGTCGCTGCGATAGAGTTCGACCGCATCGAGGAGGCGCTGCCCGCGTTCCTGACCATCATCCTTATTCCGCTGACTTTCTCGATCACGCAGGGGATACTCTGGGGCTTTATCTCGCACGTCGCGCTTTATCTAATGGCCGGTCGGCGCAGAGAGATTCATCCGGTGATGTACGCGCTGGCCCTCATAGCCGTGGGGCTGCTGGTACTTGAGCACGGAAAATTTTCATAAATGCGCCGGGACGTTGTAAAGTAGGGGACAAAGAACACCGAAAACACCGGCAGGCTGAGAGCGAGTGTGTTCGCCAACGCTGGCGCGTGTGCCGCCCCGGCGCGCACCAGTTCTCGCTCCTGCGGTCGGCCCGAAAGAGCTTAGGAAGATGTCAAACCAATTTATCGGGCGTCCTGTTCCGCGTAAGGAGGGGCGCGAAAAGGTGACGGGCCGGTCGCGCTACGTAGACGACCTGACTTTCCCGGAAATGCTCTACGGTGCGACCGTGCGGAGCGCGGCCGCGCGCGGGCGTATTAAACAGATCACGTTTGAAAAGGGCATTCCCTGGGATGAATTTGTCATCGTCACGGCCAAAGACATTCCGGGCGATAACTACGTCGCGCTGATCCTGAACGATCAGCCGTACCTGGCCGACGAGTTCATCAATCACCCGGAGGAACCCGTCCTTCTGCTCGCGCACGCCGATAAGCACTTGCTTGAGAGCGCGCGCGCCTCTGTGCGCCTCGAAGTCGAAGAGTTCAACCCCGTCTTCTCCATAGAGGATTCACTCGGTAAGAAGGAGATCATCTGGGGAGAGGATAACGTCTTCAAAACTTTCCTCGTCGATAAGGGCAACGTGGACGAGGTTTGGGCCCAGGCCGACCTTATCGTCGAGGGCGAGTATCGCACGGGCGCGCAGGAGCAGCTCTACATAGAGAACAACGGCGTCATCAGTATCGCCAACGCGGCGGAAGGCGTCACGGTCTGGGGCTCCATGCAATGTCCCTACTACGTTCATAAGGCTTTGATTAAGCTCTTCAATCTGCCGGAAGAGAAGATTCGCGTGATACAGACGGAGACGGGCGGCGGCTTCGGTGGCAAGGAGGAGTATCCGTCCATGATCGCGGGCCACGCCGCGCTGCTCGCATGGAAGTCGGGCCGCCCCGTCAAGATCGTTTACGACCGCGCCGAAGACATGGCCGCCACCACCAAGCGGCATCCTTCGCGCACGCGCCATCGCACGGCCGTCTCAAAGGACGGAAAGCTGTTGGGGATGGAGATAGATTTCGTCGTTGATGGCGGAGCCTACGCGACGCTCTCTGCGGTGGTGCTCTCGCGCGGGACGATTCACGCCGCCGGGCCCTACTTTTGCCCGCACGTGCGTATCCGAAGTCGCGCCGTGGCGACTAACCATCCGCCCAACGGAGCGTTTCGCGGCTTCGGCGCGCCGCAGAGCATCTTCGCGCTGGAGCGCCACATGGATAAGGTGGCGCTGACGCTCGGCCTCAGTCCCGAAGAGTTTCGCCGCCGCAACTTTATACGCGAGGGCGAGACGACCGCCACCGATCAGGTCATACGCGAAAAGGTAGACATGGGCCAACTCCTTTCGCGCGCCTTGGAGTTGACCGATTATGCATCCAAGCGCGAGCGCTTCAATGCCGGGAATGCTTCGGCAACGGTGAAGAAGGGCATCGGCTTCGCCTCTTTCATGCACGGCGCGGGTTTTACCGGTTCCGGCGAGAAGTATCTTCAATCGGTCGTCGGCGCTGAGGCCACGCCCGACGGCCGTGTGCGAATCCTTGCGGCCAGCACCGAGATAGGCCAGGGCACGAACACCATCTTCGCGCAGATCGCCGCCGAGGCGCTCGGGCTGGATTACGAGCTGATCGAGGTGGCCCGTCCCGATACGGGCCATGTGCCCAACAGCGGCCCGACCGTCGCCTCGCGTACCTGCATGATCGTCGGCCGACTGGTGGAAACGGCCGTGCTCGGATTGAAGCGGGCGCTCACGGGCGCGGGTCTGCTCGCGGACGCTTACGATTCGGCCGGGTTCCGGCGCGCCTGCCAGCTCTACATAGAGAAATACGGGGCGCTCAGATCATCGAGCCAGTACGAGCAGCCGCCCGGCATCAACTGGGACGACGAAAGATACAGGGGCGACGCCTACGGCGCTTTCGCCTGGGCCGTCTACGTCGCCGAAGTGAGCGTTGACATGCTGACATACGAGGCGCGCGTGGACGACTTTGTGGCCGTGCAGGAGGTCGGAAAGGTCATTCACCCGGTGCTCGCCGCCGGTCAGATCGAGGGCGGAGTGGCCCAGGCCATTGGCTACACGCTTTACGAGCAGGTGGTCTGGCGCGAGGGGCGGATGCAGAATAACCAGATGACCAACTACATCATCCCGACCTCGATGGACGTACCGCCGATCCGCGTCTTCTTCGAGGAGGTTCCCTACGCCTATGGGCCAGCCGGAGCGAAGGGCATCGGAGAGCTGCCGATGGACGGGGCCGCCCCCGCCATCCTGAACGCGATAGAGCACGCGACCGGCATCAGCTTTAATCAGGTTCCGCTGATGCCCGAGGCTATGATCGAAGCGATTGAGAGCCGCAGGTGACTGAGGATGCGACTGGGGAGGTGACGGGCGAAGTGTCTACGGAAGCTTCAGACCGGGACGCGAAGATCAGCGTGACCTGCACCATCAATGACAGAGAGCAAACGCTCGTGGTCTATCCGATGGCGCGGCTGCTGGACGTGCTGCGCGAGGAGCTGCGCCTGACGGGGACGAAGGAGGGATGCGGCGAGGGCGAGTGCGGCGCGTGCTCGGTTCTCATAGACGGCGAGCTGGTCAACAGTTGCCTGGTTCCTGTCTTACAGGTCGAAGGGGCGCGTGTTCAAACCATAGAGGGTGTCGCCGTGGATGAACAATTGCACGCCGTTCAGGAAGCCTTCATCGCGTGCGGCGGCGCGCAGTGTGGAATCTGCACGCCCGGCATGGTGATCGCCGCCGTCAATCTGCTCAAGCGAACGCCGAACCCTAACGAGAAGGAGATACGCGAAGGGCTCGCCGGTAACCTCTGCCGCTGCACCGGGTACGTGAAGATTTTTGAGGCCGTCGTCAGGGCTTGCCAGAGCAGTAGTAGCAGCAGGGGCGGCGGCGTCGAGGCTTGAGGCCGGGAGCGTAATTATCAAGGCCGGGATTTATTCCCGACCAGCGAGAAAAGGGAGGCATGATTATGAAGAAGCGATCATCTCATTTGAAGCGGGCGACGAGCCTCATGCTGGTGCTGTTGGTTCTATGCTTGACTGTGCCGACGAGCGGCCAGCAGCAGCAGCAGTCGCCGAAAGAGACGGGCGCCCGCGCAGAGGCTCAGAAGTTCATTGACGAATACACGGCCCAATACCTGAAGCTGCGCTACACGTATCAGCAGGCCGAATGGGCCTCCAATACCAGGATCGTAGAGGGCGACCAGACCAACGCCAAAGCGACCAACGAGGCTCTGGGAAACCTGACGGCCTTCACCGGAAGCAAGACGAACATAGAGGCGGCGACGCGATTCTTAAAGCAGAAGGAGCGATTGACGCCGCTTCAGGTCAAGCAGCTACAGAATATTCTCTACGCGGCGGCCGAAAGCCCCGAGACGGCCAAAGGGCTGGTCAAAGAACGGATCGCCGCCGAGACCGCGCAGACGGAAAAACTCTACGGGTTCGAGTTCAAGATCGACGGAAAACCCGTGACGCCGAACCAGATCGACGAAATCCTGCGTACCTCCAACAATCCGGACGAGCGCCGCAAAGCCTGGCTCGCGTCCAAAGAGGTCGGGAAGGTCTTGAAGCCCGGACTCGTCAACCTGCAAAGACTACGCAACGCCGTCGTCCAGCCGCTCGGCTACAAATCATACTTCAGTTATCAGGTCTCGGACTACGGGATGACGACCGAAGAGATGATGAAGCTGATGGACGACATCAACAGGGAGTTGCGCCCGCTCTACAGAGAGCTGCACACCTACGCGCGCTACGAGCTGGCGAAGCGCTATAACGCGCCCGTGCCCGAACTGATTCCGGCCGACTGGCTTCCCAACCGTTGGGCCCAGGATTGGAGCGCGATGGTTTCAGTTTCCGGCCTGGATGTGGACGCCGCGCTCAAAGACAAGTCGGCCGAGTGGGTCGTCAAACAGGGCGAGGATTTTTACGTGAGCCTCGGGTATCCGAAACTCCCGCAAAGCTTCTGGGAGAAATCTTCGCTCTATCCGGCTCCGGCCAACGCGCCCTACAAAAAGAATACGCACGCCAGCGCATGGCACATGGATCTGGAATCGGACGTGCGCTCGCTGATGAGCGTCGAGGCAAACGCCGAATGGTACGAGACGGCCCATCACGAGCTGGGCCACATCTATTACTACCTTACTTACACCAACCCGGATGTGCCGCCGCTGATGCGCGAGGGGGCGAACCGCGCCTACCACGAAGCGATGGGCACGCTGATGGGGCTGGCCGCGATGCAGAAGCCGTTTCTGGAGGCGCGCGGGCTGGCCTCGCGCGATGCGAAGGTTGACGAGATGCAGGTGCTCCTGAAGGAGGCGCTGAACTACGTCGCCTATATGCCCTTTGCGACCGAGACAATGTCCCGCTTCGAGTACGAGCTTTACGATAAGAACCTGCCCGCGAATCAGTACAACCGACGCTGGTGGGAGCTGGCCAGGGAGTATCAGGGCATCGCGCCGCCCGCCGAGCGCGGCGAGGAATACTGCGACGCCTGCACGAAGACGCACATCAACGACGACCCGGCGCAGTATTACGACTACGCGCTGGCGAATGTGCTGCTCTTCCAGCTTCACGATCACATCGCACGCAATATTCTCAAACAAGACCCGCACGCGACCAACTATTACGGCAGTCGCGAGGTCGGCGAATTCCTGCGCGCGATCATGCGGCCGGGCAGCTCGCGCGATTGGCGCGTGGTGCTCAGGGAAAAGACCGGCGAAGACCTGAGCGCCAAAGCGATGGTCAGGTATTTCGCTCCGCTCATGGATTACCTGAAGAAGGTCAACGCCGGGCGCAAATATACTATGTAAGCGAAGCGAGCAACGAAGCGAGCAACGAAGGGAGGAACTAAGGGATGAGGGCGGCAGCGATGAGGGATGAAAGTGTGACTATTCAAGTTGAATAATCCTTCTTTCATCCCTCATCCCTGCGGCCCTCATCCCTAATTCCAGGTGCGTGCTTATCTTCCTGACTACGAGCTGAAGACTCCGAAAGACCTGGGCGAGGCGCTCGCGCTGCTGGCGGAGGAGCCGGGCGTGTGGCGGCCTTTCGCCGGTGGGACGGATTTGATGGTGTTGTTCGAGGCCGGACGGCTCGCGCACAATCGTTTCCTCAACATACGAAATATGGGCGAGTTGCGCGGCGTCGAGGTCTCTGAGGAGCACGTCACGCTGGGCGCTTTGACGACCTATACGGATGTCCGGCGCAGCGAGGTTTTGCAAAGGGAGTTCCCGATGCTCTGCCGGGCGGCGAGCGAGACGGGCGGGCTCGCGATTCAGAATCGCGGCACGCTCGGGGGAAATATCGCCAACGCTTCCCCGGCAGCGGATTCGCCCCCGGCGCTGCTGGCCTACGACGCCGAGCTTGAATTGCTGTCGGCGGCGGGCGCGCGCCGGGTCTCTTATCAAGGGTTTCATACGGGCTATAAGCAAATGAGCATGCGCGCCGAAGAGCTGCTCGGTCGCATTCGCCTGCCGCGCAAGTCCGGAAGCGCGCGCCGCCATCATTACTATCGCAAGGTCGGCACGCGCAAGGCGCAGGCGATCTCCAAGATATGTCTGGCGGGCGCGGCCCACCTCGAAGGCGGGCGAATCGAAGAGATACGCATCGCCCTCGGGAGCGTCGCCCCGACCGTCGTTCGGGCCACTCAGACCGAGAATATCTTGAAAGGGCAGCGGCTCGACGCGGGGCTCATCAGGGCTGCAAGGGAATCGCTCTCTAAAGAGATAGCCCCGATTGACGACATTCGCTCCACGGCCAACTATCGGCTGCGCGTGGCGGCCAACGTCCTTGAAGATTTTCTGCTGCAACTGAAGGCTTCCATCTGAGTAGGGATGAACGCTGCTGCGGCTGCCTGCTGCCTGCTAACTTATGAGTTCGACAGACCTTTGCATACGCGGCCAGCGGGTCGTCACCGCAGAAGGAACCCGCCCGGCCTCCATACGCATTCGCGACGGGCGCATCCTGGCCGTGGGCCCACTCGAAGATGTGCCGCGAGAATGCGCCGTGGTTGTGGAGGCTCGTGATGATTCGATCGTGATGCCGGGGCTCGTCGACACGCACGTACACATCAACGAGCCGGGCCGCACCCATTGGGAGGGTTTTGAGACGGCGACGCGGGCGGCTGCGGCGGGCGGCGTGACGACTCTCGTAGAGATGCCGCTCAATAGCATTCCGCCGACCACGACGCTCGAAGGCTTAGAGTCGAAGCTGGAAGCGGCCCGAAGCAGATGCCACGTCGATGTGGGGTTCTGGGGCGGCGTCGTGCCTGGGAATTTTGCGGAGTTGCGGCCGCTCTACGACGCGGGCGTGGCCGGGTTCAAATGCTTCCTGGTGCATTCGGGCGTCGACGAGTTTCCAAACGTGACTGAGGCTGAGCTGCGCCGCGCGCTGCCGGAGCTGAAAAGTCTGGGGGCGGTGCTGATCGTCCATGCGGAGCTGCCGGGGCCGATTGAAGAGGCGCTCGAACGTGCCGCGCGAATGGACGGGAATGACCCGCGCCGCTACGAGACTTTTTTAAGCTCGCGGCCACGCGCGGCTGAGAACGAGGCGGTCGCGCTCATCATACGTTTGAGCCGCGAGTATGGCACGCGGCTTCACATAGTTCATCATTCATCGTCGGACGCGCTCGCCCCTTTGCGCGAGGCCAGGGCGGCGGGGATGCCCCTGACGGTTGAGACCTGCCCTCATTATCTATGCTTCGCCGCCGGGGATGTGCCCACGGGCGCGACCGAGTTTAAATGTTGCCCGCCCATACGCGAGCGCGAGAATAATGAGCGGCTCTGGGACGCGCTCTCCGAAGGCTTGATAGATATGGTCGTTTCGGATCATTCGCCGTGCCCCCCCGAGATGAAGCGCAGGGACACGGGCGATTTTATGGAGGCGTGGGGCGGCATCTCTTCCTTGCAGTTAAGGCTGCCGGTCATGTGGACGATGGCGCGCGAGCGCGGCTTTTCAATAGAGAGATTGATCGAGTGGATGGCGCGCGCTCCGGCGCGCCTCGTCCGTCTCGCCCATCGCAAGGGAGCCATTATTGTGGGCCATGATGCGGACATCGTGATCTTTAATACGGACGCGACCTTTCGCGTCGAGCCTTCCGTAATCGAGCATCGCCACAAGCTCACGCCGTACAATGGCCTGACGCTGCGCGGGGTGGTCGAGACGACTTATCTCAGGGGCGAAAAAATTTATGATCGCGGTCGGTTTGCGCCTGAGCCCGCGGGCGCGCTGCTTGTGCGAGGAGATTACGATTGATGGATTTCAAGGAACTGGTTGATCTGGCCGGGGAGCGTCTGGGCGGAGCCGTGCTCTATGCCTCCGACGAGTTCTTCGCGCCCAAAGAGAACCTGCTCAGGGCGAGCCAGCCCGTCTTCATAGAGGGTAAGTACACAGACCTCGGGAAATGGATGGATGGATGGGAGTCGCGGCGGCGTCGCACGCCCGGCTATGATTGGTGTCTTATCCGGCTCGGTCTCGCCGGGCGCATTCACGGGGTGATCGTTGATACCAGTCACTTCAAGGGCAACTATCCCGAGCATTGCTCGCTCGAAGCTTGCGCCGTAGAGGGCCATCAGGGGACTGTCGAGCGATTGACCGACCCTTCGACCGTGTGGACGGAGATTCTTCCCGTCTCAAAGCTTCAGGGCGACGCGCTCAATCCGTTCGGGGTTCAGGATGCGGGACGTTTCACGCACCTGCGCTTCAGGATATACCCGGACGGAGGCGTGGCCCGCCTTCGCGTCTACGGCGAGGTCATGCCGGATTGGCCCAGGCTCGCGCGCAGGGGCGGAGAGCTTGACCTGGCGGCCGTCGAGCACGGCGGGCTCGTCCTCTCTTGCAGCGATATGTTCTTCGGCCATCGCCATAATCTGATTATGCCGGGACGGGCCCTAAACATGAGCGACGGTTGGGAAACGAAGCGGCGGCGCGGCCCCGGCCACGATTGGGTCGTCATACGCCTCGGCACGCGCGGCCGCCTGCGGCGACTGGAGGTTGACACTTCCCACTTCAAGGGGAATTTTCCGGAGAGTTGTTCGCTCGAAGGCGTCGATGCGCCCGCCGGTAAAGCATCGGATGAAGCAGCCGCCGCCATAACGGCCACGCTCGCCTGGAAAGAGATACTGCCGCGCGCCCTCTTGCAGGCCCACACGCGCCACTTCTTCGAGGAAGAGCTTGCGGATGTGGGCCCATCGACGCACCTGCGCTTCAACATCTATCCGGATGGCGGCGTCAGCCGTTTGCGCGCGATGGGGGTCGTAGAGGGGAGAGAAGGTTTTTGAAGCCGGGGCTTGAATCCTTAAACTCGCTCGGGCGCGATGAGGCCGCGGCGCAGCTTCTCAAATGCTGCGGCTCGTCGCGTTGGGCCGAGCGCATGGCCGCCCTTCGTCCTTTCAAAGGGATGGACGAGTTGCTTGAGGCCGCAGACCGCGTCTGGTCGGAGTTGGAGACGCGCGACTGGCTTGAGGCTTTCAGCAGTCACCCGAAGATCGGAGAGCGAAAGGCTGCATTGGCCCAATCGGCCGAGGCCGCGCGGTGGTCTGAACAGGAGCAGGCCGGAACGCGCGACGCCGCGCAGGGCTCGCTCCTGGAACTCGCCGCCCTGAATCGAGTTTACGAAGAGCGGTTCGGATTTATCTACATCGTCTGCGCGACGGGCCGGACGACCGAAGAGCTGCTCGCGCTTCTCAGGGAGCGCCTGAGCAATGACGTTGAGACGGAGCTGCGCGTCGCCGCCCGCGAGCAGCAGCGCATCACACGCCTGCGGCTCGGGAAATTGTTTGAAGAATGAGCGCCATAACCACACACGTACTGGACACTTCGAGGGGCCGTCCCGCGAGCGGCGTCGCCGTGGTTTTAGAGCTGCGCGCGGCCGACGATGAATGGAAAGTTCTCGGGCGCGGCGTGACGGACGCGGACGGGCGGCTCAAAGAGCTTCTTCCCGAAAACACGCCGCTCGCCGAAGCGACCTACCGGCTCACCTTCCAGACGGGAGCCTACTTCGCATCGCAAAATATGGAGGGCTTTTACCCGGAGGTGACCATCCTTTTCAGCGTGCGTGACGGCGACCAGCATTATCACGTTCCGCTGCTGCTCAATCCGTACGGGTACTCGACCTATCGCGGGAGCTAACAGATGAAACTCGACCCCAACACGAGCGAATGGCTCAACCTGTTTGCGCGCTGGTTCCACGTCTTCACCGGTATCCTCTGGATCGGCCAGACCTACCTGTTCACGTGGCTCGACGGCCAGTTGGCCGGTGATGAAGCGAAGGGGGCCGGGCCGCGCCAGGTCTGGATGGTTCACAGCGGCGGGTTCTACGTGGTTGAAAAGCAGAAGATACCGGGCAGGCATAAACTGCATTGGTTCCGCTACGAGGCGTTGCTGACGTGGGTGAGCGGCATGGTCTTGCTCACCCTCGTCTACTACATGGGCGGCGCGCTCGTGGACAGGGACGTGCGCGACATTAGCGTTGGTGCCGCAACGGCCATCGGCCTCGGCCTGCTCGTCGTCGCCTGGATAGTCTATGACCTCTTGTGCCTGACGCCGCTCGTCCGCTCGGAGATGGTGTTCGCGGCCCTCGCTTACCTGATGGTGGTCGGCGTCGCCTACGGTCTCAGCCGCGTGATGAGCGGGCGCGCCGCCTATATTCACGTCGGCGCGATGTTCGGCACGATCATGGCGGCCAACGTCTGGATGCGTATTCTACCGGCGCAGCGCCGCATGATCGCCGCCGTAAGTGAAGGGAAGCAGCCGGACGAGACATTGGCGGCGCGGGCCAAGCTGCGCTCGAAACACAACACTTACATGGTCGTGCCGCTGGTCTTCACCATGATTAGCAACCATTTCCCATCGGCGACCTACGGGGACAGGTACAACTGGGCCATCCTCGCGGCGTTGATCCTTTTGGGCTGGGGCGCGGCTCACCTTCTCCGAAGGGTATGAGGCTATCGACTATTCATCGCCGAGCAGCTTCGTCGTGTGCTCCGTAACGCTCGGCGGCTGAATCATCTCCGCCGTGTTCACTCGCTGCGGACTGAAGCCCGCGATCGGAAGGGTCTGCGCCGGTGGCAAGGCCGTCTCTGCGGGCCAGCTGGCTTGCCTGATCGAGCCGGGCGCGGCCTGCGATGCCGGATGATCGGCTTTCGCATACTGTATATCCTCCGAAAACAGCTTGCGAAACAATCGCCACGGACTTGTCGAGAGTAAAAAGATGAACGAGATGACGGTGATGAAAATGGCGAAAGTCCTCATCTGTGATGATTGGGGGCCGAGGTAGGTGAGGCTCGCGGCGACCGCCAGCAGCGAAAGGAAGAGCATCGTCAGCGCGATCAGGGTGGGAACGGCCGACGCCGCTCCTCCTCCTCCTTTGCCTTTCACCGCAGCGCCATCCGTCCGGAGCAAATCTGCCACCACGCCGAGCTTGAAGCCACAACGCGAACAGAAGCGGACATCATCCGAGACCTGTTGCTGGCTGCATCTTGGACAATACATTTGAAGACCTCATTCGCAATAGGCTGAGCGTCCAAACGGGCCACATTTTTTGTTGGTACGATTGCCGCGCCGTCTAAGTTCCTGAGAGCTGCTACAAATTCTGCCTGTTCTTCAGAATCCTGACGAACGAGCCGGAGCGCAGCTCCTCCAGCGTGAGGCTCGATAAACGCAGCGCCTCCTCTTCCGTAATCGCGCCGCAGTTGATCGCGCGCAGGAAGTAGTTGAGAAGCCCCTGGCCCGTCGCGGCATCATCGAAGACATCGCCGACCAGAGTCGCCTTCGCCGCCTTCTCCACGAAATTGCTGAGCCGCTCAGAGGCCGCTTCGAGGCTTTCAAGGAAGAAAGCATAGACGGCCGCGTAGCGTGTCGGAAGCTGAGCCGGATGCAAGTCCCAGCCCTGATAATAGGCGTTCGTCAGGGAATGCTGGATGTGGTCGTAGTGCAGCTTCCAGGCGCGATGCACGACCGCGCGATTCTCGTCCACCTGCGCGGGCGTGAGCGCCTCCGCGCCCTCTGCGGCCCGATGCGGCGCGACGGGCATGATGTTTGTCGCGCCGTCCGAGAGCCAGACGCCGGTTCCGCCGAAAGCGACCTGCATCATGTGGCGCGCGAAATCGCAGGCAGGGTGCAGCATGTGCTGGTGCGCCGCCGTGACGTTGCAACTGGCCGTGTAATCGTAAGTGCCGAAATGGGCGGCCACGGCACGCCCGCGCGCTGCTTCCAGAAGGAGCGGAAGATTCGACTCTCCGCGCGAGTTTATGATCGATTGCGTCGTCTCGATCATCATCTCCATCTTGAGCGCGCCCGGCGCCGTGCCGGTCGCCCTTTCAAGCCCCTCGAATAGAGTGACAAGCGCGGCGACCTGCTCCGGGATGGTGATCTTCGGCAGCGTGACGACGAAGTTATCGGGCAATCTCCCGCCAGTCTCTTCGAGCAGCGTGGAGACGAAAATATCCAGCGTGCGAATACTGCGCTCGCGCAGCTCTTCCGTAAAAGTCTTGATACGAATGCCTATGAATGGCGGGAGCGTATCGGAAGAGAGCCCGCGCGCCACCTCTCTGGCAGCCTCGGCCGCGTGCCCGTCCTCTTCCGCGTCGGGACGATTGCCGTACCCGTCCTCGAAATCTATGCGAAAGTCTTCGACCGCCTCGCGCCGCAGCTTTTCCAGCACCCGCGCGTAAATCGTATAGGCTAACCATGCGGGCTTGTTCTCCTGACGCACCGCCTCCGGGTTGTCGGCCAGTCGCTCGCTGAGCTGGGCCAACCGGGCCGCCGCGTCCGGCAGCGATTCGGCTCCGGGCAGTTGTACGGCCCTGGCGAACGTCACGAAATCCGGAGCGTACTGCTCAAGCGAGCGCAGGGCGAGCGCGCCGAGACGGCGTGCGGAATCGGCCTTGAAAAGATGAGCGCCGCCGTAGACGGTATGCACGGGTTGACGACGGCCCGTCTCGCCCCTGTAGAGCGCGCCGAAGGCAAGGTTTGCTGTCCGCAACGGCGCGACTGCTTCATTGATGGTTTCGTCAGACAGCGATCTGCTCATCTTTACCTCGCAACCGAGAACGCATACGGCCTTTCTGATGGACGCACGGCGCGCCGCCCCCTCTGTCAGAGGGCGTTTAATTGCGCTATCAAACGCTGCTCTTCGTCTGTGAGAAACGTGAAGCATAGGCCGAAGCCGATGTTGGGCATGGTGTGCGTCACTTCGCCGCGCAGCGGCAACCACTCGCCGTCCGGCAGCCTGACCTCGAAGGATATTACCTCGCCGACCGAGACGCTGGCCGCGATCGTGTCGATGTAGCATCCGTCCACGCTGATGTCACTCAAACGTGCGCTCCTGGAAACCCCCTCCCAGCGCACTTCCAGGCTCAGCGGAATCCGTTCCTCATCTCTTCGCTCGTCGCTCATAAATCATCTCTGGAAATGGCGCGGCGCAGAAAACCCGCGCGCGCGAGCCGCAACGGTCTACTGGCGTGCGAGCGCCAGACTTTGATCCCTGCCGTTCCACAATATCATACAACATGACCGGAGCGGCGGGCGCTGTTTGTTGCGCCGCTTCTGCCGCGACCGGCTCATACTGCTGCCGATCTGAGCTGGAAGAAACCGTAGGAAGCGTTGAGGTTTGGAGGATGCGCCGGAAGAGGCCAGACATTAAAGGCAGGACATTCCTGACGAGGAACAGGGGGCCGGGCCCGCCGCCCGTCCGGTCACAAAAAGCCTCTACGGCAAGGGTAAGGGAAGCGCCGCTTCGGCGGCGAGGCGGCTGGTGCGAACCCGTGGCCGGTGCTGTGCGACCGGGGCCGTACGCCTTTACGCTCCCCGGATCAGATCATGCTCCGGATGAACCACGTATTGCCGCAGACGAGGAGCGTATGCTTCAGGCAGTTGACGTGCGCGAGCAACTCTGCCGTGGTGCTATAGACAGACCAGATCGTACCTACGATCAGAGTCGTCCAAACGAGCGTCGTATGTTTATTACTTTTCATCACAGTGCCCTCACTTTATGCCGTCACCGGAAGGGTGCTTTACGTAATGTCAGGCGCAATATAGGCGCGTCGCGTGTAAATGTCATCAAAGCCAGGTAAATAGAGGTAAAAGATGTCAATGAGTTGTAAAATCGAGGCGCGAGCTACAGACGATGAGCCTTGATTCGGTGTATGTTATGCGTCGTCGGTTGGGGAAGTTGATTGATGATTAAGCTCCGAAACTTTTTAAAGCGACACGTGCTTCTGGTCGGCCTCGTGGCGGTCGTCGCGCCGCTCCTGTGCATACTGGCGCTCCAATACTGGTCTCTGTTGAAGCTGGAAAAGACCTCAAGCGTCGCCGACAAGGTGTGGATGAAAAACTACCTGGCCGATGTCGCCACCGAGGTCAAGTATTATTATAAAAACTATGCCGAGCAGATCTTGAACGTCCCCGCCTATGCCCTCACGGAGGAGCGGCTGGCTAAGGGCAAGTCGCCCTTCGGGACGTGTGAATCCCGCAGCGCCAAGCGCCTGTTCGTCATCACGTTCAGCCCCCAGGGCGACTCGAAGACATACTTTTACGAGCCCTCCTGCAAGTCGCTCATCAACGTCCCGGTCGCTTCCGAGGCGCGCGCCATCAACGTCGCGGTCGCCTCCTTCAAGCAGTTGAGCAAGGAACAGGCCGTGGTGAAAATGCCCGGAATCACTTCGGATGATCGCGACCCCGAGAACAGATTGATCTTCAAGCCCGTGCTGGATGAAGAATCCAAGATCATAGGCGTCGTCGGCTTCATCATCGACGTGGACTATTTCAAGCGCGAGCTGCTGCCGCAAACGATCAACGCCTCGCTGCCAAAGTTTTATCCGGACGGCACACAGGATAGTGTGATCGTCAGCGTCTACGACTACAAGAAGAACCAGATTTACGCGACCCAGCCGATGCGGGGACAGAACGACGATACCTGGATTTCGCTGCCCTACTTCTACGACCTGCACCTCGGGATTCAGAGCCGCAATATGACGCCCGAGCAATGGGCCCGCTGGAACTTCATCGTCAATCTCTCGTTATCAATCCTGATGACGACCGTGCTGATCGGCGGCATAGGTCTGGCCCTGCGTACGGCCTCGCGCGAGCTGAGGGTCTCGCAGATGAAGACGGATTTCGTCTCCAACGTCTCGCACGAGCTGCGGACGCCGCTCTCCTCGGTTCGCGTCTTCGGCGAGTTTCTGCGGCTGGGCCGCGTCAGTGAGCCCGAAAAGATTCGCGAATACGGCCAGTACATAGAAACGGAGAGCCGCCGCCTGACGCAGCTCATCAATAATATTCTGGATTTCTCAAAGATCGAGTCGGGACGCAAGACCTACCAGTTCGAGCGCGCCGACATCGGCGAAGTGATCGCCGAAACCCTCAAGACGCTCGAAGTACAGTTGAAGCAGAACGGTTTTTCGGTCATCTTCGAAGCGCCGCCAACCCCGCTGCCGCCGACCGTCATCGACGCCGACGCCATCGCGCAGGCATTCATGAATCTACTGGATAACGCCGTCAAATATTCCGGAACGGCGAGGGAGATTGTCGTCCGCCTAGACGCCGAGGACGGCCTGATACGCCTCTCCGTAACGGATCACGGCATCGGCATCGCGCGCGAGGAGCAGGAGAAGATTTTCGAGAAGTTCTATCGCGTCAGTACGGGTCTGGTGCATGACGTGAAGGGAAGCGGCCTCGGTCTCTCGCTCGTCAAACATATCGTCGAGGCGCACAGAGGGAAGGTAACGGTCAGGAGCGAGCCGGGGCGCGGCAGCAGTTTTACGATTCACCTTCCGGCGGAGAAAACCTCCGGCGAAGACGCGCAGAAAAGCCAGGGCTCCAAACCACGGGTCAAAGACGAGCGCCCGCTCGCGCTCGGCTTCAAGGACAAAAAGGGATTTACCTGAGACTCGCGCTCTGTGCGGCGCTCGGGCGAGAGAGTTTTATGAAACGGCCGCCGTCACCGTTTTGCGGGCAGCGAGCTTTCAGAGGACGACAAATAAAAGATTTGGTGATTTGATCTATGCGTAAAGTTCTCGTAGTCGAAGACGATCAGGCGATGGCCATCGCCCTGCGTGACGGGTTTGAATATGAAGGCTACTCGGTGACGGTGGCGCGCGACGGTGATTCGGGGCTTCAGCTTGCGTCGGAGAAGGGTGTTGATCTGGTTATCCTGGACGTGATGTTGCCGAAGATGAGCGGGCTCGATGTTTGCAAACAGCTCCGTAGCATCGGCAACGGTACGCCGATCATCATGTTGACGGCGCGCGGCCAGGAGATAGACAAAGTCCTCGGGCTCAAGTGCGGCGCGGACGATTACGTGACGAAGCCCTTCAGTTTTCTTGAGCTGATGGCGCGCGTCGAAGCCGTCCTGCGCCGCGCCTCTAAGAAAGACGAGCAGCTCGATCTCTACCAGTTCAGCGACGTGACGCTCAATTTCAAGAACTTCGAGGCGACCAAGGGCGGCAAGCCCTTAGACCTCTCGTCGCGCGAATTCAAGCTGCTCAAATATTTTATAGAGCATCGCGGCGAGGCCGTCTCGCGCGACCAGCTACTGGATTCCGTCTGGAGCTATCACGGCTTTCCGCTGACGCGAACCGTCGATATGCACATCGCCAAGCTGCGCCAGAAGATAGAGGATTCTCCGGCCGATCCGCGCTACATCATCACCGTCCACCGGGTCGGGTACAAGTTCACAGGCTAGACCTCCGAGAAGAGACCGGCAGAGGCTCGAAGTCAACGGCCTGTGACCTGGAACGACCGTTGGTTTAATCCGACACGCGACCGTCAGCGGCGGCGCATCCGCTCGCCGTAGCGTCCCTTTCCAACCTCGCGCTCGCGCTTTTGAAAGCACCCGTCAGATTCTATCCAGCGTCGGCAGAGTCCTCTCGTTCTGCACGTTGCCCGTATTCAGTGTCGAGCGCGGCTCGAACAGAAGAACGTGCGCCTCTTCCTCGGCGACGGGCATGTGCTCGACGCCTCTCGGAATGATGATGAACTCGCCCTCCTCGACCGTGATCTCCTCGTCTCGAAGCCGCATGAGCATTCTGCCCTTAACGACCAGAAACATCTCGTCTTCCGATTCGTGATGATGCCAGACGAACTCGCCCTGGAATTTGACCAGCTTGACGTAGGAATCGTTCACCTCGCCGACGATCTTCGGACTCCAATAATCCGCGAACGACTCGAAGCTTTGTGTGACGTTGACCTTTTTCATAGCTGCTCCGTTTGGAAGATAAATATTTTTTTCAGGTGGCGGGCCAATCCCGGCCCCGGCCTGGCGCGCCGACCGTTTCCGTAGACTTTGCGGCATCCGGATGGCGGCCCCCGTTTTCACCCTTGGGCACAATTAGTATTCCGAAGCAAAGCTTTCACCTTGCATTGATGCCGCACTGTTGACATCCGCATTTCAGAAGAATATCTTGCCCGCGTCTCATATTACCCGCTGACGAGAAGTTTCCCTCGTTGGCCTCACAAATCCGCTTTCAACCCGGATCGAAAATGCGGCATGAATAATGTTTCGTTTGTGTAAATCGTTTGATCATAAACATATTCGAAACACTTGCGCCCGGGGCGCTGGCTACACCGGCTCTATAATTTGTATGAATTAGTCTTTGAGCTTAGGAAGTTACAATTAACGGGTGACGGAGAAATCAAATGAAAGACATGGTGCTATTGGTTCTGAATCAAATCCCGAAGTATTTCTCCAATTTCATAAGTATACTGGTCGGCCCCAAGAGTTTTGTTCGCGGGCGAAACGATACCAGCCAGCAAACGTTAGCCGAGGCGATGACCTTCTACGGAATATCCTTTGTCATTACGATGATTCTTTCCTGGCCTCTTATGCCCGTTCACGTCGAATCGGCCAGATTTCTGGCAACCCGTGCGCTTACAAATCTGATTGTAGTGACGATTGGAGCGGCATTAACCCTGGTTTCCTGGAGGTTCGTCGGCGGTCGTGCCCAGTTTGCAAGCTATTTCGTCATCGGTTGCTATTATGTGGGCGTCCTGATTGTTTTTATGATGCTGGTATTTCTTTGCGCCCTTGGCGTCGTTAAGATACTTGACCCGGCTCTTTACCCGATCCTGGCCGAATCCTCCGCACACATACAGATCGTAAATGAGAAATTAAATGCATTGATCAATGATCCCGGCAACAGGAAGCACTTAAATGTGTTCTTAATCTACAATTTGATCTTCTTAATTGGAATGGCTGCAATGCTGTTCTGGTCGATTCTAGGTTGGGGAGCGTTTCGAGAAATAAACGGACTCACAAAAATGCGATCATTTGTAGCAGGAATAATAGCCTTCTTATTCACTTTGATTGAGCTTCCTATTGTGTTTGTCATCCAATATGTGATGGATTGATCTCGTTTGGTGGCCTTACGCACGCACGCCCAGCCGACCCTTCCTGTTCGGGGCATCTTGACTCTACTCAATATCGACGTAATATCTAAAGGTTTCGTTCTGGAATCTTTCTGAAGCGCCGCGCCGAGAGAGAGAGCTTTCGCAGGTGCTGGATTTCTTAGTCGTCTTATGAATCTCGCCCGCCGCTGGCGTCTGGGCCTCCTTGCAGGCGTTGCCGTCATGTTCCTGTCGCTCTACCCGCAGCTTGAGCTATGGCTCAAGCCGGATCGAAGCTGGAACGGCGCTTACGCCTATTATGACATAGACGAGGAGGCGTATTCCGCCTACCTGAACGCTCTGATACAGGGACGGCCGAGGCGTAATGACCCGTACACGGGGCGCGACGACACGGCGCGTGCGCCGCTGCCCGAATCGCTTTTCTCAATCCAGTTTATTCCGGCATACACGGTGGCGGTCGCAGCGCGCGCCCTCGGACTTTCGGCTTCGAGCGCCTTTATCGCGCTCGCCTTTATCCTCCCTCTGGCCTCGTCGCTGGCCGTGTTCTGGCTGCTGCTGACGATCACGGGTGAAGAACGCCTGGCCGCCGTTGGTGTTCTGGTCGCGCTCTGTCTGGGCACGCTCGCGTCGGCGCAAGGGGCGGCGCAGGCGCTCGTCGGGGGCGAGGCCGCTTATATCTATCTTCCTTTCCTGCGCAGGTACGTGCCGGGCGTGCCCTTCCCGCTCTTCTTCATCTTCTGCTGTCTGATCTGGCGTTCGTTCGCAGCGAAGGAGCGGCGCATCGCCCATCTGTCAGCCATCCTTGCGGGGCTCGTCTTCGGCCTCCTGGTCTTCTCCTATTTTTACCTGTGGACGGCGGCGGCCGCGTGGGTCGTGTGCGTCGCGCTTCTATGGTTGGCGGCGCGCCCCGAAGGCTGGCGGCGCGATGCCGGATCGCTACTGATCGTCGGGGGCTTCGCCACGGTCGCGCTTCTTTTGTATGCGATGATGCTCTCGAAACGCGCGCCGACGATGGACGCTGTACAGGCTTTGACGCTGTCGCGCGCGCCCGACCTGTTTCGCACGACCGAGTTGATAGGGGCGGGCGTCTTCGCGCTGCTCGCCCTGTGTGTGCGGCGTGGCGCGGCCCGTTGGCGAGACCGCGCCGTGCTCTTCACCATGTCGCTGGCCCTCGTGCCGTTCGCAGTCTTCAACCAACAGCTCCTAACGGGGCGCTCCCTTCAGCCATTCCACTACGAACAGTTCATAGTCAGTCACGTAGTGCTGGTGGCGCTGGTGCTTGCGGTGTGGCTCCTGCGGCGCAGGGGGCGCGAGGCGATTGCTGCTACGGCCGCCGAGCGCAGGTTTCCGGGCGTCATCCTGATCGTCACAGCGCTCGTCGCGTTCGCCTGGGGTGTGCTTGAAGCGAGGGTGGCGACCGGCATCCTCGCCGACCATAATGTGTTCAGGGACGATGCGATGCCCGTCGCCAGAAAGCTGGCAGAACTTGCGCGCGGCCGCGGGGGCGTAGAAGGAGGCGGGGAGCGCGAGATAGTGCTCTCGACGCACGTCGTACACGCGGACAATCTGCCGACAGTCGCGCCGCAGGCGATGCTCTGGGCCTTGCACATGCGCGTCTTTCCAGGCGTCACGTTGGCCGAGAACAAAGAGCGCTTTTACCAGCACCTATACTATTCCGGAACCGACGAGAAGCGCTTCCTCGAAGCGCTCGGCAGCTACAGCTTCGAGTATCGTATCGGTCTCTTCGCACAGGAGCGCATCAATCGCACGCTGACCACGGATTTGAAGCCGATCACGGCCGAAGAGATTCAGTATGAGCTTGACCTGTATCTGGACTACGTAGAATCCTTCGACCGCGAGCGCGCCCGGCGCTGGCCGCTCTCTTACGTCGTCGCCTGGGCCCGGGACAACCCTGATTTTACGAACCTTGATCGGTGGTACGAGCGCGACGCGGGCGAGCGCATAGGCAACTTCATACTCTATCGCGTCAAGCTGCGACCGTAGGAAATAGGGCCGCCATCCGTTAAAATATCCGTAATCATAGACAAGGGAACGAGTATGATGAAATTCCTCGTACGATCAATCACCTCTTTAATATGCGTCGGTGCGCTCAGCCCGCTGGCGCTGCTCGCGGCGCAAACGAGCCAAACGCCGCAGGACAGCCAACAGCAGCAGCAACAGCCCGCGCAGCCGAAGAAGATCAACGAACGCCCCGCCGCTTCCGTAGCGCCCGCGCCAGAGCCTTTTGACAGCGCGACGGTGGAAAAGATGGCGGCGCAGTGCGTGCGGCTTGAGACCGAGGCCGGAGTCATCGAGCTGGAGCTGATGCCGGAAACTGCGCCGGAAACCGTCCGCAACTTTCTGAATCTGGCGGCGACGGGCGCTTTCGATACCACCACTTTCCACCGCACGGTCAAGGGCTTTGTGATTCAGGGCGGAGTCCTCTCGACGCGGCAAACCATCACGCCCGAGCTTGCCCGAAGGGCTTCGCGCACGATCCCCGACGAGCCGAACCTTATTAAGCACGAGCGCGGCATAGTCTCTATGGCTCGCACGGACAAGCCACACACGGCGACGACAAGCTTCTTCATCCTCGTCGGCACGGGCGCGCATCTGGACGGAACCTTCGCCGCCTTCGGACGGGTCACGCGCGGCATGGAGGTCGCCGACGCCATCAACAGCGCGCCCGCCGAAGGCGATAAGCCGGTGAAGCCCGTACGCCTGACTCGCGCCAGTGTCTCGCCCTGCCCCGTTCCGGCGGCGCAGCAATGACCCGTCTTTGATAGACCGGCGACAGAGAGAGAGAGCAACGCGGCCGAGCACAGAGAGAGAGAGGGCGAGCCTTTGTCGAAGAAGGAGTAATAGAGATGCGAATACTGATCGCTTTGGCCGGAGCCGGTTTTATTCTGCTCGTCGCCCTGGACGCTTTTGAAACCATCGTCCTGCCCCGTCGTGTGACGCGCCGCTTTCGTGTGACCAGGATTTTTTACCAGTCGACGTGGCGGCCATGCGCCGCGATTGCGAGGCGCATGCGCGGCAAGAAACGGCGCGAGTCGTTCCTCAGCTTCTTCGGGCCGCTCTCGCTGCTGGCGCTGTTGACGGTCTGGGCCTTCGGCCTCATCGTCGGCTTCAGCATGATGCACTGGGGGCTCAACTCCAGGCTCAGCGGGTTAGATGCGGCCCCGGGTTTTTTAACTTACCTGTACATGAGCGGCGAGACCTTTTTTACGCTCGGGTTCGGCGACATCACGCCGGTGGGAACGGGCGGGCGTATGGCGACGGTCATGGAGGCCGGGTTCGGCTTCGGCTTCCTGGCCATCGTGATCGGCTATCTGCCCGTGCTCTATCAGGCGTTCTCTCGCCGCGAGGTCAACATCTCCTTGCTGGATGCAAGGGCCGGGACGCCGCCGAGCGCGGCCGAGCTTTTGCGCCGTCACAGCGAGGGGGACAACATGGCGGAGCTGGGCCAACTCCTGGGCGATTGGGAACGATGGGCCGCCGAGTTGATGGAGAGCCACTTGTCTTATCCAGTGTTGTGCTGGTTCCGTTCCCAGCATGATAACCAGTCGTGGCTGGCTTCGCTGACGACGGTGCTCGACGCCTGCGCGCTGGTCATCGTCGGCGTCGGCGGGGCGTCGGCGCGGCAGGCGCAGTTGACCTTCGCGATGGCGCGTCATGCCGTGGTCGATCTGGCGCAAATCTTCGACGCCTCGCCGCAGGAGCCCACGGTCGATCGCTTCCCTCCGACCGAGATGGCGCGTTTGCGCGAAGCGCTGGCGACGGCGGGCATTCCCCTTCGCGACGGCCCCGAGGCGGATCGAAGACTCGCCGAGCTGCGGCATATGTACGAGCCCTACGTCAATTCGCTCTCCAGGTACCTGATGATGCCTCTTCCGGCCTGGATTCTCTCGACCGCCACGACCGACAACTGGCGCACGAGCGCCTGGGAGCAGGTTCCGAGGGCCGTTCCATCGCCCTTGCAGAGATGCTCAAGGGCAACTGCTCTGACCGGCGAATATCTGGATTGAGTTATAAGAGCGGGCGGTGCCCGTCGGAAGAAGCATTCTTGGAGAGAAATCCTTTATGAGCCTGACGATCATTCAAGTGGACGCTTTCACGAAGAGACCGTTTACGGGTAATCCGGCGGCCGTGTGCTTTCTGCCTGAGCCGCGCGGCGAACGCTGGATGCAGGACGTAGCGCGAGAGATCAACCTGTCCGAGACGGCCTTCCTGACGAGGCGAGGCGAGGAAGGCGACTTCAACCTGCGCTGGTTCACGCCGTCGGTCGAGGTCGCGCTCTGCGGTCATGCGACGCTGGCGAGCGCGCACGTGCTCTGGGAGACGGGCCAATTGGACGAGCGCGAAGAGGCGCGCTTTCATACGCGGAGCGGTCTCTTAACGGCCAGGAGGGAAGGGGATTGGATCGAGCTGGATTTTCCGGCGACGCGCGAAGAACGAGCGCAGGAAGTGCCCGAAGGATTGGCAGAGGCGCTCGGAGTCTTGCCGAAATATGTCGGCAGGAACGCCTTAGATTATCTGGTTGAGGTCGAGACGGAAGAAATCCTGCGCGGCATCCGGCCCGATTTCCAAAGCCTGAAACACCTGGACGTGCGCGGAGTGATCGTCACGAGCCTGTCGGACTCAGCCGAATACGATTTCGTCTCGCGCTTTTTCGCGCCCGGATCGGGCGTCGACGAAGACCCGGTGACGGGCTCCGCCCACTGCTGCCTCGGCCCATTCTGGTCGAGCCGTCTCGGCAAGCATGAGTTTATGGCTTATCAGGCTTCGGAGCGCGGAGGCGTCGTGCGCGTCCGCACGCGCGGGAGTCGCGTGGGCCTGTGCGGACAGGCCGTCACGGTCATGCGCGGCGAGCTTTTATGAGCGCGCGCCGATTAAGGATTCGACGGCGGTAATCTCCACGCGGTCGCCGACCTGCGGGCGGTCGAACGCTTCGCTGGCGTTGCCCCCGCGCAGGAATAGCTCCATCCAGCGAATCTCCGCGCCCGACGAGTCTTTCCAGCCGCTACTGCCGGGCGCGAACGCCATCTCTCCCTGCTCGACTTCAAAGCTCCCGTCGCTCGCCGTCGCGACGCGCTCGCTTCTTGCGCCAACGCGCACGCGAACTCTTGAACTCGAAGGCGCAGTGCTCTCGCCCGCCCTGATCGTCGTTTTCAGATTGCCGTAGCCGTCTATGTATGCGATGCGATTCGGCGGGACTGCGGGAATATCGGCGCGGTCTATCTCTTCACTGATGGCGTCGGGTTGGCCCAGGGCGATTGCGCCCGCCGCCTGCGGAAAGAGATCGCGCGAGCGAAACTGCGAGCCTTCGGCGGCGACAGAAGCCCAGCGCAACTCTTCGGCCACCTCGCGCACGAATGAAAAGGCGTGGCCCGCATTGACGCCTATCACGCGCACGCCCGTCGAAAGGCGCGCAAACGCCAGCCTCTCTCCGGCATTGGCGCGGCGCGCATCTTCGTCGTCGGCGCGCGGCGCGACGTTGTGATAAATGATGGTTCCGGCGGGCGCTTCGTTCAGGCCCAACTGTGCGACGCAGAACCCTGCGGCGAGCGTCGAAAAGGCCGGGACGGGTGTGAGCACGGGCTCGGCGTCGGGCAGGTAATATTTAATGCGTTGGACGACTTCGGCGAATGCCAGATCGCCCTGGCCGTAATCGGCTATGATGTGGACTAGCACCGGGGTAACCCTCCCTTTTGATCGAAAGACGGTCTGATAAAAAACATGCGGGGGAGATCGGAGTCCCAAGCTTCAGGTCTCGAACAGGATGAAGCCATTATGCTTTGACACGTGGTTGACTATCAAACTGGTATGAGGCGCTTTCTAATTGTCTCGTCCCGCCGAAAAACCGGCCCTTTCAAAAAATCTATCGTGCGGCGGCCCTGCCCCGCGAAACGTAATAGACGACTCCCGTATGATCGTCCGTAAAAAGAAGACTGTCGGCATCGAGTTGCATGACATCGGCGGGACGCCCGTAGAGCCTGCCGTTCTGTACGAAACCGCTGACGAACGCCTGCGTCGCCCCGTCTTCCTTCACCTGCACGATTTGATGGCCGCGATTCATCCTGTGATCGGACGACCCGTGCAGCGCGACCAGGAAACTGTTGCGCAGGCCCTGTAATCGAGTGTCGGAGCCGAAGTATTCGAGCCCCAGAGGGGAGCTGTGCGCCGGAAAGGCCGCGTAGGGCGGCGGAACGCTGCGGCAATTCAGCCTCCCGGCGGATTTGGCGAATTGCGGATCGCTGTAGTTGATGGAACGATACCGAAAACAGTAGGGCCATCCGTAATTCGTGCCCTCTTTGACTTCGTACATAGTATCCTGCGGTCTGTCACGCCCGAGATGATCCGCGCCCATATTGGTCGCAAACAGTTTCCCATCCACCCACTTGATCCCGACCGCGTTACGCAAACCCTTTGCGAAAATCCTTTGATGACGACCGTCGGGCTCCAATTCGATCACCGTAGCCCTGATCTCTTCCTTCTCCTCGCAGGCGTTGCAGCTACTGCCGACCGAGACGTATATCTTCTCGTTCGGGCCGACGGCGACGGTTCGCGTCAGATGCCAGCCGCCGTACTTGTAGCCGAGACCGTAATCCGGGAAAGTGGCGATCACTTGGGGCGCGCTTTGCGGAGCATCGTCTCCGCTCGTGTAGCGATAGCGCACGAGTCGATCCGTCAGAGCCAGATAGAGCCAGTTGACCCCGTCTCGATCCGTATAGAAGGCTATGCTATTAGGATTACGCAGGCGCGCAAGATAGCGCGTGACCTTGCCGAACTTTCCACGCTGCGCGTCGAAATCGTCGAGTATATAGACCGCGCCGCGACGATTATCCGTGAGGTTGTACATGTCCGTGACGAAAACCCTTTTGTCAGGACTGCGGGCCATGAAGCGCACGCGCTTCAACCCTTCGGCGGCCACCTTGATGTCGAAGCCTTCCGGCAGGTTGAGGTCGAAGCGCTTACCGTCGGCCAGAGAGATTCTACGAGGCGTGAGCCTCAAAGCGCCGCTGCTGCTGCTATTACTACTACTGCGCGGCTCGGCGTAGCTCTTAATCGACGTGTCGCTCTCGATAGACGTTCGGAGCGGCGGCGCATCAACAGCATTTCGCACGCCGCGAAGCGCCGTTCTGGCCTGCGCGCGGTCGCCTTCCACCCGCGCCGCATTCAAAGAGCAGGCGATTAAGAAAGGGAGAATGACGAACACCTTTATCTTCATCGAACGTATCTTGATTGCGTAAACCCCCCTTCAGTTTCATTCGCGCGACGCACAGATGGCCCCGAAACCCTTCGCGTCTACTTTCGCCGCCTCAGTTTGACTGGCGCTCGCCGAGTTTATAAATCCCCGTGTCCGGATGATAGGTCTTCCAGTCGAACCAGTAATCGTTGAGGACGGCGATTCTTTTAAGCTGCCGACCGGCCAGCGTGCCTGTCGTCGAGCGGCCTGTGAAATCCCATTCGCTGCCGGTGTCGCCGTCTACAAGCCGCAGGATAGTTGTCTCCGGCTTGGCGAAAAAATCGAGCTTGCGTCCGTCCACCAATCTCTCAAAGGCACGCACGGACTTGCGATCATCTCCGAGCACGACGAGGACGGGAATGCCGCCGACCGAATCCAGTATAGGGCTCTGCTGCTCTACGGCCGCGAGCGGATAAGCCTTCGATGCTCCGCCTACCGTCACACCCGCGACGAGCGTGCGCGGCGGCATCGTCGCATCATTGATATTAGTTGCGACCGGCATCTTGCCCACGCGTTCTTCCCAGTTCGCCGGAGCATAGCGCCCCTTGCGCGCAACCTCCGCGTCGGGCCGCAAGACGCGACCCTGTGGCTTTTCACGCTTCCAGGTCGCAAAGGTCAGTTCGTCATGAAAGACTGCGTCGAGGCGTCGGCCCTTGAGTGGGCCAAGAATGGCCTCGCCCGTCACCTGCTGCCACCACGAGCCCGTCTCCTCGTCGCGCATGATGAAATTCTGATTATTGATGCCCGCCAGCCGAAAGCTCAGCCGTCGTCCGTCCAACATCGCCTTCCACACCAGACCGGTGTGACAGAGCGTTCAATAGGTGGCGACGATAGGAGTGCCGCCGACCGTGTCCTGCACCAGGTGATGATAAGCCATCAAGCGAACAGGATAGGCCGCCGCCTCGCCGTTGACCTCGATGGCGAGAACCATATCCGTATCGGTCAGAAAGTCCGCCTCGCCCGCGCGCGCGTAGGCGGCATTGGCGAGCGGATTGAACATCCACTCGAAATGGTTCTGGCGGGCGAACCACGTCGCGCCGAACGCCAGCACGAGCATCGCCACCAGTATGGACTTCAGCCACCAGCGCCGTGCCCCACGCCAGAGCCACACAACAAGCGCCAGCGCGACGACCGAAGCTGCGAGCGTCAGAACGGGCGACCACTGGCGCAAACTGTATGACACGGCGAGACCCCGTTGCGATTGAGGCCGGAAGGGTTGAATCAGCCAGGCCGGAGTCAGCACTACCAATAGAGCCAGGAGCGCCAGGATTACAAGCATAAGCCATGCAGCCCTGCGCCCCATCCCTGGGCCATCAACCGGATAGTTTTCCACAGAGACGTTTTTCATTCATTCGCTCCTTCAGGCAGTTACGCACTCTCCCCGACTCTTCGGAAACAAACCTCTGGATTCGGCTCAGGCCAGAGCGACCGCCATCATAAAGCCGTCAGACCTTTCATTCGAGCCATTACCATAACCGATTTCGTCGGCGCATGCGTCGAAAATTTTGTTCGCAGAGAGCGAGGGCGCTCTCCGCCCTCAAGCGCGAAGCTGTCAACGCTTTTCTTAATAGGAGATTTTAGAGACAGCAGGACGTGGGCCGCCGAAGCCTGATATTAAACGGCACGCTTTTTCGAGTTGGTCAGACCTCACAGCGCGTGCCGGTCGATTACGCGGGCGCGTCTGAAAATGCCACTCGATATGCGTGGGGCTTTCGCCTCCGGGAATCAAAAATTATATTGCCATTATTCCGTGTTGAAGTATATCATCACGGCCTCTTAGCTTTAACCCATTCACCTGCCCGGAAAGGAAGCCAGCTATGAAAATCCGTCTCGCGAGACTCAGGCATCCGAAACGCTACATCATCAGCTCCACGGTGGCGCTCGCCGTCGTCGTCAGTACCTTCGCCCTGTTGCCCGTCGCGTCAATCGCCGAGCCGCAGAGGGGCGAGTTCATGATCGTCAACAAATCCAGATTCACCATCTATAAACTCTTTCTTTCACCATCCAACAATCGCCGCTGGGGAAGAGATCAGCTCGGGCGTCGGACGATCAAACCCGGCGATTCTTTCACGCTCAATCGTATTCCCTGCGGGCTCTATGACGTGAAAGTTGTAGATGAAGATGGCGACGCCTGCGAGATCAGAGAGATATCTATGTGTCGGGATCATACTCACTGGGATTTGACAAACGATGACCTCCTAAGATGCGAGGGATTTAGATAGCACACGATTTTCGCCCTCCTCCACACCTTGCGTGAAGGGCCGTGGACACTTTGTCCACGGCCCTTCACGCCTTTTCCCCCGAAGACTCCGCAACAAATCGTACACGCAACCCTCAGGAACCCCCGCGACTTCCTCAACACCTCACGAGCATACGGTTCGGCGACCTCCCTCGACATTCCTCTATTAACTCGTGCGGCGGCCTCGCCCTGCCGCTCGTCATCCGTCTTCCTCAGCAACCCCTGCGCCGACCCACTCCCTTCCTCCCACGATGACACCACGAAGCAGAAAATGCTCGCCCCCAACCCAAGACGCCGCGCCTTGACGTAATGATTACTACCCATATAATCCTAATACCATCGACCATCATGTGGCGGGGTAGCTCAGCTGGTCAGAGCGTGGGATTCATAACCCCAAGGTCGGGAGTTCAAGCCTCCCCCCCGCTACCACCTTATCCCTTTCTTTTCAAATTCTTACAAAGAATAGCTGTCTGCTCGGTAAAGATTAGCCGACAGGTTTTGTCGAGGGTGAACATCTTGACGCCCAGCTCAGAATGTTGTTGGCCCACCCGGATTTATAGGCAAAGCCTGTGATTATCGTATCAGTGTCCCAACCTCTCTTACTCAGGTAATTATTCAGGTAGTTGAGCCATTTTCTGCGGCCGGGGAGGGAAGCGGCTTGCTTACGAGTGCCCTTTCCAGCACCCGCATGGTGGAGGAGTGGGGACTCGCGCCGTGAACGGATAGCTCGGCACGCGTCGGAAGGAGCGCGCTCCGTCCTCAGTCCTGAAGCGGCCCCGATCTTCTACTGTAACCTGATCGTTCTCAGGTCGCGCTCGGAGCCAGGGAACTCCTCGCACTTGCGACTCAGCCGGTTAACGTTCAGTGCTTTTGTCGGAGGAAGGGCAGCCGATTGGCCGCAATGGTCGCGAATTCCTCTGCGGTTATCGGAACATCATTTCGGAACTGAGCTGCGGCTTTCTCCGGCGGCAACGCCGAAGGGCCGACCGCGTCAGATCCAAACAGAATGTGCTGCGCGCCGATGCGATGGATCGCGTCCGCAATCTGCGCCAGCTTCTCCTTGTTACCGTCGGCCACCAATGCTGCCTCTGCAACGTCGAAATAGAGATTTTTCGTTCCGGGAGCCTGGCGGCTGACGGCGTCTACATACACTTGCAGCGGCTTTGGGGCGAATGGGCCGCCGCCCCACAGGTGCGCGATGATCACAGTTACGTGCGGCGCTGCCGGGAGAATCTTGTCTACAAAGGTTTGTGCAGCCGCGGCATCATACTCCACTGCTGTCTGGGCATGCACGGTGATCGGTAGTCCGAGTTTGTCGGCGGTCGCAAAGACCTCGCGAACCTTCTCGACCTCTGGCCCTTTGTGCAGGTCGACACCCGACATCTGCAAATGGAGCTTCAGCCCGGCAAATGCGCCACCGGACTTGCAACGGGCAAGCTCCTTCAGGGCATAGTCTGCAAGCGGATTGAAGCTACAGAAGGCGATCAATCGGCCTCCGGACTTCGCCGCTTCCGCAGCAGTCCAGTCGTTCTCCGCTTGAACGCGCTTGTATTCCTCAGCAGGGCCCTCACCCGCTACGCGGTAAGAAGGGGAGTCGAACCAGTAGGCGTCAGAGAGGACTACCGCCTGCTGTATCCCCGCAGCGTCCAAAAGATGAAGCAGTTGCTCTCCAGAGATAGTCTCCTGATATAGCGGACGAGGCTCAAAGGTTCGATCATCGACCGCGACATGCCAGCGGCCGTCCTGACCCTTGACCAACTCAAAGTAGAAGAAGGCAAAGTGCCGCGTATTCTCGCCTTCGCCGCGCGTGAAATAACCAGCCAATCGAACTCGACTTCCATCGCTTGAATAGACGACCGGTGTGATCGCGTACGGGCGACCGTAAACTTTGCCGACATAGTCTGCCGCGTCGCGATTTCCCCGCAGCCAGGGCTTTCGCCAATCCCACAAGTTGGCAAGAACAATCGCATCCTCTGTGTAGAGATCACTTAGGAACGCCGGGTCGTTCCAATGATCCGTCATCGACTTTAAGAACGTAGCGACCTCGCTCGGAACATCCACTTTCGGGAGAGATCTATTGAGCAGAGCAGCTCCTGCGCGACTGGCCAGGTGCTGGTGATAATCGACTGCCGGTGCGAAGCGACTCGGAGCCGCTGGCGCCTGAGCCTGAGCGCTTGCTCTTGAGACGATAAGCGCGACAGCAACAGCCACGATAAGTGATCGAGCACACACGTTCATTTGGCCCTGCCTTCCTTAGCCCGAGTCTGAAGCCGCTTTGACGATGCTTCGGCAACGTCAGCAAGCATCGGGTCAATGTTACGAAGCCAACGTCCTTCAATTCTTCCTGCTGCCACAGTCAGATTGCCTTGTTTGAGCAGGTCGTCGATTTCTTCATGCTCCATCGTTGTGCTCTCCGTGTTTCCCGATATGGGAAGAAGGCGCGCTCAGCTTATTCGTATCTGAGGGCGACCATCGGATCTATCTTTGTCGCTCTGCGCGCCGGAATGTAACAGGCAACCAGCGTCACAACGGCAAGTGGCAGCGCTACAAACGTGAACATCACTGGATCGGTCGCCGACACATCATAGAGCACGCCTGGAGCATTCGCGTAAAAGGCACTATGAAAATTACGTGCCACATTGTTCGGTTTTACGAACATCAGCAAATCAAGGGGGTTTTAATGTACGCAGTAACAAGAGCCTGGGGTGTAAGCCTTCGATATTGGGATTGCTCGCTCTCAGAATGGGATTTCCAGAATACTTTAGAAGGCTTCTCGCCACAGACAGGCGTTCCTTCAAATAATCGGTATCAACCCTTCGCAACTGGCTCCACATGGGCCCTTGCTCATAGAGTCAGGATGATTATCTGATAAGATAAAGTCCGATGTTGATTCTATTTTTACAGGATAATACATAAGATTATGAAGCATATGCCCCTCGTCCAATAACACACGTTATGGTTTAATTGTTAACCCCACCTCAGCGCGCCCGGAACTGTAACTATCATGCCCTCCCATCTCTATCTCATATTGACATTCTATACGTGTGCGTATAACCTCATACAGAATCTCTATATGAGGTGGCACGTGGATTCTACGCAAACGAATCTGCTCCAGGTCGCCCTTGATCTGCTGATACTGAAGAGGCCCTCGCTGGGTGCGCTACATGGACTTGGCATTTCACGACGCATTGAGCAGATCACAAATGGCACCTTCCAGGTCAAGCCGGGCTCGGTCTTCCCGGCCTTGCATCGGATGGAGCAGTCCGGTCGGCTCATCTCCTTCTGGGGCGAGCCGGAAAACAATCGCCGGGCGAAGTATTACCGCTTGAGCCGGGCCGGGCAGAAGCAGCTCAAGACGGAAACTCAGGAATGGGATCGCATTACGCTGGCCATCGCGCAAGCTCTGCATGCCACTTAGAGGTGCTCATATGCCGCTACTATCAAGATTCTACGCAATCTGGAGAAACCTTTTCCGCAAAGCTCGTTTGGAGCAGGAACTTGACGAAGAACTGCGTGCCTTTGTCGAGCTATTGGTGGCGGAGAAGACCGAGCAGGGAATGGACGAAGCGGCGGCCCGCCGCTCCGCTTTGCTTGAGGTCGGCGGCATCGAGCTGGTTAAAGAAGAGGTGCGAGACGTGAGGGTGGGAGTTGTCGTAGAAAGCATCTGGCAAGACTTCCGCTACGGACTGCGGATGCTGTGGAAGAAACCGGGCTTTACCTTAACTGCCGTCCTCACGCTCTCGTTAGGCATCGGGGCGAATACCGCCATCTTTAGCGTCGTCAACGCTGTCCTGCTTAACCCCCTGCCGTTCCCGTCGCCCGAACGGCTGGTGGCGTTGGGCCAGACCACACCGGAGAGCCGCACCGCCCTTTCAAACTTCTCCTTTCGTAACTACGCCGACCTGCGTGACCAGACCAAAGCGTTCGAGCAGCTCGCGGCCTATTACAACAGCAATCTGACGCTCACGGGGCAGGGCGAAGCGACGCGTCTGCGCGTCACGGTCGCAACAGCCAACCTCTTCCCGATGCTCGGCGCTTCGCCGAGCTTAGGCCGCGTCTTCCTTCCCGAGGAAGATAACCCGGGCGGCGGGAGCGCTGGGCGGCCCGCGATTCTGAGCTGGGATTGTTGGCAGCGTTATTTTGGCGGCGACCCCGCGGTGGTCGGGCGCGCCGTTACCCTGAGCGACAACACTTACACGATCGTCGGGGTGATGCCAGCGAACTTTTCATTCCCCGTCCAGGCGCAGCCGACCGAGGTCTGGGTTTCGACGGCGCTCGACGCGGAGAAGACAGGGCAGGGCGCAATCATGGTCGCGCGCGGCT
Source organism: Pyrinomonadaceae bacterium (assembly GCA_035940775.1). GTDB lineage: Bacteria > Acidobacteriota > Blastocatellia > Pyrinomonadales > Pyrinomonadaceae > DASQYE01. The sequence goes on along the minus strand of DASZEN010000050.1, from coordinate 109,923 downwards.
ACCGGGGGTGGAGGGTGGTCGGACGGCTTAAGAACGGTGCTACGGTCGAGCAGGCGCAGGCAGAGGCGAACGTCATCGCCTCTAACCTTGCTGTGCAGTTTCCCGAAGCCAACAAAGACCTGGGCATCAAGGTCATGCCGCTGCTCGAATCGCTGGTGGGGAGCCTGCGGCTCACACTGCTGCTGCTCTTCGGCACGGTGGGCGTCGTGTTGCTCATCGCGTGCGTCAATGTGGCGAACCTCCTGCTCGCGCGCGCCGTCAGCCGCCAACACGAGATCAACGTGCGCGTCGCGCTCGGCGCGAGTCGGTGGCGCATCACACGCCAGTTCATGACTGAGAGCCTGATGCTCGCGCTGGCGGGCGGCGCGTTGGGGGCGGTGCTGGCGATGTGGGGCACCGATCTGATCGTCTCGTTCAGCCCCGCGGACATTACGCGCATCGCTGAGACGCGTCTAGACGCGCGCGTGCTGGCCTTCACGGCGTTGGTCTCCGTTCTGACCGGGGCCGTCTGCGGGCTCGCGCCCGCGCTTGGCGTCTCTCGTGAGAGGCTGGCCGAGGCGCTCAAGGAGGGAGGCAGAAGCTCGACCGGCGGATTGCGAAGTGGCCGTGCGCGCAGACTGCTCGTCGTCGTGGAGGTATCCCTCGCGCTCGTGCTCCTTGTCGGCGCAGGACTGCTCATCCGAACGCTCATGCGTTTGCAGACGGTCGCGCTTGGGTTTGACCCGCGTAACGTCCTGACGATGACCGTCGCCAAGTCGCCTTCGCCTTCGAGCGGCCCGGAACAGACGGGCGAATTCTTCAGGCAACTCACCGAGCGCCTCAAGGCACTGCCCGGCGTCGTCAGCGCGAGCGTAACCTGGCAACTCCCGCTGAGCGGGGCTTCGGCGATGACGGGGCTGGCGGTTGAGGGGCAACCCGAAGAGCCGGGTAACCTGACCATGGGCGTCATTCACACAGCAGGCCCCGACTACTTCCGCACGATGGGCATCCCGGTCGTTCAAGGACGCGAGTTCACGGAGCACGACGACCTGAACTCCACGCCCGTCCTCATCATCAACGAGACGCTGGCGAAAAAATTCTTCCCGGGCGGCGACGCCCTCGGCAAACGCATCACGCCCGGCTTCTCCACGAGCGGCCAGTACGTCGCCCGCGAGATCGTGGGAGTGGTTGGGGATGTGAAGCACCAGGGGTTGAGGGGAGAGGCCGTGCCGGAGTTCTACTTTGCTCAGGCGCAGATGCCCCCGCCCATCACGACCGTAGTCGTTCGCACCGCCGGGGATCCACGCGCGCTGGCGGGCGCGGTTCGTCAAGAGATTCAGTCGGCGGACAAGGATGCCCCGGTTTACAACATCCGGACGGCTGAGGAATACCTCTCGCTCTCGGTCGCCCCCACACGATTCAACATGACGCTGCTCGTCGCCTTCGCCGCGGTCGCACTGTTGCTGACGGCGGTGGGCCTCTACGGCGTAATCTCATTCTCCGTGAGCCAATCCACGCACGAGATCGGCGTGCGCATGGCGCTCGGCGCACAGCGCGCAGACGTGCTGCGGATGGTCGTCTGGCAGGGGATGTCTCTGACGCTTGTCGGTGTCCTGGTCGGGTTGGCAGCGTCGCTCTCACTGACGCATGTGATGGCGAGCCTGCTTTATGGTATCTCCTTCACAGACCCCTTGACGTACGTAGGTGTCTCCGTACTGCTGACGCTGGTGGCGCTTGTCGCCTGCCTCGTGCCTGCGCGACGGGCTACGAAGGTTGACCCGATGGTAGCACTCAGGTATGAATAGCCAATTCAAAAGCAGTTTGGTGTCAGCTTCATTCCAAGCCGTCGGATTACGCGTGCCAATAAAAGCGAATGGTTCACCGCGCTACATCCTCTCCTTCACCTCGTCAACGGCAACGCGTGTGGCTTAGATCGTCTGAAGCGACTGTTGGCTGTCTTGGTAGAATCCCATCGCTTTGTGGTGCCTCTTGACCTTTATTTTCTTGAGACATGGTTTCCCCCAACCGAAGAATCGCCAGGCAACGAAGCGGGCTATCGTAGGTACGGCGCACTATCAGCTACAGTCAGGATGCCCGCAGCGACACTTGAGTTCATCACCGCCCTGTGCGTTCTGGCACTTCTCAATACAATAACCGCCTGCCGTTTGGGCGATGCATTGACAAGACGGGTGGGCACACTACTCTGTTGTTTCCGTTATGCTCATAAATTCATTCTCCATTGAGCGATCAATTGACCATCAAAAGCATTAGCAGAAGCGCTACTAAGACCTGCACTACCTCGCTAAACTTATATCCACTCATGGCCTTTTCTCCTTCAGCCGGTCAGCCTATTTTTTGTTACAGAAATTTTCTCTTCACCGCATATTCCTGGAGCGTAATTTGACAAGCATGAAGGGCACGGGCATCTGGATAAGCACGCTCTGAAACGTGTTATCGAGACGCCCGTGCCCTGCGCTGCTACTTGAGCAACTCTTAAGACAAATTGCTAATCACACGAGCGTATCGACTACGCCCGCCGGGATAGATACAGGATGCGTGCCGCAAATTGCTGAGAAACACCTGCTTATAGAGCACATTTAGGGGATCGGGAGGGCTGTAATTTAACGGTTTGTGTACAAATTCGTAACGCCGATGTACGTATTCTTGCGTGAACACTCGGGCTTCAAGGGCGCTTTGTCAGGAAGCGTTAAGTAGCGGAACAGGATAAAATTCTGCCAGGTTATACCATCAACCCGACGAATGGTTTTTATCAGAGGATATTCATGATGACTCCAGGCATCGTGCTTCAAGATAGATACCGCATCCTTCGTCCCTTAGGGCGGGGCGGCATGGGGGCCGTCTACGAAGCGGCGGACATGAGGCTGAGCCGCCACGTGGCCCTGAAGGAAACTCTCTTCGAAACCGACGGGCTCAGGCGCGCTTTCGATCGCGAGGCGCGACTGCTTGCGAACCTGCGTCACCCGGCCCTGCCAAAAGTACTCGATCACTTCAGCGAAGGAACGGGATTGTTTCTCGTGATGGAATTTATTCCGGGTGATGATCTCGGCGTGATGCTTGAACAACGGGGACGCCCCTTTGCGCCCGAGGAAGTACTCGGCTTTGCCGACCAGCTATTAGACGCGCTTGAGTATCTGCACAGACTTGACCCGCCCGTTCTTCATCGCGACATCAAGCCGCAAAATCTCAAGCTCATTTCCGAGAGTCATATCGTCCTGCTCGATTTCGGTCTGGCTAAGGGGAGCGCCGGGCAGATGACACGCGCCGGAAGTGAAAGCCTGCTCGGCTACTCTCCGAACTATTCTCCACTCGAACAGATGCAAGGCACGGGCACTGACGAGCGCAGTGACCTCTACTCACTCGGCGCTACTCTCTATCACCTGCTCACAAATGTTAAGCCCGCTGATGCGCTCACTCGTGCAACGGCTATTGTGAATGGCCAGCCCGACCCACTCCTCCCGGCCCGGGAACTCAGCCGTGAAGTTTCAACTCCCGTTTCGGCGGCCCTGATGCGGGCAATGGCGCTTAACCTCGATCACCGCCCGCGAACCGCTTCAGAGATGCGTGCTGATCTGCACAACAAGGCGTCTCATGCCGCATCAACTGTCCCGATGACGGATGTTGACGAAATCACCCGAGTAAGGTTACCGGCCAGTCGTGCCGCCATAAACAGCCGGAACGAAGTTCATGAGCGCGGGCACAGACGGCAGGTTGTTGTACAGATTCCGGAAGAAACGTGGGTCGCCTCAGCGCCAGGAAGGAGCGGGCGAAAATGGATGATAGGGGTTGTCCTGTCAGTAGCATTGATTGCTTTGGCGACTGTTTTTTACCTCCTCTTCTCCGGCAACCAGTCGCGCAGCCCCTCCCACGCAAACAGGCCCGTAGTCAGAGGCACTCCTCCAGGCACAACAGCAACTCCGAGCACAAGCCCTACCATTGTGGAGAATATAAACCGGCAAGCGAACACGAATGAGCAGGAAGTGATAAGCGCTGATGAGCTTGCGGCTCGCGAGAGATTGGCGCAAAAGAATATCCCTTATAGTGAGACCGCTTTCGCCAAGGTCGTAGAAGAAGGTGATACCGATGCGGTTGATTTATTCCTCGCGGCCGGGATGAGCCCGGACGTGAAGAACGCGACCGGTAGACCCGCTTTGATCAACGCGGCCTCAAGAGGCAGCAATCACATCAGCCAGAAGCTGTTAAGCAAAGGCGCGAATGTAAACATCATTGACAGCGCTGGCTCGACGGCCCTGATGGAGTCGGCCCAGGGCGATCACAGGGAAACCACTAAAGTCCTGCTGGAAAACGGCGCTGACGTAAACCTTGCAGACAACAACGGGCGGACGGCTCTTATCCGCGCGGCGGCCCGTGGCAACTCAGAGATCGTTCGCATGTTGATCAATAAGGGGGCGAGAATTGATGTCCGAGACAGAGACGGGCGCGACGCATTAACGTGGGCGGAGATCAATAATAAGTCGGACGTTATCGACCTGCTGAGGAAAGCCGGAGCCAGAAGACCGTAGTTTTATTAAATCCAGCTTTGACTGTCTCCCATGTGTAAGTAGCCCTGCTCCTGTGCGCATCGGCACTCGTGGGTCGTTGAACTACAAACCCTCTGCTATCTTCGAGTTTGAAGCCTACTTATCTTCGAAAATAATAGGAGAGAGTAAAACAGTAATCCCTCTATTGCCGCCGCTCGGTTATTTGGCAAATGCTTTTTATTCGATAGGGTTAGCATACTTCTCTAACTGTGTATCAACATCGTATAACATTTACAATTATGTATCAAACAAATACGCAAGAGCAATCAACACAAGAGTTTACAAAGAGGGTTGGAGGGGAAAATCAGCGCCAACTCGGCATAAAATTTAGAATCACGTAAAGGGAACCTTTCCTTATAGTTACATTTATCCACTTGGATTCCCGCTGCATTTAATTCCAGCTTGTTGAGACTTCAGAAGCCGCCTTTAGTCTGATACTGGCAGGGCTTGGCACAGCGACTGCTATAAGCTGCGAAAGCTCAGGTTTTCCCGTTGATAATCATGAGATGCGGAACCTGCCCATCCGGGAGAACTACCGAAAACGACCTTCCGTGCGGGATGTCACCAGTTCATTAATATTGGGCCAAATGCAGAAGCCCAGGAGAGCGAGCCGTTACCCTCTATGCAACATGATGGCGACGCCACGATCCTTGTCGTTGATGACACACCCGATCAACGTGACGTAATGAGCATCCTCCTGCGCCAGGCGGGTTTTCGCGTTTTCACCGCCGAAAACGGGAGCGCGGGCTTTGAGGTCGCTCAAGCCAAACACCCTTTGCTGGTCATCTCCGATGTCATGATGCCTGAGGTTAATGGCATTGAGTTGTGCCGTCGCCTGCGCGCCGACTCGAACCTGCATGCCACTCCTATCCTGTTGGTGAGCGCCATGCGCGTGGATGACCAAAGCGCCGTGGAAGGGCTCCAGGCAGGCGCCGATGATTATCTGGAAGCCCCTTACGACCCCATGCGGCTCATCGCGAAAGTCACAAGACTCACGGAGCGGGCGCGTTTTGAGGAAGCCCTCAGAGAATCAGAAGAGCGATATGCCCTGGCCGCACGCGGCGCCAATGACGGTCTCTGGGATTGGCGATTGAAGAGTAATGAGATCTACTTTTCTGCGCGCTGGAAATCGATGCTCGGTTATGCCGAGGATGAGATCGGCAATCGTCCTGAGGAGTGGTTCAGCCGTGTTCACCCTGATGAGACGGAAGCCCTTGAGGCCGAGATCGCTGAGCATACCAGGGGTGAAAGCTCTCATTTTGAGATGGAGCACCGCATGCTTCACAAGGACGGGACTTATCGCTGGATGCTCAGCCGGGGGATAGTCGTTCGTGACGAGGACGGCAGGGCTTCTCGGATGGCTGGCTCGCAGAGCGACATTACCGAGCGCAAACAGGCTGAAGAGCAACTCCTGCATGACGCTTTCCACGACGCTCTGACGGGCCTGCCGAACAGGGCGCTTTTCATGGATCGTCTGAGCCAGGCCGTGGAGCGCGTCAAGCGCCACCCGGATTGCTCGTTCGGGGTGATTTTCCTTGACCTTGACCGCTTCAAAGTTATTAACGATAGTCTGGGGCACATGGTCGGAGACCAACTGCTCGTGGAGATAAGCCGCCGGTTGGAAGGTTGCATCCGCACTGGCGACACACTCGCGCGCCTCGGCGGGGATGAATTTACAATTATCCTCGACGGCGTAAAGGAGACTGCCGATGCCGTTAGCATGGCTGACCGGATACAGGAGCAACTGCACTGCCCCTTCAATCTGGATAATCATGAGGTACAAATCTCGGCCAGCATCGGTATCGCCTTGAGCACCTTAAGCCATGATAAGCCGGAAGACATCCTGCGCGACACTAACATCGCGATGCACCGCGCCAAATCATCAGGCAAGGCGCGGCATCAGGTCTTTGACACCACCATGCATTTCCATGCCCTGGAATTACTGCGTCTCGAGACGGAGCTTAGAAGAACCGCCGAAGGAGAAGAATACTGCGTTCATTATCAACCGCTCGTATCACTTGAGACGGGCCAACTCACAGGTTTCGAGGCCCTCGTGCGCTGGCAGCACCCGGAACGCGGTTTCATCTACCCGGAAGAGTTCGTCGCGGTTGCCGAAGAGACGGGCCTGATTATCTCTTTGGACAGATGGGTGTTGCGTGAAGCCTGTTGGCAGGTGCGAGCCTGGCAAAGGCAGTTCCCGGAACAACAATCCCTGACAGTCAGCGTAAACTTCTCCGCCCGGCAGTTCTCTCAGCCCGATCTGGTCGAGCATGTTCAGCGGGTTCTCAAAGAGACCGGACTTGATGCCGGATGCCTGAAATTGGAGATCACCGAAAGCGTTTTCATGAGCAGCGCCGAATCAGTCACGGCGCTGCTCAGGCGGCTCAAAGGTATTGGCGTTGAAATCCATCTTGACGACTTCGGCACGGGTTATTCGTCTCTGAGTTACCTCCATCGTTTCCCTATTGACGTGCTGAAAATTGATCGGTCTTTCGTCACCAGGATCGGCGCTGAGGGCGAGAATGCGGAGATTGCTCGTGCCATCGTGACGATGGCACACAGTCTCGGGATGAAGGTGGTGGCTGAAGGGATTGAGACCGAATCTCAATTCGCAGAGCTTAAATCACTCTCATGTGAATACGGGCAGGGACATCTTTTCTCGAAACCGGTCGAAGCTCTCAGGGCTGAGAAACTTTTGACCAATTTATCAGGGCAAAAATGGCTGTCTCAACCAGGGCTAAAAGCGTCTCACCAGTCGCTATAAGCCGACACTGTACTTTAGCCGGATCTCCCTTCAACTCCCTTTTATAAAGGGGATTTACAACCTATTAGTACACAGCAGAATAGTTCGCACGGGAGTTTATTTCCAGGCCAAACAACAAGCGCTTACGGTGCCCACAAGTACTGCTCAACGTATCCGCTTGCTCGAATCGAAGTTTATTACTCTGCTCGCCGGGCTCTGGAAATCTATTACCGCGGGTGATTTGATAATTCTTATTTTTTTCATACAGCCAGCGTATTTTTTCCCATCTTAAATCATCAAAAGAGCTGACAGCCTGACGAGGCCGGTCCCTGACCGGTGGCCGCCTCCATTCAGGCTATTTCTTTTTTATGGGGAACAAGCGGTGAAAGAATTCAAGAACAATCATGCGCTTCTGACCGCAGGGTTACTTATTGCCGTTGTGGTTGTGGGCCTGCTGCTGCCGGGCTTTAGGCGACGCGGGCAAGGCAGCTACATCAACTACCTGCCCGCTCCTTCGATGGCCGAGGCTGCCGAGGTTAACTCGTGGACGCAGGCTGTTCAGAAGGTCAAGGAAGACAGGGGCGAACCCGTTGGCAAACAGGCCAAGGTGGACACGCCGCCGGAGCTTCGCCATTACAGTGACACGCGGCGGTTTCTAGCCGTACAGTATGCGGAATGGCGCGCGCATCAATTCAAGACCCCAAAGGACTTCGTCGACCTGGCCGCTATGCTCAGGAGCGGGGAGATGGTTGGCCTCAAGCCTGTCACTCAGAACTACATTCTTCTTGGCGTGGGCGGGCTCGCCGATACGGGGCCTTTCACGCGCTACGAAAATGGCAGGAGGATTCCCCTCTACGAAGAGACGGCTCTGGCGCAGCAGAGCGCTCGGTTTGTGGAAACTCGCGCACGTCTTGAGAACGAAATCGTCAGCCTCAGGCAGGAACTAGAGGCACTGCGGAAGAGCGAGCGTTCGAAGCGCTCAATGTTGCAAGCCCGGATCGCTGAAAATGAGAAGAAACTGAGAGCCGAGCTTGAGGATGAAGCTTTGCTCGAACGTGATTACAGTGACACCGAAAGACGGCAGCGGCTGATGCAGGACTATGAGTCTCTGGAGAGCCTGGCTAAGAGCTTCTCCGGCTCTGCCTATAACATTGAGGAAGGACGGTCGCGCCGGGAAATGAAGGTTCGAATGCTCAGCTCCCTGCGCCCCGAAGCCCTCAAAGTCATGGAAGAGGTAGCGCTCGCCTACAGGCAGAAGTTCAATAGACCGCTTCCTCTAACTTCGCTGGTGCGTCCGGACGAGTACCAGCACGCACTGAGTAAAGTGAATCCGAATGCGACGCGCATCGAGACGCCCCCACACTCGACGGGGCTGGCCTTCGACATCTATAACAGGTACATGACCGCCGAAGAGCAGTCATTTGTGATGGAGTACCTTGCGCGGCTTAAGGACGAGGGGCGGATCGAGGTCTTGCGTGAGAATCGCGATCACTATCACGTCTTCGCATTTATCGATGGCGTAAGACCGGACGAGGCTTTGATCAGCGCGTCACTGAGCAAAACCAAAGCGCCGAAAGCTGCGAAGGAATCCGACCAGGGTGAGTAATCATCAGCCGTCATATCATAGGGCAAGCGCTCGGCCTTGTTGTTCCTCTACAGGGCTATGAAATAATAAGCACGAATTCCGCCAGTGGGACGTTAACTTCATACCACCTCTCGTCGACGGTCTTGTCGCCGCCTGCCAGCAGGATCGCAGCGGGTGAGAGGTGGTTGAGTTGGTGTATCCTAACGTCCCTTATGATGCACCAATTCTCTGCCACCCACCCGCTCGTTTTTTCGCTCCATTGACGCAGGGCGAGCCAGGATTGGTATAAAGGGACGGGACAAGGGACGTAAAATATCAGGCGTCGTGCGGGATGACTCTCTGCTGGTAGGGAGGTAGCAGGATGGCAACCAAGCCGGGGTGGCGGGGCCGCGTTTTCGAGGACTTCGAGCCCGGGGACATCTACGAGCACCCGCTCGGGCGGACAATCATGCAGGCCGACAACATCTGGTTCACGCTGCTGACTGTCAACAACAACCCGATCCACTTCGACGCCGCCTACGCCGCCCGCACGGAGTTCAAGCGGCCGCTTGTCGATTCGACCTTCACCCTCGCGCTCGTCACCGGGCTCTCGGTCTCCGACGTGTCGCTGAACGCAATCAACCTCGGGTGGGATGAAGTCCGGCTGCTGGCGCCGGTCTTCGAGGGCGACACGCTCTACGCACGGAGTGAGGTCGCGGAGGCGAGGCCGTCACGCTCACGCCCTACTATGGGAATCGTGAGGCTGCGCACTAAGGGGTTCAACCAGGACGGCGTGGTGGTAATCGAGTTCCTCCGGACAATCATGGTCTACCGGCGCGGTCACACACCCGAAGGGTTCCGGCCAAGACCTCTGGCGTGACCATGATACTGTTCGGAGACTCCTATGGGTGATTTATCACTTCCAGAGGTGGAGCGTCTGGTGGCCACGGCGAATGCGGTGCGCCAGCGGCACGCTGCGTCCGGTGGTGCAGCTGAATCAGACGGCCGCCGAGCCGAGCAACGGCTCGACATCCTCTTCATGACCGGCCACAGGCTGGCGGTCTACGGCACGCTCGCCCCTGGCCAACCTAATCACCACGTTGTCGCGCCCCTGGGAGGCGAGTGGACAGAGGGCCTGATCGTGGGTGAGTTACTCTCGGAGGGATGGGGCGCGGCCCTGGGCTATCCCGCGTTCCGCCCACAGGCAGGGGGAGTTGCCGTGGCGGTTCAGGTGCTGACCACCCCCGCACTGGCAACCGCCTGGCCCGCCCTCGACCGCTTTGAGGGCCCTGAGTACAGGCGCATCCTTGTGCCGGTATTCAGCGCGGTGCCCAGTCCCGGCCAAACGGGCGAGCGGCGGCTCCTCACGGTCGCCAACCTCTACGCCATGACCGAGGCCAGTCCCGCCACTCCGCGACGTTAGCCCCCTTCACATTTACGGAATTGCCGAACTCTGACGCACTTCGCCGCGCCGAAAAATAGGTTTCCGGCCCGTGCGTGCCGCCGGGAACCCTTCCGGAACGACACTGCGGCGACGCCAGACAGTAACCCCAGGACGCCAGCGCAAATGTGAATGACTAATATGGGCAAACGCATTGTTCTGTCCCCTTAGCTAGTTGCCAACCCCCGCTGCGTTCGTTTGCTGCTTCCATCGCTGAGCGTTCACGCCCATCACAAGGAGCCACAGCGTCAGCGATAATTCCGCAATCCCGGACGGCAGCAGAATGAGGGATATGCGAGCCCTGAATGCAGGTGCGATGAAGTTCGCAAAGCTAAGGATGAGGTAGCCCGAGCCCGCCAGCACGAGCAGCACGCCGAAAATCCTGGGCAGGAAGATCGACCTGTAAATGAGGTATCCAAGCAATAGGCTACTGAATCCGAAAAATACCAGAGTGATGTGGTAGCCCTGTCCGTGCAACCGGAGAGACACGAGCGCCAACTCCTGCAACTGCTCCGGGCTAAATACATTCAAGTCACGGGCGCCACCCAGGAAGATCAGGGGCGCGAAATGGCCCAGGGTACTGACGGCTAGAATGGCGGCGTGCATGAGCCTGAAGAAAGCCGCAAGCAAAGAGAGACTCCTGCTCACCGGCTTAAGCAACTCGTAGAAGAGGAGCGCCAGGGCGGTATCGCACGCGAGATTGATGAGATCAGCGGCACCACCCAAACGATATAAGAACTCATGTGCCAGGATGTTGGCGGCGGTCGCGGCAGCGTCGCCACGAACTAAAAGCCTGCCGCGTACAAATATTTCTGCGAACCCGGCCGTGACAATGACAATTAAGTATAAGACGCCTGCCATTCTGGCCTTGAGACGTGGCGACGCTTCTCTCATCCGTTCCATCATTTATAGAATCCGGGAGGGGTTGGTCACTTTGTCCGTTGAAATTCACCGCGCACATCAACCGGCTTACCGTCCGGCTTAATGAAATTCAACACTATGGCGTGCTTGTTCGCGTCAATCATGGTGAGCGCCATATCCTTCGCCAATCCTCCCTGCGTGCCTCCGGCGACATCCAGGAAACTGAACTCGATGGTCTTTCCATCCGGCGACATCTTCCCCTCCCAGCGAACCCGATTTCCGGCGTCACAAAAATGGGTCGCGAGCAAACGATCCCCGTCCACGTAGAACATTGTGATCTCGTGGTTGGGAGGGCGCTTTCCATCCCCAGTCGCCTCATGCAGAATTGCGGTGCCACTGGATGCGAGGCGCATTGTGACGTTGATCGACATGCCCATAACCGTACCTTGCCACGAGCCCGTCAGGGTTTTCATTTTCTCGAAAGCCTTCTGCGCGTCCGACGGCGCGGCGGCGTTGGTTGGGCGCGACATCGTCTGAGCAACAGATGTCCCGTGCCCCATCAGCACCATCAGACAAATTAGAATTGCCGACAGAAGCGTCGCCCTTTGCAACCCGAACAGCTTGGAGAGCTGTGCCATACGGTGGTTAACATCATCATGAGAGCCTCCACGCTCCGCATTGTTTTGAGCAAAGTTGATTGCAGCTTGCATCTTCTTTTCCTTTCGGTTTGAGCCCAACTTTTTCGAGCCTGTCCTTGAGAGCCTATAGTCTTTGAACTTCCAAGTCTCCACAGGCTGTAATTAGATTGTAAAAAGTTGTACCGAGAGGAAGAGGGCTTTTTCTCGTTTTTGAGTCGAGCTGAAGGAGCGGAGGGATAAAATGTGGGATTGATTTGCTGCCGCTTATTCGACGAAGCGATAGCCGAGGCGGTGAACGGTAATAATGTGCTGCGGCTCCGATGGATTCTGCTCGATTTTCTGCCGCAGCCTGGCGATGTGGTTGTCAACCGTGCGCGTCACAGGGGTGCTATCGTACCCCCAAACTTCGTCGAGCAGTTGATCGCGTGTGACGATTTCACCCCGACGCCGGATCAGGTAGTGCAGGATCTCAAATTCGCGAGCTGAAAGGTCTAATGCGCGCCCGCCTTTGCGCGCCGTATATTTTCTAAAATTCAACTCCACATCGCCAAATGTAAAACTTTCGATTGCGACGACCTGTTTTGCAGCCCTTCGCAAATGCGCCCTGATGCGCGCGAGCAGTTCCTTTATGCTAAATGGCTTCGTCACGTAATCATCTGCGCCAACTTCCAGGCCGACCACCTTGTCAATCTCCTGACTCCGGGCAGTCAGCATAAGAATTGGAGTTTCGATCCCGCGCGTGCGCAAAGTGCGGCACACATCTATTCCGCTCATCAAAGGCAGCATCACATCGAGCAGAATGATGTCAGGGTTCTCGGTCGAGGCCTTCTCCAAGCCTTCCTTCCCATCGCGTGCCACAGAGACCTCGTAGCCTTCATACTCACAGCTATCTTTCAACCCGAGCACCATGTTGGGTTCGTCTTCGATGATCAGTACTTTGGCCAACTCTGTTTTTCTCCTATGACTAACTTTGAGTATCAGCGGCCCTGCGCGCCAGAGGAAGTAGAATCGTAAAACGACTCCCCTTACCGACCTCGCTTTCGATGGAGATGGTTCCCTGATGAGCTTCGATAATGTGCTTCACCAGAGATAAGCCGAGGCCACTGCCCTTTACATCATGAACCAGTCCGTTGCCCACACGGTAAAACTTCTCGAAAATCTTTGCCTGTTCGGCGCGTGGAATTCCAATGCCGTGATCGGCTATTTCAATAGACAGCTCAGCTCCGAGCGTTTTCGTTGTGATCGAAAGCTGCTTCACCTCGCCTGAATATTTAATGGCGTTATCGAGCAGATTTGAGATGGCCTGCGCCATCGCATCGCGGTCGATTAAGACCGGCGGCAGACTGGGCTGTATGTTTGTTTGAATGTCGAAGCCGGAATTGATGATCTGATAGCGATAGCTGGCGAGCACATGCTCGATCACTTCTGCCATATCACCATCGGCGAAAACATACGTTTTCCGTCCGGCCTCGATTTTTGAGAAATCGAGGATGTTATCGATCATCTTGTTCAAACGCAGGCTTTCATGGCGGATGATCCGGTAGTACTCCGTCTTCTTCTCTTCACTGTTAACGCGACCCAGTTCGAGGATTTCAGAAAACAGGCTGAGCAAAGAGAGAGGTGTCTTTAGTTCATGCGAGACATTTGAGACGAAATTAGATTTCGCCTGCGCCAGGCGCGCCTCGCGGGCGGTGGCCCGTATGGTAAGGGCCATACCACAAATTAAGAATACTAGTACCAGGAAAGTCGCCCCGGCACTCTGCAAAAAACTGCGGCGCGCGAGGTCATCGAGATTTGTATTTCTGAGGCCGATTCTAGCCTTCCAATTCGAGAACGGACGATCAAAGTTGGTTTCGAGAAAGTGTCCGTTTTGAGCCGCCGCGTTTGAATAAAGTACCCGGCCGCTCTCGTCGCTAATCGTAATCGCTATGTCTGATGAGGGGGCAGTGTTCTGATGATATAAATTCAAAGTCTTACCTATACTGCCAGCGATCAAGTCATCGCTGACGAAACCTTCGTTTAGTAAGACACCCGCAAAACCGCTCTGCTCTCCCTTTGTTAGAACCTCCAGCGGATAAAACAGATACGCTCCTTGATGCATGCCCGGCGCACATGTGGGACAGGAATCAGGTATGAATAAATAGTTGCGATTACCGTCAAGAAAACTTTGGGCCATCCGCGCGTTATCAAATAGAGACAGGGTGTGGGACTGCGCAGGGGTGAATTGCGCCCGGTAGAGTTTCACGAATTTGTCTGAATACACATACGCATAACCTTCTGTTTCTTGCTTATCGCCCCGGTAGGCGAAAGCAAAAATCTCTTCAACCTCAGGGTGCGAACGCTTTACTTCTGCAAAATATTTCTCGAACTCTTCGGCGGCTCCCGGAGATGAAAGCGACGAAAGATGCATGCTGGCAACCGGGTTCAAGGTTTGAGCCGCGACCTCATGCAGGCGTTGTTTCATCTGGCTCTCTACGATCGTTAATCCCTGTCGAAGGTTGTCCTTGAATGCGCCTTTGGTTTTGTTCTGGAGTTCTGTGAGCGATCGATACTGCATATAGGTCAATACCAGGAGGGGAAGGAACACGCCTACGGATGCCAGTATCGCCAGTTTTTTTCGCAGCGATAGTTTGCTGATCGCATCTCGGAACATACTGGGCGAGATCATACAACGAGATTCTACAGAAAGTTGCCACTCGTTCGCACCGGAATTGTATAAAGTTGTCACCCCAGACCGGCTGTTGGCGACTGCCAGCAGTCGCCAACAGCCGGCGTCCAGTGTGAGACGACACTGACCACAGAGGCAGACTCATTATTTTTGCACCAGTTGTTTGCCGCGATAGGTGATGGTCTCGCCGGGCTTCATCTCATAAAAGGCGATGCTTAGCTTCTTCAACTCGGCAGCAAACTCGTTGCTGTTTACAGCTATGCCGGGGAATGTTGCGTAATGCTGCGGGACTGCGAGTTTGGCGCGAACCGATTGCGCAGCTTTCGCCGCCATGCGCGGCTCCATTCCGAAATGGCCTCCGATATTGAGCAGGGCCACGTCAATTTGATATTGCTCGCCTATTGTCTCCATGTCTTTGAAATACGCCGTGTCGCCTGAATGATAAATGGTCGGCCCGTTCTTGATTATCAAGACGAAGCCCGCGGGATTTCCGCCGTAAGCTCTCTCGGCTTCCGTCGGGGTGGCCTTCGGATTAAACACGCTGCTCGAATGAACGGCGGGCGTCATGGCTACGGTCACTTCGCTGTCCGCTATCTGAATCTCGCCGCCGATTCCCATGATGGCGTCCGTCTCAGCCTGCCTGTTGGGAAAGTCCGCGAGCTTTACTAAATTACCCGCAAGCTCAGGATTGCAGATGAGCACCGCCCCGGTCTTCTTTGCGATTTCAACAGCGTCGCCTACATGATCGCGGTGTCCGTGCGTAAGCAGAATGTAGTCGACCTTTGAAAGCGAGGCCAGAGGGTCAAGGCCCCCTTTTGCGTCAGGATTCATAGGATTCCTGAGCCAGGGGTCAATCAACAATACCTTACCTTTCGGCGTGATGACTGAAAAAGCCGCGTGACCGAACCAACGGACTTTCGTCTCCTGCGCCGACACGCTAAAACCGGAGCCGACCGCCACTATAAACAGAGCCGCTAAAAATCCGAACGCCTTCATAATTGTCTCCTCAAAGTACGGGTTGATGCGGGTGAAAACGCCGGAAGTCAACATTGAGTTTAACGAGCGACGTTTTATGAGGCTATCTGTTTCGCCTCTCTATAATTTGTTAGACGTTTTAATCTCAGGTCACCTTTTGCAAAGCGATGTTTCCACCAATTTCGCAAAACTTTTCGGCAGCTTTAAGCATCATAATGTGACCTGTGTCAGGCTGAACGATGAATCGAGCCGCCGCGCTTAACCGAAGCGAGCCGCCACAAAACCAAAGATCGTTCTTAGCTTTTCTCTAGCCCTTCAGGGAAACGATCCGCTATGAGATTTAAGATTATATTGTGTTCCAGTAGCGCCTTTAATCCGCACAGCACCATCGTAAATCCTCCCATTGAATCCAGCGCATTCCTGACAATCTCATCCCCTTCGCCGCTAAACCCGGCGTTCGTAATGCTGACGAAAGTTGTGCCATCCGCTTGAGGATAAAAAAGCCACTCGATTGTCGTGGTGCCATACCCTGACCATTCAACGAGTATTCGCCTATTCTGTTCAATTGCGTTCACGATAACCTGCGCGGAAGCATTATACATTTCCCAGTCCCACTGGATTTGTTTGCCTGTTTCTAACCTTCCGCTGCTTTTGGTGAACCAGAACCTGGTTGTAATGGCAGGATTGACAAAAGCCTCAAATACTTCGGCGACCGGTTTGCGAATAAGCATTTCTGCTGTTGCAGATGGTGTATGTTCAATTCTCATAATAAACTTTCCAGCTATAGATGAGAGTCGGCGGTCGGATGCCCGCCGGTGTTATGCCGCTGGCGATCAATCGCCCCACTGATAGAAGGCTTGTCCGGGCCGTCTGAGTTCTGCCGGGAACTCCCGGAGCAGCCACAAATTGCCATCCGGGTCACCACTGACTCCGGCGTACTTCGCACTCTTAAAATCCGTAATCTCGCCGACTGCAACTCCCCGCTCAACGAGCGCCTCCAGAGCTTCGCTGATGTCCGTTACCACAAGGTGCAGGCCCTTAAGCGATCCGGGCTGAATCGGGGCGAGTAAAGCCGATGATCCGCGCTTCGGCAGGCCGCGCAGCATGGTTTCGCCAGGGACGCTTAAACATTCGCTCATTAATATCTATTTCGCTACGAGTATAAAACTTATAGTAGTTGCAAGTGGCGCTCATTCAAGTGCCATTTCGGAGAAATTGTTATAGTCCATTCTCCTCTCGGGAATCTTTTACAAGACCTGAATTGGTATTATCCATATTTTTTATTTAGAGGATTTTACCATGCCAATTCGGCATGCTATAAGTAAATATAAGAATGAAAAACCCAAACCCCACATTCCCGTTTGTTACCTTGCGCGACCGAACGGTTTCACGGATACCCATGCACCGCCAGATTTACGAGAAGATGCGCCAGGCAATTTTAAGCGGCGAGCTTCCGGCAAGGTCACGTATCCCCTCTTCGCGCGCTCTGGCTCTGCAACTGGGTATTTCGCGGATGACGGTCGTTAACGCATATGACCAGCTTCTTGCCGAAGGCTATTTGGAAGGCAAAATCGGCGCGGGAACCTTTGTCGCCGGTGCATTACCGGAAGAATTGATGCAAACGGCGAAAACGCGGGCGGTGAAGACGGCAGCCTTTTCTCGCGGGTTGAATCTTTCCAAACAAGGAAGGCTAATGGCCCGGAGCTTCGATGACGTTTTGCTCGAACACGAAGGAACCAAATTCACTCCTTTCCAGAATGGCCTGACCGCAGTGGATTCTTTCCCTTTTAATACCTGGACAAGAATTGCCGCGCGCCAGCACCGCCTGACACCATCGGCGACTCTGCTCAACGGTGATCTGGCGGGTTTTCGCCCGTTGCGTGAAACGCTCGCCGCGCACTTA
Source organism: Pyrinomonadaceae bacterium (assembly GCA_035940775.1). Taxonomy (GTDB): domain Bacteria; phylum Acidobacteriota; class Blastocatellia; order Pyrinomonadales; family Pyrinomonadaceae; genus DASQYE01. Next base: position 92,592 of record DASZEN010000050.1, on the reverse strand, counting down.
AAATCCGCCCGCGGCGTCGTTTGCGAGCCGGAGCAGATCATTATCACCGCTGGCACTCAGCAGGCGCTCGCTTTAATCGCCGCGGTCTTCCTCGATCAGAACGATGAGATTTGGATGGAAGACCCCGGTTATTTGAGCGCGCGTAACTTATTCGCCCTTTCAAGAGCCAAAATAATTCCCGTTCCTGTTGATAAGGACGGGCTAAATTTAAAGGCGGCATACGAGCGGAGCAAAAAACCGAAACTCGTTTATGTAACCCCTTCGCATCAATACCCGCTCGGCGTGACGATGAGTCTGGCGAGGCGGCTGTCGCTGATAGAAGCGGCGCGGGCTACGGGCGCATGGATTATCGAGGACGATTACGATAGCGAGTACCGCTACCGCGGTCATCCGCTCGCGTCTCTGCAAGGACTCGACGAGGAAGGAAGAGTTCTTTACGTAGGAACTTTCAGCAAGACGATTTACCCGACTCTGAAACTCGGATGCCTCGTGGTGCCGCCGGATTTGGTGGATGTCTTCACCAGCGGGCGAATTTTAAGCGGAGCGCAATCCCCGTTGATTAATCAAGCCATTTTAGCCGAGTTTATAGCCGAAGGTCATTTCGCCCGTCATGTCCGTCGGATGCGAACGCTTTATGAAGAAAGGCAGCAGATTTTAGTCGAAGAAGTTAAGCGAAACTTGAGAGGTTTGGTGGAGATGAAAGCCGACGATGCCGGTATGCATCTCGTCGGATGGCTGCCCGATTATCTTGATGATCAGGAAGTGGCGCAAAAAGCCGCTCTGCAAAATGTCAGATTTCAGTCCATTTCCGATTCCAGCATCAATAAATATAAACGTAACGGTCTGGTTTTCGGTTACGCGGCGTTTGATGAAAAACAGATCAAGCGCGGTGTAAGAAAACTGACTAAAGTTCTGACCGAGATGATGCGAAATCAAGATAATCCAATCCCGAGAGGCTCGTTCCATTTCGACAACCGTCGCGTGCGTCGCGTCTCCATCTCTTCGGGAGTTGAATATTTTAAGGAACACATAAAAATAAAATGCTAAATAACATGTCACTGAGTCAGATGGAAAAGGCTGAAAAATTCAAAGCTCTGCACGAGCGCGAGGGTGCTTTCATTATCCCAAACTCATGGGATCCGGGCTCGACACGACTGCTTTCCGGCTTGGGCTTTGAAGCCCTGGCGACGACCAGTGCAGGTTTTGCAAATTCTCTCGGGCGACTTGACGGACAGGTTTCGCTCGATGAAGTTATCGCGCATTGTCGAAGCCTCTGCGCGGCAACCGATTTGCCGGTGAGCGCGGATTTGGAAAACTGTTTCGCGGACGAGCCGGAAAAGGCGGCGGCAACCATTCTTGCGGCGGCACAAGCCGGATTGGCCGGAGGTTCAATCGAGGATTACACCCGCAATCCGGCGAATCCCATTTACGAATTTGGTTTAGCTGTCGAACGCGTTCACGCTGCCGTAGAAGCGTCGCACTCGCTCGATTTTCCTTTCGCCCTCACGACGCGCGCCGAAAATTTGCTTCATGGAAGGAACGACCTTGACGATACGATCCGCCGCCTACAGGCATTCGAGGCAGCCGGGGCAGATGTTCTTTACGCGCCGGGACTTAAAACGCTCGAAGAGGTTCGGCTTGTAACGGGCGCATTAAACAAGCCGGTGAATGTCCTTGCGCCGTTTATAAAAGGCGTGACAGTCGCGGAATTGGCCGACGCGGGCGTTAAGCGTATCAGTGTCGGAGGCGCGCTGGCGCGTGCTGCAATTACCGCTTTGATACGCGCCGGTCAGGAAATGCGGAAGGAGGGAGGTTTCGGATGGACAACTAACCTGGCTTCGAGTGACCTGATACAGGGGTTGTTGAGTAATTGAGAAGTCGGAATTTCATTCGTCGGTAAACTTTCCATAAAAGAATCTCTAACATGCGGTGGGACTCAATAGCCGTTCTTCGGTTCATCTTTCACCCGCGTATCGACGGCGATCCAATTTACCTCCCAGGTTTTGCCGCCATCATCCGAGAACGCCTGTTCAAAACGGCAGGAGTTCGGAGTTATATCCGATATGACAAATCGAACAAGGATGGCTCGGCCATCGAGCGTTTCCTGGCTATAAAACTCGCCGCGCCCGTTTTTGAACTCGCCGATTGTCGGCTGAGTCATAACGCCGCTCTTGACGTTAGCAAAATTGAGACTCCATTGGCGAGATTGAGGGTTATATAGACGCAGGCTTAGACCTTCAAAATGACCCGACGGGCCATCGGCAACTAATTCAACCAGATTGGCGCGACCGTTCCAAACTTTTCTAACGACGGTTGTCCCTTCATATTCGACCCAGGTGGTCGAGCCGCTTAACGGATCAAGGAGTCGCTTCAGTTTGGTTTTCCAAGTCCCGATTTCAAAGTCAAAATCGCTTTGTCCGTCCCGTTGCTTGACGGTTTGCTGCGGGTTCGTTTTTGGTGCTTCTCGATTCGACTGTGCGAGACTTTGATGGGCTTGCAGAAGGATAATCACCCCGCATAATAGAAAATAAATTAGCACGTGCCTGGCCACGCCCGTCGCTAAATTCTTTCTTTTATTGATTCCATTCATTGATTTTCTCCATCTGTCCGTAGCTTTCGATTTTTTTAATTTTCCAGTTCGATTACTGCCTGCATCATTCACTCTTTGGCAATACCTGTGTTCGAGTATATTTTCCACGCCCCGCGTTTTGACTGCCTTTTCCAGATCGTAAAATACCGCCGCTCCAACTTTTGCGGCTGACCCTCAACCGTAAATTCATAAACTGCCGTGCCCGTTTCGTAAGCGGTGTCCCCGTCGAGCCAGACATCGGTTGTCGTAACCGTGAGCTTCGCCCGCCCGCCCCGCTTCTTCATTGTTTCGCGCATCAGATCAAGAATTTGTTTGCGCCCTTTATAGACTTTGCCGCCCGCAACCAGTTCTTTCCCGTCCGCAGTGAATGTACTGGGAAGCATCGTCGCATCGCCTTTGGCCCACGCCGCAACCCAGACAGCGTTCCCGGCATCAATCGCGCGCCGCACTTTCGCCATCTCGGAATCCGACTCTTCCTGCGCGGCGCTCGGCTTCGTTACCATTCCGCGAGAATCAGGATTATCCTGGCTCCGGGCGTTTATCCCATAGCTACCACAAAACAAAACCAGCAAAATGAAAAACGATTTTTTTGATTTAAATGCGCCCACAATGTTTCCTTTTATTGAATCGTGGTTAAGTGCTTTGAGCATAATAACCTTTGCGTTTCCGAAAGAGTTGAACCGCTGCCAGGCACCCGAGCGTTAACAATATATTTATATATGCGAGGATGGTATTAAAACAATAACCACTTGTTATTTTATTGTTTAGACCAGTTCAGGTAAGACACATTTAAGGCATGTTTGAGTTGAGAGCGGAAAATGAAAGTCAATCACTCTGAGGTGGTAGCAATACCTTGCGCAAACAATCGAGTGCCCCGGCTACAGGTCAGCATCTTCTCTGTAATGGCGTACGGCCTCGGTTGGCTGTGGTACTCACCAATGGTCTTTCCGAACGGCTGTGTTGCAAAAACAGCTTCTCAGTTATAATCCATCCTTCTCTATCATCCTGCGAATCATTCCCAATGATAAATCGTGAGACACAATTCATCTCCTTTAAGTGGCGTCGTGGCTGGCGGACTGACTACGGCCTCCCTCATTCCGCAGGCAACTAAAATCCGGAAAGCCAGGGTGGCCGAGGACGTTTCGCTTAAGATGTTCATAGCCTTCTGCTTGGGGGTGGGGCTGTGGCTCACCTGCGGCATTATCAAAGGCGAAATGGCGATCATAATCAACAACGCCGTCACGCTCCTGCTCGGGGCCGTCATCCTGGTAATGAAACTTAAGTATAAGTAGAGCCTGTAACGTGATTGCGGAAAATCAGATCATCCGGTAAAGCGGAGGTACGTTAGAGATGCCGAAAGAATTGAAGGGCGAAGACGGGATTACATGGACATGCGTGCAGGCTTACAGTGGTCTCTCTGATAAACCGGAGAATGAGGAGGCTGCGCGCGTCGAGGGGGGCGCAGGACGTGTCCGCGTCGTCTGCACCCCGAGCGGCGGGGCCAGGTCTGTGCGGTTGGAGTTGCCCGAAGATTGGGAATCCTCCCTTGATGATGAGAAGCTCTTACGGAAGATAGAAGAGCACAGGGAAACCTGAGAGGAAAATAAGAGCCCTGACGGTGCTGCTTGAAGATGAGCATTAGATTATGTGAAGCAATCGAAAATCTTCTGACGCAAAATCACGATATAAGATTGTTTTGATTAAACTTCGTCCAGTGATCCGGGCTGACAAAAAAAGAGAAGGATTCGCACCATAAATTTGTCCTGCTGGCTGATCTGACTGGCGATAATATTCCGACCAGCTAATACGACGGGCGCGCTATTTTTTGAAGCAGCGCCAGAGAAGGGGAACGGGCGATAAAAGGGAGGGGAATCAGTTCTATGCTTGCCATGAATTACCGTGGGCCTCTGCGTGTCCGCATCGACCATAAACCGGAGCCTGAGATTCAGCACCCACAGGACGCCATCGTCCGGGTCACCAGATCCTGCATCTGCGGGTCTGATCTACATTTATACAACGGCTCCGTGCCGGACACCCGCGTGGGGATGACCTTTGGCCATGAGGTCACGGGCGTGGTCGAGCAGGTGGGCCCTGAGGTTCAGAAGCTGAGGGTAGGCGACCACGTTCTGGTGCCCTTCAACATAGCCTGCGGCAAGTGTGTCTTCTGCCAGCAGGAACTTTACGGGAATTGCCACGAGTCGAATTCCCAGGCGACGGCGGTGGGCGGCATCTTCGGCTATTCGCACACCGGGGGCGGTTACGACGGGGGGCAGGCCGAATACGTCCGCGTCCCCTACGCGGACGTGGGCCCGACGGTCATCCCGGAAGGCATGGACCCGGACGATGCCGTGATGCTTACGGACGTGGTGCCGACCGGGTATCAGGCCGCCGAAATGGGCGGCATACAGACCGGGGACACGGTCGTGGTTTTCGGAGCTGGCCCGGTAGGCATCATGGCGGCCAGGTGCGCATGGCTCTTCGGGGCGGGCCGCGTCATCGTGATCGATCATGTGGATTACCGTCTTGAGTTCGTGAGGAACTACGCGCCGTGCGAGGCTTATAACTTCAATGAGCTGGGGGACGTGGTGGTATTCCTCAAACGGACGACCGACTGGATGGGGGCGGACGTTTGCATAGATGCCGTGGGAGCCGAGGCCGCTGGCCGAGTGATGCAGACGCTGCTGGGCAGGAAACTATTGATGCAGGGAGGCTCCGCCACCGCGCTGCACTGGGCTATTAACTCGGTGAAGAAGGGGGGCATTGTCTCCATCGTCGGCGTGTACGGCCCAATAGATACCCTCGTCCCAATCGGGAATGTGGTGAATAAAGGGCTGACCATCCGCGGGAACCAGGCCTCGGTGAAGCGGCTTCTGCCGCGGCTGATCGAGCACGTGCAGAACGGCGTCCTCGATCCGAAAGCCCTGATCACGCACCGCATCCCGTTGGAGGAAGTGTCGGACGCGTACCGCATTTTTTCAGCGAAGCTTGATAACTGCATCAAGCCTGTGCTGCTGCCGCCTTCGGCCAGAACCTAGGAAGGAGCCGCCGTGGAAAATATAGTTAAAGAGACGAAAAATAGAGCCACAGACCCATCGCAGGTCAAGGGGTGGGGGGTGGACGCCGACCCGAAAAACGACCCGACCTATCCGATAAAGAATCGCAACAACGGGGAGCACGCGGGCTACAGTTGGGAGCGTCCGCCGCAGCAGCCGATCAATGTCGAGATCCTGCATTCCAACGAGCGGCCGAACGTCTCGGCCACTTTCGGTACTTCTACGCCGCCCGCGGGACTGAGCGGCATGATCCGCCGCGTCGCTTTCAAATATAGCGAATCAAGCTACGGGCACTGGCTGCCGCTGATGCTGGCCGATCGCGTGGGCGTGGTCGAGGGCTACCTGGAAGACCTCTCGCGCGGACGAGTCCCGAACATCTTCGCGGAACGGGGCTGGAAGGCTGAGTGGAAGCACAACAGAAAAAGCCTGGTGACCAGGGTGGCCGTCGGGGCGGTTCTAGCTTCCGTGGCGGTCGCCTACTTGCGTAGCGGGAGGGATAGGAAAGAAGGTCGTTAGTGCGATCTTCGAGGTGATTCCACGCACGATGACTCTTCGTTTAAGCACGGTACGCTCTGGCACAGACGAGGGGCCGGTAGAGATATAAAACTTCCCGGCACACCTTCAGGTCAGGTGAGCAGAGCCGCCTCAAGTGCTTAATCGAGGTAAAGAGCCCGACGAAGCACAGAAAAGCCAGGGCGGCTCTGTTGCTTCGTGCCGAATGCCGCATTGCTTGCCGGAGCAGTAGTTTCTAAAGCGGGATGGCAGCAAAAAAAACCCGATGTCGGGCCGAGCGCGACGGCCGATACTCACGAGCAGTTAAAGAAAGTACGAAGATCAAATCCGGCGTATAATCATCCGAAATCTCCCCGCGCACTTTCCACCTTCTGCCAGTGGTTTGGAACTATCTTATGCGGGCCCCAATTAAAAACCGTAGATGCTTCGGCCTGCGGGGCAAACAACCGAAGTACAAGCAGCCCGCCGTATCCCCCGAACTGCTTGGGGTTGATCCACCAACTGGCGCTGGCGTCCCAGACCTTGATCTCATTATTCCGTGAGATTACGGCGCACCCTTCGTGATAAATAAGGTCTTCCTTGATCCAATGGACTGAGGCTTCATTTCCGTCCCACTTTCTGTGCCAGTGGCGGGTCGTGTCCTCGTCGTACTGCTGAATGAGTTGCGTCGGGTAGCTTTTCACCCCGCGGACGGTGAACACCTCGTGAGCGAGCGCCGCCAGCGCGCCGCAGTCCAGCGTCTTCTGTTCGACGGCTTCGCACCAGCTTATCGGCCAGGTTGACGGCCCCCACTTGTACTTTTGACGAATCCAGCGCGGCCCCGCGAGAGGATCCTCCCCACTCAATTGCGAATAGTCCATAGAGAAAATCCACTCGCGGGCGATGCGGCAACAACGCTTGCCGTGATGCAAAATTACGGATGACGGAAAGTGCTGCCACTTCTCTATGGCGGCAGCAGTATCCACGAAGTCGCTTTCGTTAACTTCGATTACTTCTTTATCCCCGGCCGAAAACATAAGACATGCTCCTGTCGTAGCCTCCCGCGTCACAGAAGACTAAAAGATCGCCCGCCCGCGCGCCCTCGGGCAGCTCGACGCCGCGTGCGACAATGTCGTGCTCCATACAGAGTCTCCCGAGGAGCATCGTCTTACCGCGCCTTAGCGGTCGGCACTCCCCCGTCCGCGAGTCCCTGTGGAGAATCCTGTGCGGTTGAAAAAAGTGCATCGGCAGCTCGGCAATCGAGCCGTCAACAACGGCTTCTCTGACCTCTTCATCCTTTTCCTCAAACTCCAGCAGACGCATCGCCAACGCCATCGACGGCTGCGCCAACGCTTTGCCCGGTTCGGAAATAATCTCCCTGACGTGGCGCAGGCTGCCCCTGGCGCGCGCAATCGCGCCCGCGAACTGATCGGCGGACTCCGTATGCCAATCGTCCGGGAACCAGCCGCCGCCCACGTCCAGATATTCGATCTTCCGAGCCGTGAGCGTCTCGATGGAGTGGGCCCACCTGAGCATGGATTCATAAAGATGCCACCACTGGCGGACGCCTATGTTGCTGCTCGCCATATGAAAGTGGACGCCGAAGGAACAGTCCGGCGGCAACGTCTCGACCGCCTCGACCAGTTTCCTGAGGGAGGCGGGAGAGTCTACGGGAATGCCGAAACGTGAGGCGGTGTTCGGCGTGCGCAGTCGCACCCCGACGACCTTCGACCGAAGCTCACGCCTTTGCATGCTCTCGACTACGCGCCGCAAGTCCGGGACGGAATCGCAGAAGACGGCGTGCATGGGCGAGTCCGGCAGGAGACCTTCGGGCCACCACTTGCCGGGCCCGTTCAGCACTACTTGTTCCGGCTTGAATCCCGCCTTGAGGGCCTTTTGCACTTCGAGCAGACTGATGGCCTCGGCCATAAAACCGTTCGCGCGAGCGAGCCTCAAAAGCCTCTCGTCGGGATTCGTTTTGATGCTGTAGGCATTGGTCACCTTGACTTCCGGCGTGCTGAGCCGCCTCGCCAAATCGCCCGCACGCTCGAAAAGGGAAGAGGCCGTGCTCTCCAGGAAAAGCCATGAAGGGGTCTCCACCTCAGCGAAGTCGTAAGCCTTAAGATCGTTAATGAACGAAGGCGGCATGACCGTCTCTCCCACCGCGCCGGGGCCGCCGTGCCCGTTGTGGCCGTTGCCGTTGCCGTCAGCCTCGATGATATTCAGCTTGTGGAGCCGTTCGGCCAGCGCGAGCGTGCCCGAAGGGTGCTTTAACGAATGGCCCACGCCCCCCGGATAAGGTTCGGGCAGCGGCGGCAGAGGGAATTGCGGGCGCACCGGGATTTCCAACACGACCCGGGTGAACTCTTCACTGGTGGCGGCGGCCTCCTGGGCCCGGATGCCCGTCGCCGCTTCCACCATCAGGGCTGGCAGATTACGTCCGGCGATGGTCGCGCCGTGAATCCACGCCGGAAATCTGGGGTTGCACTCCAGCAGCCACAACGTCCCGGCAGGGTCGCGCACCATTTCCAGCTCCGCGCCGCCCGTCCAGTTCAAGCCTCTGACGATTTCGCGCAGCGGCGAGGCGAACTCCTCCGGCACTTCCGTAACATCACCGGCCCACGTTTTGCCCTCTTCCGTCAACTCGCGCTTGCGCATGTAGACGGAACCGAGCAGCTCGCCCTGATACGCGCAGAAGCAGACGGATTCTTCGTAGCCGGTGACGTGGGTTTGTAGAAACAGCCGCTCGGTCGACCACGCGCGGGAAAGAATGCCCCGTACCACTTCGAACACATCCCAGCTCCCCGTACGCACGGCCTCGTAATAAGGGCCCTTGAGCCAGACCTTCCAGTTGTGCTGGCGGCAAAAAGCGTGAAGCTCCCAGTCCGAATGCTCCGTCGAGATAAATTCGGGTATGCGCACGGGCAGACCCTCGTGCGCCTTGACGGCAGGCTTGCCGACCCTTTTTATAGCCGAGGGCGGCGGCGTCAGCAGGTTTTTGTGGCCGTCCGGGAAAACGGAAGCGAGCCACATAAGCTCCAGATCGACCCCCGATATCCAGACCCCTCCGCCCTCAAGAATCTCCTTTATCTGTATCTCGTAGGTGTCGAGATCCAACTCGTCCCACGGCCTTTGCAGCCACAACTCGTCCAGGTCGGGCCAGTGTATTCCGGAACAACGGTTGGAATATTCGACGCCGATCAGTAGCGCGCCCGGATAGGCGAGCCGTAAAGAGCGAGCGACCCCGACGCCGGGCTGTGGATTGGTTCCACTGTAAAGCCCGCTAATGTAGATTCTCATAGATTCCTTATTGGGCTGAGGGTGAAGCGAGACTGACTACCCTTCCCCTTGCACGACCTTTGTTAAAAGCTTACCGAGCACGACACGCCGAGCGCGCAGACGAAAAGAACTCGAAACGTTACCGGACGGCATAAATTCTTTTACTGCTTTCCGACCGCCCGAAAGATGGGCCCGCCGCGCCTGACTCGCGAACGACAGCGCTCAGGCGCGCAGAGCAGATGTCAAAAAGTCACGACGCACGGCGTAATGAGAGATGTTCGCGCGATTCCTGATCTAATATTTGTAAAGTAATTAAAAATATATTGGTTGCACACGGGTGTAGTCTGTACGTTTATGTACACACTCGGCGTGGAACGAGAAGTTATGTTGAAAGGGATGCTGAAGACCAGCCTTCCGGATGAAAAGAGATTGCCCCTCGTCGTCGGGGCCGACCATATCTGCGAGCAGGGTTCCGGCCGTGAGTCCATGATCCACCTGTGTCTCGATTACAGGGATTTCCTGCACGATCAACTTTTGGAATCCGGCACCCTGCTTTTTCGTGCGTTCCCGGTGCTGACCGCCGATCATATACGCGACGTGATGCGGAAAAGAGATGGTGCTCGTCGAGTGGCAGGCGAGTGACATTCCAGCCCTGGACAACATGCTGACTTCACACGGCCGCGTGCCGTTCAAGGGCCACCGGAAGATTCTCCTGGCGATGACCTGGTTTCATCAGATGTGACTTGACGGAGCCTGACCGTCTGAGACGCAGGCCCAGAGCGCGGGCGTAGATGCCGGGTTACAGGCTGGGACGGGGATGCGTTTCCTGAACTCGTCGCTGAAGACGCCGTCCACCCGAATGCTGAACGACAATCCATCCTGCGGGTCGCTGCCGTGAAACTGGTTTACCGTGTCGAACCACGCGCTATAAGACTGGACGTAGAGTTTCTCGTCCGTCCGATGATTGAGCAGGTAGAGAGGTTTATTCAGATTCGTGCGGAGCCAGACGAAATCATTGCATACCTCGGTGTTCAGGTGATCCCTGTGCGCGGGGACGGGCGTACGCTTATCGTCATATATGACGAGCATCCTTCCGGTCGCCTTGAAGGGCAGCGTCGCGATGAAATCCATCAGCAGCGAGAACTCGGCCGCCGCTTCCGTCTTCCGCCAAAGCTCCGCTTTATCAAGGTCAAGATAATTGTAGGGGACACCGGATTTGGTTCTTGTCAGCCATATTTCCCTGACGCCCGGCTGATGCGGACTCGCGGGATCGAGTCTATGAGCGTTTAAGAAATAGTCATCCTTTTGTGCGGCGATGTGGCGGCTGATCCTCTCTGAGATGTATCGGTCGAGCGACTTCAGCCTTTCGACATCGATGAAGGGGTCGAAAGATTTATAGCACGGGTACTTGATACGGGCGTCTACAGGGGCTTCGACCCCTTCGCCCACGCCAGCCTGATTCGTCACGGAAGATGGCTTCACGCTTACCCTCATAAATGCGGCGGGCTAATCCATCGTGCCGAACGTATGGGTTTCGGCAACGCGCCCTTAGCCGGATGTGCAGGCCCAGAGGGCCGGAGTGGACGCGAGGTTGCAGGCTGGGACGGGGATGCGTTTCCTGAACTCGTCGCTGAAGATGCCGTCCACCCGAATGCTGAAAGAGAGCCCATCCGTCGGATCGGTTCCGTGAAACTGGTTGACCGTGTCGAACCACGCGCTGTATGACTCGACGTAGAGTTTCTCGTCCGTCCGATGATCGAGCATATAGAACGGCTTGTTCAAATTCGTGCGGAACCAGACGAAATCATGACACATCTCCGAACTGGTATGATCCCTGTGCGCGGGGACGGGCCTGCGCACGTCGTCGTACATGATGAGCATCCTTCCGGTCGCCTTGAAGGGCAGCGTCGCGATGAAATCCATCAGCAGCGAGAACTCGGAAGTCGCCTCCGTCGGCTCCCATAAATCTGTCTTATCCAGATCGAAATAACTATCGGGAAGTCTCGACTGGGCCAGGTAGATCATTCTCGATCCGGGCCTGTCCGGCGCCGTGCCTTTTAGTCTGTAAGGCCCCGTATAAAATTGAATATCCTTTTGTGCGGCGATGTGGCGGCTGATCCTCTCCGAGATGTATCGGTCGAGCGACTTCAGCCTCTCGACATCGATGAAGGGGTCGAAAGATTTATAGCACGGATACTTGATACGGGCGTCTACAGGGGCTTCCTCGATCGGCTCCCCGGGACTGCCGCCGGACACTTCATCACCCGAGGATTTCCCGCCACGCGGGCTCTCACGCTGAATCGGTTTCGTCATACTTGTCATGGGCCAGGCGCTTTCCTCAAAACTTGCTAGATGCTGCTCGGTACAACTATACAGATATGGAAAAAGTTTTGTTGGTACGATAGCGGACTTTAAGGTTCCGGCCCGGTTTCGTCAATGTTCTTTTCCTGATTAGCTTGGGGGCGCTTTGGTACATAACGCTATGCGATATAGCTCCGACACCGAACCTGGGGCTGGAAGTTTTACCATTCGAGATACGGGGGCCGAGCTTCCCCTAAGCTCCCGTGCGCGCTGTTTACCTGACCCACAACCTGACAGATAGAAAAGGCGCACGATGATAAGGGCCGTCTCGCGGCGCTCGTCGGTCAACAATAACCTGCTGACCGCCCTCCCGTTATCAGTGCCCGCTTCGCCAGGGCAGTGATAGGCCACTCTATTGCGGCACCACCAGCGTGTGTGAGGCGCGGTGCTCGATCTGGGTGACGAGCCACGCCTGCTGCCGCTTGTTCTGCTCGTCCAGGTGGATACAAACGTCCAGGAGTTCTTCGTCCCGCAACTCCTTCGAGCATTGCATCACGATGGTCAGAGCGATGTGGATTTCGGAAGCCATGACGAAGAGCGCGTGCAGGTCGCGCAGCACCCCGAATGCTCCGGCACGAACCGCCGGAAAGAGCGTCGTGCGCAGCCTGCTCGGCTCCTTCGCCTCGTGCTCGCCGTATTTGTCCCTGAAGGAGCGCAAGCGCTCGACCGCTTCGGTCGAGAACTGCCCGAGCTTCTTCATCCCGAGCCGGATTTCCGGCTCCTCCGGATGGTGTGAGGCTACGGAAGCGCAGGCCGCATCAAACTGCTCGTTTGCCTCAACCAGTATGCCCACGTAATCCGCGACGCGGCTTCGCTCGGCGTGGGCGGAACTCATAACCTTGTCGGTCAACTCACTTACCTTATCGAGCACCTTTCCTGCCGCATCCGCCAGCTTCTCCGTAAGGGCCTCCGCATCCAGTTTATGCACCTGCACGGCGGCGTATTTGTAGTAAGGCTGCTTGCTGACGGGATCCCAGGCGGTCATCGTCAGCTCGTTGGCCGCTCGCGCCCGTCCGTCCGCTTGATCCCAATAGCCGTAATGAAACGGGATAAAGACGTGCCCGTCTATAATGCCGCCGACACGCGCGGGCGCTCGGACACTGCCGCGACGCGACGCGACCTCAAGCATGTCCCCTTCGAGAATCCCCAGGCGGGCGGCGTCCCCGTCTGAAATCTGTATGAAGGCATCGGGCGCGGCCTCCTGAAGCTCTCGGGAGCGCCCCGTCTTGGTGCGCGTGTGCCAGTGATAGACGACACGGCCTGTCGTCAGCCAGAAGGGGTATTTCTCGTCCGGCTCTTCCAGGGGCGGGCTGTAATGGGCCGCCTTCAGTATCGCCCGCCCGCCGGGGTCGTGTGCCTTGTACTCCTCGGGCGTCCTCGCCGCCCCGGTCTCGATGTCGTGGCCGTAAGTCTCGCACTCTGCGGCGCTCGTCCGGAAAATGAAATCCGTATAGAGACGCTCCGTCCCCTTCGGGTGTTCTTTGTTGCAGGGCCACTGGATGCCCGACCCACGGCTGAGCTTCGCATATGTCATCCCGCTGTAGTCGCAGAGCCACCCCTCGGAACATTTCTTCCAGTGCTCGAACGCTCCCTCAGCATCAGTCCATTTGATCAGTGGCTCGCCATCCTTGTCTCTAAAATCCATGCGCTCGGCATAATCCAGAAAGATGTCCAAATCAGATTTAGCCTCGCCGGGTGGGTCAATGGCCTTGTGAGAGATGTGAACGGTGCGGTCGGCGTTGGTAAACGTCCCAGTCTTCTCGCCCCAGATGGCGGCGGGCAGAACCACGTCGGCCAACTCGGCCGTCTCCGTCAGAAAAGCGTCCTGGACGACGACGAAGAGATTCTCCTTTGAGAGTATCTTGCGGATGCGATGAAGTTCGGGGAGCGAGACCGCCGGGTTGGTGCAGATGATCCACAGGAACTTGATCGAGCCCGTCTCGGCGTGGCGGAAAATCTCCATCGCGTGGGCGGGCAGGTGCCAGTGAGGCAGGGTCGAAGGGTCAACATTCCAACGCTGCGCGAGGTCGTAAAGGTGGGCTGGATTATGCCAGTTGCGGAATGCCGGGAACTCTCCGTCACAGCCCGTCTCGCGCGTGTTCTCGGCCGTCGGCTGGCCGTTCATCTGAAGCAGGCCGCAACCGGGCCTGCCGATCATGCCACGAATAAGGTTGAGGTTGTTGACCTGGACGGAGGCGGCGGTCGCCTGATGAGATTGATAAAAGCCTTGCAGTACGGTGGAGAACAGCTTCTCGGCGTTCCCGAGCAGGCGTGCCGCAGCGCGCAGGTTTCTTGTCGGAATGCCCGACTGCTCCTGTACGCGCTCCGGCGTGTACTCGCTCACGACCTCCCGAAGCTTCTCGAATCCGACCGTGTGCTCGTCTATAAACTCGCGGTCAATGTTTCCTGCCTGAATAATCAAATTCAGCAGGCCATTTATCACCACGACGTTCGTACCGACGCGCGGCGCCAAATGAACGTCCGCCTCTTTGGCCGTCTCGGTCTCGCGCGGGTCGATCACGACCAGCTTCGGCGGGTTATCACTGCGCCGCCGGTCGAGGACGCGCGACCACAGGACGGTCTGCGTGCTCGCCATGTTATGCCCGGCGAGGAGGAGACAATCCGCTTCGTCGATGTCCGAATAGGAGCCGGGCTGGCCGTCGGAACCAAACGTCTCCTTGAGGGCCTGCGCGGCGGTCGCCGTGCACAGGCGAGTATTGCCGTCCATGTTATTCGTCCCGAGCCCAGCGTGGCCGATCATCGAGAGCGTGTAATACTCTTCGAGGAAGAGCTGCCCCGTGTTGTAGATGCCGATGGCCCCGCCCGTGTACTGCTTTTGAATCTCTTTGGTGCGCCTGACGATGAGCTTCATGGCCTTGTCCCATGTCGTCTCCCTCAGCTTGCCGTCGCGCCGCACCAGAGGGCGCGTGAGACGGGCGGGGCTGTGGTTCGCCACCCACCCGTGCAGACCCTTTGGGCCCAGGCGACCACGGTTGGCCCTGTCGGCCTTACGCCCGCGTACCCCAACCATCTTCCCGTCTTTAACTCCGATGTCGAGGGCGCAGCCGTTAGAGCAGAGGATGCAGCAGGACTGAACCCACCTGTCCGGCTTCTCGACAGTCCGCTCGTCAACCCTGGCGGGCCACTTGTTATTCACATGTGGAGTGCGCGTCCCCCAGATGTCAGTGATGCTGTCGCGAGAATTAGCCATGGATCCCCCATCAAGATTAGTCTGACTATTAGCTTATGGTATCTGCAATTGAAAACCGGATTGTATGTCGTGATACGACATAATTCAATAGACCGGATCTGGTCTTCGGGATAAAATGGACGCGAGAGGTCAACCCGATGAGCGCCGGAAGAGTTGCCAGGCATAAGACACTCGCTAAGCCGGAGTACGAAAAGCTTTCGGCTTTCCGCTACGCGCTCCGCCGCTTCCTCCGGTTCAGCGAAGAGGCGGCCGCGTCCCTGGGGCTGACGCCGAGCCAGCACCAGGCGCTCCTGGCCATCAAGGGCTTTCCGGGGCGCGACCACATCACCAACGGCGAGCTGGCCGAACGACTCCAGATCAAACATCACAGCGCGGTCGGGCTCGCCAACGGGCTCGAGGCGCAGGGGCTGATCGTCAGGGGGGAAGGGGAACGGGACAGGCGCAAGGTTCACCTCAGCCTGACGCGGCGGGGCGCGGAGCTGCTTGAGCGTTTGACCGCAATTCATCGTGAGGAGTTGCGACATGTCGCACCACAGTTGAGTGTGATTTTAGAAAGTCTCGGGGAAGAGAAGTAAATTAAGTTAAGAGAGTTTGGGGGCGGACGGATGGAAGTCGTCGCGCACTCTACAACATTTACAGCTTTAGCGTGGCAATCAGTTCCGACGGGAACCCCTTCTAAAAGGGGGGCTATGAAAGTGAAACTCAAAAAATTAAGCGAGCAGGTAATTGTCATCACAGGCGCGTCCTCCGGCATCGGCCTCGTGACGGCGCGGATGGCCGCGAGACGTGGCGCGAAATTGGTACTGGCTGCGCGCGACGAGGGGGCGCTGCGACAGGTGGCAGGTGAGCTGAACGCGTCGGGCCACGAGGCCGTGTACGTTGCGGCGGACGTTACGAAGCTGGAAGAGGTGCGACGCATCGCCGACGCGGCGGTCGGCCGGTTCGGCGGCTTCGACACTTGGGTCAACAACGCGGCGGTCTCCATCTACGGGCGCGTGCTCGAAGTGCCGTTGGAAGACCACCGGCAGATTTTCGAGACCAACTACTGGGGACTCGTCCATGGCACGCTCGTCGCCGTCGAGCACCTCAAACGCAGGGGCGGCGCGCTCATCCAGATCGGGAGCGCGCTATCGGATCGCGCGATACCGCTGCAAGGGACGTATTGTGCGACCAAGCACGCCGTCAAAGGGTTCACGGACGCCCTTCGCATGGAACTCGAAGAGCAGCGAGCGCCCGTCTCCGTGACGCTCATCAAGCCGAGTTCGATTGACACGCCGTACCGCCAGCACGCGCGAAATCTCATGGAAGTCGAGCCCTTGAACCCGCCGCCCGTCTACGCGCCCGAGACAGTCGCGGAAGCCATCCTGCACTCGGCCACCCACCCGGAGCGCGATGTGTTCATAGGCGCGGGCGGCAAGTTTCTTTCAGTGGCCGGAGAACGAGCGCCGCGCCTGACCGACAAGGCGATGGAGGCCGTCATCTTCGATCTCCAGCGCAGCGACCAGCCCAAGCCTGTTAACCGGAAAGACAGCCTGTACGGCCCTTCGGGCGATGGCCACGAGCGCGGCGGTTATCCGGGCTACGTCGCCGAAACTTCCCTCTACACGAGGGCCTCTCTGCACCCGCTGCTTTTCAGCGCCGGGGCGCTCGTGGCCGGTCTGGGTCTCGCGCTCCTGTGGCGCGGAAGGAACATCGCTTCAGATAATAGGGGGCGAGGGGTGCTCAGGGAAGGCTGGGGAGCAGAGGGGCGAACTATTTCACTTCCGAATAAAGTGCAGGACGCGAGCAACACAACCGATTCGCGAGCCGTTTCAAAATGAGCAGTCCGGGAACAGATGAGGGTCGTGTAAGAATAAGCAGGCGACGCCTGCTCGGCCTCAGCATGGGAGCCGTCGGCGCCGGGATAATCGTGGCCTTAGGTGTTGATCGAATATCGGGTGAGGATTCATCGATGAGAGGGATAGAGCCGGTGCGGGAGTTTTTTACCGGACGACTGACTGCGCGTCCACGTCTGGTTAAGAATGCCGCACCTTCAGGGTTGCAACCGTTAAAGCTCGAAGGCAAGCGGGATGGGTTCATCTACGTCCCCGCCGGATATGGAGCCGACCGCCCGGCGCCCCTGATGCTGATGCTGCACGGGGCTGGAGGAAATGCGCGTCACAGTATCCCTTTGCTAGAGCATCTTGCGGACGAGGCCGGGTTGATTCTGCTCGCCCCGGACTCACGCGACAGGACGTGGGACGTAATCATGGGCGGCTACGGCCCGGATGTCGCTTACATTAACCGCGCCCTGAAGCAAACCTTCGACCGCTACAATATTGACCCGACCCGTATGGCAATCGGAGGTTTCTCCGACGGGGCCTCATACGCGCTCTCGTTGGGAGTCGCAAACGGCGACCTTTTCACACACGTCATCGCGTTCTCTCCGGGCTTCATGGCGCCAGCGAGCGAGCACGGCTCGCCAGCGCTCTTCATTTCGCACGGCACTCATGACCGCGTGCTCCCGATAGATGCTTGCGGCCGTAAGATCGTCGCGCGGGTGAGGCGCGCTGGCTACCGTGTTCGGTACAGAGAATTCGATGGCCCGCACACGGTGCCGCCTGAAATCGCCGACGAAGCGATCGACTGGTTCCTCAAAGATGCGGGTTCTGATAGTTGATCCGGTTTAGAGCAGACGCGGGGGCCGCAGACGAGCCTGATGATCCCGCCACCACAGAACTACGGGTGATGAGAAGAGTACATACAGTCGGCCACGACCACCCTTTACGCCATTTCTTCACCGACATGGTGCGGCGGCGCTTCGAGGCGGACGTGCGCCTGCCGGACTCGCGGCTCGCAGCCTACGTCTCGGGGCTGCTCGTGGACTTCACGCACGTTGACAACCTCTACCGGATACGCGACTCGCGCGGGCGCGGGCTCGAAGACGTGGGCGAGATGTTGTTGGAGTCCAACCCACTGCTCGGCGCCAGCTCCTTCGACCGCGAGCGAGAAGTGCGCAAGCACGTCGGCGACTACGTGCTCTTCATGACGGGCCTCTTCCCGGAAAGCCTTTCTGCCCGGCGGCGGTTCAGGGAGATGCGGCTGGACGTGTTCGTGGACTACATGAAGGCGGGCAAGGAATCTTACATGGTCGTCTCGGCCTTCGACCAATTCGAATACAGGGACGAGGCCCCGCTCTTCCGGCGGCTGGCCGACAACTTCGAGCTGTGCGTCTTCGGCCTCAATCTGGTCAAGCAGGACTTGGAGAGGCTTCAGCGCCAGTATTACAGCGGATTACAAAGAGCGCTCGAAGGCTAAAGAAGGAATCGAAGAGGCGCGACGAGAATCGGCGGGCCGGACAACTCGCGGGCAAACGTCATGGACGAACGACAACTCCTGGAACAACGGATCGAGACTCTAGCCCGATGGATAATTGACTGCGAGCACCTGGTCGCATTCACGGGCGCGGGCATCAGCACGGACTCCGGCATCCCGGATTTCCGAGGCCCCGATGGGGCGTGGACGAGGCGCGACGCCGGACTCGCGCCGCCGCGCTGGCGTGTTTCGCCCGGCCGGGTCAAGCCCAACGCCTCCCACCTCGCTCTGGTCGAACTGCAACGACTCGGAAAGCTTCAGTTCGTCATCACGCAGAATACGGATAACCTCCATCGCCGGTCAGGCATTCATCCAGAACTCCTGGCGGAACTGCACGGCAATGGGCACCTCATGCGGTGCCTGGACTGCGACCGACAATACACAAAGCAGGAAGTCGGGTGGGACACTGATACATGGGGCCCCGGCTACCGCACCCAGAAGCCTGTAAAGGGGCAGCCCGCTTGCCCCGCCTGCGCGGGTCGCCTCATCTCTTCAGTGGTGAACTTCGGCGACCCGCTGCCCAAGAAAGAACTGATGCTCGCCGCAGACCATGCGCGCGCGTGCGACCTGATGCTGGTACTGGGCTCCTCGCTGGTGGTGAATCCGGCGGCCTCACTGGTGGGATTGGCCCTCAGGAAAGGGGCGCGCGTGGTGCTGGTCAACCGGGGCGAGACTCCCTACGACGAGGCGGCGACGCTTCGCGTCTGGGAGGGCATCGGCGAGGTGCTCCCGCCAGCGGTGGAGCTGGTAAAACGGGCTGTGGCCGAGCGGCCGAACGAGTCTTGAGCCGGAAACCTTCCAGCTCATTTGGCGCGGGTTGGGCCTTGCACAAAAATTCAGGTGGAATGAATAAATGCGGATGATTTATGCAAACTCTTCTGAATAAATGTGCAAAGCCGCCGAAGAACGTCCGCGACAGGCACATGCAAGCTGGCTGTGGGCTGAAGATTTGAGAGCCCACTATCGGCCGGGTGTCAGTAGCCACGGGCGGCGACTTACCCGCCGCTATCGAGCAGGTTCTCTAAATTGTGTCGGCGGAGATAATCGTGGAATCTGGAATCGGGGCGAAGAGCGTCCAATTGCGGGTCATATCTTAGCATCGTCACAAAGCTGGGAGTTATCATCTGCTGCTCAAGCCACATGAAGGCCCGATCCTTTTCGTCTAGAGCCGTGTAAACCAGCGCGATGTTGTAAGGCATTATGCGTGCCCGCTCGTTACCGTTTCCGCGCTCCTTCAATTCGAGTAGCTCGACGAGAATCTTTTCCGACTCCTCACGCCTTCCGGCCGCTGCATATGTATAGGCGAGATACTGCAAGTACTCCGGACGCTGGTCTTCGGGCATCATGTTGAATTCAGCGATGGCCTCATTGAAAAGGCCGCTCTGTTCGTAAGCCAGACCCAGGTTGGCGTGTACGTTCGGGGCGTTGGGGTCAAGCTCCAAAGCCCTGCGACAGTACTTAACCGCCTCGTCATACCTGCGGGCCAATAACAGCATGTTGCCGAGCGCGCCGTTCGTGACGGGTGAGACGGGATCGAGTTCCTGCGCCCGGCGCATCTGCCACAGAGCCTCGTCAAGCCGTAGCGTATTCACCAGCAACTGAGCGTAACGCACGCGCGCGGTGACGAAGTTGGGGTTGAGTGCGAGGGCGCGCTGGTATTCGACCTCGGCTCCCGCGTATTCTCTCTGGAATGTCTTGACGACGGCCATCGCCATGTGTGCTTCGGCGAGATTATCGTCCAGCTCAATCGCCTTTGTTGCCGCATCTTTACTCTTCTTCACCGCTTCGGACGGCGGAATTATGTCGTAGAAATTGTTGATACTGAGATTGTAGCAATCGGACAACCCGGCATAAGCCAACGCGTAATCCGGGTCTATCGCGATGGCCCGCTGGAAGTACCAGATTGCTTTAGTCAAACTCTCCTTTGACCGTTTGTTCCAGAAATAAAGTCCGGTCATGTAGGCTTGATAAGCCTCCGTGTTATGCGTGTACTGCTTTGCCATCCTCAGACCTTCGTCAACGGTGAGCTGGGGGATCAGAGCCGCCGTCATCTGCCCGGAAATGGAGTCCTGCATCGCAAAGATGTCCTGGAGCTTACTATCGAACTTTCCCGTCCACAGCACCCTGCCATCGCTCAGCCTGATTAGTTGAGCGGTGATGCGTATGCGCTCGCCTATGCGCTGCACCGTCCCGTCAAGCACGGCTTCAACGCCGAGGTCGCGCCCGATGGCGTAAACATCCCTGTCGCGGTTCACATATCTGTAGATAGTGCTGGTCGGGGAGACGGTTATTTCATGGTGTTGGCTAAGATTGAGAATTAACGTATTGGCGATCCCGAGACCTATGTCTTCCGGCTCGTCCCCGGCATTTAACGTTTTAAGAGGCAGAACGGCGATGGATCTGGGCGGCCGCTCCGGGTTATCCCTGGCGACCGACCAATAGCGAGATACGATTAGGAACGTTCCTGCCAGCAATGTACAGGCAAGACCCAGGAGCAAATATAACTTTAAGCTCGAAGTACGTGGTTTGTTTTGTGAAGAGGGCGGGGACAGAATCGATTCGGCCCCGCCGGGCTGCTGACCCGGATCAGGGTTCTCTTCTTCGACGGACAATAGCTCGTGCGCCTGTTCGTCTACGGTCATCGTACCGCTGTTATCTTTAACCTCGCGCACATCTGCCGAAAAGCGGTAACCACGCTTGGGTACGGTTTCTATATACTGGCCTCCGTTGGCCCTTTCTCCCAAAGCCTTTCTCAATAAAGAGATGTTTTGCGCCAGGCTGCTCTCCTCCACATGGCAGTCGGGCCACAGGATGTTTAGCAACTCACCTTTTTCTAATATATGACCGCTGTTGACGACGAACACCAACAAGGTATCGATCACCTTCGGGGGCAGGGGCACAAGCTCGTCTCCACGGAATAGTAAGCGTTCCCGGACGCTCAGTCGGAAAGGCCCGAACTCGTATAAGTGCAACTCCGGCTTGCTCATAAGCTCAGTCAAGATTCAATCAGGAACCCGTCAAAAATTTATCAGGAAGATTTGAAAGCGCTTTAAAGACAAATTCGCCCCTCTTGTTTAAAAGAGGCCGGTGAGGTGGGAATAGAAGAAGTTCGGTGGTGTTGAACGTTGGGCCTGGTAACCCGCGATGCCATAAGTCTAGACTCACCTCATATTCTAGCGACTATCAACCCGGCTTGGCAATACGCTCAATTAAATGTCTTCAGGTTTTACGAGTTTCTGTAATCCTGAGAAATTCAAACCCATCTAATTTTGCGGATTCAGGCCCCGCAGCCGAGCACAAAATAGTACCTGTCAAGCAGGGAGAAACCGGCAGCCGGAACACACCTTTTTTTCGTGACCTGCGCCCGACTGTATTCTTAACCGAACAAGGTCGTCGTCGATCTATAGACGATGGATCATCATACCGGCCGCGACGGGCCGGGCCGTTAAGGAGAGATATGAAGAGAGATCGTCTCGCGGTCGCACTGGCTCTAATCGCTCTGATTAGCGTCAACCTCTACGCCCAGAACCAGCATAAAAATCAGGAGCGCGGATTCAGCGCCAACAGCGCCTACGCGAGCCAGGAGATCGATCATATCAATCTCTTCAACGGTAACCTCGTATTAACCATTCCGATCGGAAGCAGGTACCCGGTCGGCGGCCAATTATCTTATTCGATGACCTTGTTCTATAACTCCAACTCGTGGACACAGCGCGAAGTGTGCCTGAGCCAGGCGGACGTGTCGACGGAGTTTTACTCCACCTGGTTTCTCACCGTCGATGGAGAGGGCAACGGAGTTCCCGGCCCGCATGATCCGATTATAGAAAGCGGTGACCCGTGGGATCCGTCTAATGATCGGACGAGCAACAATGACTGCTTTACGATCAACGAGCCAAGCGCCGCGACCAACGCCGGTCTCGGCTGGCAGCTCACCATGGGCAAACTCTACAAGCCGAGGAAGAATCCGTTCGAGGATCGACCCGAGAAGACGGAGAAATCCCTCTGGGTCTATATGTCACCCGACGGCAGCGAACATACCTTTTACGGCAAGCTGCATGAGGACGACCCCAGTGATTCACCCGATTACTGGTATACCAGGGACGGCTCTTACCTGCGCATGCGCACCAATCTCTCAAATACCAACGGCAATATGCAGATCGAGTTTCCCAGCGGGGAGAAGCATTACTTCAAGGAAATCCTTATCAGAAGAGGCGTCCCGGCGCAAAATATCCCGGATGAGTATGAGGAGAAGCCGACGCGTATTGAAGATCAGTTCGGCAACTGGGTCAACATCCTTTACAAGGACTCGGCCACCGATAACAACGACCTGCCGGATGATGAATGGGAAATCACTGATAGCCTGAATCGCACTCAGACGGTCAAGTTCCAGGAGGTGGTGAGCGGTTATCAGAAGGTTGTGACGAGCGTTTTTCTGACCGCTTTCGGCAATGGCTCTGATGGCAGCCCTCGCCGCTCCGAGTACACCTTCAGCTATGACGCTAAAAGAATCCTGCGCCCCGGCCCTCATGTGCCGCCAAACACCATTGCCGGATACGACGATTACATCGACGCGCCCTTTTTAACGGCGGTCGGTCTACCCGACAAATCGCAGTATGCCATGCCCGTGAACGCCGCCCCGACCGCCCCTTCTTATGACATACAGGATACGGCCAGAGCCAATAACGGCATGATCCAGAAACTGATCCTGCCGACCGGCGGCCAGCTCGAATGGAAATATAAATTGGACAATGTGACCAGCGATCCCTACAGGTACAGCTATGCGCTGGGATCGGCCGCGCGTCAATACAATCGCGCCTCCATGGGCGTCCGTCGCCGAATCCTGACGGAGAAGAAGAACGGGGTATACAAATCTTACACCTGGAAATATGACCCCAGGATCGGCCCGCTGCCGAGCGGTTGTACCTTAAGCTCTTCTTTATCGCCGCCCTGCGGGCCTTCGGAGTTTATCAACAGGGTGACGACACCCGAGGGCGATTATACAAATTACTACTTTTCGGCTTATCCGTTCCCCTACGACAGTTATAGCGGTACGGCCGCCGGACGCAACATCGCGGAGCCGCACGTGGCCGACTACGCCTTGCCGTTTACGAAAGACACGGCGGATTCCAACAAGCGCAAGCTGGACGTTTTCGGCAAGCCGTTGTTTCTCTCCACCGAGATATACAACAGCCGTAACTTCAAGCTGCGTTCCACCTACGTACGTTACGAGACAGACCTCTACGTGGGGAGCGACGGGTGGGGGAGCGCCGTTGACAGTAACGCGCGCCTTGCCGCCAGCCGCACCGTCTATCACGATGACGAGGGCCGCTACACAGAAGAGCAATATTATAACTTTGACGGCCTGGGCCATTACAGGACGACGGAATACTTCGGCAATTTAGGCTCCGGCGACAGGCGCATCGAGGTGATAAGGTACAATCCGGATCGGGGCGTCTACAACGTAGACCCGGCCACCAACCGTCCCGATACATCTAACCAGAACGCCAACTTCAAGCATACTTATACCCCTTTCCCGGAAGCGCGCCCCTGGGTGCTCGGCACCTACGACATGGTGATCGCGGGTGACTTTTCTCAGCGCTCGACCACCTACTTCAATTTCGATCAAAGAGGGCAGCTTTTAGCCAAGAGGATCAGAAAGGAGCTGGAGAAGGCCTCCTCCGCCTATCTTCTGGGCGCACAGGATGTGCTCATCAATTACGCTTATACGGCGCAGGGCAATCTCTTCACGGAGAGCTATTACGGCGGGGAAAAGCAGGCGGGGCTTAATACCGCCGTGACGTTCCCGCAACCGGCGACGCATGAGTACAAGATCACCTATGGCTATCCGCAGTGCGGCGGCAGCAGCCTCGGCGTCATTCGCGTCAGGCAGTTCGCCGGGTCTGATTACAAGGTGACGGATAATGACGTTGACTGCAACACAGGTCTGATTAAGGCCAGCCGCGATACGGCTGGCAACCAGACCGATTACGTTTATGACCCGGCCGGGCGTTTGACAAACATCTACACGGCCCAGGGCAGCGCGACGCAGATCAGATACAACCCTGTGGAATCCGGCAGTACTTCGGAATCCCCGACCGTCAACGTCTTTCATCGGGCCAACCGAAATAGTACCAGTCCGATACTTGACGAAGAGGAGTACGGCTACGATCAACTGGGCAGGCTGGTGACGGAAAAGGTAAAGATGCCGGACGGCAGCTTCTCGTTCCGCTTCACCGAATATAACGGCCAGGGCTGGAAGACCTCCCTCTCTGAGTGGATACCGGCCCAGACCAATACGGACAATAAGAAGACTATCTACGATAATTTCGACCCGTTCGGGCGTCCGGGGCGAACCACCCTGCCCGATGGCAAGCGCGTGCTTCAACAGTTCAGCGGCATCCGACAAATCTACCGGCAAATAAGCGTCGGCAATCAGGTCTCTCTAGGCACGGTCAACGAGACTGATGCGGTGAAGTACGAGCGCTACGACAGGTTCGGCAAGCTCTACCAGGTTGAAGAGCAATCGGGGGCGAACGACCAACTGGTGACCACCAGTTACGGTCATAACGTCTTGAACAAGCTGACTGTGGCGTGCATGGCCAGCGCCGGGATCAGCCAGTGCAGGTCTTTCACCTATGACAACACGGGCAGCCTGCGTACGGAGGGCCATCCCGAAAGAGGCTGGGCGCAGTATGACGAATACGACACGCTGGGTAACAGGGGCAAATCCTATGACGGGGTGCACTGGTTGCGCTACGCCTATGACCCGTCGGGCCGACCTACGAGCGTGACGGAGCTATACGAAGCCACATGGCAATGGCGTCCGGTCAAAGAGTTAACCTACTACTGCTCTTCAACTACTGCAAGTTATTGCACTGCGGAGACGGCGGGCGGCGCATTCGCACACGGGAAACTGGCCACCTCGTCGCGCCATAACTACGTGACCAATCCATACACTCCCACCGTCACGCAGGATGTGGATGTAATCGTCACGGAGAAGTATGTCTATAACGGCCTTGATGGACGCCTCAGCCAACGCGATACTTCGACCAACACGGGCTCTGCTTTCACCCAATCCTTCGGCTACGATCAGCTCGGCGATCTGGCCTGGCAGACTTATCCGAACTGCCTGAACCAGACCTGTACCGATAGCGCCGGTGCAAACCGTCCGTGGCGCGTCAACTATTTTAACCAGAACGGAGAGTTGACGAGCGTCGGCGGCGGCCCCGGCAATTCGACGACCAGCAACAACTACGCCAGCTCCATCACCTACAACCCGAACCAGACTACCAACACGGTCGCGCACTCCAACGGCATCACGGATGTCTATAGTATGGACCCGAACTACATGCCGCGCGTCGCCAGAATCTGGGCCCAGAACGGCTCCGGCTACAGGCTCTGGGATTCGGGTGCGGGCAACGATCCTGCTCAGGTCAATTATAAGTATGACGGGGGCGGCAACGTCATCAAGATAGGCAGAGATTGGTACGTCTACGATAAGGCCAACCGGCTGGTCGAAGGCACGGCGCTCTCCACCGGCAGGAAGCAGCGCTACACCTACGACGCCTTCGGCAACCAGTTGACGATAGATACCTACGCCAACGTGACGCCTTCGAGCGCCACGCTGATTGAGCCCTTCCAGTCCAACGTCAACTCGGCCAAAAATCAGTATAACGGTATGGAATACGACGGGGCCGGTAATATGCTGGGCCTCGTCAACAACAGGCTCTATACCTACGACAGCCTCAACATGATTAAATATGCGCCCGGCTTCACCTACCTCTACGGGCCCAATGATGAGCGCATCTGGAAAGTCGACCGCGGACAAAGCGGATCGACGATATACGAAACTTTCACCCTTCGCGGGCTCAACAACGAAGTGCTGCGCGAGTACAAGCTCACGGGCGGCAACTACGCGGGCAACTGGCGCTGGATGAAGGACTACATCTATCGCGGGGACAAGCTGCTGGCCACGGAATCGGCTGCCGGGCAGCGCCACTACCACCTGGATCATCTGGGCACGGCGCGTCTGGTGACGGACGGCGGCGCAGTAGTCCGGGAATCTCCACAGTACTTCCCGTTCGGAGCCGAGGCGACCGCGCCCGCGCCGTCGTCCCAGGAGCCTGACCCCCTGCGCTTGAGGTTTACGGGCCATGAACGAGACAAGGATTATGCAGGCCAAGTGCTCGACTACATGCACTCCAGATACTACCGCGCTGGTTTCGCCAAGTTCCTGAGCCTCGACCCGAAGGGTCAGTACGAGGCCAGCGCCCAGCCGCAGGTCTGGAACCGTTATACGTACGTGCTCAACAACCCTTTGAAGCTCATCGACCCGGATGGGAGATCGCCCATCATGCTGAACACTTCAAATCAGAAGATGATGGGCATGTTGATTAGAACAGCCATGCGGCCTTCCGGCAGAGAAATATTGAGCAAGATCGTAGAGACGAAGGCACAGGTGCAGATTATTGATGGCATCGTCCCTAACAACGGTAAAGATGTAACCTTTGGCAGGACGACTCTAAGTGTAGATTCAATCGCAGGGAAGGTCGCGGGCGTCTCGACCGCGACCATCATTGATACCCCGGACATCTGTAACTCCTTCATAAAGGGGCAGGTCATAGGTCACCCGAAGGACATGTCAGGTCTCTGGACGTTCGGCCACGAACTGAAGCACATATTCGATGGCATACAGGGCGCGCAGGATGCGGTGGATAAAAAGCGCGACCCCGTCAAAGAGGGCGATGATAACGGTTCAGCCGATGCCTTCGGTGAAAAGCTCACAAACGAGCATCCGGATAAAACCTGGGACGAGGCCAGGGACTGGATTTTCAGCGGTAACATCGTGGAAACAGGTCAGACGAAAAGCCCCTGACTTGATCGAGCATGGCTGGCAGCTTAACCAGGCGGCTGCCAGCCATGCTCGGTCTAAATAATGAGCATATTTTCGTCCCGTCTTAAGGCGAAGTGAACCCGTCGGTTTCACTTCGAGGGTAAGGCCGTGTGTCGAAACCGGCGCGGAACATACTTTATCAACTTCAGATTCAGACCTTCGAGAGGTGAGCCGATGACGACAAGATTGCTCGGAGCCGTGCTTCTCATATTAGCCTTGTGCGTAACGAACGCAGATGCTTACTGGGAAGAGCATAACGAAGAAGGGAAGTACCTTTACGGTTACGCGGGGGTAGACGATAACCTCTCTTTTCATTTGAGCGAGATCGAGAGCAACCACATCTCTACCAACGTGGTGTCAGTGGATGTCGATACGGCGGCGGACGACCTCACCGACAAACTGGCTTTCTTGAAGTCCCACGGCCAGCGGGCAATAGTTGTCCTTGACAAGATACTCTTCATCAATGACCCGCGCCTGAACACTCCGTGCGGGAGCTTCGCCTATCGCCATCGCTTGGATTTCAAAGCCAAGTTCGATAACTGGCTTTCGATCAACAGCGCCCATATCACGCCCGAGTTCGTGGCCGCCCTGGCCGTCAATACCGAGATCAACAATCGTTGTATCTCATACGACTCTCTGAACATGGTAACGCAGTATGTGAAAACGAGGTTGCCGTTGATCCCGTCCCTGGCGGGTTACGGGCGCGGTGCAGGCAGCGCCCCGCTGCCGGACAAAATCCCGGAGGCGCTGGCCGGAGTGATCTTCTTCATGTATCGAATTTTCGACCCGCGCACGGATTCCGCCTATCAGATTGAGTTTCAGGCCCTCAAATCAAAGCTCACGCCGGAGCAGCGTCTGATTCTCGTCCCCGATGGATTCTACGATTCCGGCCACGCGGCGCTGGGGTGGCCCAAGTGGTATCTGGGCTACGTGGCCCTCAACTATATGAGGCTTGCGCTGAACGATCCGAAGGTGGTCGGGCTGGTTCTATTCCTCTGGCCCGGCTTCGAGGAATTTGGCGAACAAAAGCTGGGGACGCGGGAACTGCCACAGGCGGTGCGCGACCGACACAGGGAGGTCGGCTGCGGCCTCAACATTCAGAGTCAGCAATCGGAGTGGTGCAGCCCTACAGCTTCAAAAATAGAGCGGTCACCCGGCGGCGGGCCTGCGCGCGGCCTCGCCCGGTGAACGGATGGCATTGACAGCGCTGCGTCGTGCCTCTGCGAAGTTCGCCGAGAGGCGACAGAGAGAGTAGGGTTCACCTCTCAGTGGAATTGAGAATACAACCGTCGCCCATTAATCGAGGCCCGACGTTGCGCGCACGCCCGGATGATTCAGAGCCGGGCCACATACAGATCAAACTCCTGCTCCACCCCTTAAACTTTGATTGTGAGGAGAAAGCCCCATGAAAACAGACGAACCCATTCGATCACGACGGCTACTGCTGCTGCTGGCGATATTTTCCGCAGCCCTGCTGGCGTTCCTCTTTTATATACCCGGCGGGCGCGAAGTGGGCGCATCTTCAAGCGCAGCTCCCAATCCGGCACTCTTCAGCGGGGCGCGGCCGCAGCTCAGTGTAGTGAACGGAGGCAAGTGGGATGGCCCATACCAGATGTCCGATGTGCCTGTTCATATCAGTCTGCTGCCGAACGGAAAACTCCTCTACTGGGCGCGGGATAAAAATGCGGCAGACGGCACGGACATCCAGGGACAGAGCAAGGTTTATCTGGCAGACCCGCTCTACCTTGAGACCGCTTACACGGACTACACGGATAATCTGCCGCCCAAACCTACGGCCAGCCCGACTCCGACCGACGCCGAATGGAGAACTCTATGGAATGATAATACGACTACGAATCTTTTCTGCTCGGGCCATTCATTTCTTCCGGACGGAAGATTGCTGATTGCGGGCGGACACAAGAAGGCCGACAAACCTTCGGAGAATAAAGAAGGGGTCGGAGATGAGAGGATTAATATATATGATTACCTGACGGAACGCTGGTCTGCGACCGTTCAGAAGATGGAGCATGGGCGCTGGTATCCTTTCAACGTCACGCTGGGAAACGGCGAGACGCTGATAATGTCTGGCACCTACTGGGACGGCACTTTCGGCTCGTTGACCGGCACAGCCACGATCCTGGCGAACAAAGAAAATAATCTTCGTAACCTGCAAGGCGGATTACAAAATCTGGCGGGCGATGGTAATAATCCCTTCCTGGAGAAATATCCCTACATCTCGATGGATTCGACCGGCAAGGTTTTAATAGCCGCGCCGCTCGTCAGCTACAGATACGACCCCTATGCTTCAAATCCTCCAGGTCAGGGAGTCTATTCGCCTCCTTTAACTCTCAATAAGGATCATATCGGGGGCACCTCAGTCATGTATGCGCCCAACAAGGTGATAGTCTTGGGCGGTTATAACAACAGAGATGCCAATAACGTCACCAACACAGCCGAGTCTATTGATCTGAATGAAGCTGCTCCGGCATGGCGCCTGACGGCCGGAGCGATGGCGCAGTCGAGAATTTATGCAACGGCCACCATACTGCCGGACGGTAAAGTACTGATTACGGGCGGCACTTCTTGTAAAGGCTTCAACAATCTGGATTGCGGGCCGGGCAACACATACGGCGGGGCCGTGCAGGCTCCCGAATTGTGGGATCCCGACAACCCGTCACAGTGGACGCAAATGAATAGCACGAATAGCGGCATCCCGCGCGTCTATCACTCCATAGCACTGCTCATGCCGGATGCGAGGGTGATGATCGGAGGCGGGGGCCTGCCCGCCGCGGCCGGTGAGACGGCGGGAACAACCATCTGTAAAAACCTTGGCAACAATGACCCTCCGGAGTGCAAAAAGTTCGGCCATAAGGACGTGGAATTCTTCTCACCCCCTTACCTGTTTAACTCGGACGGGGAGCTTGCGGTACGTCCGGCGATCACCAGCGCGCCGTCCGCCATCAGCTACGGGCAGACATTCTCGGTCGGAGTCGGAAACGTCAACCCATCGAATATTGATAAAGTCGTTTTGATTCGTCTGCCCTCCGTCACGCACACCTATAATCAAGACCAGCGGCGCGTTGTCCTGCCGTTTTCATCCGGCGGCAATTCGCTTAACGTGACCGCGCCGATCAGCGGCAATGACTGCCCTCCGGGGCCCTACATGATGTTTTTGGTTAGCAACAATGGACGCGGCACACCTTCGATTGCCAGGATCGTACGGGTCGGTGATTATTCCATCAACAGCACGAGCCAGGCTTTCCCGGCGGTCGCCGTGCAGTCTCCGCAAAACAACCTGAGCGGGAATGTGAGCGTAACGGCGGCGGCAGGCGTTAACTGGGTGGCCGAAGTGGGCTCCGGGTCGTCTTGGATAACGATCACGTCCGGGAGCAGCGGTTTCGGCAACGGGATGGTCGGGTTCCAGTTAAGCCCCAATAATACGGGAGCGCGCCGTGAGGGAAGCATCAGGATACGGGTTCCGGGCAGGGAGTCGCGCGGATTTGATTTCGTCGTTTACCAGTCCGCCAACTTTTCTGATGTTACTTATCCCACCACAACGTATTTCGATGGCGTGCATCGTTTCATCAGCAACATCTATGCGCGCGGGATCACGGCCGGATGCGGAGGTGGCGCTTACTGCACAGACAGTACGATAACGCGGGCGCAGGTCTCCGTATTTTTGACGACTCTGCTCGGCCCCCCCACCCTCCCGACTCCGCTCACGCAACGATTCGCAGATGTTTCGTCCACTAATCCCTATCGTAAATTCATCGAATACGTCACGAGAAAGGGCATTGCGGGCGACTGCGGGAGCAGTAAATTTTGTCCTGACGCGCCGCTGACGCGCAAGGATATGGTCGTCTGGCTGCTCCGTGCCCGAGGGATAACCCAGCCGCCGTCGCCGTCCTCGCAAAGATTCAACGACGTTCCGCTCAGTGATCCGGCCGCACCCTACGTCGAAGAGGCTTACTTGCGCGGGATTACGGCTGGCTGCGGCGGCGGCAATTTTTGCCCCGACGCTCCGTTGACCCGCGGACAGATGGCCGTCTTCTTCGTGCAAACTTTCGGCCTCTGAGAGGCGGCTGCGAGACGGGCTCGCGCTTGCAGGCGCGAGCCCGTCTCGCCTCTACAACTACGACTTACGAATGATTAGTCCGGCAGCTAAAAGCCTGGCTCATCGGAGGTGACAAATGGTTGGTTCCCAGCCCCACACAGGATTTCCGGAAACGATTGCGCGAAAGCGGCAGCTCGGGATTTCCATCATCATACTGTGCTGCGGATTGATCGCTCAAGCCAGTGCACAGGTTCAAACAAAGGGTTCCGTCTCCGGCGCTTCGGCTCCAACCTCGCGTAGTGGATTAATCCACATCGGCGAAACACGGGCTTTGATTCCTGATGTCGAGGTGTTTAATGAAGAGGGAAGAGAAGTCCGGTTCTATACGGATCTGGTCAAAGATAAGATTGTTTTGCTGAACTTCTTTTATACGAGTTGCACCTACATCTGTGAAATGCAGGGCGAGAATTTATCCAGACTGCGGGATCAACTGGGATCGCGTCTGGGTAAAGATGTGTTCCTGGTTTCCGTCAGTATGGATCCCGAAACGGATACTCCCGAAAAGCTGAAACACTGGGCCAGAGTTTTTGGCGTCAGGTCAGGCTGGTCACTGGTTAGCAGCAACAACGCCGCCATGAGCGGAATGCTTAAAATTTTGACGGGTGAGAATCCCGGCCAGAAAGAAATGCACTCGTCGGCCGTATTCATCGGGAATGACAGGACAGGAGCCTGGGTCTCAATTAACGGGCTGACAGAGCCGGAGAAACTCATCGATTTGTTTGACGAATTGGATAAAAATGCCCATCCAAAGAGATGACACCAGCCCTCATGGTCGCTTCTATTGACTCACTCTGGCAGACACTACGAACGGCCAGCCCACGACACGTTAAAGCGGCAGTATTAGACGCTACCGCACGGTTCGAACCCCTCTTATGGATTCTCGCTGATCGTATCGGAAAACGATAGAAGGGAGCCACGCGAGCTTACAACTAAAGCTTGTGGCCTTAGAATTATTAAACTTGTTAAGAGAAAAGTAGGTTTTAAATTTCATTGGGCGCAGTTATAGACTTTCCTTGTCTTTGCTTCTTCAGTCCATTTAAGGAAGGATGGGAGCTTTGTCGTATTAGGGTCTGAATACGCAGAATTAAATTGCTCTTGAGTAATACTTCCGGGTGAAAGTGCGCTCAGGTCAGTGCCTTGAAAATTTGCCCCATACAAACAAGCCAGACTAAATGTTGTGTCTTTTGCAAAAGTAGCTCCAGTGAACGTGGCTCCCACTAAGAAAGCGCCATTAAAGCTTGCGCCTTCCAGATTAGCACTAGCAAAACTTGCGCACCTTAGATAGGCTTCCCGATCTCTTTCCTTCCCGAACTTTGCGTGCTGGAGCTGAGCTTTATTGAAATTCGCGCTCAAAGCGTAAATGCCCCGAAAGTCAGCAAACTCGAAGTGCTTGTCATTTAAGATCATCCGCATCAAATCTATACGGGTTAAGTGAAGCTCAACCGGGTTTCCATTCGGATCAAGGTTCTGTTCTTCTCCGATGAAATTAATTATCTCTTGGGTGATATACTCTGAAGCCGCTTGGGGAGTGGGAGAAGTGACGGGGGTTGCAGAGGACGCAGGCGCAGGAGATGCCATTGGAGTCTGAGTCGGAGAAGCCTCAGGAGTTGGCGATGATATTGGAGTTGGAGAAGCTTCAGGGGCGGGCGACGGCGCAGGGGACGGACAATCCGGAGCGGAGGACTGCGGCGGGGCCGGAGCATTAGTTTTAAGAAAAGCCACAAGGGTCTGTAGGACGGCTGGCCCATAATCATCAGGGTTTGTTCCAGCTAGATTTTCCAGCGCATATATACCACCTAACCGGTTTAACTCCTCGCTTTTAGTCAAAAGCTCCACTGCCTTGCTATACCGCTCAGCTTCTTTACTCTTTCGTTCCAATTCATAAGTTTTCAGGTTATTGAAGAACTGATAGCCGGTAATTAAAAGACCTATTAATACAAATAGTCCGCCAACTATTTGAGCAAATGTAGCGCGATAATCATTCTCAAGCTCAAGGGCCTCTTTAGATTTGGGATTTATCCTTTTTGATATATACCGAATAGGAAACTTCCACAGGAAAATACCAATAACGATACCGAAGATTATTAGAAAAACCGCTATTACAATGTAGAAAGCCATTTCCAACCCACTTAGCCTCCACAGCGCAATAACTGTTGATAATGAGTTATCGTACATATAATCTCCTGTTTAGCTCTAGTGTTTGAAAATTGGCCCTCGGCTAACGAGAAAGGCATTAGCTGATTAAAAATGATTTTACCACATGGCGGGGGGCTGCATAGTAAAGGCCCGGGCCCAGCCGGGGCGGCCGCGTCCTTTGAAGGGCAGTTTGATTGTGATGAGCATTGTTCCGCCCGGCGTGACGGCTTTACGGAAGACCATCTGCGGTGACGTAAATGATATCGGTTGAGCAAAGACAGTTACGTCGGATTTGGTGTGCGGGCAGCTCTTAAATTGCCCGAGGTCATCTCCCTTGTATACTTCGCGCGCGCGCGCGCACGTTCCGGCAAAATCAGCCGACAGCGACACCGGGTTCTGACAGTTGAGAAAAGAGCATGGGCTGCCATAGGCTTCAGTGACAGGAACTCGGTTAGCGATGTCCGGCGACTCGGGTTCATATATCTCTGATTTGGGAGGATCAAAAAAATGAGTGTGCAATGGAACAAGGATGCGGACGCGGCGCTGGTCGAAAGTCAGGCGACGAAGAAACCGCTGCTCGTTGACTTCAGCGCCGCCCCGGCTTGAGGCGCATGTGCTCGGCTGGAGGCCGAGTCGTACGCTGATCCGGAAGTCTCTTCCTTCATCAACGAGAACTTTGTGCCCGTCGAGGCTCACATCAAAGAACACCCTGCCTATTTCCACCGCTTCGACGCCGTGTGGACGCCGACCGTTCTAGTCCTTGATTCGGAGGGTGTCGAGAGGCAACGCCTGGAAGGCTATCTTCCGAAGGAGGAGTTCCGGGCCCAGTTGGAGCTGGGACTGGCGCGCGTCGCCTTCATGCACAAAAAGTGGGCCGAGGCGGAGCGCAGGTATGCCCAGATTGTCGAGCGTTACCCCGACTCGAAGGTTGCGCCTGAAGCGGTCTACTGGCGGGGCGTGAGCCACTATAAAGCGACGAACGATCACACGGTACTAGGCGAAGTGGCCGAGCAGTTCAAACGGAAGTATCAGGATAGCGTATGGGCGCAGAAGGCTTCGGTCTGGTCTCATTAATTGAGGCCCACCACCGCACCTGAGCAGCCGCCGTCGAAGATGCGTGATGCCCTCGCACAAAGTTCGAGCCGTCGGGGGTTCAGCACGCGGCCGTTTTTTTTTAAGCCCCGGCGTAAATAAAGGCCCCCCAGAACCAGGCGGGCATTCTTGCGCCGCGAGAGGCGTTCTCGGTTGCCGGGAACAATTGAATGAGCCGTTTGGCCCCGGCCGACAGCTCTTTGTGCGTCGCGAAAAACTGCGAAAGCGCGGCGTCACCGAAATCCTCCTGATAATCCTCAACGAGCGCCGCGAGAGTCGGAGTCGAGCGGATGTATTCCTGCAATTCGTCATAAGAGACGCTCTTGAGCCAGCGTTGAATGGCGCTCAGGATGGCCCAGGGCTTCACGCTCTGACCGGACGCGCGTGCCGTAAAATAGTCCTGGTGAAATCTCGTCACGACAATGGCGCTCACGATGTCATGAACGTTCCAGAGCGTTCCCAGGACACCGGCGGCTCCCGTGCAGAGCAGTCCGAACGAGAGACCTATACATTCATCGAGCGTCGTAGGCGAGTCTTCAAACGCGCTCTGGCAGGCGGAAGCGACCACCATCCTGCACCCGTCGAGCAGTTTCTCGTTCAACATATCGCGCAGGTCGAGGATGGTTCGCAGGCCGGGCCGCTGGCCGACCTTAAATCCTGAACCGAGCTGATCCCAATATTGAAAGAAACCGTGACACGACAAGACCACATGACTGGCCCCGCGAAGTTTAGCCTTAACGTCATCGCGGTCGATGCCTTTACCGGTCAGGCGGCGAAACTCTACGCCCGGCCACAGGGATTCCAGGTGCTCCAGCTCATATTTCGCGCCCTGCATATCCGGGCTTTGAATCACCGTGCAGACCCCGTGTTGGTCACCGATGGCTTCGGCGGCGCGCAGGCTGATCTCCCCGTATCTGGCCGAAGGGACAAAACGAAGATCGAAGTGATCGACCATGCAGCCTGTTTTACCACGAAGGGTGAAAGGGGCGATTTGCAACGGCACCTGGGCCAGATCCGCACAGGGGATGAGCGTGAGGTCTCTGATGCCCTCAGCCAGCAGAAAGTCTGTCAATGGCGCTAAGAGCTTACGGCCGACATCAGAGAGAACACTCTCTAATTGAGCGAGCACCTCGTACCAGCGCTCTGTGCTCCCTTCCTGTTGCGAGAGCGAATTAGCACCCCTCAAGGTTGAGCCGACAGTCCAGATGATGATATCGGCATCCTCCGTCATGACCGAAACAGGGTTGATTACATCGCGCTGCGTAAAATCATCCATCCAACAGACCTTGTACGAGGAAACACCCTCTTCCTCCTCCTCCGCTGCTGTCGCGGCCCCCGTGACGATGATGGCGAAGCTGCCAAAGTAGGTCGTCGCGATGTACACGAGCGCCGTGCCGGAGCCCGCCAAAGCCTCTACGTGCTCGCGCGCCTGCACGGCGCAGAATGTCGGGTAATCGACGACGCGCCCTGCTTCTGTGATGATGCCTTCCAATGAGCGGCGGGCCCGATCAACTTCTACGCGTAACTCATCGAGCGCAGCGGTTCTTTCTTCCTCCGTTCTGGGCCCATGCCAGATGTCTCGCTCGCGGTTCTCAAGCTCTGCGAGAACGGCAGCGGCCTGGCGGAATCTGGCAGCCAACTGCGGATCCAGCTCTTCGAGTTTCGCCGGGAAGAGATAGTCGCGCACCCATGCTTCGCCAAGAATCTGTGCGCGCCCGGTCTCCAATATGAGCGCCGCATGATGCGCCTCGCCGATCAGGGCGTGCAGGTATGCGGCCTCCGCGTACAGGAATCTCTCCTCGGCCAGCAATTGGAATTTATCGGTCTGGAGCGAAGAGCGGGCAAAAAGCTCCCTTTGAGCCGTGAGGGCGATGTGGTAGTACTTGAGAGCTTCATAAGGCTGCGACTCGGTCGCCGATTTTCTACCCTGCTCAATGGCGGACTCCCTTTGCTCACGCAGTTGTGCCATTACATAATCTTGTTCCATGGCTTACCTCGCTCGCCGGATCAGCGTCGCGTGACCAGGATATGTGCATTCGCGCTGCTTATCGCAAACTCCTGCTGGCGGTTTGTGGGCAGGGCCACGACGATCAGGAACCGATTCGCGGCGGGGCTCCCGGCGGCTTGCCCCGGAAGCGGTTTCACATCAAGCACAAGTATATTCTCTAAGGTAAGCGCCGCCGGGTGCTGCGTCTCACTCGCCTGGGGAACAATCGTTAGAGAGACGATGTCGCCTGCCTTCAGGCTTCCGCCCAAAATCATTGCTGGCGTTGCGGCGATGGCGACGGCCGTGGTTTCCTTCAGCAACGCTTCATCCGGCAGCTCTTTTATCTCTCCCCGATGAATCATTTCGCCTTTCGCCAGAGTCTGCAAAGTGTAACGGCCGACAATATCTTTCTGGTCTTTAAGCACATTCGGGGCGACATCGCCGGGCGTGACTGTCCTGGATTCCAGCGCTTGCGGCGTAATCAGACGGTAGGCTGGCAGTTCCATAGCGACCACGGGAACCTGCACCTGTGGTTTGGATTTCAGTCCCGTCAATAATGCGGCGGGCGTGAAGAGAGCCAGGAAGAGGCCGAAATACAGGGCCGCAAAAAAATCTCTGGGGCGCGGATTCGACGCCGTGGAGCCTTGCGGCGATCCAATCTCTTGCCTGCCATCCTGCGCGCCTTCCGCCCGTCCTTCGTCCGGAGCCTGCGCGCCGACCACTGCGGCCGGAGCGGGCACGGTTTGAGCCGGAGCCGGTTGAGGCTCAGAGTTTGCAGCCGCAGGTGACGAGGATTGCGCAGCGTCGACCTTTGCAGAAGCATCTCTCATCTCCGTCTCGCCCGGCGGCGTCACAGCTTTTTCTTCGTCCGCGAAGAAAATTTTTATGGCGCGCACCACGTCCCCGAATAAGATCGGCTCACTTTGAGCGGCGGGCGGCGGCGGCGCGTTATCATACTTAACGGATTCCAGCTCATAGCCGCGCAGAACGAAATAGGTCACTTCCTCCCACGTCTTCGCCTCTTCTTCAGAGGTGGTCGGGCGTTTCAGATGGAGCCCCTCCAGAAGTTTCCAGCGATGCAGGTCAAAAGCCGTCTTGATAAGCTCCGCGTAGAGCAGGGCGCTGCCGAGTGAGTTCTTGTAGCAGAGCCAGGCGAGCGGCCACCCGAGCGCGCAGAAGAGAAACAGGAGCCAGTTAGTGGTAAAGACTGCCAAGAGCATGCACACGATCAGGCTGAAGACGAAAGAGAGCAGGGCCATCACCAGCATGAAGACCATAGAAGTCTTTGCGCCCAGAAGGGTCTCTATAAATTCCGCAGGCAGCAGCGCGTGCAGCCGGGGCCAGAGAGCAACAGAGTCGATGCCGTATCGTGTCCAGGGGTAAAGCTCTGCTGAGCGGATAATATTCCCCAGCCGCGTCGGCATCACTTCGTCGGGCTCTGCGGGGAAGAAGAACAGTCTCTCGCGGTCAGCCCCCTTTAACTCTCTCAATGCCTGAATCGCATCTTTACGCTCCTCGTCTGTCCCCTTGCTAATTCGCTCCCGAAGCGCGGTCTTTTCGTTTGCATAATTCTTTGTGCGCTTGTCCAGGTATGTCAGGAGGCGGTTGTAATAAGCGGAGCGGCTATTGCCAAGACGCGTGAAAGGAAATGTCTGCCAGTAGCCCTCGAAAAATCTGATGATGCCGGTCTGAAAATTTCCCAGGAGGGCGGCGAAGAACGTGACCCAGCTTAAGAAAGCGACGATCAGGATCACCTGTATCTGACTTGATTGACGGCCCCATAGCTCAAGCACGGGGCCGAATCCTTTAGCCAGTGCGTAGACGAGCAGGCAGGTTGACCAGAAGGCCAGGCTGGGGAAGAAGACGGATAGCAGCCAGCGGCGGTCGAAATACCCGCCCAGCTCTTTTAGAAATGTCGTAAACATTTCCCCTACCTCTTACGCACCAGCATCTCTTTATCGTACGGACAGCGTGGCGGGTTGAAGCGATTATAAGAGGTTACGGTTTCCTCATAGTCGCCGTGCGGACAGACATATGTGCGAGGGGGCGCGGCAATATCTCCTTCAATCAGCGCGGCGCTCACATCGCTGCCGCCGCCGCCGCCCCGCACCTGTAAGCGAATATTCGCCTGCTCGGTAATTATTTTTCGCGGGACGATACCTTTGACCTTTCCATCGTGGAAAACGACCAGCCCCTTTATTTCGCGAGACCCGAGAAGCACCGGCGAGAAATGTTCTACTATCTCGCTCAAGTGCTTGTTTTGATCGATCATCAATGCGACGGGAAGAATGTCCAGTGCGTCCTTTAAGCACCTGTCCGTTTCAGACACTTCTCGAAGCTGCTCTGCGGTCACGATGGCGAGCGGCTCTCCCTCACTGGTCGTCACCACGCCGTAGACGGCCTCGGCCGTGGACAATCTCTCTTGCGCCGCGCCGATAGTCAAATCCGGGGTCAGCACTTTGAAATCCCTGACCATCTTTTGCTTCGCGGTTGTCATGGAGTCCCTCACTTACACATCTTATATTTGATCTATTATTGAAAAGGCCGTCGCCATACAAGCATTTATGATACCGCTTATGGCTTCTCAGATTTCCGCCACTCAGTAGGAATAATTTGGACTTGCCTCGAAGCTTCCAAGCCGTGCGGGTAAGTGGCTTGAATGAGGAAAGCCGCAGAGCCTTTTCAAGAAAACGGATATTATCAGAAGATGGAAACTTTTCTAAAGTCCCCCTTCTATTTTCGTATCACCACGGCTGATAATATTGATTCCATTATTTGAGACTATTTGGCATACCAATAGATGCCGACGGAATAGTTCCACCCGTAATCTGCTTTCTCGCCAGCGTAGGAAACCCCCAGTTCGTACTCACCGTTGCGAAACTCCAGGTCGCGCCCGCCCACGTCGCGTCCCCAATCGCTTAATTGTTTCTCCTGGACAAACTGCCAGCCTTTTTGGGTGAGCTTTTCTATGTAGAAGCGCTTTACGTCTTCATAGGCAGCAGGAGACGTATAATTTTTGCTCAAGTGAGCCTTGCGCCCCGCCGAGTTTGAGGATGAATTGGTTTCAACCATGCCGGGATATATCGGCATGTCGCCCCAAAGCTGTTCGATCTCCTTGAACTTCACATCATCTTTGTTCGGCCCGTTGCTCTCGTACATATACATTACTAAGAAGAATAGCAATGCAGCTAACAGACCCGGCAATATTGATCTCTTTGAAAACATATCGGGAAATTCCCCGCGCTAGGGGCCTGTATAGCCTCCAACTGTGCCAAAGCCTCCGGCTCCTATACCAATTACAATACCCCACGTAGGTGTCGAGTTAGGTGCGATGACGAGGCCACCGCCAATCCATTTGTAATAGCCGATGCTGAATCCCGGGCAAGCCAACCATGATCTGACGTCTCTGGGGTTTGGGAGATCAAGCTGTCCGAGCCAGCCTGCCGAAAATGAGACTCCGGCCCCGGCTCCGAAACTCACACCTTTCATCGGGTTGGTTAAAGCATCGTACAGAGTACTCCCTTTAGGAATAGCGCGAGACCCTCCAATCGCGATTCCACCGAGGCGCGCTGCCGAAGCTTCAACGATGAAGGAATCCGGTAGTCTCCGCTTTGAGATAAGCAGACCAACAGCCTTTAAGCCCTTCTGATAAAGTACGCTTTCGACGTCAATCGGCCATTGCATGGACGCAAGCTGTATCTCCGACCATCCCTGTCCATACCCGGTGGCGAACGCCGCACCTAATTCTCCCCAGAAGATTTCTCCATTGGCTGATAATCCGACGTGCGAATTTGCGTTGAGGATTGAAGCTACCAGAGTGTAGTTTCCTCTGTCCCATGCCGCCTGCGCATTGGCCCCGTCAAAGCTGTCTCGGACATGCCCCGCGTAAGCCGCTTCCGCCTCGTCGGATAATCTGCCGCCATAGAATGTGCCACGCCCCAGATCCACACCTCTGGGCTCAAACTCCGTGATCCAATACGGCCTACCGGAGCTGATGAACCCGCCCGTCGAGGAATCGAATCCATGATCGTTAAACCAATCCAATCCGCTCGGGTCAGTAAGATTCACCGGATCACCCCCGCAATACGCATAGAGGTTCAAACTCTGCGGGTTAGCGAAATTCACCGCTTTCATCCCCAGAGGATCAGCCTGCGTGAACCTGCCCTGCATCGAGTCGTAATGACGATTCAACGCATAATCGAGCCCGGTCGCCGTATTCCTCTCGTAACTCGTGAAGCGCCTGTTTGTCGCCCCGCTCGTCTCCCCCTCCAATGCCACACCGTAAGGCAGCGTCGCCTGTTCCTGCACGATAGTGTCCGAGGCGTTGGTAATCAGCCGCGTCCCCAGCCTGTCGGGATGATGATACTGTACGCTCTCGGTCGTCCCATTGCGTTGCTGTGTGGCGAGGAGCCTGACGCCCATGTAGACGTAGCTCTTATCCCACTGCAACACGCCCGAAGTATTCACCTCGATATAGTCGGCTAAAACTGCCGAGTCTGACCGCGCATAGTAGGTGCGCAGGGTGCCTTCTTTTGTCATCAGCCGCTCATTACTCGAACCATAGGTGTAGCTGGCGATTTCTACACTGGCGTCCGTCATGACTTTAATCAGCCTTCCCGCCGCGTCGTATTGATAACGCTGCCATGCGCCGACGCCGTTCTGCCCCCTGACCTGATTGCCAGCAGCATCATACGTCCATCCGGCGGTCGTGATCCGATTGCTGGTCGCGCCATAGGCCAGGAGCGCAAAGCCGTCGCTCTCAATAGGCGACCCGTTGTCTGCCGTTCCCGTCTCGGTCACGCTCGTCCTGTTGCCTTAACGATCATAGACATAGCTCTGTGTCCACAGCGTCGGCACGCCTCCCGTCGCTTTCTTCAATCTTCCCAGAGCATCATATTCGTAGGCGCGACTCCGCCCGCTATCCAGGTTGTTGGTGATCCTTGTGAGCTGGCCCGCACGCCCGGCGGTCGTTCCCACTCTCAGGTAGTCATAAGAGAAGTCGAGAAGCGGGGTGAGCGTGGTCGTTCCGCGCTCCACCTTCTGATTGGTCATTAATCCCGTCTGCGCCTGGTAGCTGTAACTCTCCGTGATCTGATTCGCAGTTGCGGCTCCCACCTTCAGCGAGGTCATCTGGCTCGAAGGATTGTAGGCGATCTGTGAAGC
This sequence comes from Pyrinomonadaceae bacterium, assembly GCA_035940775.1. GTDB lineage: Bacteria > Acidobacteriota > Blastocatellia > Pyrinomonadales > Pyrinomonadaceae > DASQYE01. Next base: position 50,867 of record DASZEN010000050.1, on the reverse strand, counting down.
ATAGATTGCTCCGTCCACTTTCAAAGTAGTGAGCCTGCTCGCCACGTCATAGTCATAATGTACGAGCTTGCGGGGCGAGCCCGTCATCCCGTACTGCGCCGGATAACGAACGTCCGTCACTCGATCCAATGTGTCATAGATATAGTCTATGGCCTGCGGGTAGGCGGTGCGGCCCGTCATCATCACAGTCTGAGTGCCGACCCTGCCCTCCGCGTCGTAGTCGTAGTCCTCCGTGCTGATGCCTGCGGTCGTCACCGTGTCAACACGGGTACGATCACCCGTCGTCATGTAAGTGTAAGTGGTCGTCGGTGTCGGCAAGACGGTGCTGGCCGGGGCCGCAATAAGCGCTCGAAGGCATCCTCAATGGCTGTGAGCCTTCTCGCTCGGATGGCGGCTAAGGGTGTGTTGTTAACAGCCTATTTGCGCGGGGCCTGTGCTGATGGGTCTATCCCTTAACCGGGGGTACGGATCAGCGTGTAACGAAAAACAGATACAGACCGGTTTAGAAGGCTCGGCGACGGATGAGAGCGCGTCTCGCTCGTGGGTTGAAGACGGAGACCTAAACTAGAAGAAGTCGGGTTACTCCAGGTCTAAAAAATTGACGGGCGAAAGAGAATAGTGACTCGGGGTGTCAACTACCGGAAGTGTACTACTATCAGATGAGAATTGTGACGAAACATTGCCAGCGGCATAGGTAAATATTTTCGGCGGGTTGAAATAAACAATTCCCCCGAGCCCGATGACTCGGGCATTACGTGCGTTGGTTAATCTCATTCGGGATTGATCCGAGAAGGCGCATCCGTACGTGCTTCTACAAATGGCACACCCGACGACAGATTGAACCCAACGCCTCAATAGAATGGCTTTCATCATTTAATCAGTCCCTCTGCCCGACTGCTTATTGTTCGGCGCGTGTTAATTCCCGTGTCAGGCGTCAACCAACCTGCGGCGATCTCGGGAACACTGCATGGCCGGTGTGCCATGAGATGTATCTCTGCTCGGCCTGCTCCTTGAAACAAAGGGCAGGGCCGTACCGTATCTCAGACAACAGTAATAGACGGAGAGAGGCTATGAACTCAATCAAAAACAGGGCAAGACTCGCGGGCCTGCTTTGGTTTTTATCGGCAGTCGCAGGGGGCTTCAGCCTGATGTATGTCCGGTCCAAGGTGATCGTAGCCGGGGACGCCGCAGCGACCGCCGGTAACATAGTGGCTTCCGAGTTTTTATTCCGGGCAGCCATCGTCAGCAGTCTTTTCTCACAGCTCTTCTTCTTTTTTTTCGGTTTGACCGTGTACCGCCTGTTCAGGGAAGTTGATAAAACATTGGCGACAGTGTCTTTAACGTCGGCCATGCTGACCGTCGCCATCGCCGTCGTCAATGCGCTTAATAATTTAGGAGCCCTGTTGGTTTTGAGCCAGGCTGATTACTTGAAAGCGTTCACTCCCGAACAACTCAATGCCATGGCGATGATCTTTCTCAGACTGAACAACAGTTTCGGACAGGCGCTCCTTGAAATATTCTGGACACCTTATTACTTATCATTCGGATTGCTCATCATCAAATCCAGATTCCTCCCGAAAGTTTTGGGCATTCTGCTGATAATCATGAGCGTCGGCTACGCGATCAATGTCTTTACAAAATTCCTGATACCACAATTTCATCCGGCGATGTTTACCCAGTTAGCCATGTCGCTCGGCGCTCTAGGGGGAATCCCGACCATCCTGTGGCTTTTAATCAAAGGCGCAAAGGCTCGCCCCGTGGGCGACCGAGCCTCCTGATCGGGCCCGCCGTGTGACAACCAATAACGCCTGACGAGTCATTCGACCGGACTCGCAATCAGGACGGATCTTATAATCAACGTCAATCGCTCGCCGCTTAATTCGCCCGTTGCGCGCCAGTATTAATTCGAGGGTGGTGGAAGATGAAGCTTATCCTCTCAATCATGGGTTGCCTCTTAGTTGTAGCCAGCGTACAGGCTCAACACCCGCGTAAGTTCGACGAATACGGCAACATTCGATTTTCAGATGAAAAGGCTCGGCTCTACAATCTGGCACTCCAATTACAGCGCGAACCGACCTATGTCGCTTACCTTATCGTTTACGCGGGACGAAAGGCTTGTGTGGGCGAGGCTCGGTTTCGTGCTGTCCGTGCGAAGAATTATCTGGTGAACAGGGGCGGCATCGAGGCTGACCGAATTATCTGGGTCGATGCTGGGCATCGTGAAGAGCTGACGGTTGAACTTTGGGCCTATCCGCCCTGGATTGGTGAGCCCTATATATTGGCAGATGTCGATAAACGTGACGTGCAAATCATCAGGAATTGCAGCTCAAAGTATAAAGGGCGGCAGAGGCCATTTAATCGTAGGGCGCGCCTAACAACTCATTGAACCCACCCGCTCGACCATCTCCCCTTCGTCTTCTTCTTCCTGCTCCCTCTTGATTAAATGCTATATCCCGGCGCGGGTTAATCAGAGCGTTGAGCTTCTCATAGAACCACCAAATTTGCGCTGCTTGAATCTAGTGATAACTCATTGACTTTCCGCGTAAACTGGCATATCGTCCGTTTGCTTTTCAAACTGGCTAATTCTCACCCTTGCAGAATATCGCTACATACAGCTTGAGGTAAATGACAATGATAAAGATGGGGCACACACCTTTCGGTCAGGCTGACTGCGAGTCGGAATTGAAAGAGTTAGAATCCGAATATAGCGAGCTATATTTCGATGAGACGCCGTTTAATAGCGCGTCGATCAAGCCGCAAACCTACCTTATCATTGGGCGGCGAGGCTCAGGGAAGACCGCCCTGGCGCAATACTTCTCCTTTCAAACAGAGATCAAAAACCCTATCTACATAGACGTTAATGAGCCAAAGGAATTTCAAAAAGTATTATCCGATATTTCCTCTCGCGCCTCCGAATCGCGCGAGATCGCGATTCCCCGGCTGCAAAAGGTATGGGAATACGTCATCTGGTGTGTTGTTTTTGAGCATACGCGGGCGGCATCAAAAGTCATCGCCGAGGCTTGTGATGAAGCCTGTTCGAACGTCGGCGTATCACATCTGATTAACACTATTATTGACCGTGTGCTGATCTGGTTGCATGACTCCAGCGACAAGATTATTGACGAGCGCATCGAACAGTTAGTGGGCGATGAGCGTCTTGAAGCGGCAAAGAAAGAGGTGTTGAAGATCGCAGCCAACCGCCCAATCATCATCGCTTTTGACACGCTGGAGAAATACGACATCAGTGATGATGGACTTATGAATGCGATGGCGGCATTGGTGCAGTGTGCAGTAAATTTCAATCTTAATTTCAAAGATAAAGGTGTTCATCTCAAAGTTTTTATGTCAGGTGAGGTTTTTCCGTATCTCGAAGAGGATGTTTTGCAGAATCCGTTAAAGAGTATTAAGAATCCTGTATACCTGTTCTGGCGTCCGAAAGACCTGCTCCGTCTAATTAGCTGGCGCTTCTTCTGTTACCTGGAAGCGAACAACCTGTTACTCGCCGAGAGCAAGGGCGAAATCAATTGGGTCAACCCTCGCGAAGTCTTACAGAAGATGTGGATTCCATATTTTGGTCAATATATCACGAATGCCCGTGGCTTACAGGAACACTCTTTCTCTTACGTCCTGCGTCACACGCAGATGCGGCCGCGCCAACTCATCCTGCTCTGTAACGCGATTGCCGAGCGCGCCAAGGACAAAGGAGATTTTCCTGTTTTTTCCGAGAAAGATATTCTATATGCCATTAAAGATGCCGAAACGAAATTAGCAAATGAGATCATCAATTCATTTAGCCAGACCTACAAAAATGTCAGCGCCATTGTGGATGCTCTTATGAAGATACCAATGCTTTTCAAGGGCAACGAACTCGATAGGCGGGCCCGTCAGTCTGCTTCAGAATGGCCTTCGGATAGCTATTCCCCGGCGCGTTTTCGCCGCCTTGTCGCCGAGCTTGGCATCGTCGGGCGGGTCAGGCGGCACAATGTAGAGGCCGGGTATATCGACGCCGATTTTGAATACTCGCTCCGAGAGCGACTCCCCATTACGCACCGAGACGAATGCGTTATTCATCCGATGTTCTATTCGCGGCTCAATGTAGAGTTTAACTCGCCATCGCGAGTGATGCCATTTTCGACAGAACGAGAGGAGCAGGAAGCGGACGGCCCCTTTGCGTGAGGAAAGAAATGAAAAAAATGACTGAGCGCGGTCGCATTCTTTCAGGTCTGGCGGCGGAAGTTGCATTCGCAATACTGCCTCTGCTCGTGGTCTTAATGGTCTTAGCTCATGCCGAGCATTCAACCCGTCTGTTCATGTCTCCCGAGTGGTCATTTGGCGCCGCGATTCTGTTCGGGCAATCGCTGGTAAAATTTGTCTCCGGTCTGGCGCACGGCGGGAAGGCGGCTACGGGCCCCGTAGCCCTTGTACTTGCGCTACTCATCGTGTTCGGACTGGCTCCTTCATTATTAGTTCTCCACATGGCCTTACAAACGGCAGAAGCCGAGAGCGATCCGTCGCGCTGGCTCCAATTTTTTCAGGTATTTCTTTTCTGTGGCGCTGCCGCCATGTACATGCTGCTAGGCACTATCGGAGAAATGTGGAATAAATCTCAATAACTGTGAATAAAATGCGCTCGCGACGGAGCCTCTTATTGATACGGAAGTAGACTGATTGAGTTTTATTGCGCGAGGGTGCCAATAGATAGTTTTCCATAGCTTCCCGCCCCCCAACCAGCTCCTTCAACCGGAGCGGAATCAGCCCGGATTTCATTCGTGAACCTTGAATGCCCGTTTCAATATTTCCAGCTCGGTTAATTCGGGCGTCAGGCGCTTGCCATTTTGCTGAGAAATTACTGTTGAACTTAGCAGCATACGGTATCGTAGTGGCCTTAAGGAGGCGAATGAGAATGTATTGTTCATCTTGCGGCTTATCCGCCGCGCAGGGCTTGAGCTACTGCAATTATTGTGGCGCAAGGTTGAATAGGGAGACAGGCGATACCCTCGTCAACTCATCAGGAGTGAAAACTGAATCCCTCGTATTTTCGATGGTAGGGCTCTTCGTCCTCGGCCTCGGGGCTATCACGGTTCTCATGGGAGTGATGAAAGCCGTACTCAACTTGAATCTGGGGCTGATTCTGGCTTTCACGCTGCTGAGCTTTCTGATAATGCTCCTGGTCGAAGGCGTGCTCATCTGGCTGTTATTGCGTCGTAACCGAGGCGCTGAAGACAGAGGCGATAGTGTGCTCTCGAAGGGACAAGCTACGAAAGAGCTTGACGCGGCACAGACGCGAGCGCTGCCGGAGGCGATGTCGAGTGTGGCTGAGCACACGACCCGGTCATTTGAGCCGATCTACAGTGAGCGAAAATCAAAATGAATAATCGCCGCTTACGCCACGCCTGACCACTCATTGAACGCGACCGCTGTTCTCCTGCCCGGCGGAGGTCTCTGGGCCTTGTTACTGTGCAATTAGAATCGCTTGCGAGGCGACCAACCGCCACTGACTATTACTCAGTACATAGACGGAGGTGAAGCGGTGCGCGCCCATATCGATTGCCTGACCTTTAAGCCGCGCCTTCATACTAGCCTGGCCCGTGAGCACCGCCGCCGTGCCTTCGTAGATACGCACTTTGAGATCATCGGTTTCAATCGACTCGTCCACCGACACCCTCGCAAACCTCCGACAGCCCAGACAGGAGCGGCGAGAGGTAGGGCGAGCGACGATAAGCTGAACGACAGAAGATGGAGTGCTTGAATGTACCTGAAGGCGTAAGTGAAACACCTCTCTCTCTCTCTCTCTCTCTCTCTCTCTCTCTCTCTCTCTGCGCCTCGCGCGTCGAACAAGAGCACTGGCAGGAGGGAACTCAATGAGTCGTTGGATGGCGGCCTCAGATTGCGAACCTCTCCATAGTATTCGCAACTTGCCAAACCCTTCGGGCCAGCAAACGCATTTTGCCTGCCTGATACCGACTGCCCCGTAAAAAAACCGCTGATTTCCGATCTGTTCTCTACTGGCACGTCGATTGAATAGGAAATTTTCGTGGTACTCGATCAGACTCCAACCAGAGGAGGAGGGCGTCATGAACACAGTTGTTATCACCTATCTCACGTACCTCGGAATCAGCATCGCTTTGACCGTCTGGGTGGCACATACGCTGCACAAAAACGGTCGCATCTTTCTAGTGGATGTTTTCAGCGGCAACGAAGCATTGGCCGATTCCGTAAACCATTTGCTGGTCGTCGGCTTCTATCTGATTAACTTCGGATATGTCAGCCTCGCTCTTAAACTCGGCTACACGCTTGAGACGGCGCAAGAAGGCATAGAAGCATTATCCGCGAAAGTGGGCATGGTGCTGGTAGTTTTAGGGGCGATGCATTTCTTCAATCTTTTTGTTTTCAGCCGCATCAGACGCCGCTCCGAAATCAAGCATACGCCCGAGCCCGAACAGGATCGTCGCTATGCAGGCTTTAAGGAGAGCGATGGGCTGGTTTAATAGAATCCCTGATGCGAGCCACAGCTTTGCACTCGGCGAAAATAGATTCGGCAGGGAAAAGCTGTGGCTCAATTAGTGCGGCGGTCGGGTTCGATGAGTTGTTAGTCCGCCGCCGACAGGGAATCCGCCACGCGTTTGGCAAACTGCTCGACGATCTCCAACGGAGCTTCGCAACCGCAAACCGTCACCACCATGTTCGCCTTTCGGAACATGATCGGCCCTTCCGCTGTGATGAGATATGCCTCCGCGCCGACGTGCTCAAGCGGTTTATATCGCGGCATCTGAATCGTAGCCAAATTGAACCGTATCTGTTTGGCCGCCTCCTCCTGCGACTCCAGATACGAGACAGAAACGACCAGCTTCTGCTCTCCCAAAGCCCAGATAAAAGTAGAAGAAGAGCTTTCCCTGGTTTCCAGCACAGACTCAAGCTTCCAGGCCGAGAAATTTTCTTCGACCGTGCGCTCGATGATTTCCTGCGTGGCTTTGTCGATAGAATCTGCCTTTTTGCCGATTGCTATCTGAGTGATGTGGACTTGCTGCGTGTTCTGGCCCTGCGCTTGAGCAGCGACCGAAGCACACGACAGTAACACTGCGAGTATCAGTAGGTATTTCATGTTTACTCTTAACTCTCGATGATACGCGAAGCGGGCTAACGCTCTTGATTAACCCGCCGCTCGCGATTTGATTACCATAATCTTACTTCACCGGGGCTCAACTTTGACAGGCCCGGGCCGTGCAGACGGAAGTCCACCCGATTTTAAAAGTACATAGATGAAAGGAAGGCTGTCAAAGAAAGCTATCGAGCGGTCGGGCTCAGGGAATTGTCGGGCGGCAGGTGCGACATAATCAGCCGTTTATCTTGCCGCGCTCGACGTGAACAGCGGTAGATGTACGCATAGATAAGAAGATTTACTGCCAGCGCCGACAACCCTACGCTAAGCTGAAAACTGCGAGTCAGATTCTCCGGCTGGATGATTAGCGAAACATAGTAATCTATAAATCCCTTCGCATAAGCTGTGCCCACTTCTCCCCCCAGATGACGGAACCAATCTTCGAGCGGGTTCAGAGGGCACGTCCAGTTAGCACACTCGACCAACACTCCCCAGACAACGGCCGGAAGGTGCAGGAACACCACCGGACGCCAGCGCAATACCAGCAAGCCGCCAACCGCCACAAAGAGGACGAAGGCGAAATGCAGAACCAGCACAAGATCGGCGAGGGTGCGGAATGCCATATAAACAGTTACGATCCCCGGAGCGTTTGTGTTCCGAGAGCGGGCCTTTATCGCAAGCGGCTATTAAATCTAACCCCCCCGCATCTTTGATAGTCAGCGCCCTGACCGTTCAGCGCTCATCTGGAATCCACCTGAGCAGAACCTTCGAAGATCGATTCCTTCCTCCTCTGGTGGCTGTGTGGTAAACATTCCCTGTTAACGCCCGCGCGGCCTGCTGCGTCTAACTTACCGCATCACCTGATGCGCAGTGGTTTTTCTATATTCAGGTATCGCTAATCTGTGGAGGTTTACTGTAGATGAGAAATCCGGCAAGCAAATTCACCGCCTTGAAACCAGATGGCTTTTCATCAAGAGCCATTATGCTTTTGTTGAGTTTCATACTTTTAACGAGCTTGATGAACGCTCAATCCGATAATAGTTCAGCAGCAGGACGAGAGTTGCACGACAAAATCGCTTCTTTGGACAGTGCCTTATTTGAAGCTTTCAACGCTTGCGATCTGGCCAAAGTTGAAACGTTCTTTACCGAAGGCGTCGAGTTTTATCATGAGAAGGGTGGATTAATCACAACTCGAAAGAGTGTTATAGAAGCTATGAAAAATAATTTATGCAGCGAGAATAGTAACAGGGTGAGGAGGGAACTGGTGAAAGGTAGTTTGGAGGTACGTCCCATCAACAATTATGGAGCCGTGCAAACAGGTGAGCATCGGTTTTACCTGGCACAGAAAGGCGGGAAAGAGAGATTGGATGGAATAGGTAAATTTGTTCATATCTGGCAGAACAAGGACGGCCAATGGAGAATCTCAAGAGTCGTCAGTTATGGTTTTAGACCAGGTAACTAAGAGCCTGGGAATCAAGCTTGTGTATCGATAATACTGAAACGTCTAGGGCCCGGATCAACACGCGCCCGGCAGGAAGCATTCCATTTAATTCGCAGACGCAACCATGACGGGAGCGCTATCGGGCGGCAGGGTTGAATGAGTTGTTAGCTCGTGCCGTCCCATCAAACATACCTACAGGGTTTCGAGGCGAGCTACTAACCGAAAGTTTAATGCGAGCACCCCTGGCTCATTTAATCTCTGTTTCCTTAGCCAACGGCTCACCGAACCCGATCACGTGGCCGTCGCAATCGCGAATCGCAAACTCCCTCATCTGGTATGCTTCCTGCACTAGTGGCCCATAGACGATGTCCGCCCCCTTCGACTCGAACTCAAAGTGTAAAGCTTGAGCGTCGCTCACCCAGAAGAATGCATCCCATGTTCCACCCTGCTTTTCGTTGGGCACAATATGTTCGGATTCCGAAACTTTGCGCAGCATGATGGCGAGGCCGTCGCGGCTACAAATGGCGAACTGGACGGGAGTCCCCGCCGAGTATTCACATTGAAAGCCTAACGTCCGGTCATAGAAAGCCACCGATTGCTCCACATTGGAGACGGGAAAGTACGACGCGCTGCGTAGCAGTTGCCCTGTTTGATTCATACTTCTACTCATATTCGTCAACTCCTTACAAGGATTTCATTCCGTGATTCGGGCCACCGTCGCAGGCTTATATCACAAGGGGCGTTGCAAGGGCAAGATGTAATTTCATACATGAAATTACCGAATGAGTCCCAATGATAGACTGCAAAGGAGACCTCCAACACCAGGATTAACCTGCGCCGGGCGCGCAGCACCAGAGCGGACGACGAATTACAAGAGCGTGAAGGGAGAGCCACCGCGCGGTCGGGTCGAAGGAGTTGTCAGGCGTGGCGTCCGGGAATAAGATAAAATATTAGTGAGCTACTATGAGAGAAACCCTCAAGGTTATAAATCGAATGGTCAAAGACGGGGTGATTGGAGAATACGCCATCGGAGGCGCTGTCGCTGCCATCTATTATCTTGAGCCCTTCGATACGGCAGACCTTGATGTTTTTGTTCAGGTAAATGCTACTGCCAACGATTTAACGATCTTGGCTCCCATTTACGAATACTTGACTGAGCAGGGTTACGGGGCGAAAGGCGAGTTGATTTACATCGATGGAATCCCTGTTCAATTCCTGCCGGTCTTTAACCAGCTCACAGAGGAAGCAGTAGAGAAGTCGCAAACAATAAAATACTCGCAGGTGACTACACGCATCATGCGTCCGGAGTATTTAGTCGCTATAATGCTTGATACCGGACGCCCCAAAGATTACTTGCGGATCAGCATGTTTTTAGAGCAGGGCGCGATCAAAATGCGGCAACTTCATGCTGTTTTAAAGCGGCACGGCTTAATGGAGAAATGGAAAGACAACGAGTACAGATTCAAGCCATGAAAAAGTATCCTGACATTAGTAAAGTCATCGAGAAGAAAGAGAAGCACAGACGCTCTCTGGCCGCGCTTCCATTTGAGGAAAAGATAGAGATGGTTTTCAAGCTTCGAGAGCGGCGAAAGTTTATTAAATCAGGCCGAGTCGTAAGCGGTTCACCAAAGGCTGAAAAGAAAAGCGCCTGAGTCGGGAATCAGCTCGCCGCCCGCGCAGAGCTTTCAACAACAACCTCGCATGAGCGGAAGCATAAAGGGAAAGCCATCGCGCGGTCGGGTCGAACGAGTTGTCGGGCGTGGCTTTCAGCTACGCTCTTAAGATTGTTTGTCCAACTCCACCCAATGAGCCAGCTCAAAATAGCCCTTCGCGTAAGTGTCACAGACCCCGACCAAACGGTTGCCTTCTCGCCGCAACTGGAACTCAAGGACTGAAACTCCGTGAAAACCGGGGCGTCTGATGAGAACCCCTTCCGTGCTGCCGTTAAAGCTGTTCTTCCCCAGCGTTACTTCATTCATTTTCACCAACGGGCTTCTACCAAAACCGACTTCAGCAGTACCGTTCTCGCCTATGACCAGGCGTAGCGGGATGTCGCCCTCCGGGTATAGGAGCTTACCTCGCCACGTCCCCGTCGGTGTCATGGGCGTCGCAGGGGGCGCGGGGGCGTTGGGTTGCTGTTTGGTTTGCTGTTCGGACATGCTCACGGTTCCTTGCGGGTTCGGCAAAAGTACGCGGGCGAGGCGTTTTGCCACCTCCGGAGCCATCGCGCCAAAATAGTTGGTGAGGACGACCGTCACCACTTTGTCGTCCGGGTAGGCGGACAGCATTACACCCATGCCGGGGCCGCCGCCGCTATGCCCGAAATTGCGCTGCCCGAGCGAGAAGTCACTCCACCATCCGACGCCATACTTCCTGCCCGGCTCGTTATCATCATCCACAGTGAAATCCTGCATGGCGCGCACCGACTCAGCATTGAGAATGCGCACCCCGTCGAGCACGCCGCCGTTTATATGCATCTGTGCGAAACGCACCAGATCGCGCGCGCTGCTCCACATGGACGAGCCGCCCGGATGATCGGTGGCGTGAGGCCCCGTCCGCACGAAGCGTCCGGCCAAGTCATAATCGTACTGGATTGTAAGCTCGGGGCCATACCTGCCTGCGGCCTCTTTTTCATGGCCGGGTGGAAGCTCGGCGAAGGTGCGCCGCATACCGAGCGGGTCGAAGAGCGTGCGCTTCAGGTAGCGCGCCCAGGGCGTTTTCGAGACGGACTCGGTGATGAAGCCGAGGATCGCCGTGCCCAGGTTGCTATACTGAAAATGGGTTCCCGGTTCCCAGGCGGCGAAGCCGTAGCGGCGAATTGTCTCGCCCGGCGAGAGAGGTTGGGCTCCGTCGTAGAACAGGTTCTCGTGTATGGGCAGCCCGGAGGTGTGGTTCGCCAGCCGTCTCAAGGTCATCCCGCTTGCCGGGCCCACGTAGGAGCGTAGCCCGGCGTCGGGTAAGTAATCGTTGGCCGGTCTGTCCAGGTTGACCAGACCCCGGTCGACGAGCGTCATCAGTCCTGTGACGGTGATCGGCTTGGAAACGGAAGCGATCTTATAGATGCTGTTAAGTGTGGCTTCCCGCTTTTTCTCCAGGTCGGCATAACCGAAGGCTTCGGCCCAGATCGTTTGATTGTCCCTGACCACCATGATGACCAGAGACGGGACGATACCTGTACGAATCTTTTCTTCGATGAAGTCGCGGACTGCCTTGAACTCTGCGGGCGGTCTGACCTCTCCTCGTTCGTCGGCCTGCTGCTGTTGGGCCCTTATATTCGATTCCAATACAGGAATGCTCGCGCCTGCCACCGAGGCCGCGCCATAGAGAAAATCTCTTCTCGTAATACCTTTTTTGCTGTCAACCTCTTTGTCATCAGACATAAGTCTTCCCTCCTGGTTGGCGTCGTAGATCATGCGAAGCGGCGACGCGCCTTGCGCCCCTCGGCCGCCGCGCGCACAAAACAGCGGGAGCGGCAAGCTAACGATCCGGACAGATGCCTGATTGGCGGTCGGCACGAACGCGCGCTGTCAGGCTGCCGCTTGTTCATTCCCGCAGACTACTGACTCTATCAACTCGCGACATTCCGCATAGACGCTCGGAAGCTCCTGTTCCTCGCTCAACGTCGCCACCAATTGCGTCGCATCGAGCAGCCTCGAAGTCCAACACCAATCATGAGACAACGCTCCGCCCGCCGCGTGGTAGCCGTGCGCGAAAAGCCCCCGGAACTCAGTAGAATACCGCCCGGGGTATCGGAACAGGCTGCCCACGTCCCACAACGCCGAACCGGCGGCCGCCGACTCCCAATCCAACACGCCGCTTATCGACCACTCGCCACCGGCGTCGGCTTTCACAAGTATGTTTCGACCCCCGAAATCGCCGTGAACAAGCCCGCAGGGCTGATCGAGGGCGCGCACAAGGGGCGCATTCGTGGCCAGGTGGTCGCGCAGTCTATCGGCCAGCGCATCGCCGAGCCGTCGACGTGCCGGGTCGGTGCACAATTGCGCTTCCGCTTGCGCGAGCCGAGCGGCGACTCCTATGATTGTGGAGCGTCCGCAGTGCCATTCGCCAAAGAGATCATCGGGAAACGAAACGCTGCCAATGCGCGCGAGCAACCGGCCGAGCGGCTCAGCGAGCGTGAGGAACAACTTCGGCGCAAGTTGCTTGCGGGCCTCGTTGAGCGTGATTCCTTTGAGCCATCGGTACACCAGATAAGGATACGCACAACGCAGGCCGCTTGCATCAGCGAAGATCACCTCGGGAACGGGAAGACCTGTTCTTAAGTTTGAGAGGAGTCGGCGCTCAATCTCAAAGGCGGGGCGACCGGCTGCGTACACGCGAAGGGCGTACGCGGCCTCTTCACCATCAATCGTGACACGGTAGATGGTATTAACGAGCCCGCCCTCAACACGCACGACCTCAAGAGGCTCGGCCCCGCCCAATATGGGCGCGAGCATTGCCCCTATCTGCCGTTGATTAAGATCGATAAGTGGATAACAGCGCGGGTCGCTCATCTCTGTGCTGTATCATATCAGGAGCTGACTCCGGGGGCGGCCTAACCCTACGAGCTTGATCGGCCGCGAGCATAAAGCCTCCGAGCGAAAAGGAACAACGGGGCTTGAGAGGGGACGCTATCGGGCCAGCGCGTCGAGCGACTTGTCGGACATCGTCCTGCGGCGGTTGCCGGAACCAGCATGGATTCCATGCAGGACTCCGTTGGTCGGCGGCTCTATCCTCGACTCAGCGGGTTTTCCTTCAAGTAAGCTTCAAAATGGCTGAGCAGAATCCTCAGCGCGTCCAGCTCGAACTTTATCTCGCGCATCTCCCTATCGAATCGCATAGTCTCAGAAATGGCCAGATTAAAAATATCACGCCGGGGTTTGAACTCTTCGACTGCGACGGCGTAGGCTTGCAATATCTCGTCCAGTATCTCCAACCCACTGGATGGCTGGTACACGTCAATCGCCCGAATCCTGCCCCACCACGCCCGGGTCAGACGGGATGGAAGAGCTTGCGAATATCGCAAGGCGATTCTCAGCTTCTCTGCATGCTCGTCAAACTCTTCTTCGCCAGACCGCTGACCATTCTCTTCCTGATAATCGCTCAGATCATCCGTGTCGGATGAATCGGGAGGCGTTATCCCCAGCTTCAGATATACTCCCGGATCGTTCCTATCACGGATCGCCTTATGGATGGCCTCATTGTTCTCAAGCTGTGTTTTCTCAAAGCTCAATTGATCGTCACGGCGATCAAGGTAAGCATTCGTTTCTCGTCGCCTGTCATCTCGATCATCGGCCATAGTGGAACCTCCTGGGCTGGAAAATGGTCATGTACGCCTGCCGCCCTGTGTGAACCCGCCGCGAGCATATAGCATTCAATCAAGGTGAAACAATTGCGATGCTGAAAGGGCAGCCGTCGAGGCGTCCGCGTTCAATGAGTTCATTATGCTGACACCTTTCCAGGGCAGCGCGCCTCTCTCAGGTAAGCCACATCTCGCGGCTATGCGATCAGGGGAAACCGTCTCTCCCAATGTTGAGGCGCTCTAATAATGTGTGCCAATCCTGCTTCTCTTCTTTGCTGTCACGAACGACTGAACGCTGTTCGCTCGTCGGCATCGGCCACGTTAAGGCTTCACCCGCCAGTTGGATCAGCTCGTCGACGGTCGAGCACCGTATGCCGAAATCGGTATGGTATCTTTCGTTGAGATCGGATTTTAAGCCTACGACAGTACATGCGGCGACGAGCGCCTCCTTCGGAGGCCGGGGCGAGCCCTCTTTATCATCGCCGCGCCAGACGAAGACCTTTGCGCCTTTTAAGGCGTCGGCGACCTCTGCCTCGGAAAAATTAACAATCTCCCTCACCTTATCGCCATATTTGTCTCGAAGCAGTTGCGCCGTTTCCGGATGCTTATGGGGCCTCGTCATGTAACAGATAACGTCTTTTTTGGGACGGCCATCATATTCAAAGACCGAGCGCTCGATACTCGGTAAAACGAGAACGCTCGATATATTTGGATGCTGCTCCCTGACCCAATCCATGATTTCCGGTGACTTGCAAACCAGCAGATTCGCATGGGGTTCGATGAGCGAGCGCTTTCCCAGAACAAAACAGATATGATACTTCCCATCGACGCGTGGCTGATAAACCTCCGGATAAACCAGTACGGCAGGCGAATAAGAAAAGTCATAAAGCTCGCAGTGGTGTTCAAACCATGTAGCCAGTCTGGGCTCGTCGAACGGCGCAATCGTGCAGCGTCCAACCTCATTCAGCCACTCGCAGAGCGCATAGAGTGATTTCACTCCTCCGGACTGGAAGGGTGGAGCAAAAACTATGGAGTCAAGGTTTTGTTCCATGATTATATGGTTTTCACCCTAATGAGATGACCGGCCCGGATCATCCCTCGCGGTCGGGTTCAACGAGTTGTTAGGCACGGGCAATATATCGGCATAGATGAAACCCTCGCGCTCTACTATATCGCCCACCTGAACATCCACGGGTCGATTGAACATGGGCCCGGCGAAGGCAAACGTATGGAACTCTCCACGTTCCCCGCAGGGATCGACACTGACAGGAAGTTCAGAGATAAAGCTCTCATCAAATTCACGTCCGGCAAAACTTGCTGGCAACTGTCGAGGATCGATACAACTCAATCTGGCACGCAATCCGCCCGCAATCATCTGGTGCGCCAATCGATCCGTCGGTATATTCCACAAAGGAAATAAGGGAGTGATGCCCGTGCCCGCCAGCATCGACTCCCGGTATTCTCTGATATCCTGAAGAAAGAGATCGCCAAAGGCTATACATTCGACCCTCTCCAGCCGGGCCTTTTCGATAGCTTTATGCATGGCCGCTTCATATTGAAGATTGCTGCATGGTGAAGGAAGGTTGACTATGTGCAGGGGGAGACCGACGGCCTCTGCCTGGCTTAACAGCAGTTCCAATCGCACGGCATGAATAGCGATGCGCCGGTAACACTCGTTGACTGTGGTGAGAAGCCCGACCACTTCTATGTCAGCCTGACGGCGTAACATATTCAGTGCCCAGGCGCTGTCTTTCCCGCTGCTCCAGCTCAATAGAGTTTTCTTTAACATAATCGCCTAAGCGCCCGCCGCCCGAATGAAACAGCCACGCGCGCGCGCCGCATTCTACCAAATCGGTGAAGACAAAGATGAAAGAATCGCTATCGGGCCGGACGAGTCATCCGAGATCGCTTTGAAATGTAGACGACGCCTTTTCAGGGATACGGATGGGCCGGTCATGGTACTGCTATGAACATGGCGCTCGATTGCGACTCGAAACCGTACCGGGCTACTTGAGCAGTAATACTAAAGCTCCTATCAATCCAAGCTCAATGACCACCAGCAGGATGAGCAGGAGCCGGGAACTCACGATCAACCCCAGGCCAGGAAATACGACGCTCGCCCCGCTAGACCAGGACGGATACGTGTAGACGATGGCAAAGAGGACGAGCAGGGCCAACAGGCCCAATATCGCGGCAACAATATTCAGCATCGCTCATATCCCCATAAGCGGAAGAGAACCTGACGCCCGAATCGAACGGGCCGCGCGTCGCGCAACACGCAGGCGAGAATCTGCCACACGAAGATGAGAGAAATGCCATCGAGGGGGCCGGGCAGGTTTTTATGCTCGGCCTCTGCCACGAAAAGGCTCGTATTACACCGGCTCGGCCTCTACCAGGCTCACAGGCGACTCTGTCGGCACTACACGCCTCAATTTAAAACCGCCCTTTGCAAGCAGCGCGGCGTACTCTTCCTCCGTACGCTCCCTTCCACCCGTCCACGATAGCATCATCAGATCCAGAAACTTACCCGGATGAAAGTCGTTTCCTCCGGGGATGACCATCTCGACCAGGAGAAGCCATCCTCTGCCGGGCACGGCACGCCGACAGTTCTCAAGAATTTTCAGGCATCTCGCTTCGTCCCAATCGTGAATGATGTGCGACAGCATGTAGGCGTCTCCGCCCTCGGGCACAGACTCGAAGAAGCTGCCCTCAATAACCTCACACCGCTCCGAGAGTCCTTTCGCCTCAATCTGACGGCGAGCTTCCGACGCGACGTGTGGCAGGTCGTATAGCACACCTTTAAGCTCAGGATTCGCCAGCAGAATCGTGGTGAGCAGGTTTCCCGTGCCGCCGCCCACATCCACGAGCGTCCCTATCCCTGAGAAGTCGTAGGCCGCCGCTACGGCCATAGGCTCAGCACCGTGGAACCCGATCATTGTTTCGTTGAAGAGAGACGCTTGTTCCGGGGCCGCGCTCAGGTAATCGAAAAGCGACTGTCCGAATGCTTTCTGCATGGCGGCTTCGCCCGTTTTGACCGAGTGTAGAAATTCCCCCCAGGCACGCCACGCGACCGGCCCCGCCAGCATGCGGACGCTTGAGCGCGTATGGCCCGGAGCATCCGATTGCAGGGCTTCGCCGAGCGGCGTCAGCGAGAAGCGATGGTCAACGTCCTCCACAAAGAAGCCGAAGCCAGCCATGCTCCGCAGCAGACGGTACAAAGAAGGGGCGTGTGTGTCTGTGGCCCCAGCCAGCTCTTCAGCCGAGCGGGGGCCGTCTTTTAAGTGGTCGGCTATTCGGAGTTCGGCCAGGGCGTAAATCGCTCGCGAAACGACGTGCCCGCCCGCCATTTGGATGACCTGCTCGCGCGCCGTCAAGGTCTGCGTCTCAACTACAGTTTGAGCCGTGCCGGAATTGGAATCGTTCATCAAATCCTCGATCAAGGAAGTTTTAGAGATAACGCAAGAGTTTGGTAAAGAGTGCGTACAGGTGTCAAGAAAAAATTCAGCACCCTGATGCCCGAATCTGCTCGCCGGACTAGAACAGCAAACCGTGCAAATTCAACGTGGCGGATGATCCTGATTCGGGTCGGGCTCAACGAGTGGCTGGTCTTCGTTCTCGTAGATCGAAACTGTCATCGTCGTGCCGTCTCCCGCTTTCGGATGAAACTCCAGCCAATAGACCATCATCGGTTTGGCGTCGGGCGAGGGCTTCGTGCGATTACAATCTTCACCGGGAGGCAGATTTTCCAGGGCGAATACCATTTCGCCGTTGATCTTGCTGACATACACTCCTTCATAGAATAGATCGTACTCGCCCGAGGTAAAGCGCACATCGACCTTTTCCTGATTCCGGAACTCGGGCGGGAAAACAAAATCGCCATTCTTAATCTTCGGCTCAAGCACTAAACCATTAAGGGAGATTTTGATCTTAAAGGGCTGATGGACTTCTTTCCCGTCAACTTTAAACTTTACGCTGATGGGAGCGACCTGAGCGTTAGCCGCACCTGTAAACATTAAGGCACAGCAGGCAAACGCGATTGCTTTAAATGCATTGATTCTCATTCGGATATGCCACCTCGTTTGCCTGTAACATTCAACAGAGATGCCCGACACATCAATTGACCCGCGCCGAGCATAGGGCATCCGGGACAAAGGAACAAGAGGATCAAAGGGAAGCCATCGAGCGGTCTGGTTCGATGAGTTGTCAGCCTGCGACCTGAATCAGGCATCACGCTCCCGAGCTGAAGACCCTAAAAATTTTTCCATTGTGACGAGCGGTGTTCCGAGCAGCTCGTGGGGCCCTTCACTGCTATGCCGGAAACCGTAATGCTCGTACAGACGGATGGCGCGATTGAGAAAAGGAGTCGTGCTCAGATAGAGACGCCTGAGCCCGCGCTCTGAAGCAAAGCGTTCTATCTCCCTCAGGAGAATTTCTCCGACCCTTTGGCCTCTCGCCGTGGGGAGGACGCCCATGCCTCGAATATACAGCGCCGCGCCTTTAGGAACCGCCGCGACCGTGCCCACTATAGTATCGTCCTGTAAGGCCACCCAGACCGGGCCTTCTCTCATGCGAGCCTGTATCTGATCGCTGGCGGGAGCGGTGGCGGCGAATGCCTCCTCGGTGTAGGAGGATTTATATTCGATGAACGATTCATACAGAATCGCCGCGATTGACGGCGCGTCCTCGGGCACTGCCACTCGTATTCGGATGTTCGCGGTTTTCGCTTCGACCATCTTTGGTAATCAGCCTGACGCACGGGAATCAAGCGCAACGTTCGCGCGCGCGCACCTTTAATCTACACCGCCAGGAAGCAGCATGAAAGAGTGCCATTGAGGCGTCCGCCTTCGATGAGCCAATTGGGCGCGGCGACCGCAAAACCGCTTGATGCGTGAGCGCGCATGTGTCACTTAAATCCTATGACCATGGAATCCGGCCCCGCCAGGTGCTCAACCTTCGTCTCGCGGAAGCCCGTCTCGCGCATCCACCCGGAGCAGTCTGCCCCCGTGTAGTCGAACCCTCCCGGCGTCTCTATCAGCATGTTCAAGCTCATCAGCAACCCGAGCGTGTTCTCGCGCCGCTCGTCGTCGATCAGAGCCTCGAATACTATGAGCGCGCCGCCCGACGGGAGCGCGTCGAAGGCTTTCTTCAACAGCATTCGCTTCTCCTCCATGTTCCAGTCATGAAGGATGTGGCCCATCACCAGCACGTCCGCCGAAGGCAAAGGTTCGTTGAAGAAGTCGCCCGGATAGAAGCGCAGCCTTTCCGAGAGGCCGTGACCGGCGACGTACTTTTCAAAGACAGGGCCGACCGCAGGTATATCGAAACTTCCTCCCGAAAGGTGCGCGTGCGCCAGCGCGATCTGTACGGGCACGCCGCCCTGCGCGCCGCCGATGTCGATGAAGGTTTGATAGTCGCCCCAGGGGAATTTTTGGGCGATTGCGCGTGCTGCGCCGAGGCTGAGGCCGGTCATGGCGCTCAGGAAACCCTCCAACCTCTCCGGGTCAGCATACAGAGCCTCGAAGAAGTTGCCGCCGCTCTTGGCCTCGTTCTGCGGTCGTCCCGTCCTCAACGCCTCCGTTAGCGAGCCCCAGAAAGGATAGAGGCGCGTGTTCGCCATCTCCAACATCCCGCCGATGTAGGACGGCTTGGCCCTGTCTAAAAACATATCCGCCTCGGGCGTATTACCATAAAGCCCCTCGGCATTACGTTCCAGCATCCGCAGCGAAACGAGTGCGTCAAGGAAATCACGCAGGCTACGCGAGTGTAAATTGAAATGCTCGCCGACGGCCTCGGCCGCCATAGGACTTTTGGCGAGTTCCGTGAAGAGTCCCAGCTCCACGGCGCTGAGCAGCGTCTTCGAGGCCCAGAAGCCCAATCCGAGCTGCATGATCTGATCCGGCTTTACGGGTGCGTTCATCTCTTCTCTCCTTCGTCAGCGGCAAAATAATGCAAACCAACAGCAAACCCTAAAAGACTCCGAAGGGCGGCCGCGCCCAACCTTATCCATTAACGCGAAAAAATGTGTCGATTCAGATCACGCACAGGTGCTAAAGCTGAAAATTTCAGAGAAGAATCCGCTGCGCCGGTTGTATCCACTCAACAGCACCGGCTCGTACAGACGTATCTTCACAGCGCAGCGCCTGACGCCAGATTCAACTCGGCCAGCAGGTGACGCGCCACTACGCAAAAGATAACAGAAACCGCCCGTTTGATGATGAAAGAGAAGCTATCCGAGGGGTTGGGCTCAATGAGTTGTTAGATTGCGGTCTGAGGCAGATTGGCGTCCCTCTTTCTCGATCAACTCTCTTAAGACGCGATGCTATTCAAAAGAACCGGTTAACGGCGGTATTCTATCCGCAACATATCGCGCGAATCTTTTTGCGGTCTCAACCGACGGGGCGAATACCGTTACCAGCACATTATCCTTTCTGAAAAAGATGCTGCCATTCCGCTTCTTCTTCCCCACGAGCATATAATTATCATCCCCCAAATCGGGCAGGCGGGATTGTCTGGATGTCTTTCTTGAAATATCCGTGAAGGCAATCCTACCCTGCTCGAACTCATCTTTGGCCCACTCCGCTGATCGTCGGATGCCGATGGATACATCTGCGCGAAGCGGGCCGGATTTAAGAATGATCGTCTCGTTGAATAGCTCTGGAACACCTAGAGCCTGCACTTCCTGAACCCTCCACCGAGGCTCTTTCCGTAAAAGGAGTTCTACTTCACGCAACCAGGATGGCTTATCCTGTGCAAAGGCGGGCTGAACGAGACCGCACAAGGTCAATAAGAAACCACAAATTATCGCTTTGCTCATCTTTCACCCTTGCCTTAGGCTGAGAAGCAATCTGGCGGACGACTCAACCCGCGCCCCCACGCGAGCAGTATTCAATATTATCGCAGCAGGTGATGAAGAAAGGCGCGCTATTGCAGGAGGCGTCTTATTCAATGAGTTGTTAGAGGGCATGTCGCGCGGAGCCACGCTTGTTTTACGAATAAGGCTTATCCGGGATCCTTTTCCCAATTGTCGGCGGGAGCGCGGCTTGTAAACTTCCAGCCAACTTTCGGCTCAACGTCTCCCTGCCGATTATCTGTAAAAGTCGTTGTGATTACGAAAGCTTCTGACGTATGCTCTTGAACGTCCGTCACCACGAGCTGCATGTAAACGGTTTCCGGACGAGAAATATAAAACTTCATCCCCTGCACGACGCCCTCGGCACGACCAACATTCAGGATAAGTTTCGGATACCACCTTTTCACTTTCGGCCCGAGCGCGGAGAGGGTGGCCATGATCGGCTTCATGCCCAGATACTTTCTATACTCCTCGGGTAGATTGGGCTGCCCCTTTCTCGGCTTCACTTGATCTTCAATCTTAATCAGGAACGATTCAACTTCCATAAAGGAGGTTGAATTTACAGCGTAGACGAAATTAATCATTCGGTCGGAAGGGATTAGGAAATGCTGCTCGCCCCATTTCACCGGAATAAACTCCGGCGCGACCTCGTAGTAACCTGGGATATTTTCGGATAATTGAGCGCTGAGCTTGAGAGCGCCATTTGTGTATTCGGCAGTCCCATAATTCACACGCGTCGTCGATGGGCGAGAGCAATTCTCCCGCCAGATCATAAACCCCGACGCCGGAGACCAGGCCATGAAGGTTGAAGTGGTTGGGCCGTTTTGAGACCTGTACCTGCCCACCCATTCCTCATCCGGCAGAATAGAAGATTCCTGCTCGATCGCTTCCCACCTGCTTCGGACGAACGTCGCCAGCTCTTCAGACAACTCTTCTTGCTCAGGAGGATTCTGAGCCCCGGCGCCTGTTCCTGCGGCGAGCGAAATGCCGAGAATCAAGAATAGAACCGCTGTCCTGCGCAAGCTTGCACGTTTCATAACATGGAAATTCTACCTTCTCGGGGTGTTTAATACAACGAGCCGTCCAGCGCCCTGATTTCACCGCCGCCTTAATAGAATGGCTTTCATTATTTAGTCGTTTCTTCTGCTAGAATGCTTTTTGCTCGGCGCAGATTGATGCAGGCGTCGGACGCTCTGCTCACCAAACGTCAATAGCCCTGGAGTGATATGAAAAGGATTCTCGTACACATCTTTTCCGCTGTGCTTGCGTGTAATCTGGTTGTAGCTCAAACCGCCCCTACTCAACTTGAGATTACTCTCAAGAATAACGACCAGGCGGAGCGGCAAACCAGGCAACAGTTACATCGTCTCCTTTCCGCCTACGATGTCTCGAACTGGGTCTTCACACGCAAGGTTGTTATTGAAAGCGGTTTCAACGTAATACCTCATAGTCACCCGGTTCTGACCTTGAGCACACGCCATCTGAAGGATGACGAGCTGCTGTTGTCAACCTTCGTGCACGAACAGCTACATTGGTACCTGGGGGAGAAGGCCAAAGAAGCGGAGGAGGCTGACAAGGAACTCAGGTCGATTTTCCCCAAAGTGCCGGTCGGCTTTCCCGAAGGCGGTAAAGACGAAGACTCGACTTATAAGCACATCCAGGTGTGTTACCTGGAATACCGGGCGATCAAGACATTGCTCGGCGAGCTTAAGGCGAGACAGGTGATGGATTTTTGGGCTACGGATCATTACACCTGAGTATACAGGACTGTCCTGGAGCGCGAGCGAGAGATAGGCGCTTTGATGCGTAAACACAAACTGGTTCCCGTACGCGGCGTCTAACAACTCGTTGAACCCGAATAGCCACTGCTTTAAATAGTGCTCCCTCTGATGTAAATTGGATGCTCCCTGCGCGGGCAAGATTAATTCGGGGCGCGCGCGCGGCGTCTTAACTGAATCTGAGGTTGTCCATGAGGAAATTTTGTAATGTCGGCTTCATCATCCTGGCTTTCGCTTCACAGCTCGCTCTTGTTCGAGCGCAGGCAAACACGCCGAAGTCTTCCGGGACTGCGACATCTACACCGGCGGCACAATCAAAGGATTATCCAAATCTTAAAGCACAGGCAGAGGAATTAGCCGAAGCATTCCTCCGAAGGGATTTCTATAAAGTCGCTTCGCTCACCTACCCCAAAGCTGTGAGGCTGATGGGCGGGCGTGCAAGGATGGTGGCTTTCCTGAATCGAAGTATGAAACAAGCCGAAGCTGAAAACGTAAGAATCCTTTCAAACACGGTAGGCGAGCCGAAGGAAATAATCAGAGTCGGGCGGCAGTTATTTGCGATAATCCCGGCCACACTGAAAATGAAAGTTCCCGGAGGCACATTGACCGGACAATCGTTTCTGATCGGAATATCGAATGACGATGGGGAGAATTGGACATTCGTAGACAGCGCGGGCGTGACGGATCGAGCAAGGCTAAAGACCCTGTTTCCGGCGGCGGCAGACAAGCTGAAAATTCCCGAAGTCAAACCGCCCATCCTTGAAAGAGAATCCTGAAAGGAAAGCGACTTCTTCCGGCCGCCAACCGATGGGGCGCACGAACCTCTGATTGAAACCCGACCATGAGAGGAATGCCATCGAGCGGTCGGGTTCAACCAGCTATTGGATGCGGTGTGGGTGTCTCTCTCTCTGGCTCAAATGGTAAAGGGCGGGGGACTCGCTTCTAAATCCCTCCTGTAAGCAGGATAGCGAGCAGGCGGCGACTCATTTCCGGGCCGGAATAGTGCCCCCTATTGCCGCGGCCAAATCTTTCATCACCTGATCGTTAGCATGTTCGTTGAGATGTGCGTCTTCCGGGCCCACATTCGCCGGGTCAACGGTCACGGGAACCAGGTAGCTGGAAAACCCCCGGTTAAGGTAGTCCAAATTATCTTGATATTGTTTGCCGGAAACCTGATAGAACCTCCCGTTCAGGATATAGACGCCATCTTCCACAGCACCCTTTCCACTTGTCGCGGAAGGCGTATTTTCCGCTCGAAAGATCGCAAACCGCCCGCCATGAGAGGCAGCCAGTTGCTCCATCTCCTGTAGAAGTTTGTGAGTCAGGTCGAGCCCGTATTGCACTCTCGGACTCCGTGGCGTGAAATAAAGCGCCCTGTCATTTTTATCCGTGTCGAAATTCTCGTAGCGTAAATAAAGCGGACTTGCTTCAAGCCGTTTTTGCCACTCGTCTCTGACGGGCCCATCGTAGGAGGTCATCGGCGCATACGGGCTCGGCAGAAACCCGGCCCACTCTTTCTCCCTGGAATAGGGAAAATACTTGCGCCAAAGCTGCGTCAGCTTGAGGCGCGGAGTCTCCCTCATTGGCTGCCCTGTCAATTCAGTAGGGCCCATCAGTTGCCCGTCTTTCAACCAGAAGGTCGGTTTGGGCGTGCGATCATCGTTCGAGGGGAAAGTATTATTCCAGACATCGTTCGCGGGGGTGAACCAGACGATCACCATGTCGGCACGAAATTTTTGATAATATTCTTTCAGCGAGAGCAACTGCTGATCCTGGCCGGTCGCTGGCCCACCTAAAGAGAAGACCTTCACCTTCTTCCCCATCGAGTTCAGGTAAAACTCAAGTCGGCGCTCGGGCATCCACCCGTATGCGCATGCCTTTGCCTCTACTTGCGAGTCTCCTACCAAGACGATGACAAAATCATCGTTCTGAAATTCTATGGGCTGACCTCTGAACCCGAGCTGGTGTCTCTCTGACGGATAACTGTTCAAAGTTTTCCAGCCGCTGATGACCGGCTTGGGATAATTTGCAATTCGCAACACACCTTCAAGGAGTGCCAATGTAATGCCGACGCTGATTATTATTAATAAAACAGAGATTATTCTCCTCTTCAAATTCTCACTCCCTCCTGCTTTGATCGTCTCCTCGCCAGGGCTTCGTTGCATCTGACGCCCAAATTAAAGCGCCCCCGGGCGCGCGCGTGCGTGTAGCACACAACATTATGGCAAAGGGCAGAGATGAAAGGAATGCTATGGCGGGGTGGATGAGTTGTTGGGCCAACCTTTATGAATCAGGTTTTCGGAAAATCTTCTCGCTTCAGGCTCCAATGCCAGACTTCGCCCACGTCCGGGTCATGCGCCATTCCAACATGTTTCATTCCGGCTTTCTCCAACACTCTCGTAGATGCGTTTCTCTCAGCCAGAGTATGCGCGTCAACCATCCGTATATGCTGATGTGAGAAAGCATAATCAATGAGTCCTCGTGCGGCCTCCGTTGCCAGGCCCAGACCCCTGTAGGCGGGAACAATCGCGTAGCCGATCTCCACCATGCCCAGCTCATTAGCTTTGCCTTTGTACCCGCCCATACCGACAAGCACATTATCTTTGGCGTGAATAAAAAGATACATCCACCAGTCGGGCGCATCCCGGTTGGCCTTCAGGTATTCATAGCCAAACCGTATGGCTTCGATGCCCGCCACGCCTGGGAAATCGAACCAATCCTCGAACACGGTGACGCCGAGCATCTGCTGAAGTCTCTTTTGGTCTTCTAAGATCGCCTCAAAATGCTGCAACTCACATGGGATAAGCTTAAGACTTGCGTTTTCAATCATGGGTTGCTTTCCCGTATACCCCTTCACGCACTTGAGCGAGCAGCGACGAGTGGCTCCGGCCGCGCGCTTGAAGAGTCTCCGGCGTGAGCTGTTCCACGATTTGGCCCGGGGGCACGCGGCCACTGCCACCGCCCCGGGCCAATCTTTTTCCCATTCAGCGGGCGTTATGATCGCGGTGCTGTGCTTTCAATCTGGCTTTGCAATCGGTCGCGGACGGGGCGTTCCCTGGTCGATTGTTTCGCTCACTTGACGGTCAACACGGTCTTCGCGAAATATTCGGTCAGGTTGCCACGGTGTTCCATGACCTCGCGCTTGCCCCAGGCGATAATGTAAACGCTGTAGGTTCCGGCAGGCAGTTTTATTTCGTTGCCCACCGTTGCGTACTTGCGGTTCGTCTCCCCCATGTTCTGCTGATATTCATTGATGAATTCCACGTCTTTGCCGCCAGCACCCTGCTTGTAAAAGATGATGCCGATGAAGTCCACTCCGACCGGCGCGGGATTCTCGAACAGGACATTGAAGGGCGAGTCAGCCACCCACTGGTTCGACTGACCGACGCATTTCCAGTCGTCATCAATCTCTTTACAGATGCTGACCTTGCCCTGACCGGCGGCAGTATTGCCCGCCGCGCGCGGGCCGACCGTGTCCTCGCCGACCGCGAAATCGGCGCTCCCCCACACCTGCGACTTGTCGTAATAGTTCACCATGCGCACGAAATATTTTCCGGGCGTGTTGATGGTCAACCTGGCATAGGCGGTCGTGTGACGCGGCGAGACCGCATAATCTACGTTCTGAACGTACTCGCCGTCGGCGTCCGTTTTCGTCACCATGAAGGTGACACCGGCTCCTGTGGGCACGGCCGGGAACGTCGCTACGATGTTGACGTTTCGCAAGGTTCCTTTAGGCTGAAAAGTCTTGATGGGATTGATGCAGGTCGCGGTTTCGACCACCGAGGCTCCATATTGCGTCTCGGTGATCTTCAGGTCTTCGCACGTTTGCAAATCGATTTTGTACTGGGCGCGAGCGGGAGCGACAAATAACATCGAACAGCAAACCGACAGCGCAAAGAGCACGAGACGACGAGTTTGTTTGGGGGGCGGCATAATCGCTTCATCTCCTTTCGTGACGGCGAATACTATCGCCCGCCAGAGTTCCAAGTCAATGATCAGGAGCTTAAGCCGCGCGCGAATCAACTCGTCGCGCGCAATCAGCGCACAGGATTATGCGGCAATTCGATGATGAAAGAATGGCTATCGCGATGTCGGGTTCAATCAGTCGTTAGACATCATGCGGCCCGATTCGGGTTTCGTGTTTTATCACGTCATCAGAATTTTGTTCCGCATTCAGGACGAAGTAAAAACGGGCCGCATGTATTTTTTCGTCTTCTCCCTGCTCTGTTCAAGAGCAGTTTGAATCCCCGTCAGCTCTACCAGAGGGAAGCGGGCAATTTTTTGAGGAGAAATGACGTTGAAGAAGACCACTCTACTGACCTGTGCTCTAGCCGTGCTGGTCGCGCTCGCCGCCCCCCTGACAACACGGGCCGATGTTCAAGACCGCTTGTTTGACTTTACAGATGAATTTTACCGCCAGAACGGTGTTGACCCGGCCGCGATAGTCAACCGCCGCCAGGGCGTCGCCCCCAGGGGCACCATCGACGCGCCGTTCTTCCCCTTCCAGCGCAACGTCCGTACGCTGCAACTTAACCCGGCTTACAACCAGAGCGGCGCGCTCACTTACTGGACGGTCATGGGCGACCTCTTCGTCGCTGGCTTCACCGATAACGCGGCGGGGCAGCGCGCCCGTCAGATCGCCGACAACATGCCTCTCTACGTCTTCCCGACGCGCACCGGCAACCCCATAGGGCTCGGCAACAACCGTCAGGCCGACATAGTGGATATGCGCAACGGCTATTTCAGCAACAACCCGCTCGGCCTGTGGATACACATCTGGGTCAGCTATACGGATCGCGCCTTCAATACTGCCGAGGGCAAAAAGACGCTCGCCGACCTACAGAAGAGGAATGGCCTCGCGCTCGACGGCACGCCGATCATCAAGACCCTGAGCGAACTCGACAATCTATTCGCCAAGGGATTCGCCGCCAAACGCTTTCGCAACCCGAACGGCTCCGAAGGCCCTATGTATGGCATCTGCCCCGTCGTCAAAGACCCGACGGACGGCGGCATACCCACCGACACGACCCTCTCATTCGTACGCAAAGCCGACGGCACGCCGCTTGAGCCCTACTTTGTGACCAACTTCGACAGCCTGAAGTTCACGGGCGATTGGGCCAGGTAAGAAGGCTCGCATTCGAGTTACCGCTGCTGTTTGAACGAAGCCTGGGCCCACCTGTTCCAGTAGACCATCATCGAAACAGGTGGGCCCAGGCTTCATTTAGAATGTCAGCAGACCCGACTACAAATCACCAATAGACTTTCCCGTAGCTGAAGATGTCCATCGCGCGGCATCACCCGCGCCCCTATCTACGGTTCCCGGAGATGTAGGAACGGAAGGTGCGGGGAATGCCGTTGTCGTCCTTCACGTCATCGTCCTGAAAGGTGACAGGGATGCTGCGGCCACCCTGTTCGACGACGAAGTGTATGTGGCCGGTCAGGCTGTAGCCGACGTTGCCCACCTTCGCCAGCACGTCGCCCTGGCGGACAGCGCCGGAGCGCCGGACGATGCTGCCCTTTTGGATGTGCAGGTAGCGCGCGATGGTTCCGTCGCCGTGGTCAACCTCTATGAAATTGTTCGGCTCGTTCTTGCCGTTGGCGTCGTGCGTATCAACTGAGCCGCTTCGGATCGTGCCGTCGCGCGCCGCGAGCACAGGAGTACCGCAAGGTCGGCGGAAGTCCCAGGCGTGCTGCTCGGCTCCTGTATGGTTGTTCCCGGAGTTGTTGCCCTGAATCACCCAACTGCTCTCGCCGCCGGGGAAGGGAAGCTTGAAAGGCGAACTCGCCCGTGCCGGATACGTGCTCTCGTTAATATCACCGGATAGTATGAGGTATGGGATGAGCCACACAAGCCCCCAGAGCAGAGCGACCAGCCCGACGGTCAGCACAGGAACCCACCAACGATGAGGCCGGGCGTGATCGCCGCTTTCTCCCACGTACGCACCGACGATCAGGGGCAACGTGAAAAAGGCCAGGAAGCCCAGGATTGTCCCTGCCATCCCGACCCAGTGATAGAGTTCAGAAAGCCATAGAGGCCCGCACGCGGCGAACGCTCCGAAGGCCAGCAGGAGACCGGTCACGACCGACAGGATCGTGACGATCAGAAAGAGCGCGTTAGTCCAACTCAGGCAGGCGTCGGCCCTGCCCGTGTCGCCCCGGGCCATGGCGACGGCGAGCGTGATCGTGTAGATCGTCAGGGCGGCGAAGACGCCCCAGAGAATGAGCGTTACGATCCCGCTGACGATCATGTAGCCCTCCCCCAGAAACGCGCCGAACGAGGCGAAAAAGAGGAGCGCCGCCAGGAGCAGGAAAATGATATGGAATATGATGAGGAGACGACCGAGGTTCACCATGACGACTCTCCCTTCAAAAGCTTCCAGAGGCCGAGCTTCCGGCAGAATCCAGAGGACGAGCGAGGTGGCGAGCGGGAATCCTACAGCCCTATCGGCCCGCACGTCAATGCCACTCCGTATGACTTTTCAGACGAGCATCGCTTCGATGTCACAAATGAATCCGGCACACGCCGCAAAGAAGCGCCCTGAGAGGCACGCTCTCGCGGGACGGATTCAATGAGTTGTTAGGTGTGCGCGCACGGGATGAATCTCATATCTCCCTGACATTCATCTCTTTCAAGGTTCGATTCACGAACTGCCTGAATCTATGTATGCCCGTGAGGCTGGAAGCCGTCATCATGAACAGCCATGCTAATGCCACTATAATAATCTTCAGCGCCCACGATCCGCTTGTGCCCAATATAAGAAGCGAACCGAAGATGCCCCAGATGGCGAGACTGAGCAGTACTAATTCCTTCCTGAAATTCAAGTAGTAGGTGATTGTCCCTTCGTTGGAGTTCAAGATTATTTTGCCCTCCGGCACGCTGCTCAATAACGCCGAATCCAGATGCAGGAGCGAAGAAGGTCTGACATTTGATTTGAATGATATTTCGTCGCCACGCGCTACGAATGAAGCCCTCGCTCTCTCAAGCCTTTCCTTTACCTTCTCTATGAACTCATGCTGAAGGTTTTCAACGCCGGGCATGAGGACACCGTCACAAACGATCTCACCGCTATAATCAAGTGGAAATGGCATTGCTGACATTCTCTGACGATTCATCAAAGGGAAGCATCCAGCGCCCGAATCAATCCACCGGAACAAACCGCGCCAGCGCCCTGTGACGAAAGCCATGCATTTGCCTTAGCCGCCTGGCGCTCCATGCAAGCGGGCGAGCGTCTCTCCACCTGCATCCTAATCAGCAATCTGAAAATCTTCACATTACTTGTCGCGAATAACGTAACCCGCCCGAGCCGTGGCTCTCCGTTGACCTCCCTTTGGATCGTCGGCGACGCTTACCGTCACGCTTCTGTATGCTTCGCCTGATACGGTCTTGTCAGGCTTGTAGCCTACAACATACTCGGTACGTAAACGGGTCGTTATCTGATTTGCAATTGCCTGCAATTCGGCCACAGACTTTGGGAAAAAGGCTTCTCCGCCGGTTTCCGTTGCCAGCCTTGTTAAGAGATCGACGGCCTTCTGGCGCGGGCTCTGGTTTAGCTTAACGCTCTTTTTCGAGTCCTTCGTGAGACTGATGGGAAAGACCTGCACATCCACCCGACGCAGCAGGTTCAGCAGTTTGTCCAGGCTATAGTAACTGCCTCGCTCCTCGCCATCGGTCATAACGATTATCGCGCGACGCCTGTAGATGGCATCGAGCGGTTTGTATTGGGCGGCGCGTTGAGCGGAAAGGTAGATTGCGTCTAAGAGCGCGGTCTGCCCCGGCTCTATAAATAGATTACCCAGCGCCTCGCCAAGCTTTGCTTTGTCAGTGGTGAAATCCTGTGCCGTCTCTACGTGATCGCTATCTACAAAGCGCACGATGAAAGTCTCATCGCCGGGCCGGTTACTGTTGATGATAATATTCGAGGTATCTATCGCCTGCTCAAGCTCGTCTACGAAAGTGCCGGAATTATCAACCACGATACCATAAAGAAGAGGGGATTCTTCTTTTGAGAAAACAGTAGTCGTCTGGGCTACACCGTTCTCAAGGACGCGAAAATCTTCCTGCCTGAGATCAGTTACCGCGCCGCCCTGCTGGTCGGTGACCGTTACATTCAATCTAACGACACCGTCCCCTTTAGCGTCGAACACCGTTGCGGCTGGCTTGTAGATCAGCAGATAAAGTTTTTCCGCCATTGCCGGATCGAGCGATTTGAGAATCGCGTACTGCGCAATCGCCGCATCCCTTTCACCGCGTTCGGAATAAATCACTCCCAAATTGTGGTAAGCGGCAGAGAACTTCGGGTCGATCCGAACGGCCTCTTTGTAAGCTTCGAGTGCTCTTTGATGTTCTCCCTGTTTGTAGTATGCGGCCCCCATATTGCCGTATGCCGAAGCCAGATCGGGTTTATATCGAATCGCCTGCTTGTAGGCTTCAACGGCTTTCTTATATTGCTTTAACTGGAGGTAAGCATCGCCGAGATTGTTATGAGCCTCGGCGTAATCCGGCTTGATTTTGACCGCCTGCCTGTATGCCCTGACAGCCTCCTCATATTTGCCGGAGTTATATAATTCCAGGCCCTGCGTATTAAAAAGAGCCGCATCCTTCTGCTCCTGCGGTACGCCCGCGATAACGAGCGCTAAAACCGGAGAAGCGATCAAGACCAGGAGCCCTGCAAACGCAAGCCGGGAAGTTCTGAACCGTTGCAGCTTCATAACTTTCATTATCCGATCAGCCATGTCAGACCGACACCGTGCGTTGATTTATAGCCTATCGAGCGCCGAGAGTGCCAGCCTTCACGCTCCGGTTTGACGAATCGAAAGGCAGCTTTGGCGGCCAATCGCTCCGTCATGATAGACTGCGCAGAAGTTGAGGGCGGGAGCCAGCCAAAGGGAGAGATCGACTCATGGACATTCTCAATGCCATCGGAAACACATCGATGGTTCGTCTTCGCAAGGTAGTTCCACCCGATTGCGCGGACATCCTTGTGAAACTTGAATGGGAGAACCCGACCGGCAGCGTCAAGGACAGAATGGCCCACGCCGTCATTTCGCGCGCCGAGAGTGACGGTCGATTGAAGCCCGCTGACACCGTCATCGAATACACGGGCGGCAGCACGGGGGCGTCGCTCGCGTTGGTCTGCGCCGCGAAAGGCTACCGGATACGGATCATCAGCTCCGACGCCTTCAGCCAGGAGAAGCTGGATCAAATGGCGGCGCTCGGTGCAGAGCTTACGATTGTTAGAAGCGAAGGAGGTCTCACCACCAAAAAGCTCATTCTGGACATGATCGAGGCCGCACGGCTCTTGAGCCGGGAGCCGCACACTTACTGGACAGACCAGCTAAATAATCATGACAGCATCGCTGGCTACTACCAGCTTGGCGAGGAGATATGGAGTCAAACGAAGGGGGAGGTTGACGCCTTCGTTCACTGCGTGGGGACGGCTGCTTCTTCGCGTGGCGTCGCAACGGTGCTGAAGCGATACAAGCCCGCTATCAAGATCGTCGTCGTCGAACCGGCCGAATCCTCTGTGTTGCTGGGCGGACAGGCAGGGCCCCACAAGATCGAAGGTGTCGGGATTGGCTACACTCCTCCGCTCTGGGACGCGACTCTGGTGGACGACATTCTGCCAGTCGGAACAGAGGACGCGAAGGAGATGGCGAGGCGTCTCGCGCGCGAAGAGGGCCTTTTTGCAGGGACATCTTCCGGAGCGAACGTAGTGGCCGCGATTCAAGTGGCAGCGCGGTTGGGGCCGGAGGCGAAGGTGGTCACGCTGATGGCCGACTCCGGCCTGAAGTACCTCAACACAGACGTGTACAGGAACAGATAAGAGGCGGGTTGGAATCAGCTTTCAGGCGAACACAAAAACCTCAAAGCTCTCGTGTCATAAATACGCTATACGGGTCTTCAACATAATCCGCAAACGGTTCGCAATATGTGAAACCGAAATTAGCGTATAGCTGTCGAGCAGGCTCGAAGGCTTCCATTGATCCCGTTTCCAAACTCAACCGGCCGTAACCACGGCGCCTGGCTTCTTCAAGAATGTGATTGAGAAGATTTTTCGCAACGCCCTTTCTCAGATGTGAGGAAGATGTCCGCATGGATTTGATTTCGGCATGGTGAGAGTCCAGTTCTTTGAGTGCTCCGCAGCCAAGCAGCTCACCGCTTTCCCATACCGTCCAAAAAGTAATTTCCGGTTTGCGTAATGCCTCTATATCCAGCGCATGCACGCTCTCAGGCGGCGACAGCAGCGCCATACTCTTAAGATGTTCTCGCAACAGTTCATATATCTCGGAACCCTTTAGATCGTCTATTTTAATCTCCATGAGAAACTCCATTTATTGCGGGGCGAACTTTCATTGGAGTCACTTTTGCGCCAACGCCCAGACATGATACGGATAATCAGGCTCATTGTGTAGCGAGTGTATCCTGCGACGATAGCGCACCGGCTCCTGCTCTCTGAGATGTGCCTTGACGCAAGCCGTATTGCCCCACGAACCAGTCCTTATCCCTTCCAGAGGGAAACCGCATTCGGCAAGGAAATATTTTAATCCCGTTTCCGTCCAACGGGTACAGTCATCCGGAATCTTATGGACTTTGACCAGGAAAGGCGTTGAGATAAGGAAATGACCACCTGTGTTGAGCATCTGGTACACGTTCCTGCCCGCGCGGTAAGGCCACAGCAAATGTTCAAATACTTGCTCGGCGATTATCAGATCGAAGGTGTCCGGTAAAGGCTCTGCGCAGACATCATATTCCGGGTGCTGAACTGACTTGTATTCCCTGAAGCCAACTTCGCCAAAAAAGCTGCCAGAGATTTCCAACGCCTTTAACCTGCCCGGTTGCAGGGCTTCAATGAACTGGCGACACTCGCGGCGCATCACCACGCGACTCCAGTTCTGATCTTCGCCGCCCGTCAACCTATCCAGTAGGGACTGGAACTTTGGATACCCGGCGAAGGGGCCTATAGAGCAAATCCTGTGCAACAGGTATGAAGTGGTCGGCTTCACCGTCGTCCTCCCGGCTTGCCCGAAACGAGCCCTGTCAAAGTTGCTGTGGTGTACGAAGCCGTCTGAGGGTCGAATCAACCCGCCGCCGCAAGATTTGATTCAACCCCGTCACAGGCGACCAGGTTGATGAAAGACAAGCTGCGGGCAGATGGGTTCAATGAGTTGTTATACGGCTCGCCCGGAGATTGGATGATCGTCATTGAGTTCCAGCAGATCCCATAGATTCCCATACAAATCTTCAAAGACAGCGACCATACCGTAGGTCTCTTTCTTAGGCTCTCTCACAAACTTTATTCCCTTTGAAACCATCTCATCGTAGTCCCTCCAAAAGTCATCAGTGTTGAGAAATAGAAATACTCGCCCGCCCGCCTGATTGCCGACGAAAGATTCCTGTTCCGGTTTTGAGGCCCTGGCCAGTAACAACGTAGTGCCAATCGATCCGGGAGGAGAAACCACTACCCACCGCTTATCCTGCTCCGGCTGATAGGTATCTTCAACCAATGTGAAATGGAGCTTTTTAGTATAAAACTCTATCGCTTCATCATAGTCTCTGACGACCAGCGCAATGTGTACTATTGATTGTTTCATCTCATCACTTCTCGGCCATAAACATTTTGCCGTCGAACGGCCGAATCGACCGACCGCGCCGAGCATATAGCATTCAAATTGAGGGGACAAGACGACGATGTAAGGGGAAGCCATCCGAGGGGTCGGACTTCGACGGGCCGTTAGATCGCGTTGTTATCGAAATGGTTTTACTCGTCTCACTGGCAGTTGATCGAAGCGTATACCTTATCCCTTTTGAATTACTTCGGAGGCGGCTTCACTCCTGTTCTCTCCGATACTACTATCTTCCAACCATCACCAGCCTGTTTCCATACATTCAGGAACCTCATCTTAAATGAGAATGGCTGTTTCTGCGGCGTCTCACTTTCAATTTCAGCCAACCCTGTCACTATAACTGCTTCACCATAAACTCTGGCGATCATATCCGACATTTTGAAGGATTTGAGCGGCAGAGAAGGGAGGTTTTGCCCTTTCTGATAAATGATGATCGACCCATCATACGCAATCATATATGCACCTTCGGCTATCAGGTCGTCCCAGTTGTTTTCGCCTTTAAGGGCCTTTTGGCGGCCCGCCTCTTCAAGGCGCAGAACCTCTTTTCGTATCGCCTCTTCCTGATTCGGGTTAGCTTGTCCATTCGACTTGTCCTGGGCAAAAGCATTGGTAGTTACCAGACACAAACAGACCAACGAACTCAAGATCATGCTTCTGAAGTTCATCATCGCGTCTCCTTAAACATTCATCATCTTCCGCCGATCTGAAATCGAGCCATAGCGCGCGCAACTTCAGACTGACCGCCTCTCATATAAAACCGGCAGCGCTGAAACTTGATAGCTTATACGGGTGATAGCCTGCTGGGTTTCAAGAAAGCAATCCGGCGCTCAAATTAACCCGCGCCGGGCTAGCAGCACACAGCACGCGCCGCAATAAACCAACATGAAAGGGAAGCTATTGAGGCGTCCGCGTTCAATGAGTCGTTGTGCCCGGCAAGGGTCTGTTACCGGCGAAAACGAAAATATCGATTGGCTCGCAGACTGCTCGCTCGCCGACGCGAGCAGCGTGGGAACGCATCGCCTTTATGCCAGCCTCGAAATCGCTTCGGGACAAACGAGCTAGGACTGAGTCCGCCCCCGCTGATAGTTTCTCTGCATAAGCTGCGTAATTCGGCGCGATCTCCTGAATGATGATGTCGGAGGCAACCGTGCTAAATCCTGCTGACTCGAACACCTCAGGAATGGAGGCGCTGGCGGGCAGACACTCTTCGAGAATGGAACGGCTCCCCGGAAAGAAATCAACGTAAGGATACGACGAAATACGCTCACGAGTACCGGCGCGCAGAAACGCCGTGGCCCCGTCCCGAAGCACCCGGCGACATTCGCGCGCCGCGAGTGTCGGATTATCCAGGTGATGAAAAATCATCGACATGAAAATCAGGTCAACACAGTTGTCCGGAAGAGGTATCGCTTCACCGCTACCAAGCTCGTATCGAACGCGACGATCACGCAGCTTTGCACGCGCCTGTTCCAGCATCTTTTTTGACGGATCAATGCCGACAACCTCCGCATCGAAATGAACCGCGAGGGCTTCGGAGAAGCGCCCGGTGCCGCAACCCAGATCGAGGACGGTATTAATGCGCTGATTTTCCACGTATGACGAAACAATGTTCATCCAGAGCTGTAGAACCTCCGGGCCATGATCGCGACCGCGGTCATAAACAACAGGTATGTCAGTTGTGTCGTAATCCATATTATGAACTATCGTCCTGAGGGCACCTTAGCACAGTCCGGGCGTAACGCCCGAATCAGCCCGCGCCGAGTTTTGGCACTTAATTTACATTAGAGGAGGCAGCATAAAAAGAATGCTGTCGAGCGGTCGGGCTCAACGAGTTGTTAGGTCGGGCTATGATTCACAATCGCTACTACTGATTAATAAGGCCATGATTGATTTGAAGCTCTGTTTTGAGAAAAGCGTCCCATGCCTTGACGGAGGGGGAAGTCGCGCGCTTTTTTTCCGGGCCCATTTCTCCGTAAGTTTGTTTACTGCCCTCCGGAATAAATATGGGGTCCCAGTTGTACTTATAATCGCCGCGCGAGCTTATTGCGACTTGACCTCGCGTCTCGCCACGGTATATACGGATTCGCCTGCCGTCACAATATCCGATGACGGATACCGCGGTTGCTTCTCTGCTATCTTTTTCCCCCAGGAAACTACACATCCGATCACCCACGGCTTCCCATATAATTTTGCCTATTCCTCCGGGCAGGTTCGGCAGGTCTTTCATGAAAAGGCCGCCGTGCTCAACCAGGCAGGGCAAACCGGTATGGCGATAGGCTTCGAGCGCTTTATGCCGGGCGATCTTTTCAATGTTTGAATCCAATATTTCTGTGACATCGGCCCTGACGATGCCGAGATCAACATTGGTGTCTGATGCGTCCTTTAAATACTTAAGATAATTTTGCGCCTCGGCTATCTTCTGTTCGTTAGTCGAAACAAATAATATTTTCATAGCAGTGCCTCCAGAAAAGTATCCATACTAAGGGTTTTGTCTATGGGGTCTAAGTCCACAACCATAACGTCCCATTGAGCCAACAGCGTCCTCTGTACTTCTCCCGCGCCGAACGTAACCAAATATGCGCTTGGAAGGCGGTTCGTTTCGAGTTTCGCCTTGTGCCTCAACTTGTGCAGCTTGTAAAGCATGTACCGGATATTAATGTCGCTCAAACTATACCCTATGAACAGAAGGCTTCTACCGAGTATGTCTGCACGCAATCGGATGTCCATAGCAGATTCAAACTCCAAACGGTCGAAGTAACTTGATTCCGTCAACACCAGGCTGGCATCATCACTGAATGTTCCGTGGAACTTTATGACGTAAGTTATATCGGGGGGTGCTATCGCTATATCGTCGATGTTGGCTATGGTATGACACGGAACCTTATTCAATTCAAACGCGCGCTCAATAATGCGGTCATAGTTGGTCGTATAAATGAGCGGTAAATCCATTTCGATGAGCGCATTGTGCGCTCTGGAAGACCTTATCGCCTTATCGGTTGGATTGAACAGGCGATCCATTTCACTTCGCAACGGGCCGATGCTGCCCTTCGTCGCGACGTAATACTCTGCCAACTGAAGATTATTTCCGCTTAGTTTAAAAACCTCCGGATCATAGTCCAGTTGATCGGCGATAATATCAAGAAGCTTAGACCAGGATGGTAGTCCGAGCGGTATTGATAGACCAGCTCCGACGAACGGAATCAATTTTCCATCCCTTCGCAAGCTCTGTAGAGTTGCAGATTCAGCTGTGTTAGACATAACCCTTTCTCCTGGTCTCTATGTGCACAAAAGCTATGATTGACTCATAGCCTGACGCCCGAATTAACCGCCCCGCGCATAAAGTGTTCAACGTGAAGTAACAAGGTAACCTTGAAAGAGATGTTATAGGGCGGCCGGGTTCAATGAGTTGTTAGGCCGCCCATGACTGAGAATCGAGCCGCCTGTATTATGTTTTGATCTTCGGCTTGCGTCAACGCCGGACGGTAGGGGAATAATTTGTTGCTGAATAATAAGGGACACGATTCACGGCGTCGGGTCGGCTGCCGAATTCCGGGCTCAATTCATCTGCGCATCTTGCGGGCCTGTAACGGCTGACAAAGATTCCGTTGACATCTCTGCCGCCGCGCACATAGTATGTCGGCACCTCGCCAGGTATTAGCTTTCCGTCAACTGGAATTCTCACCTCTGTTGGCCTCACACAAGGTTCTCAGTATCGAGGCGGTTTGAGGCTTGGCTGGCACAGTGTGGGGATTCCCAGCCATTTGAGAAAGGAGACTGCCATGCCTTGCAACGCTGTTACTATCCAACCGGGAGATATGGAGAAGTATTATGCGGTCAGTCCGCCCAGGCACGCCGAGAAGGCGTACCAACCCCGCCAGGGCGACAAATACCCGACGCTCTCGACCGTGCCGACGACGGCGGGCCCGTCCGGCCTGGTCATCCTCTTAGTGAGTAATCTGTACAACAGGCCGCCGTTCGGTCAGGCAGAGGCGCAAGTCGTCGACTACGACTCTCTGGTGAAATATGGCGGCAACGCGTTCCCGTCGCCCGAACTGGCGCAGCAGATCATCAGCCAGCACCCGGATATGGTCGCCGGGCAATGTTCCGGGATGACCCCTTACTACGGGATTGTCGAATGCGAGGCGCTCAGCCGCGTAACGGTCAGAGTGCTCACTGGTGGGACTAAGGCCAAGGCGCTCAGCATGGAGGACTTCAACGCTGCCGGCTACAGGGTGTAAGCTCGCGCTCGGCAAGCCGCCATCATCTGATGGCCCACTACGCGGATACCTGCCGGACTTTCCGTCTTCCGTCAGTCAGTAGATCATTCACATGACCAACCTGCAAAGAGGGCCACTTCGCGAAATGGCCCTCTTTGTCAAATCTCTTTATATAACCGGCAACAGCATGCGATTTCACTGCCTGACGCTGCCGCCTTTGTTTTAGCGGAGCGGCATAACGCACGAATTAAACCGCCCCGCGCGAACAGCGCACAACTCACACCGGAGAAGATAATTATGAAAGAAATGCTATCGAGCGGCCGGGCTCTAATGAGTTCTTATGCCGCGCCCCGCGCTGAAATCTATTCCTCTAAACGGAATCTTGTCTCCAACTCGAAGGAAATCTCAGCATTCAGATCATGAACCTTCGCCTTCACTTTATACTCGCCAGTAGAATCGCCCGGTTCCAACCTGAAGACAAGAATCGCTTTGCTCAACTGAATATTCGGCTCAGGGGGCGCTGCCTCATCCCATAATGGTTGCTCTTTTCTTTCGTCGCGCACAC
The DNA here is from genome assembly GCA_035940775.1 of Pyrinomonadaceae bacterium. GTDB lineage: Bacteria > Acidobacteriota > Blastocatellia > Pyrinomonadales > Pyrinomonadaceae > DASQYE01. The sequence goes on along the minus strand of DASZEN010000050.1, from coordinate 11,993 downwards.
TGCCGTCCGGCTTGTAAAGGGTGTAATCCACTTTCGCATTACATATCCCTTGAGTATCCGGCTTACAGCCTGCGAAAAGCACGAAAGCCCCAAGAACTTCACCGCGCTCAACAACGGAAACCGGAACGATATGCGGAGTCTCCGGCTTAAGCCATTCCTCTACAAAGCCTCGCGGGTCTTTGACCAGGAAGAGATGTCCTCCGAAACCCTTCACATCTTTGCGGTCAGAGACATCAGCTTCGGGCTCATCATTTTGTTTCTGTTGAGAGAATGAAGGCAAAGCCACAATCAAGATCAGGAAGAATGCTGCGCCAATAATTTTCATAAGCGTCTCTCCAAAATGTCCGTTATAAGCGGGTTCAATAGTTGTTGGTGGGCCCGTGCAAGAAGCCCATTAACTCAAGGCTCGCCTAGCCTCTAATCCTACAGGGAAGCCACCGGGGCACAGCCTTGCAATACCTCTCGTAAGACTCGCCAAACTTCCGCCTCAGTATCGGCTCTTCGTAAAGAAGTACAATGACGTAGTAAAGGATGAAGACCCCGGCCGTATAGGCAAACAATCGCCGCGATTCAAACAACAACGCCTCGCCTGAGAGGATTGATAAGATACCTATGTACATCGGATTCCTCACATAGCGGTAGAGTCCACGGACGACCAGTTCTTTCGGCGGATCAATCGGAGCCGGGGTTCCTCTACCAGTGAACGTAAAATCCCAGGCGCACCATGAATAGATCGCCGCGCCGAGCAGGAGCAGAGGCGCTCCACAGTAACGAAAGATGCCGAACTGCATCGGCAGCGGGGCGGAGCGAGAAGATAGTAACCAGTAAGGGACTAAAATCGTGACCGTCCCCGGCACAAGAAAGGTAAAAATTATGGTCTTGAGCAGAATCATTCCTAAATCACATCAAAGCCGCCGAACGCGCGACTTGACCCGCGACGAGCACGGAGCATTCCAGCCGCAAGGAACAAGACAACTATGAAAGGGAAGCTATCGCGGCACCCGCGTTCAAATGAGTCGGCGGGCGGCGTCGCGCTCAATTCTTTCAGCTATTTTACCGAATTCTATCCCCCATTATTTCAAGAGCCAGCACCAATCTCCCCTCTTTATATTCTTCGCAATCTTTGGTCTTACAGACATAGAAATCCTCTCTGCTGAGAAGCATCTGCCTTGAATTGCCTGGATCATAGAGGCTCAGGAAACCTAAATAGCCGGAGATTCCGCCAACCGGAGTGTTTTCCGGCTTCGATGGTTCGGCCTGCTGCCATGAAGCCATTTGCTCAAACAGATGGTCATATAATTCTGTGCTCACACTTTCTTTGACGTGGCGATAAGGCTTGCCCTCGGCGAACTTCCAATAATACGCATGATTCTTTGTTCGTATGAGCCAGAAGGCTATGTGCTCTCCGGCATGAAAGACTGGATGCTCGATCAGGATAGAAGATAAGATAGGCTCGTCCTCCCAGTGTTCGAGAAGATTCTTAACAGGTGATTGGTAATTTTGCCCGAGCCATTGCCATAACCATTCGTCACGAGCGACCTTATTCCTTTCGAGCACGGACGAATACGTCAAGTCCCAACCCAACGAAGCCTGCTGTTTTGATTCTGTTCTCTGAATATGAGGAGACTGACAGGAGTCGATAAGAAGGGCAAGTAGAATGATTCGATTTGCGATTCTTAACATGGCGATTCTCGATTTTAAGTCAGATGCCTAAAGCCCGAATCGACCGGCTCCGCGCATTCAACTGCGCGAGCGCCCATGCTGACTATGAAATGCAAGCTGGCTCGCGCTGCGGTTCGATGACTCGTTCGGCGGCGCATCATTATCAACGCGCCTCAAAATATTCTCTTCGACGGGCTTCATCTTTTTTCAGAGCGAGCCATGTCCAGATCGCCGAAAACAAATCAACCAGACCGAATAACAGCAACGCTTTCGGGGCTGAAACCAACAGCACAAAAGCGACGAAGCAAAACATGACCCCGATGCGCGCCCAAACCGTCCAACCGATAAAACTCGTCAATTCATTTCGCGCCGCCTGAATGTAATAGAAGCTCAGACAAAGCACAAACATTCCATTAATTCTTATCCAGACCTCGTTCGTCGGCGGCACTCCGAAAACCCGCAAGATCAGATTCGGGACGAGCAGCAAAATCAACCCCAATCCGCAGAGGTAAATTCCGAAAACAAACAAACTTTTAGCTGCTTGACTCATCTCCTCGAAATACGGTTTTTCCTAAACGACGAACTCGCCGCCGAACGCCCGACTTAACCCGCCGCGAGCATAAAGCAGTCTACGCGGGAAGAATAAATCAACGACGAAAATAATGCTATCGAGGCGTCGGGTTCGATGAGTTGTTCGGCGGCGCGCCATGGAAAGAGAGGCCCGGACGAGCCCCATTTTTTATTGAGATCAAGATTTTTACTTCTTACTTTGCAGATATTTCAGAGGGCTTTCAACATTATAGAAACCCGATTCCTTTGCAAACTGCGTCAGGAGTTTATTGTGCCCCTCGCCGTAGATTACGAGGATTCGGTCATTCGGCGAATCGGTGATTCTGATGACGTTGACGAGAATCACCATGTTTCTGCGATACCACCACGAAACATAATTTGCTCCCGCATAATCCTTACCGCGTCCGATTCGCATCAGGTCAAAATACGTCTTATGGTTATTCTGCATATGGTCGGGTTGATTGAGAAAGATCAGTTGGTCGGTAATCGACAGCGGGAGCAGTTTCTCGAATTCCGCATCAACTTCTTTCTTTAGATTCCTATAAACTCCTTTCAGGAAGCTATCCAACTCGGCATCCCCGGAAGCATACTTCTCATAATTGATCGAAGGATCGTCCCAGAATTCGCTCCAATCAACACAGTAAACTTTCTTATGGCCTAACTCTTTCGCTAAGCGAAAACCTATCTGATTGGTTTCGTTTTTTGTGAGCTGATAGCGCCCCGATAAGTATTTATCGTAAGCCTCCTGAGTTTTGGCCTCATCTTCGCTGTCAATCTCCAGCACGATCTTGGTGGGTTTGAATTTTTTCAGCCTCTCGACAAGCTCGGCCATCTGCTTTTGTCTTTCGGGAGCGGTAACATCATTGACTTTGGGGTTTACTATATTGTTGCCTGGAACTCCCATATGATAGGTGCCTAAAATAACAAGCGTCGGTTTCGTCCTGGCATCCCTGTCGACAATGCCAATCTGAGCCTTCACGGCCAGCGCCGAAAGAAGAAGAGAACAAAAACCGAGCAGAAAAAATTGCCCACGCAATTTCATAAAATACTCCCTCCCCAAATTAAACCCTCATTGATAAAACACCGCGGGAGCCATTTTTGTGACAAAAGAATGACCCTGTTATTGGAGAGATACCCTGTGACTGTTAGGATTAAGCCCTGCGATGCGTTTCAACGAAAAGCGCCTGACGCTCGGATTAACCCGCCCGGCGCGAGCAGCATTCCAACAGACCGGAGAAGAGGATGATGAAAGGTGAGCTATCGAGGCGTCCGCGTTCAATGAGTTGTTATGACGCTCTTAATCAGAGACACTAATGATGGAACTGAAGCATTCTTACGTTCGATTTACCGGCATAAGCTTCTATGACAAATCCACCCTGCCTCGGTTGGCTGCGCTCAGAGCGCCCACCCGTTGGCTCACTCGTCGTCATTTCGCGGTTGAGTTGCCGTGGTCAGCTTTTCACGAAACTGTTGAACGAGTCGGTCACTCAACCGGCTCAGTGTTGGAAGCTTTAACGGCCCTATCAGATACCGCCCATATGCTGCGTCGCGCAAGGCGTCGAGATCGAACTTCTCTTTGAAGTGCTGGCGATATGCCTCGTACGGAATTGCAAGTCCCTCTATGGAACTTTCATCCAGGTTAACCAGAAAGATGAAATCCGCCATGCTGGGTTTATCAACAACTCTGAAAAACTGCCACTCCTCAATTCTTTTCCTGACCTTCCTTTCGGCATCAAGGTCATAATTGATGTATTCGCGCTGACAAATGGCGACCTCCGTTTGATCCACGGTCAACGGTAGCTGCGTCTGGCGAAAAGCAACTATGTACATGGATTGCCCCGCGCGAAGGGTTAAGGGGGGAGGGGGTGATTGTCCGTTACCATGATGAGCGGCCAGGACGATAATTACAAAAGCTAAAGCCGGAGCAAGATAAGAAATCTGCTTGACGCCAGCCTTCTCACTCTGCTGTCGACGAAACCGGGACATGACTGATCTCCTTCTTCGGTTGTTTGCAGCTTATTCTACCCAATAACAGCAAAAAGCGATATAACGCCCGAATCAACCCGACACCGCGCAAGCAGCACACAGCATACGCCAAAGGAGGCAGCATGAAAAGAATGCTATCGCGGATCGGGTCGAATAAGTTGTTAGATGCGCCTTGCCGTACACGCCCCGCGCCTTCCAATTGCTTAGCTGATTAGTGGTAGCCGCTGCATGCTTTGCGAACACTCGTCTGCAAAAAAAATTGGTTCTAAACCGATGGGAGGTGATTCGCTTCACTGCTGGTTTACGCGTTAGTTGATGTAGGAAGGTAATACTTCCAGTTCTTTTTGCTTAGGAGGTTCGATATGTACGACGCGATCATCGTCGGCGCGCGCGTCGCAGGCTCTCCGCTGGCGATGCTGCTTGCGCGCAAAGGCTACCGGGTATTACTGCTCGATAAGGCGACTTTCCCGAGCGACACGATCTCCACGCATCACATACACCAGCCCGGCGTGGCGCGGCTCAGGCGCTGGGGACTGCTCGAAAAGGTTCGTGCCTCGAACGTTCCCCCGACGACCGAGATGAAGTTCAATATCGGCCCATTCGCGCTCGCGGGCACGCCGCCCCCGGCCCAGGGTAACGTCGAAGCCTACGCGCCGCGTCGCCGGGTTCTCGACAAGATTTTAGCCGACGCGGCCGTTGAGGCCGGGGCCGAACTGCGCGAAGGTTTTTCGGTCGATGAACTGAAGACGGATGCGGGGAGGGTGACGGGCATTCGCGGTCGGGACAGGAAGGGCTCAGACGTGACGGAGAGGGCACGTATCGTCATCGGCGCGGACGGCGCACGCTCATTCGTGGCCGACAGGGTTCAAGCCCCCGTCTACTTCGACCGGGGCATGCTGACCTGCAACTACTACTCGTACTGGAGCGGCGTCCCGCTTGAAGGCGTTGAGCTTTACCCGCGCGAGGGACGGATGATAGTGGCCGACAAGACCAACGACGGTTTGGTTATGGTCACCGTCGTGTGGCCGAAAGAGGCGTTCAACCGCGTGCGGTCGAACATAGAGTCAGAGTTCATGCGCTCTTTAGACGAGCACGCGCCCGCGCTGGCCGAGCGCCTGCGCGCAGGCCGCCGTGAAGAGCGGTTCGCCGGGTCAGGCTTCCTGCCAAACCACTTCCGTAAGCCGTACGGCGAGGGTTGGGCGCTCGTCGGGGACGCTGGCTATGTCAAAGACCCGGCCACGGCTCAGGGCATCACCAATAGTTTCAGTCACGCCGAGCTGCTCGCGGAAGCTCTCGACGAAAGCCTCTCGGGCAGGCGTGAGATGACTGATGCGCTCGCCAGTTACGAGCGGAAACGCAACCAGGAGGTGATGGCGATGTTCAAGCACACCTGTCAACTGGCGAGGCTTGCGCCGCCAACACCCGAATTGAGACAGCTCCTCGAAGCCCTCCGGAGCGACAGGCAGGAGACGGGCCGCTTCCTCGGCACGGTGGTGGGAACGGTGCCGATACAGGAATTTTTCTCGCCGGAGAACGTCGGCCGCATCATCAAATCGTCGGCACTCAGACCCGCCGCATAAAGGAACGCGCCGGGAAGAAAGAGACGAGGGCAGACAGCCATCGCGCAGACCCTTAGACCAGTCAGCCAGTCAGCCGCCGCACTCCGGCGGCTGACTGTGCTCTAAAGGCAAGAAGTCTCGCAGGTGCACGACCAGTGCCGGACGAGTATTTTATGACCTCCTGTTTGAAGCAACCCGATCCGGCACGCGCGCGCGGCGCGAGCGTCACGCGTTCGAGCCCGGCGCACGTTCGGCACGGCACAGACATCCGCTCAGTCAGACTTTGATCGTCACTTCCGGGTGCGGGTGGGCTGCAAAGCGAGGGCGGCCCGAAAGTGGAGATTCGACCGGGCCAGCATTTGTCTGACCTCGCATTGGCTGGTTCCTGAAGCTTGAAAGTTTTCCTGACGACCGGTCGAACGAATCAGCGCTGCGCATGGCGGCCGTGGATTTGATGATGCTTCATGCGCCATCGCTCGAACAAGCCGCCCTATGGCGGGGCTTCTGATAACTGTTGGGGACGAGGCGCTGACTATGTTCCCGCCATTAAACATCAATCAAGAGGTTTCGCGAGAAGGATTGGACATACCGCGCCGATGTCTCTGAAGTGTGCGTCTGTAGTAAGGTAAGGGGGCAAGCATATCAACCGTACGTTGTGAGTAAGAATAATGGAAAGCAGAAACGGTATTCCCATCTCGGTTCTCGATCTCGCGCCCGTCAAATCCGGCGGGTCTATCAGCGAGTCATTCCGCGAAACGCTCGCCCTGGCACAACACGCCGAAAGCTTAGGCTACAGGCGCTACTGGCTGGCCGAGCATCACAACATGCCCGGCATCGCAAGTGCTGCGACTTCGGTTCTGATAGGTTATGTCGCCTGCGGAACCAGGACAATACGCGTTGGCTCGGGCGGCGTGATGTTGCCGAACCACGCGCCGCTCGTCATCGCAGAGCAGTTCGGCACGCTTGAATCACTCTATCCCGGCAGGATTGACCTCGGGATAGGACGCGCGCCCGGTACAGACCAGCGCACTATGCGTGCATTGCGTCGTCACCTCTCAAACGTGGATGACGACTTCCCGCGCGACGTGGACGAGCTGCTTTCCTACTTTGCTCCTGCGCTTGAGGGACAAAGGGTGCGCGCCGTGCCCGGCGAAGGGTTAAACGTGCCGGTGTGGCTCCTGGGCTCAAGCCTCTATAGCGCGCAACTGGCCGCCCTGCTGGGCCTGCCCTTCGCCTTTGCCTCTCACTTCGCACCGGACTATCTGATCGATGCGCTCAGAATTTACAGGCGTGAATTCCGTCCGTCGGAAGCGCTCCGGGAACCCTTTGCCATGCCATGTATAAATGTGATTGCCGCGAACACGGACGCGGAAGCCCGGCGGTTGTTCACCTCGCTACAGCAGGCGTTCATAAACCTGCGGCGCGGTCAGACGGGGCTGCTTCAACCGCCCGTTGATACGATGGAAGGCCGCTGGTCTGAAGTGGAGAGGGCAGGGGTCGAGCACATGCTACGCTACTCGATAGTGGGCTCGCCCGAGACAGTCGGCCGCAGGATCGAATCTTTCGTTAATGAAACTCAAGCGAACGAGATTATGATTACGGCGCAAATCTTCGACCACCGGGCGCGCCTGCGCTCTCTCGAGATCGTCGCCGGGACGGGGTATTTCCTTCGGCCTTAACGGCTGTTGAAAGTAGCCCTCGGCTGACGCCGCGATTCTCCACAATGCTGAGCTTACTTCATCATTTTTATTAACGCCCCGTCAGGTTTAGCCAACTCCCTGAGCTTCGCATAGGGCACGATGACGGTTTGCGACCCGGCCGCATATGGGCCCACCTGATACGGGTCGAAGGTTATCATCAATCCCTTTTTCGTCAGGTTCCAATTCTGATAGTTTTCCGCCTTCGCGGTCGCGCCGTCGGCGAATATATCCTGCGCCAGCCCCATGTTCTCGTCACTGTCAGGTATCTTGCGGCTCTGCAAATCTTTGATGGCGTAAGCCGAAACCTCTTCCAGGTATTTCGCGCCCGGCTTGAAAAGCTCCGAGAGCTTTACCTCCCGGCCATTTTTCAGATCGTAGGTGACGGTAAAGTAGTTGTAGTTCGGGTGGACGCCGCCCGTAAAATTACTCTCCAGAAAACTGACGCTGAGCAGCTCATTGTCGCCGTATTCGATGTTGTAGCCGATGTCTATGTAATTGTTCACGCCCTGGGGAAGCATTTTCAGATCCTCGGCGCTCAAACCGATCATCTGCTTTTTGAAATCGGCAAGCTCTTTGGTGACGCGGGATTTGACGAGCTGATTAAAGCCCGCGCCGTTTGCGCCGCCCGTCAATTCCGGGTACTCGGCCGTCAGGTCAAGCCTTTTTGCCTTAACGGATTCGTTGATTTGTCTGCTGATGATTTGTGTGCCGTTAGTGAAAGAGGCCATCTGCTCGGAAGCAGCGAACCATTGATTTTCTTTGGCGCCTGGTTTCTTCCATTCGCCTTCGAGGAAGGCGCCGGATTGATTGGGGTCATCTTTCCATGTGCCTTTGAATTCACCCGTCTGCTTGCCCGAGGAATCAAACTCCTGCATGGTAAATTGCCCGTTGGCGTCGATCTCACCGCGCAAAGAGAGCTTATTCGCGCTGCCGGATTTAGCGTAAAAATAGGTGCCGCTCAATCTGTTGCCTTCACGCCTCAAGGTCATTTCAACTCTGGCCCCGGCGACGCTGCCCTTAAAATGAGTGCCAGCAGTTTCCTGCGCGTTTGACGGGCCAGCATTTAGTCCGAAGGCGAGCGCCGACAGCAGCAGCAGCAGGAAGATTAAAGCAGCATGCGTATGGATTTTGATTTTCAACTTCCGAGTGTTCCTTATTTCAAAGTATGGAGAGCGATGTTGAGACGATAACAGAAAATAACTTTTGCAGCCAAATTCGACCGATTTCGACCGGATGGCGGCCGATGCGTTTACCAGGGCGTCAGGCATCTACTTAGCAGTAGCCTGAATTATTTATAAATTGACGCATCTTGACTGAGACTCGAAATTAAGCATATAGTCACTCCGCTCTTCAAAATCATATTTGCTGAAGATCGGCTTCAAGCAGGGTTAATGAGAATCCCGAAAAACACAGCCCTCTTAACGTTAAGCATTACTTCTTTAACGTTACTCGCTCTGGCCTGCGGTAACGCAACAAATACGACCGCGAACAATTCCCCGGCAAACAGCTCGACCAAATCGAACACAGCGACCGTCGTCAATTCCAATCAGACGACGGCAAATAAGACTGCCCCCGTTTCAAACGCTTCGCCGACTCCGGCAGCGCAATCCGAAGCGAGCGAAATCCGTGGCGAACTACAGGTCGGAAAAACCGAGTCGGTGATCCTGTATGTCGGCGCGGAAAGCGGGGATTATGCGGCGTACTGTTTCACCAACGATTCGGAAGCCGGTCGCGCCATTTTAACCGCGTGCAAAAATAAAGAGCAGTGCGGAGTCGCGGCGACAATTGAGGATTACAGGTGTAAAGTTCCCGGCCTCGAAGCAGACCTTTCCGCCAGCGGCAGGATAGTGAAAGTCGAATCCGTTAAATCGCTCGGTCGCAAAAAGTAATCGAGCGCCCGTCAAGGCATCAACTCTCTTCCAGAACATGCGGTCTCCCCTTACGGTTGTTGCATTCAAATCTGACAAACATCGGCTTAAAGAGAAGGAAAATGGGAATCAAAATCCTGCTGCTCACTGCGCTCATTTTGGCGTTTAGCTCGATCGGGTATGCTCGGCCGAGAACAAAAGAGATCGTACCCCATGTGATTGTTAAGAATTTATATGCGGCGCAGAAGGCCGGGTCCGGCCCGTTTTTCCAGACGAAAAGTCGCGCCGTCGTTGACAAATACTTTACGAAGAGTTTGGCGGATTTGATCTGGAAGGATGCCGTGGCCGCTAATGGTGAAGTCGGAGCCATTGATTTCGATCCGCTTTACGGATCGCAAGACCCGCAAATCACGGACTTTACTATTATGGACACAGGCTGGGGCGGCGACAGCAAGTTCGGCCCGGCCGACGAAGCCGTAGTGCAAGTCACTTTCAAAGATAACGGCAAGCAACGCATGATTTCCTTCCAATTCAAACAGGGCAAAGACAAGAAGTGGAAGATTTATGATATTCATTATCGAAGCGAGGGCGAGCAGGTCAAATTAGTAGAAATTTTGACCAACGCATCTGCCCGCTGATGCCAACCATGGGAATCCCGTAGAAGTTTTGAAAAGCCTGAGGAACATCGGAATCTTTATCATCATCGTCGGAGCCCTTGTCACCTCCGGGATAATGATTTCAACCACGTCTGCTGTCGGCAGTTTCTCCGACTTCCTTATCACATTGGGATTCTATGTTTGGGTGGTTCTCCCCTATATTATCCTCATCGTCCTGACCTTATATATTCATCGCAAGGGGCTCTCGCCTGCCTCCCGCATTACAATTCTTCTCACCTCAATATTAGTGGTCGTCTCATCGGTGCTTATTTACTGGACTGCAATTTTCAACTCTGAATCATCGACCTCGGCTCTGGTATTCATCTTCATCCCGATTTATGCACTGGTAACTATCGCAGTGGTGTATGCAGCAGCCTGGCTTTTGGTAAAGTCGTTCATGCCAAAATAAGATGTAATGCTCTGCGCTGGCCTCACCCGGCAACAGGTGCGCCCGTGAATGATTGGCCCTCAGCTTGAGTATTCGAGACGTTTGTCCGCCGATTGCAAATTTGATGAACCTGAGTTGGATTCCGTAAAAGTGGAGATTTGACTCTCGAAACCGTCCGGTAACAGGATCCGGAACGTCACCGCATCTACAAAAAGGGGTTGACCTGACCGGAACAAACATTCCTGGAATTTTTCCTGACGGAAATTACAGTGCTCAACCTCCCGCCAACGTAAAGTTCAACCCGGCCCAAGCCTTTGAGAGGGCTCCCGACGGCCGTGACATACTTGATGGTTTCGTATCGCTTTAGATACTGCTCTACGTCGTTGAGGCGAGACCTGCTAAGGTTGCTCGTCTTCTCCCCCTCGCCGGGGCGAGCGATAATAATTAAGTAAGTGCCGCCCGGCTCCTCATGCCATTTTATTACCGCGTTATCCATAAGCGCCGCGAAGCTCTCGCAACTTACTGGACGTTGAGACGCGTAAAAAGAGTCTGTGGATTCATTTATGGGCTCCCGCTCCTGCTCTCTCTTCGACGAAGAAGAAGGAGGTGTGGGTGACGGCCCGCCGTCCTCCTGCGCCATGACGCTCAGCGCGGCGGCAAACAGAAATAGAAGCGACAACACGGAGCGGGAGAATTTGTGGGGGCTGGTAAGCTTGACGGTCACGGCGGTTAGTCTCCGAGTAAGAGGGATTGATGGCCTGGGGATGTCCTCCTTAAGAAACGGCGGATGGTCGAGTTATCAATAGGGGTGTTCAAATATCGGAACATTTGTCGGGCCCACGCTCTGAATCTCATCAGGGAATAATCCAAATCCGCCAAGATTTTTACCCTTTCTCGTTCAATTCCATCAAGATTTCAGCGGCACGCGCGATAGACCTCCGACGTTCTCGGAAAAAAGTTGGCCCACCGCTCCGCGATTCATTACGGGCATAGTGATTGCACATTTACGGTTGTGAAGAAACGAATCTTCGCTTTGAGTGTTCCAATTTTGGAACATTCTAAAACCGCTAAATGACTACTCAGATTTCAAGAGTGAAGTAGTCGCTCAATTCAAGCTTCTATTAAAAAACGGGAGGACTCAAATGCTTTCTACTCCTTTACTTTGGGCTTCGAGGCACCTTGCCCGAGCCTTTACTCTGTTTTGTATCATGGCCGTTTTTGCCATCGCAGTATTCGGTCAGGCAGAAACAGGCCAGATCAGCGGAACAGTGACCGACCCCAACGGCGCCGTCGTCCCAGGCGCCAATGTCACGGTCAAATCCGTCAATACCAGTGCCACGCGCACCGCTACGGCTTCCGAGGAAGGTGTCTTTACCATCACCAACCTCCAGCCCGGACTCTACGATGTCACAGTCCAGGCCGGAAGTTTTGAGGCCAAGACCGAACGCATCGAGGTCACTACAGGTGGTAAGAGGACGGCCGACATCCAGTTGGGTGTGGCGGCTGTGGCCGGAGAGGTCACAATCGCTGCCGAAGGCGGAGCCGAAGTCAATACCACCAACCAGGAATTGTCGGACGTGGTGACGGGCACACAGCTCAGAGAG
>DASZEN010000049.1:0-32287 GCA_035940775.1 Pyrinomonadaceae bacterium | reverse complement strand
TGCCACGTGCGTGCCGTGACCGTAAGGGTCATCGGTTCGTCCCTCGCCCGTGAAGTCGCGAGAGGCGGCGATGCGCAGGCCGTTGGATTTATCCAGAAAGGATTTGTGAGCGGGATCGATGCCGGAGTCGAGGATGGCTATTCCTATCCCCGTGCCGTCCAGTGCGTCGCCTGCCCTGGTCTGGGTGCTGCGCACGAGATCGGCCCCGGTCGTGGCGGAGACGTGGCCCATCGATTCGACTCGATTGTTCAGGGAGATATGCGCGACCTCCTTGAAGGAGGAGAGTTCTTCAAGGAGGCTGGCGGGGAGTTCGATAGCGTAGGAATTGAAGCTGCGGAAATGGGCGCGCACATGAACGCCGTTGCGGTTGAGCAGCGCGTTGAGTCGTCCGCTCGGATTGCTGTTTAATTGAAGAATACAATCGATACGAGCAGCACCGCCCGTCGCTGACTGCGTCCGCTCGTCCAGATCGGGCGAGAGCTTGGCTGCGGCGCGCGCCTTTGAGCCCTGATCGGATTGCGCCTGCCCGCTCTTTTCGCAGAGCATTAGCCCGGCGCACATCGTCGCCAGCAATAATAGAGAGGCGAACCACGCTGCGGCGGGGGTACGTTTCATGGTTTTCATCTCTGACTTCTTCAACACATTCAACTCCTGGGGGTGGTAGTTAACTCTGGCGCGCGGGACACGCCGTGCGATTGCTTTGGCAACCCTCGTGCCACATCGCCTTTAAATGTCAAGCTGTTGATAATGTGGGGTTTATCCTGAAGCGGCGTGTTCACATCGAGAGTCTAAGTCTGACCGCTCCGGTCAACTTGAAAGGGGATCGGTCAATCTGCCTGACCGCTTTGAGCGCTCGCGCAGAGCTTCCCTGCTATCGTCACGGCGGGCGGGCTTCTCCGAAAATAGGATTCAAGAGAACTCCTTGTAGCCGAAGCGCACGAGCAGGGGTTATGCTGGGGCCGTATCGGGGCGGGGCTTCCTGGCGCTCATAGAGAGAGAGCGCGAGCGCGCGCCGGGCGCGGCTCGATCTTCCCTTCGGCGCGGAGTGTAGAGAAGGTGTTGAAGCAGAGAGCAGGGCATGGAAAAGGTTCGCGGGTGGTTTACGACCGTATCGCGGCGGGCTATGACAGGGCCATGCGTCCGCTCGAACGGTGGTTTCTGTCGGGCCTTAGAATGCGGACGCTGGCAAAGCTGCCGGAGGGGAGCCGCATCCTGGAGGTCGGCGCGGGCACGGGCCTCAATTTCCCTTACTACCCGAGAGAGACTAAGGGCGTGGCGAGCGAGTTGAGCGGCGAGATGATAGGCGTAGCGAGCGGCAAGCAGCAGCGGCCCGTCGATGTGCACCTCGTGCAGACGAGCGCCGAGCGGCTGCCCTTTCCCGAAGACTCGTTCGACGCGGCGGTGGCAACACTCGTCTTCTGCTCGGTCGCCTCGCCGGGCCGGGCATTCGCGGAGCTACGGCGCGTCGTCAGACCCGGCGGAACCATCGCACTGCTTGAGCACGTGCGGCCCGAAGGATTGCTGGGCCCATGTTTCGACGCTCTCAGCATCCTGACCGTGGCCCTCTTCGATGACCATTTCAATCGCCGGACAGCCGACGAAGCGCGTCGCGCCGGGCTCAGCACAGTGCGCGTCGAGCGCCTGTTCTTCGGCATCATACAACTGATCGAGTGCAGGGTTTGAGAGAGAGAAAGGAAGCTGGAGGAGCGCGAAAGGCGACCGCCTTTGTTTTGCTGAAAGCTGAAAGCTATGACTGCTGCAAACCCACAGGCTTGCGTTCACGTCGGCTGCCAGGGATGGAATTACGAGGATTGGGTGGCTGGCCCCTTAGGCAGCGACGCGGTCTTTTACCCGCGCGGCACGCGCGCCGCCGATATGCTCAAAGCCTACGCGAGCGTCTTCGAGACGGTCGAAGTTGACTCCACCTTTTATGCCGTGCCAGCCATCAAGACCGTCGACGGATGGAACAGGCGAACGCCCCGTAGATTCTCGTTCTCGTTAAAGCTGCCGCAGGAGATTACGCATCAGTACGCCTTAAGGCGCGGGAGCGCCGAGACCCTGGCGGAGTTCTGCGACCGCGCGCGTTTGCTGGATGAAAAGCTGGCCGTGATACTGATTCAAATGCCGCCGCAGTTTGACGCGACGCCGGAGAACGAGCAGGCGCTCAGAGAGTTTCTGCCGCAACTGCCGCGCGACCTGCGCTTCAGCATAGAATTTCGCAGCCGCGACTGGATGACAAGGGGCGCTTTCGAGCTGCTGGCCAATTACAACGTCGCGCTCGCTCTCGTAGAAGGCCCCTGGATTCCGCGCGAAACCATGTGGCAGATGGCAGAGCAGCCGACGGTCGATTTCGCCTACATACGCTGGATGGGCGAGCGCGACCTGACGCGCTTCGATATCGTGCAGCGCCCGCAGAACGTCAACCTGAACGGCTGGCGCGAGCTGATCGTGGCGCTTTGCGAGCGCGTCTCTGATGTCTACGCATATTTCAGCAACTTCTACGAAGGCCACGCTCCGGCGAGCGCCAACAAGCTCAAGCGCCTGCTCGGACAGCCCCCGGTTGACCCCTCCGACCTTGAAGACCAGCCCTCGCTCTTTTAGCGGCACGGACGCGGGCCTCATACTACTCTCTCTCTTTTTGCGCCTGACAGGTTTTGAAGGACGTGGCAAAGGAGAACGTCCGAGGGGGCGAAGGGGCGAAAGATTATTCCCGAAGCACTTCCCGGCGGTACTAAATGTCCTCGCGCGCGACCGGGTTCCAAACGTCATGGCCTTTCATCTTCGCCGAGACTCGTCATGACCTCTGTGAATTTCTCTATATCGGCGCGGGTTTTCTCAAGCGCGCGACGGCTTTCGAGATAGGCTGCCCAATTCGGAGTCATCGTCAGGGCTTTGGTCGTATCCTCGTCGAGCACCTGGGCCATCAAGGCGATAAGATCGCTAATCACACGCGTATGTTCGAGCAGCGATTCGATGATCGAGTAGGCCAGACGCGCCTGCGACGGATCGAGGTCGCGCGGCGGAGAGGATTCCGAAGGCGTAAGCTCGCTCATGGGCCCGGCTCCGGTGTCTCGGCTGCGCCGGGCCAGCTTCCACGTATGAAGGGGAGTTCTGTGACAGTGGCCTCGCGCGCTGCGTCGCACGCAGCGACGCGCGCCCGTGTGCCCGGCGCGAGGAAGTCGTATTTGACGTAGGCGAGCGCGATTGTGCGGCCCAGTCGCGGTGAAAAGGCGCTGGAAGTTATGCGCCCGATCTCCTTACCGTCGGCGGCCCTGATTTTCGCTTCGCGCTCGACCTCTCGCCCGTCGCTGAAAACGAGGCCCGTCAGTTTTTTGGCGACGTGGCCGCGCCAGTGTATGCGCGCGATGATCTCCTGCCCGACGTAGCACCCCTTCGTATAGCTGACGGCATCATCGAGCGGCGCTTCCGTAACGACGTTCGTCTCATCCATATCGACGCCGTAGCGCGGCAGACCCGCTTCGATACGCAGGATCTCAAGCGCATCCTGGCCGACGGGGCGCGCGCCCGCCGCCGTAAGCGCTTCCCAGAGGGGCGCGGCGCGGCCCGCATCGACGAACAGCTCGAAGCCGTCCTCGCCCGTCTGCGTCGCGCGAATAATGCTCAGGCTCGCGTCGCTCCAACCAGAAGTGAAGACGCGTCCGCGCTCTACGCTCGCCGCTTCCCTGCCCAAAGCCGCTTCGACTACTTGAGGTGCGCGCGCCCCCTGTATCGAAAGCTGCGCCGTCTCGCTCGTCCTGTCGGCGACGCGAAAATCGCCCGCGAGCGTAAAGCGTTCGAGCGTCTTGAAGAGGGAGGCGTGCGTGACCGCTTCGGTATCGAAGAGGTAAGAGTCGCCGCGACGCATCACACGAGCGCTCGCGATGAGCCGTCCCTGTGGATTCGGAAAAGCGGCGCTCATCCATGCGCCGTCGGCCAGCGTCTTCACGTCGTTGCTGACGAGTCCGTTCAGGAACTGGACAGCCTCCGCGCCGCTCACCTCCACGCGGCCGCGCGCCGAAAGATCGATCAGGCCAGCGCCGCCTTCGCGCACCACCTCATATTCAGCCGATACCTCACCGTAAGCAGACGGGAGCGCCCACCCGTCCTGCTCTCGCATCGCCGCGCCCGCGCCCCTGTGTAACTCTTCGAGCGGCGATTTATGAATCGTCATCTGTTCGGCTGCTTCCATCATGCTGCGCTTTTCGAGGACTCTTTCTTCCCGATCTGTTGACGAGAGCCCGGTCTCAGTATAGCTTCTGATAAGTCTCAGTCAGGAGCATCCGACCGGCTCCCGACCCCCGACCCCTGCTTTTCACTCAGACCGGCGCGCCTGAGAGCGCGCAAGAGAGTCTTGTAATCCCGCAACTGTTCCGCCTCGCGACGATGCGAGGCGAGCACCTGCGGGCTCGGGTGATAGAGCGGCACGAGTAAACGCCCGCTCCATTTAAAGATTTTGCCTGCTGCTGCTTTCAGGGTCAGTTCATGATACTCAATGCTTTTAAGGGCAGCAAGCGAGACAGCGCCGAGCGTGACGATGACGCGCGGATCGATCAGCTCAATCTGCCGCCGCAGAAAGTTGGAGCAGTTATGGACTTCGGTTCGGGTCGGCGTGCGATTTGCGCCCGAGGGCGTGCGCGGATTGCAGAGCGCCGCGTTGGTGAAAAAGATCGCGTCGCGTTCGAGACCGATGGAATCTATATAGCGTTGAAGGTTGCGGCCCGAAGCATCGCCGGAGAAGGGAATGCGAGTGCGGTCGCCGCCCTGACGGCCGGGCGCTTCGCCTATGAACATCACGCGCGCGTTAAGAGGCCCGTTACGCTCGCTCAATACGGCGGTTCTTTCACACATCGCCGGGCACAGGCGGCACGCGGCCGTCTCGCGCGTGAGCCTCTCGAATAATAGTCGCCCCGGATTGTCGGCCACGGCGGTCGCTGAGGCCCGTTTTGTGTTGAAGAGGCTCATGGGAAGAACTATATTAACAAACCGTGCCCCCTTTTTTATCATTTCGCGCCCGCGCCGCAGGATACCGCCTTCATCCTGAGCGAAGCGTTTTCATCAAAGGTGAATAGAGAACATGGCTGAAAGGAAAAGGGCGTCCGCGCTCGTCGAAGTCGGTGAAGATACTCCGGGCAAAGCGGAGCTACAGCGTCGCATGGAGTCGACGCGCGAATCAATCTCGCAGACCGTGGACGAAATCAAGGACACGGTCTCCGAACAATACGAGAATGTCAAAGAGACGGTCGGCGAAGTCCTCGACTGGAAGGAGCAGTTTCAGAAAAACCCGCTCGTCTGGGGTATCGGCGCGGTCGCGGTCGGTCTCGCCGTCGGCTACAGCATGGCGCTTCTGCGACAGGGCGGCGGCGGTTCCTCGCGGGGACGACGGCGCGGCTCCCAGACAGACGACTTTACGGACACTGTTTTTGACGGGCTGGCGACGCTGGGCCAAAGCTATATCCTGCCCGCGGTAACACACAAGGTTAAGGAGCTGTTCGGCGTAGACATCACAGAAGAGTTGATGGGCCATACGAGGAGGCCGACGGCGCGCAAGAGCACAGGGCGAAAGCGCACGGCAACCAAAGGCGGCGCCAAGAAAAAAGCCACCCGGAAACGGGCGGCCAGGAAAAGTGGCGAGAAGTAGATTTTGATGGCCCCCCTCGCTGATGATGGGTTCATTCCTCGGGCTCTGACGGTCGCGGCCCTCTCTCCGTGTAAGCGAACCGAAAATCTCCGTCTGCTTGAAATCTCCGTCCGCTTACACAGAGAGAGGGCCGCGATTGCCCGTCATTGATCCCCGATCCGTTCCGCTCCGCGTTCATCACCCGGCTATGGTGATCCGTTCATCACCTGGCGACGGTAATCTCGCGCGTCGTCGAATTGTAGTCTCCGTTGGCGACTACGTTGCCGCTCTTGTCTACAAGCTCAAGCTTGACGCGGTGCGCTCCCGTAGTCCAGCCCGTGAGCCAGATCGGCTCCCACTTATCCATGAATTTGGGCTCGCCGTTATCCACCGCGTAACGCACGCGATATTCGCCGCCGTCGCCCTGCAATTTGGCGTTCGTCAGCCAGAAATCGATCATGATGGGGTCAGCGTCCTCGCCCTTGTATTCGCCCTTCGGGCGGCTGTAGGTCAGGAGCGGTTTTTTGGGATCAACGTCCGTGGCTGTGCTGGCCGCAACGTCCTTGCCCTCGCGCGGCGGCGCGGTCGCGCTCGTGTTGCTGTTCGCCGTAGCCGAGTTGCCGTTGGCCCTGACGTTGCTATTCCCTGCGTTCGCGTTGTTGTTAGCCATCACCTGCCCGCCGTTGGTCGTCGTCGGCTTCGACGCATCCCCGCCGCCTTTGACCGTGAAGGTCACCATCTGGAAAGAGCCGTCGTTCTTGTAGCTCTCGTGCCAGGGGCGCGAAGCGAAGACGCGAAGCGTGTGCTTGCCTTCCGAGACGTTGCGTAGCTCGAAGGGTTGGCCCAATTCGTAGTAAGCCTCGTAGGGCTGGTTGTCCAGGATGACGTGAATGTGATTGCCCTTGCCCGAGGCCGGGTCTTTGTGCGGCTGGTAACCTTTCAGGTCGCCGCTCAAACTCAGCTTGACGTTGACGGTCGAGCCCGTGATGGTCGCACCCTCGCGCGGCTCTATGAACCTGAGCACGGGCTTGGCCTGATCCTGCTCGCCGCGTGCGGTCATCTGGTCTTTGATCTTCTGCGGGCGCTCGACCGTGGTTAGATTCTGCGTCGCGGGCGTAGCGGTCGGCGGCGTCACGTTGGTCGTCGCCGTCGTGTTTGAATTGGCATTATCGGTGCTCGTGCAGCCCGCAAGAAGAAGAAGAAGAAGGGCGGCGAGCACGAAGGTAGTAGCAACGGACAGGGATATGCGCTTCATAGATTTCATCTCTCCTACAGGTTTGACTGCTTGCTTTGCGTAGCAGAATAGCATAGTCGCAAAGAGACGAGAGCCCGCTGGAAAGCAGGTTTGATGCTTCCCTACAGGCTCCGGCGTCTCCGAGGCGGTAACCGCTCGCTCTCTTTTAAGCCGTATGAGGACGCGCCTCGTCTTTCTTCAAACGCTCGGCGACCGCGTTCCAATCGATGTTGGAGAAGAACGCCTCTATGTATTTCGGGCGCTCAGCCGGTTTGAAGTCGAGGATGAAGGCGTGCTCCCACACGTCCATCACCAGCACCGGAGTGAAGCCCGAAACATTTCCGGTCTCGTGCAGGGTGATCCAGTGGTTGGATAGACGACCGTTGGCGGGGTTCTGGTAACAGATGGCCCAGCCGACGCCGCGCATCTTGCCCACCCCGACGAAATCCGCTTTCCAGATCTCGTAGCTGCCGAAAGATTGTTCCGCCGCTTTGAAGAAGGGCGAGTTCCTGTCGGGGTCGCCCGTGCCTTCCCGCTTCATGTTGCCGAAGTAATATTCGTGCAGCACCATGCCGTTGTATTCGAAGCCCAGACGGCGCGTCAGCTCCGAATAAGCGGGCATCTCGTCCTGGTCAACACGGCCGTCGGCCAGAAACTCCGCAATCTTCTCCGTCAGCTTGTTGGTCTCCTTGACGTATCCCTCGTAGAGTTTGAAGTGCATCTCCAGCGTCTGGTCGGAGATGCCCTTGAGCCCGCTCAGATTAAACTGCCTGGGCTGGTATAAAGTGTCGAAGCCCATCTCTCTCTCTTACCTCCTTCGCATTAGCGCCTGCGGCGGCGGCAGCTACGTCGCCCCGTCATCTATGGCCGCCAGAAAAGTGGCGAGACTGCTCCCCGTTAAAGTCTCGCTCGAACCCGTGGCCTGCAACGAAAATATATTGAGCGTCTAAAGCATACGGGTTGCGAGGCGGAAAGACCAGTGCGCTTTGAGCTGGACGCGCCGTTCGACAAAACGGGCGTGGCTCTCCCTCGCACTGGTCTCGATTTTCACCGAAAAAGCCCGGCCTCCGGGCCCCTCGTCTTTGCGGGCCGCGACGCGGAGCGCAACCGCGCTACTTACCGGCAAAGAACGCGTAATCGTGCGATTGCGCCATGAAGAGCAGCATCGGCAAAGAGAGCCACGCGTTTGTGCGCGAGGCCAGAAATGCCTGGCGCGCCAGCCCTGCCGCTTCGGGCGGAATCGGTGTTCCGTTCGCCACATTATCACGCGTCCACTGGATAATGCGCTTCTGCGCGGGCCAGATCACGCCCCACACGTTCAGGAGCATAAGTATGCCCATCCCACCGCCCACCCCTATGGAAAGCGACTTGTTGCCCAGGTACGTCTTATTGCCGACCGCGTCCACTACGTTGCTCGCGTTGCCCAGAAAATAGAGGATGGCCCATGCCATCACCAGCATCAGAATGAAGATCACGACGGCGAGGATGCGCCCGTCCTTAGTCAGCGCGGGCACGCGGTAGAGCATGAACATGACGGCGTACGTCACCAGCACGATCACGAGCCAGATTCCCAGTTGCGCCCACGGGTTGACGCCCGCCGCCTTCGATTCCGGCGCCAGAATGTACATCGCGTAGTAGATCAGACCGGCCAGCACCGTGACGACAGCGCCCCAGCGAAACCACCAGAGCGTGCGCGTCAAAAGCTCGGGATTGATCTTGCTCTTGGTCGGCGCGTCCAGCGTTTTTTGAAACGGGACGTTTATCAGGTTGAAGAAGTATAGAAGTCCGATCCACGTGATGCCGCCCAGAAAGTGGCCCCAGCGGACGAGGAGCTTGACAAGCTGTGTTCCGTCCGGCGCATTGACCAGACTCTGTATCATCGTAAGAACGGTCGAGAAATGAGTGTTTGACTCTATCAGCATACGTCCTCCGAAAACTTTTGGTGTGCGAAGCTTGATGTCCGGGTCGAAAAATCGGAGCCGTCACCCCCCATACGGATTCGCGCGAGAAGACCACGGGCGCGCGCACTCGTTGCCCGAGGTTCGTGCGGCACGAGCGAACGGGCTCGCCCCCCGCTCGCTCGCCACAGTCGGTACTAAAGCTGTCAGAAAGTTACGCGCGAAGATTAACACCGCAGCAGAAGCGACGCAATAATTTAATAGCAGAGCCCCGGCGCACAAGGAGCGAGAAAGAGAGCGAAAGCTTCCGGCTAGCGGCGAAAGCCTGCCCGTGCGCTTCTACTCTTCGACGGGTCTCGGCCCGGCCGGAATCCCGCGCACGCTCGACTGATTGACGACGCGAACCTTCAAATCGTCGCCGACCCGCACCTGACAAGACAGCCGCACGTTCTCGGCCAATCCCGTCTCCATCGCCAGGCGGTTGCGTTCCAGCTCGCCGATCTCTCCGGGGTCGCCCGCGAGCACCTCGACGCGGCACGTAGTGCATTTAGCATTGCCGCCGCAGCGATGCAGAATGTCGATACCGGCGTCCTCTATCGCAAGCACAAGCTTGCGCCCCAGTTCGGCCTCAAAAGCTACGGGGCCGCCTACGGTCTCAGCCTCGATCCTCGGCATAGATCACCCTCCCGAATATGACTTGGAATGAAAAGCGTCATGCACTTTGGCATATTTGCTTGGCGGACGGCAAGCGGCGGCCGCTTTTGAAGCCGTTCGTTGACATGAGGAGTAAGGGGCACGTCGCGCGCGCGTGGCTCACTGTAGCTCCAACTCCATGAAGAGTGCGCCCTCAACAGGGTTATGATAATAGGGCTCTATCTCTTTGAAGCCGAGCGAGCGATAGAGCCTGATCGCATCCGTCATCACCGGAAGCGTATCCAGCAGCATCCGTCCGTAGCCGATGGCGCGCGCCTCTTCCATAATAGCGTGGGCCAGCTCCACCCCGACGCGCCGTCCCCTGAAGGCGGGCCGCACAAAGAGCCGTTTCATCTCGCACGCGTCCGCGCCGAGCCTTCTTAGGGCGACGCATCCGGCGACCAAACCCTGGTCGGAGGCCAGAAGCAGGCGGCCATCGGGCGGGGCATACGCGCCGGGCAGTTCCTTTAGCTCCCGGTCGAAATTCTGAAAGCATAGATCGATGCCCGGAAGCGCTTCGGCGTATTCCATAAAGAGTTTTCGCGCCTCGGCCACCTGCGCCGCCGTTTCCGCCCGTATTATCTCGGCCATACTCAAAGTATCCTCCACAGAGGCAAGGGCGCTACGGCCTGTAAAAACAGGTGCGGCGCGAGACCGGGCGAGGCCCGTACCCTAAGACATCTCCTCTAATGCAAAAGAGATTTCCAAAGGGTCACGCCTCGCACCGGTCTCGCGCCGCCGTTTTGTAGATTTATGTGGCCTGGCTTTTTTTAGGCCGTGAAGGACGAGCCGCAGCCGCAGCCGCCCGTCGCGTTCGGGTTTGTAAAGGTAAAGCCCGAGCCCATCACGCCGCTGACGTAATCGATCTTGACGCCGTTCAGATACTGCGCGCTGAACATATCTATGAAGAGACGCACGCCGTTTTCCGTAAACACATGGTCGCCCTGGCGCGACTCCTCTTCGATGTTGAGGCTGTACTGGAAACCGGAACAGCCGCCCGGCACTACCCTCACGCGCAGCCCCGAAGTTTCCGGCAGGCCCTCTTCACCCGCCATGAACTTCTTGATCTCGGCGGCAGCCGTCTCCGTCAGCTCCATCGTCATCGTCGGAGCACTTGTCGTCGTTGTCGCAGACATTTTCTTTCTCTCTCCTTAACAAATATTTGCTATTAGTCCAAAACCATCGGTCAGTCGTTTGAAGCTTTCAGACGCGCGGCCCGCTCGCAACTGACCATTACCAACGGACGCCGAAACGGTTTCCCGAAAAACCTTTTATCAACGAGCCTTGCCCAGCACGACAAGCTCGGGTTTCATCGCCTCTATGGAGACCTGTCGCGCGACCTCTTCGGCGACGCGCCGAAAGGCCACGGCCTGCGGCGAGTCCGGTTGGCCCACGACGACCGGCACGCCACGGTCGCCGCCCTCCCTGACTTCCAATCCGAGGGGAACCGCGCCGAGGTATGGCACATGGTATTGCTCGGCCAGCCTTTGGCCGCCGCCCTCGCCGAAAATGTTATAACGCGTGCCCGTATCCGGCGCGATGAAGTAGCTCATGTTCTCCACCACGCCCAGGATCGGCACCGCCACGGTCTCGAACATGCGAAGCGCGCGGCGCACGTCGGAGACGGCCACTTCCTGCGGCGTCGTCACCAACACCGCGCCCTGCACGGGGACAAGCTGCGCGAGGCTCAACTGCACGTCGCCCGTTCCGGGCGGCATGTCCACGATCAGGTAATCCAGCTCTCCCCAACGCACGTCCGACAAGAACTGCTTGACGAGTCCATGCAGGATTGGCCCACGCACGATCAGCGGCTCGTCGCCCGGCTTCAAGACAGCCATCGACATCAATCGCACGCCGTAAGCCTCCAGGGGCACGAGCTTGTTCCCGTCGATTTCCGGCCGCGAATTGCCCGCGCCGAGCATCAACGGCACGTTTGGCCCATAGACATCGGCATCCATCAAACCGACGCGCGCCCCGTCCAGAGCCAGCGAGACCGCCAGATTGACCGCGACCGTAGATTTTCCGACGCCCCCCTTGCCCGAAGAGACGGCGATGATATTACGCACACCGGGGACGGAAACCTTATCGCCGATCCCGCGCCCACGTGGCACTTCAGCGTCCATCCTGACGCTGACGGACGCGACACCCTCCAAACCTCCGACCAGTTCTCTGGCGGCCGTCTCCATCTGATCCTTGACGGGACAGGCCGGGGTCGTCAGCACAATCCGAAAGGATACGTCGCCGCCCTCGATCTTCAAATCCTTGATGAAGCCGAGCGTCACTATATCCTTGTGCAGATCGGGGTCTTGAATCTGCCGCAGCGCTTCCAGCACGCTCTGTTCGGTTACTTGAGACATATAAGTTCAATAAGGGGAGCGACCCCTGGGTAACTCTGCTGGCGGGTAGAAAAATCACGCCCGTCAACTCAGGTCGCTGCGTTTACCGGTTTCACTGCCGTTTAGGCCGCAGCACGCGATAAGCGCAGCGCGACGCGCCGCCGACGATTCTTGATTCGCGAAATACCTGCGTGCCCAGCAACTCTCTATAAACTTCAAGCTCGCGCTCGCACACCTGCCTGTAATCACGCGCGACATCCGTCATGGGACAATTCCACTCGGTCAAAAGGTAAGAACCGTCGGCCAGCTTTTCGACCTCGGCCTCGTATCCTTCCGCGTCCAGCAGCTCTGCCAGCCGACGCACACGCGCATCAAAGGCAAGCCCCTTGAGCTGCGGGCCGAGGCGTCCGATCATCTCGTTGGCGCACCCGCAAAAGACCGTGTTCAGCCCGCGCTCGCCCCACACCGCGCCGATCTGCTGCAAGACGGCCCTGGCAAAAAGATCGTAACGCTTCGGGAAAAGCAGATCGGCTTTGGCCGTCAGGCGATAAACGTGCGACGGTCGGCCACGCTCCTTGCGCTCCGCGATGTGCTGAACGTAGCCGCCGCGCTCAAGCACGTCCAGGTGCTTGCGCACACATTGCTTGGAGACGCCGAGCGACGAGGCCAACTCGTCAGCGTTCACTCCGCCGCGCGCGCGCAGCAGTTGGACGATCTCCTCGCGTGATGCACCCAGGGTGCTTGTGATGGCAGCAGCAGACACGTCCCTATGATAATTTTCGCGTACCGCTTTTGTCAACCAACAGGTTGCTTTAATCCACAGCCGCCGGATGCCGCTGGTGGCATCTATTTCGCATCAATCAAGCCCTTTTTTGACAAATTCCTCCGCGAAAGCTACGCTCAACGGGTTAAAGCTTCGCGCCTTACTTTGTGAGCCTTAAAGATGTCTTTTTATCCGGGCCGAGTCCAGGAACATTTCGACGCTCCGCGCAACGCGGGCGAGCTTGAGGGCGCGGACGCGACGGGCGAGGCATGCTCGTTCGCCTGCGGGGCCGTCGTGCGTATCTCACTCAAGATAGACGCGACGCGGCAGACCGTTACGGATGCTAAATTCAAGACGCTGGGCTGCGGATATCTGATCGCCTGCGCTTCCGTTCTGACGGAGGCAGTCAAAGAGCTGGCGCTCGGCAGGGCGGCGACACTTTCTACCGATGCCATCACGGACTGGTTCGGCTCTCTGCCGCCCGAAAGAATGGATTGCGCCGCTTTGTGCCGCGAGGCGCTTCACGCAGCCCTGGCCGATTATCACAGCGCGCGGCTCGAAGAGTGGACGGGCGACGAGGCGCTCATCTGTACCTGCTTCGGCGTCTCGGAAAATTCCATCGAGCGCGCAATCCACGCGCTCGCGCTTCGCACCGTCGAGCAGGTGACGAGGACGTGCAACGCGGGCGGCGGCTGCCGTTCCTGTCACCCTCTGATAGAGGATATTCTGGACGACTACTGGCGGGCCAGAAGCGCGCGCTCCTGATCCGGGCGGCCCCGGCAGAGGCCGATTAACTGCAAATCATCCGCTCGACTTCCGAGCACAGGCGTAATTCAGATGCGAGAACAAATAGTATATCTCGACAACAATGCGACGACGCGCGTCGCGCCCGAAGTTTTCGATGCGATGCGGCCCTATCTGGAAGACCTTTACGGCAACCCGTCCTCGGCCCACACCTTCGGGCGGGAGATGCGCCGCAGCGTCGAGAGCGCGCGCGAGCAGGTCGCCCAAATTCTGGGCGCAGGCGACGCGAGCGAGATCGTCTTCACCTCTTGCGGCTCGGAATCCGACAACTGGGCCATTCGCGGCGTGCTCGAACTTGTGCCCGGCAAACGCCACATCGTCACGACCCGCGTCGAGCACGAGGCGGTGCGAAACTTTTGCGAGCGGCTTGAAAAGAACGGCTACGAAGTAACGTGGCTTGAGGTTGACGAAGATGGGGGACTTGACCTGGAAGCGCTCGGCGCGGCGCTTCGTCCCGACACGGCCCTGGTCTCGGCGATGCTCGCCAACAACGAGACTGGCGTGCTCTTTCCGATAGAAGAGATAGGCCGCATCGTGCGCGATAATTCCGACGCGCTCTTTCACGTCGACGGCGTGCAGGCGGTCGGCAAGATTCCGATAAGCCTGCGCGACGCGAACGTTGACCTGTTCGCCATCTCGGGCCACAAGTTTCACGCGCCCAAAGGCATCGGCGCGCTCTACGTGCGAAAGGGGCTGAGTCTTGCGCCCTTCATCGTCGGAGGCGGGCAGGAGGGAGGGCGGCGCGCCGGGACTGAAAGCCTGCCCTACATCGTGGGGCTCGGGCGCGCATGCGAGTTGGCCCGCGTTGACGGCGACGCTGAGGCGCTCCGTGTGCGCGCTCTGCGCGACCGTTTGGAGGATACGATTCTGGCTTCTATCCCGAACGCGCGTTTGAACGGGGCCGGGGATCGCGCGCGGCGCTTGCCCAACACGTCGAACATCTCCTTCGAGTATGTCGAGGGCGAGAATATTCTGGCCAGCCTGGACGCGGCGGGCGTCTGTGTCTCGACGGGGTCGGCATGCAACGCCGAGACGCACGAAGCCTCGGCGGTCTTGCGCGCGATGAACGTGCCGTACACGGCGGCGCGCGGTTCGATACGTTTTTCACTGGGGCGATACAACACCGAAAGCGAGATCGAATATACGCTCGCTATTTTACCGGGGATCATCGAGCGTCTCGCGCAATGGTCGCCCTACGATGAGGCCAGTGGTAAAAGGCAGGTGTGAAACCTCGCCGAGCCTCGCCCGTTCACTTTCGCCTTCGGCCCTTTTGCCTTTTACCTTCTTCGGGATACAATTTGAATACGGTTTAGTGGAACGACTCCCGCCGGGGATTTGGAGCAAACACCCTATGTCAGCCGAACAATCCGCAGGAGAACAGAAGAGTGTTCCGCAGACGCCCGCCGATAAAACGGACGGGCCGCGCGGCGTGCGCCACCACAGCGTCAGTCTGCTGGAGACGAATGATTACGTCTGCACGTCGCCGTCCACGCCTCTCGCCGAGGCCGTCGAGAAGATGAGGCAGGACGAGGGCGGCTGCGTCATTATCTGCGAGGATGAGCGCGTGGTCGGCATCTTCACCGAGCGCGATTTATTGAACAAGATCGTGGGCAGCGAGATTGACACGAACGAGCCCGTCAGCCGCTGGATGTCTTCGACGGTGGAGACGCTTGGGCCCGAGGCGACCATCGGCGACGCCGTGCGCGTGATGAACGATAAGGGCTACCGCAATGTCCCGCTGGTTCAGGACGGGCGGCTCGTCGGCTCCGTCTCCGTCTTCGACGTGATTATGTATCTGGCCGAAAGCTATCCCAAAGAGACTATGAACCTGCCGCCCGTACCCGCACAGGTGATGGATACGCAGGAAGGCGGGTGAGCGAAGGGCGGAAGGCGGCAGCGATGCATAAGAAAACCATTCAACATCTTGAATGCTTTTATTCATCCCACATCGCTGCCGCTATCATCCTTTTTAACGACTGTCATCAATTGAATAGAGGACAAACGAAGTAATGAGCACCGTCATCGAAACTCCCTCAGAGCAGGTGGAGAAAAATTACGAAGAGCTTGAGACCGTCACCATTCGTTTCGCCGGGGATTCCGGCGACGGTATGCAGTTGACGGGCACACAGTTCACGAACACCTCGGCCGTGGTTGGAAACGACATTTCGACGCTGCCGGACTTTCCGGCCGAGATTCGCGCCCCGGCCGGAAGCCTTCCGGGCGTCAGCGGTTTCCAGTTGAACTTCAGCAGCCAGGACATACGCACGCCTGGCGATCAACCGAGCGTGCTGGTCGCCATGAATCCGGCGGCGCTCAAGGTCAACCTTTCCGATCTTGAGGAGGGCGGGACGCTCATCATCAATACGGACGAGTTCAATAAAGACAATCTGGCGAAGGCCGCGTATCAATCGAACCCCCTCGAAGACGGGACGCTCAAAGGCTACCGCATTCATAAATTGCCGATCACGACCCTGAACCTGAACGCGCTCAAGGGGCAGGTGCAATTGACGCGCAAGGAGATGGATCGCTGCAAGAACTTCTTCGCGCTCGGCGTGCTCTACTGGCTCTATGATCGCCCTATGGAGCCGACCATCGAATGGATCAGGGCCAAGTTCGCGAAGAACCCGGAGGTGATGAAGGCCAACGAGCTAGTCTTGAAGACGGGCTATAACTTCGCCGACACGACCGAGGTCTTCACGACCCATTACACGGTCAAGAAAGCGCAGATCGAGCCGGGCACGTATCGCAAGATCACCGGCAACGAGGCGACCGCCATAGGTTTTGTCGCCGCCTCCGAGCTTTCGGGCCGCCCGCTCTTCTACGGCTCTTATCCGATCACGCCCGCCTCCGACATCCTGCACGAGCTGGCGCGCCACAAGAATTTCGGCGTCAAGACTTTTCAGGCTGAAGACGAGATCGCCGCCGTCTGCGCTGCCATCGGCGCATCGTTTACGGGCCACATCGGACTGACGGGAACCTCCGGGCCCGGCGTCGCGCTCAAGCAGGAGGCCATCGGGCTCGCCGTGATGACGGAGCTGCCGCTGGTTATCATCAACGTGCAGCGCGGTGGGCCATCGACAGGCTTGCCGACCAAGACCGAACAGGCAGACCTCTTCCAGGCCGTCTGGGGTCGAAACGGCGAATGCCCCGCGATTGTCGTTGCGCCCTCGACGCCCGCCGATTGCTTCCACATGGCGATTGAGGCAGTCCGCCTCGCCTTCAAGTACATGACGCCCGTCTTTTACCTCTCGGACGGTTATCTGGCGAACGGCGCGGAGCCCTGGCGCATCCCCGCCGTCTCCGATCTGCCGAAGATAGAGATAGAGTTTGTGACCGACCCCGAGAACTTCATGCCATACGGGCGCAACGAAGAGACGCTCGCGCGGCCCTACGCGATTCCGGGCACGCCCGGTCTTGAGCATCGCATCGGCGGCATTGAGAAACAGCATCTGACGGGAAACGTCAACTACGATCCGGAGAACCATCACTTCATGGTCAAACTCCGTCAGGAGAAGGTCGACCGCGCGGCCAACGATATTCCGCCCCTCGAAGTCTTTGGCGAGAAGTCGGGCAAGGTGCTCGTGCTCGGCTGGGGCTCGACCTACGGCTCGATCACCTCGGCGGTCGAGAAGTTGCAGCGCGAGGGCAAACCTGTGTCGAGCGCCCACCTGCGCCACCTCAACCCGTTCCCGAAGAACCTGGGCGAAGTCCTCGCAGGATTCGAGACGGTCATCATCCCGGAGATGAACCTGGGCCAACTCTGCACAATGGTGCGCGCTAAATACCTTGTCGACGCCGTTGCCTTCTCGAAGGTCAAGGGCCGCCCCTTCCAGATACGCGAGATCATGCGCAAGGTCGAGGAGTATTTGTAAGCGGTGAGCACGACGACCACCAGATCATTCGCAATTAAAGTTCGCTAAGGAGTAAGTAATGAGTACAAACGGTGAGGGAACAAACGGCAACGGGCACAAGGATAATGCTGAATCGGCTGCTTCGCCGGAGGCTTACGCGGGTTCGATGGCGGCGGGCGAAGAGGCGCCGCCGCCCGCGAAGCTGACCAAAGCGGATTTCGTCTCGGGCCAGGAGGTGCGATGGTGTCCGGGCTGCGGCGACTACGCGATCCTGAATAATGTTCAGAAAGTAATGCCGGAGATGGGCATCTCGCGCGAGAAGATCGTCTTTGTCTCGGGCATCGGCTGCTCGTCGCGCTTCCCCTATTACATGAACACGTACGGCTTCCACTCGATTCACGGGCGCGCGCCTGCCGTCGCGACCGGCATCAAGGCGTCGAATCCCGATTTGAGCGTGTGGGTCATCACGGGCGACGGCGATGCGCTCTCTATCGGCGGCAATCACTTCATGCACGCCATTCGCCGCAACCTCGACATCAACTACATACTTTTTAACAACCGCATCTACGGTTTGACGAAGGGCCAGTACAGCCCGACCTCAGAATTCGGCAAGAAGACGAAATCGACGCCGATGGGCACGATTGATTACCCTCTGAACCCGCTCTCGGTCGCCATCGCCTCGGAGGCCACCTTCGTCGCGCGCTCGATTGATATAGATGTCAAGCACCTCGGCGCGACGGTCGAAGCGGCGGCCCGTCACAAGGGAATCTCGTTCGTCGAGGTCTATCAGAACTGCAACATCTTCAACGACAAAGCCTTTGAATATTTCACCGAGCGGAGCGTGCGTTCCGACCGCGTGCTCTACCTCGAACACGGCAAGCCGATGATCTTCGGCAAGGATGGAAACAAGGGGATACGCATGAACGGCGCGCATCCGGAGGTGGTGACCATCGGCGAAAACGGCATCATCGTGGACGATCTGCTGGTTCACGACATCAACCTCAAAGACCCTTCGGTCGCCTTCATGCTGGCGCGCATGGAGTATCCGGACTTTCCGCAGCCGGTCGGCATCTTCCGCGCCGTCGAACGCGCCACCTACGAGGAGATGATGGTCGATCAGATCGGGGCCGCCATCACCAAATCAGGCCCGGGCAATCTGGACAAGCTGATTAACGGCGGCGAAACCTGGACGGTGGAATAAAGGAGCAAAGCGACCTTATGATTTGTCCTTCCTGCGGCCACGATAATATAGAGGGCATGGATCGCTGCGAGAACTGTATGAAGTCGCTGCGTGATCTGGACGTGCCGCGCCCGGATGCGACGCGCGGGCTTGCGCGCTCCGTGATGGAGGATGATCTGCGCGACCTGGAGCAGGAAGAGACTTTGACGGTTGGCCCGGGTGAGCCCGTGCTCGAAGCCGTGCGGCGAATGAAAGAGGCGCAGACGGCCTGCGTGCTCGTGGTCGATGGGGGCGAACTGGTCGGCATTTTTACGGAGCACGATGTCCTCACCAAGATGATGGGCGCGAAATCGAGCGGGTCGAACGTGACCGTCGGCGAATTGATGAGCGGACATCCGGAGACCCTGCGCGAGACTGATTCGGTTGCGGCGGCGCTCAACAAGATGGCGGTCGGTCGTTATCGTCACGTGCCGATACGGAAAAACGACGGGAGCTTTGCCGTGACCTCTATCAAGCACGTCCTCAGATACATCGCGCAGGAAGACTGGTAAGGCCCGAAGGGGACAAAAGTAAAAAGTCAAAAAGGGGAAGATACGGCCCGCCACTCTCCGGCGGGCCGTATCTTCCTCTTACTTTTTTCCTTTCGCCTTTCTTTCACCGCCCGTCTCGCCGAGCGGACGCCCGCTCGGCATCGCCGCCGGAACCGAAGGCGTGTTCGAGCGCGGCGTAGCGGCATCAGCGCCCGCGTGTTGCGCCGATTCGTCCGCGAACATCTCGCTCGCCCGCTTGCGACGGCCGCGCAGGGCCGGGGTCTCTTTCATCGACTCGCGATCCTGCGCCGGAACCGTGTCGGCTTTTCCCGTCTGCTGGCCCCGCAGCCGCGTCGATCTGCCGACCTTGCTCTGCTTCTCTTTACTACTCATCTCGATCTCCCCTCCAGGTTCAAACGGAAGTTAATGCGTCATGCGTTTTGCGGCGTCAGTTAATGCGTCGTGCGTTCGGCGGCGTCCTCTGCGACCTCGCGCAGGGTTGACGCGGGCGGCTCATCCTCGAAGCGCGAGCGCCGCCGCGACATGGCCCACTTGAGCAGCGGCGGTGTTATCAGCGTCGTGATGATGACCATGATGACCACTGCGCCGAAGGTCGCCCCGTCGATGACGGGTGCGAGCACTCCGCTCGCGCGGGGCATCATCAGCGATGCGCCGATCCCCGCGAAGATCAGACCGACCTCGCCGCGCGGAATCATCCCCAACCCGACCGCCATACGGTTGACGCCCCGCTCGATGATGACCAACGAGCAGACCTGTTTGCCGATGATCGCCGCGAGCGTCAACGCGAGCGCGAATCCCAGCAACTCGAAGCGCGCGAAAGCGCGCAGGTCTACCTTGAGACCCATTAGCACGAAAAAGATGGGCACGAACACGGTCGTCACAGGCGTCAGCAGCTTGTCCAGATTGAGTCCCTTGCGCTCGCGCGAGGAATGAAAATGGACTTCGTCGAGCACGAGCCCGGCGGCGAACGCTCCGACAATCGGCGCGAGCCCGACCTCGGCGGCCGCCCACGCCAGCAGAAAGCAGAACGAAATACTGATGGTCAGCAATACGCCTCGACTCTCGAAGCGTCCCGCCCCGCGCAGCACTTGCGGGACGATGAAATGTCCCGCGAAGAGCGCGACGGCAAGGAACGCTACGGCTCTCAGGGCGATCATCGCGACTTCAAACATGGAGAGCGAAGCGCCCGCCATCGTCGCCTTGATCGCGCCCGCGACGACGGCCAGGATCAACAGCCCCAACACGTCGTCTATGACGGCTGCGCCGAGGATGATGCGCGCCTCGCGCGTCACGAGCTTGCGCATGTCCTTGAGGACGCGGGCCGTAATCCCGACGCTCGTCGCACACAACACTGCGCCTATAAAGATATGGCCGAGTCGCGCTTCGTCCGGCAGGAAATAGGCGGCCACGCCCCAGCCCAGAAAGAAGGGGGCGACGACGCCCGCCGCCGCGACCAGCAGCGACGACCACCCGACCTCCATCATCTCGCCCAGGTCTGATTCCAGACCGACCTCAAAGAGCAGCAGGATTACGCCTATCTCTGCGAGCGCCGCGATCACCTCGTTGGTTTTCAAAAACTCTGCCCACGGAAAACCTACCAGCGCCAGATTGCCCACCAGTATGCCGCCGAGCAATTCGCCGAGCACAGCCGGTTGTCCCGCTCTCTCAAACAACTCGCCGCTCAACTTGGCGACGATCAGAATAACGGCGACACCGACGAGCACTAAAGGATCAAGGCCGTGACCGGCGGCGGCGCCGCTGCTACTACTACCGCCGCCGATTTCCGTGGCTCCTTCCGCACCGGCGCGAACGGTTTGCATCATCCACACGAGCGCGCCGGAAGCGATCAGACCGGCCATCAATTTTCGCCTCATAAGTTTTCGCCTGCTGCGTCCGCGAACGAAGGGCGCGTCCGCCGGGGGGTTCCCAGCTTTGCCGCGAACCCTCGGGGCCGCAGCTCTCGACAGAGAGAGAGCCCCCTTATGAAATGAAGCCCGTGCGCGTCATGCCGTTGTAACTATTATGCAATCGCATTGCAACCATCGGGCGCGGCCCTCTCTGTAAAGTCCTTTTCAGATCGACCTCCTCCGTGTAAGGAGAGAGTATAAAGTTGAAGCGTCGGGCTTGGGGGAGTCCGGCGCTTTAACTTTTTTCAGGGGGTCGAAAAAGGTTTCGCCCGCTATGCTTCACGCACTCTGATGGGCTCCGGTTCATCCTGCCTGGGCGCACGCTCTCGCGCCGCTTCCAGTGGCGGCGGAGGAGGATTGGCGACGAGCTTTTCCAGAGTGGCGTCGAGCGCTTCACCGATGCGCGCCACGTGAATGATTTCCAGCTCGCGCCGCACATCCTCGGGAATGTCCTCCGTATCCGCCTCGTTGCGCAGAGGGAGAACAATGCGACGGATGCCCGCCCGGTGCGCCGCCAGGACTTTCTCTTTGATTCCGCCGACGGGAAAGACCAGCCCCGAGAGCGTAATCTCTCCGGTCATGGCTGTATCGGGACGCACGCGCCGCCCCGTGTAAAGCGAGGCCAGAGCCGAAGTGATCGTCACGCCCGCGCTCGGCCCATCCTTTGGAATCGCCCCCGCCGGAACGTGCAGGTGAACGCCGTAGCCTCTGAACATCTCGGGGTCTATGCCGAACTCAGAGGCGTGCGACCAGAGATAGGAGCGCGCCGCCCGCGCAGACTCCTGCATCACTTCGCCGAGCTGGCCCGTGATCGTAAATCCAGAGCCGCCCGGCAACAGCGTCGCTTCGATGAAGAGCACCTGCCCGCCCATCTCCGTCCAGGCCATCCCCGTCGCCACTCCCGCCGGTAATTCCTTGCGCGCCTCTTCCGGATAGAAGCGCGGCGCGCCCAGGTACTCTTTAATCCGGCTCGCATCGACCGCCACCTTCTCGGCCTCGCCCTGCGCGATTCGGAGCGCGGCTTTACGCACGACGCTGCCGATGCTGCGCTCCATCTGGCGGACTCCGGCCTCGCGCGTGTAGCGCGTCGCCAGCAGCACGAGCGCATCGTCCGCAATCTCGAACTGTTCCGGGTTAAGACCGTTCTCCTCGATCTGTCGCGGAACCAGGTACTGTCGCGCGATGTGCAGCTTCTCATGGTCGCTGTAGCCCGCGAGCTGGATGATCTCCATGCGGTCTCGCAAAGGGGCCGGGATGGGCCCAAGCTGGTTGGCCGTCGCGATGAAGAAGACCTTTGAGAGGTCGAACGGCAAGTCCAGATAATGATCGCGAAAGCTGTTGTTCTGCTGCGGGTCTAAAATCTCAAGGAGCGCGGCCGCCGGGTCGCCCCTGTAATCCGCGCCGAGCTTGTCTATCTCGTCGAGCATCATGACGGGATTGCGCACCCCGGCACGGCGTATGGATTGAATAATGCGACCGGGCATCGCACCGATGTAGGTGCGGCGATGGCCGCGCAGCTCCGCCTCGTCGCGCACGCCGCCCAGAGACAATCGCTCGAACTGGCGGCCCAGCGCCCGCGCAATCGAGCGGCCCAGGCTTGTCTTGCCGACTCCGGGTGGGCCCACGAAGCAGAGGATGGGGCTTTTCGCATCGGGCCTGAGCTTGATGACGGCCAGGTGTTCGAGGATGCGCTCCTTTATGTCTTCCAGTCCGTAGTGATCCTCGTCCAGGATACGGCGCGCCTCTTTCAGATCGAGCTTGTCCTCGGTCTCCTTCTTCCAGGGCAGTTCCAGCACGTATTCCAGATAGGTGCGAATGACGTGATAATCGGGCGCGGCCGCAGGCAAGCGCTCCATGCGCTTCAATTCGCGTTCGGCCTCCTGGCGCACGTCTTCGGGCAGGTCTGCGGCCTCAAGGCGCTCTCTGAGCAGTTCCGCCTCGGCGCGCTCGCCGCCCTCGTCATCGCCAAGCTCCTTCTGAATCGCCTTCAACTGCTGGCGCAGGATGTAGTCGCGCTGCGCCTTATCCATCTCGCTCTGCGCCTCGGTCGCAATGCGCGAGCGTATCTGCATAATCTCAAGCTCGTGTGAGAGATAGTTGTGGGCCAACAGTATAAGCTCGTCAACGGTCTCGGATTCGAGCATCTTCTGCTCCTGCTCGACGCCGAGGTTGAGGACGGAGGCCAGGAAGTAGGCGAGGCGAATAGGGTCGTCGGCGGTGAGCACGGCAGAGCGCACTTCGGGCGGCACTTGCGGCAACATGGCGAGCGCCTGCTGGATCAGCGATTGCACGTTCCGCTTGGTGGCTTCGACCGCGTCCGGGTCTATGGTTTTAAGCTCGGGCAAGGTCTGGACGCGCGCGCGAAGGAAGGGCTGTTCCTGCGTCCATTCGAGGACTTTTATTCTCTCCGTGCCCTGCACGATCAGGTGCAGGCCCTCGTCCATGCGCTGCATGCGCTTGACCATGACGAGCGTGCCCACGTCGTAAAGATCGGCGGGCGTGGCGTCCGCGCCCGTCACCTGCTCCGTGCGCGCGCTGATGCAGGCGAGCAATTTCTCCGGCGTCGCGAGCGCGGATTCGACCGCCGCCACGGAACGCGCCCGCCCGACCGCCAGCGGCACGACCGTTTCCGGAAAGAGCGTCGTGTTCTGCAAAGGCAATACGCTGATCTCGAACGGGACGGCGTTGACCGTAGCCGCCTGCTGCTGCTGTTGCTGTTCGGTCGGGCGCTGCGCCTTGTTCACCTCGGGCGCGTTCGCGGTCTCACGTGATTCGATGTTTTCTATGGTTTCAGACATAACCAGACGATTTTTTGCGGCAACGACCGGCGATTGAGTCCAAAGACGGCACAAGACCGAGAGTGTCTCTTTCTCCTCGCTCATTCACCGTTCATTGCTGATCGTTCGTCCTTTCTTCACAATTTTCTTCGCCGCGAAGATGCAGTATGAGCAGCCCGTCGCGGTAGTCTCGCATCAGATGCGCACCCTCTATGGGACACGGAAACTGAAGCGTCTTTTCAAAACGACTGTAAGTGATTTCGAGTTGCTGGCAGGTTACGCCTTCACCGTAGAAGGTGTCGCGACGGCAGCCCGACAGGCGCAGGGTCGCGCCGCTGAGGGTGATCTCCAGGTCGTCGGGCGTGACGCCCGCCAGATCAACCTTGACGAGCCACCCGTCCCGAGTCCGATAGATGTCGGCAGCCGGACACCAGGTTCGCGTGCCGGGCCGCATCTTGCGTTCGCCGTGCAGCAGGCGAAAATAACGCTCAACCGAATTTGCCATATAAAATTGTAAGGCTGAAAGCGAAAGGGATGAGGGCGTCTCGATGAAGCTCTGTCTCTACTTCACTCCTTCGCCTTTCGGCCCGCATCCCTCTCTCCTGCGCTTTATCCGAAGACCTTGCCCCAGAACGAAGCGCCGCTGGAAATCTCTTCCAGTGCATCGGCCAGCTCTTCATCCTCTTCCGTTTCAAGCGCGATGTCGGCCATCGAGATGATGCCGCGCAGTTGGCCGTTTTCCCCGACCACCGGAATACGCCTCACCTGTTTGTCGCCCATCTTGCGAATCGCGTCTATGACTCGATCATTCGGATGCGCCGTGTGTATGTCCTGGGTCATCACCTCTTCGGCGCGGGCGACGGTCGCATCTTTGCCTTCGGCGACGGCGCGCACGACTATGTCGCGGTCTGTAATCAGGCCGACCAGCTTGCCTATGCCGCGCGTCCGATTGTTGATCCGGGGTGCGTCTTCGAGCGCCGCCTCGCCTGTCAACGCGGGCGCGTCCTCTCGATCCACCACGGGAATAATGCCCGTGTCCTCTTCACGCATCATCGCGGCGACTTCCTGTAGAGTAGTGTCGCGCGTCGCAACCGTCACGTCGCGCGTCATGATGTCGCGGCAACGCAGGCGCGAGCGCGAACGGCCGCGCGCGCGTTCGCGTCCCCCGAAGGTACGCCGCAAATAGTCGCGCCCCTCGTCGAACCAGGAGCGGTCGTCGTCGCGCTCGACGCGGTAATCATTGTAGCGGCGGTCGTCGTCGCGATAATCCATGCGCTCGCCGCGCCCGTAATCCAGGCGCTCGCCACCACCGCCACCGCCGCCGCCGTAGCCGCGACCGCCGCGCGATGCCCTGTAAGCATCGTCGTAGCCGTAATCCCGCTCGCGATAGCCGCCGCCGTGACCGTAATCCGCGCGCCCGGACGCGCCCCTGTCGTCAAAGGCGCTGCTGCTGCTGCTGCCACGACGGCGCGCACCACCGCCACCGTAATAGCCCGTATCGTCATCGTCTCTATCATAACGATCTCTTGACATGATCTTCCTCCCCATTTCCAGACAAGAATTAAACGGTCGCCCCCCTGTAAGGCCAAAGCCGGACGGGGCGCGGGCGGCGAGCGGCTCGCAAAAACCATCGGACGCCTACAAGAGAGCGGCGAGCGGCCCGGCCTGCAATCCAGATTCAATTAAGGGAACTTAAAGGAATTATACTCGCTTCGCCCTGGATTACCAGTTCGACCACCGCACAAAGATCAAAAGGCGGAAGAGAGCAGCCCCGAAAAGAGAGCCGCCCATGAGCCTTCCGCCTTCCGAATCCTTACTGCTTTGTAGCTTACTGCGCCGTTTCGATCTCGGCTATTAATTGCACCTGCGAAGTAATGTCGAGCGTGCCGACCTCAATCGGGGTTGGCGCGCTGCTCCTGGCCATCACGGCCTGATTTCGCAACTCGCCTTCATAGACGGGCCGCGGCGTAACGCCCCCTTCCTGTACTTCGACGATGCGTGAGACGCGCCCGCCGAGGGCCTGCGCGATGGTCTGCGCCTTGCCTATAGCTTCGCGCGTGGCGTCGGCCAACGCCTGATCCCTGGCCGGTCTGTCTTTGCGCAAAGTGAACAAGACGCCGTTGATATTGTTCGCGCCCGCCTGCGCCGCCGCGTCAATGACCGCGCCGACCTTCGTCAGATCGCTCATCGTGACCGTCACGCTATTGCTCGCCTGATAGCCGGTGATCGTCGGCGGCTGGTTCTCCCTGTAGACGGTCATCGGCTGCAAGTTGTAGCCGCTCGTCTTGACCTCCGCGCCAGCGCCCGCCGCCGCTTTGAGGACGCGTACCACCTCGTCGCTGCGGTTCGCATTCTCGGTTTGCGCGTCCAGAGCGCGCTTGTTCTGCGTGATGACGGAAATAGAGATGATCGCCGTATCGGGCTGCGCCTGCACGATAGAGTCTCCGGAGACGAGCACGCGCGTCAAACGTCTGGACGCGACCGCGCCCGCTGTACCGCCCCCTGTGCCTTCGTCCGAAGGGCGCATCGAGCGCACCTCAAAGGGGATTCCCTCCTGATAGGTCGTGACTACGTCCTCTTTGGTTTCGCCGGTGGCTTCGACGCCCGTGCCCTCGCGAAACCAGGTCTCGTTCTGAAAGCGCTGCGGGTTGAGGATAAGGTATTTCTGCGCGTCCGTCAGGATCAGCCAGCCGCCCGCTTCGACCGTTCTCCCGAGGCGCCCGCGAACCGTAATGTCCCTGGCAAAAGCTTGCGCCGTACAAAAAAGGACGAGCGCTACGAGGCTCGTCATGATTAAAAGCTGCCTTCTCATTTTTCTTCTCCCTCTTCAATTTCGGCTGTTCTTCAATCGGGCCAGAGACACCGGGAGAGCTGCACGCCCCTGGCCGGTTTAAAGAACGCGACGACGACGGAAATCTTGCGCGGTTGCCGCCCGGCACGCCTCTTTGTTACGCTGGCCGACGCGGTGCAATCTTTCAACTCGAAATCCTTCAATCCCAAAAAGCCGAAGCGGCAGGGCCAGACCGTAACGGTCGGTCGCGTCGAGGATGTTCCGGAGGGACGCGGCGCGACCGTCGAGTTGAAGGATGGAACGGAACTGGCACTCTATCACATCGAGGGAGAGTTTCACGCCATCGAGAATTTCTGCCCGCACAAGGGCGCGCCCCTCGCCGACGGCCATTTGTGCGGCCACACGGTCGAATGCGACTGGCACGGCTGGCGCTTCGACGTGCGCACGGGCCAGTGCCTCAACCGACCTCATTCGCCTGTCGAGACTTACGAAGTGCTGATCGAAGACGGCTGGATTAAGATCGCGGTTTAGAGGATTTTTCGTCCCGCCCCGCTCCCGAAAGCTCATTGGATGGGCATACGCTCGCCGAGGATGGGCGTCGGCCTGAACAGGTTCAGATTGATCCACGCTCCGAAGGTCGCGGGCAACTCGCGCACACGCCACCAAAAATGGGCGTCGCGTGTATAGGCGCGACGGTCTGCCGAGACGCCTATGCTGTCAATGCCCAGCGAATCGCAGAGGTAGAGGGCGCGATCAAGGTGAAACCCCTGCGTGACGAGGATGGCGCGGCGGACGCCGAAGATTTCATGCGCGCGATAGCAGCTATCGTAGGTGCGGCGGCCCGCATAATCCGGCACTAAATCATCGGCCGGGACGCCCAGCTCGATTGCCGTCTGGCGCATCACGTCGGGTTCGTTATAGTTATGAAAACGGTTGTCGCCCGTCAGCAGAAGCTTACGCACCTTGCCCGCGCGATACAGCTCGGCGGCTGTCCTGATACGGTCGTAGAGCACCGGCGACGGAGAGCCGTCCCTCCACAGCCCCGCGCCGAAGACGATGGCGACGCGCGGCTCAGGGTCTTCGGGCACGGCCGCCACCGTGTTGTAAACCTTTCCGCCGTAGCTTATGTGCGTCCACCAACGCAGCCCGCCGACCAACAGGAGGCACGCCGCCCCAGCGCCCGCCAACAGCCGCGCAATGACGCGCTTCCGGCGTCTCCCTTTGTCGTTTGATCCGGCCATCAGCCTGATATACGAAAACCTTTGGCTGAAAGGTTCTGGGCCGCAGAGGAATTTTTGTTGGAATCCCGTGCGGCCTGCCGAAAGATAATTCCGGAAAGTCTTATGGGATCAGCCGTCGTTGCCGATGGCCTCGACGGGGCAGGCCGCGAGCGCCTCTTCGCACAACGCGCGCTCGTCTTCGGTTTCCGGCTGCTTGAAGACGTAGGAATAGCCGTTCTCGTCCGAGCGTGTGAAGTTATCGGGCGCTGTGTCCCGGCACACATCGCAGTCGATGCATAGCGAATCGACGTAATAAGGGCCGGGAACATTCTCCTCTACGCGATCATTCGGATCAGCCAAAGCTTTGGCCTCCCTCTTCCTCTTCCGACTCGGTCACAAGCGAAGAGTGACAGGCGAGGGGGACAAAACCTTCTAAGGGTCTGTCTCGCTCACCTGTCACTCATTACTCGTCACGGCCTCGGCGCGCTTGAGACCTTACTGAATCGCAAGCATCCGGTCAAGCGCGACGCGCGCCCAGTGCGCCGTCTCTTCCGGCACGCTGATCTGGTTGACGACCACGCCCGCGAGCAGCGATTCCAGGGCCCACGCCAGATTCTGCGGCGCGATGCGATACATCGTCGCGCACATGCACAAATCCGGCGCGAGAAGCTGTATGTGCTTGTCCGGAAACCGCTCGATCAAGCGATTGACCAGATTGACCTCCGTCCCGATGGCCCACTTTGTGCCCGCGGGCGCGGCCTCCAACGTCTTGATGATGAACTCTGTCGAGCCGTTGAGGTCGCTCTTCTGCACGACCTCATAAACGCATTCGGGATGCACCAGGACTTTGATGCCCGGCACACTGGCGCGCACCTGATCGACGTGCCATTCACGGAAGCGCCCGTGGACTGAGCAGTGGCCTTTCCAGA
Organism: Pyrinomonadaceae bacterium; assembly: GCA_035940775.1. Lineage (GTDB taxonomy): Bacteria > Acidobacteriota > Blastocatellia > Pyrinomonadales > Pyrinomonadaceae > DASQYE01. Next base: position 3,736 of record DASZEN010000049.1, on the reverse strand, counting down.
GGATGAGGCGCGCGCGGCGCAGTTGTTCTTCGGTGTTCCCGCCAAGCTCCCTGAACGGGTCCCAGACGACCATCTCATCGAGCGGGATGCCGAACTTGACGCCCGTGTTACGGCCCAGATGTTGATCCGGGAAGAAGAAGAGCTTGTCGGCCTCCTTCAAACACTTCTCGAAGAGCGGGACGGCGTTTGAAGACGTGCAGACCAGTCCATCATGACGCCCGCAGAAAGCCTTGAGCGCGGCGGTCGAGTTCATGTATGTGATCGGCAGGACGCGCGCCTCGTCGTGGATGCCGATTGACTGAAGTTGATCCCAGGCGTCCTCGACCTGCTCGGCCGAAGCCATGTCCGCCATAGAGCAGCCCGCGCCCATGTCGGGCAGGATCACCTTCTGATGCGCGGCCGAAAGTATGTCTGCCGATTCGGCCATGAAGTGAACGCCGCAGAAGACTATGAACTCGGCCTCGGGCCGTTCGGATGCGAGCCTTGAGAGCTTGAAGGAATCGCCCGTCAAATCCGCATGGCAGATCACGTCGTCGCGCTGGTAGTGATGACCAAGTATGACGAGGCGCGAACCCAGCTCGCGCCGCGCCGCAGTGATCCGCTCGCTCAACTCGGCATCCGACATCCCGAAGTAATCTTCGAGCACCGGAGCCTTCCTCATTTCCAGAACAGCGGTCATCTTTTATCTCCTTACTCGCGGGCCCACATGAGCCCACAGCCGCGCTCAGCCGCGAAGCAGGTCGGAGCGCCAAACGGCCCACTATACCCACTGCCGGAAACCTCGCGCAAGCGCGCAAGCCTCGGCGGCGTCAGCCATTCAAAAACTCAACACGCGCAGGCGCTTAAATCCCTCCCGCACCCGCACCAATTTAGATGCACCCGCTCCCCCTCAAGATGCGCGGCAGAACGAAGGGCGGAAGGCGGCAGCCATGAATAAGAAAAGCATTCAAGGAACGGAAGCATTCCTTTCATCGCTGCCGCCCTCATCCCCTGTTTTTATGGTCGGGTCATGTTTTCGGGCTTCACGTACTCGTCGAACTGTTCGCCGGTCAGGTGGCCCAGCTCGACGGCAGACTCGCGCAGGGATATGCCCTTCTTATGGGCGTTTTTAGCCACCTGCGCGGCCTTGTCGTAGCCTATGTACGGATTGAGCGCCGTCACCAGCATCAGAGAATTTCGCAAATGCGCTTCGATCTGTTCGCGGTTCAACTCTATCCCGGCGATGCAATAATCGACGAACCCGTGGCAGGCATCGGCGATCAGCCGAATCGAGTGCAGCAGGTTATGAATCATGACGGGGTTAAAGACGTTCAGCTCGAAGTTGCCCTGCGAGCCCGCGAATCCTATCGCGGCGTCATTGCCGAAGACCTGTACGGCGACCATCGTCATCGCCTCGCTCTGCGTCGGGTTCACCTTGCCCGGCATGATCGAAGAGCCCGGCTCATTCTCAGGCAAAATCAGCTCGCCGAGACCGGCGCGCGGCCCCGACGCGAGCCAGCGTATATCGTTCGCAATCTTCATCAGCGAACCGGCCAGGGTCTTCAAGGCGCCGCTCGCAAAGACAAGCTCATCATGCGCCGAGAGGGCTGCGAACTTGTTCGGGTGAGACTTGAAGGGAAGGCTCGTCAGCTCGGCTATCTTTCGTGCCGCGCGCTCGCCGAATTCGGGGTGCGAGTTAAGCCCCGTCCCGACGGCCGTCCCGCCAATGGCCAGCTCGTAGAGTCCGGGCAGGACGATTCGCAGCCGCTCTATGTCGCGCTCAAGCAGGCTGGCCCAGCCAGACATCTCCTGCCCCACGGTCAAAGGCGTCGCGTCCTGCAAGTGCGTGCGACCGATCTTCACCACGTCTGCGTACTCTTTGGCCTTGGCGTCGATGGCGTCTTGAACCTTCTGCACTTCCGCTATGAGTCGGTTCATGCGCTCGGCGGCCGCGATGTGCATCGCGGTCGGGAACGTATCATTGGACGACTGCGACATATTGACATCATCGTTGGGATGCACGGGTTTCTTGCTGCCCATCGCGCCGCCCGCCATCTCAATCGCACGATTCGAGATGACCTCGTTGGCGTTCATGTTCGTCTGCGTCCCGCTCCCCGTCTGCCACACGCGCAAGGGGAAATGCTCGTCCAGCTTTCCGTCGATCACCTCATCTGCGGCACGCGAGATGAGCGCGGCCTTCTCGGGCGCGAGCTTGCCCAAATCCTGATTGACGAGCGCGGCGGCCTTTTTCAGAATCCCGAGCGCGCGAATCATCTCGCGCGGCATCCGGTCGTCGCCGATATTAAAGTGAATGAGCGAACGCTGCGTCTGCGCACCCCAGTATTTATCCGCAGGGACTTCGATCTCGCCCATCGAGTCTGTCTCAACTCGCACGGGCGGCTCCTTCCCTTCTTTCTGCTGAGTTGCTTCTGTAGGCATAAGAGAGTTCATCCTTTTCGGCACAGGCGGGCCCGTAAAGCCCCTCAATCGGTTTCAGCAGCGGCGAGCCCACCTGTATTTTACGCTTGAAAAAGCTCTTCGGTTCGATTGTACAACACAACGCGCGCATGCGCTGTCAGCCGCGCCCGATGCGGGCTCAAACGCCGCTTGATTTCCGGCCTCCGAACGGCGGTTCGCGGTCGAAATCCGGCACTCGAAATTTAGAGACAGGAGAGACGCGAAAGGGTATAATGCGCGCCTGACTTTAAGACTCTCTTGAGTCGCCCTCTCCGGTCTTCCCCCTTTTACGCCTGAAGATCGGCTCGCTTGTACTTCCAAATCTCTTTCAGGAGAGAGAGTATGCCCGGCCCGCGCTCAACCTTCCGCGTCGCTGTAAAGCTTACGGCTCTTCTGATTCGCCCTTAAACTCGACGAAATCTCAAAACCCTCAACCAACGGAGAAACCAGCAATGCGAAAGATAAAGAGACTCACGGCGATCATGGTGCTGGCGACGGTAGCGAGCCTCGGCGCGCCGCAGGCATTCGCGGGCGAGATGGGCTGCCCCGGTATCGCGGGGCCAACCGAGACTCCTGGCTTCGCAGGCGAGATTGGTTCTCCCGGCGTCAACGGAGAAATTCAGAACGGCTTGACAGGCGATATGAGTGCTCCGGGCGCAGCAGGTGATGTGCAATTTCCGGGCATCGCAGATGGGATGTGGACGGGCATCTACGCCGCCTTCGCTTCGCTCCTGGGCTAAATCGCGCGAAATATCCATGAGCCCCCGGCGATTCTGCTAAATGAAAAGCTGAGCGCATAAGAATGGCTCTCGCGGCGCTACCGATTATGCAATCGAGCGCTGCGAAATCTTAACCTGTCTTAAACTCTACGGAGGAAATAATGATGCGTAAAATAAAGATGCTCGCAAGCATGATGATGCTTGCGATGGTAATGAGCCTCGGCGTGCCGCAGGCGTTCGCAGGCGACATACTAATGCCCGGCATCGCCGGACAGACGCAGACTCCGGGCATCACAGGCGAGACGCCGACGCCCGGCGCGACCGGCGAAATACTGATACCCGGCTCGCGGGGCGAAATACTAACGCCCGGCTCGCGCGGTGACATATTGATTCCGGGCGCGACCGGCGATATTGGCTTTCCGGGCTTTGACGGCTGGATAGGTACTGGCCTCTACGCCGCCATCGCCTCGCTTCTAGGCTGACTCGCTAAAAACACCCTTCTCACAGCGCAGGCGGGCCACAGCTCATGGAAAGCTAAGGCCGATCTTAAATTCAGAGGCGCGGGGGGGGGGGGGGGGGGG
>DASZEN010000048.1:0-19744 GCA_035940775.1 Pyrinomonadaceae bacterium | reverse complement strand
AATGATGAGCGGAGGGGGCGGTCAGCAGCGCGGGCAGATTATTGCCCGGGGAGAGGAGTTTGGGCATCAGCGAGGCGTGTTGTGGAGAGACGCGCGAGGCGGGAAGAGACGCTAGGGCTGAGGACTGGATGGTGATGAAGGCGGAGGAGGTGGAAGCTTTGGCGGGGAGGGTGAAGGGGCCGATGAAGGAGGCCGAGGCTTCAAGGATGATCGTGTCGCCCGGGGCGGCGGCGTCGAGAGCCTTCTGAAAGTTGCCGCCCTTTGGAACCGTGATTGTTTTAGAGCCAGCCTCGGAGACGCGACGCGGGTGCTCCGTCTGTTGAGTATTCTGCGAAGTCAAGCTGCTGCTGCTGCCGCGCCGCTGCCCGAAAGCCAGTATCAGGCAGGCCGTCAGGAAGAGCCCTCCGCACGCCAGCAACAGGATTTTCTTCTCCACCCTCATCGCGCCTTCTCGAAACCTTCCCGCCTCACTTTGCAGCTTTCCGCACGCCGCAAGGGATAGGCGTTCAGCGATAACTCAACCAGTAATATCCCAGCTTTATATACTCCAGGGCGACGGTTCGCCAGCCGAGGGCATGCCACCACCACGTGGCGGGCGGAGGCGACTGCTGGCCCGGCGCAACGGCCGTGAGTCCGACCTCTATGCCGCTGCCTTGAAAGACCCGGCGCAGCGTCCACAGCGCCCGGCGCGAGTGATAGGCAGAGGTCACTACCAGAATTGAGCGCAGCCCATGAGTCGTCGCATAGCGCCTGAGCAGCAGGGCTTCGTCATGCGTGCTCGTCACGGCTTCGGGTAACACCTCTATCTTGTCCGCCGCCACGCCCGCGCGCTCTAATTCCTCCGAGGCGCGTTCGACAAACGACGGATTCCGTTGCTTGGCCTCAGACCAGCCCCCGTGCTGGCTGTCGTTCGTCAGGATAATCTTATCGGCGCGCCCCTCTTTCCAGAGTTGCGCCGCGCTGCCCGCGCGCTCCAGGTAAACTCCGGAACCGCTCAGGACAACTAAGGCATCGGCGTGCGTCAGTTCGGCGCGAACCACCAGGGCGTGCGCGGCGGCCCACGCCAAAAGCGACCACACAACGACAGCCAGCGCCGCCACCAGTAGCAATCGCCGGGCGCGCGTCCCTTTCCTTCCTCTCTTTGCTTCCGGAAATATCACAGCCGGGCCGGGCCTCGTCGTCCTTCGGGTCAGGCTTTCGTGCGCGCGATTTCGTCAATATAGGAGCCGACAACTTCGAGCCGCGATTCCCAGCTCTCATTGCGGACGGCTTCGCTTCTCTCGGCGCTCGGGCCCGGACTTTCGGCGAGGGCCGCCTCTATCTCTCGCACGAAGGCTTCGGGGCCGGAAGCGATACGGCACAGTCCCAGCACCTCGACCTCCGGTATCGGGGTTGAGACGACTTGCAGCCCCGCCGCCAGGTATTCGCGCACCTTCAAAGGGTTGGCGTTGAGCGTCAGCTCGTTGATGCGAAACGGCATCAGCGCAACGTCGAACCCTTTGCAATAACCCGGAAGCTCCGAGTAGGGCTTGCGCCCCAGAAAATGAACGTTGGGTAATCGCTCAAGCGCAGACGTATCGGTGCTCGCTTTGCCGACCAGAACGAGCGAGGCGTTCGGAAAGCTCCGCGCAACGTGGGCCATCAAATCGAGGTCAACCCAGTCGGCGATCAGCCCGAAGAACCCGATCACGGGTCGCGGCAGGCGCGCCAGCTCTTCGGGCACAACCGTTTCAGCATCGAGCGCGCGTCGAAAGTGACGATAGTCAACGCCGTGCCGTACCAGATGCGTGTGCGGATTGATTCGCGACTTGGATTGATAGAGAAGATCGGCCGAGACGATCACCAGATCGGCGCGCCGGAGCAGACTTTCTTCAAGCTCGGCGAGCGATTGCGACGAGACGCCGGAGAAGGCCGTGTACTCGTCCACGCAGTAGTAGATCAATAGTTCCTCGTCCAACTCGCCCGCGATGACGGCCGCCGCCGGATTAAAAACCCAGTTCAGCGGGCGCTTGAAGCCGAGGCGACGCATCGCGCGCCTGACCTGGAAACGCAGCAGGCGGCGGTTGATGTCGCGTATGCGCGGATTACCGTAAGCGGGAATGGCGAGCGGGTTCAGGACGAAGATGTTCTTCTCGGGCTCGGTGATCGCCTGGGTCGCGGCGGCCAGCTTTTTGAAGGCGCGCGTGATGTCGGCCTTCGACGCCGTCGGCCTGCGATAACCGATTGAATTTACCCAGAGTACGCGATTATCTCGCGCGAGCGCGCGCATCAGATGAGTCTTCGACAGAGGGTCGCCGCTCCAGTCGTGGCTGAAGCATAGAATGTCCCGGCCGCGAAGCGATGTGCTGGAGGTCGCCGCCGCCTTCTTATCATCCGGCATTGCAAACGTAGCGTTCATAGTTTCAAGGTATGGCCCGATAGAATTTCATCAACAGCCCTGTCATTGTCCGCCGCGGTCATCGCACTTGCCAGCGCGCAGCAGCCGCCTCCTTCGGTCACGATCATCGATTGACGACCGAGACGGAGGGCGCTTCGAGGTCTCCGGGCCCGAGCGGCTCGCCGTTTAATGCAGCCCGCTCGAAAGCAGCCATCAGGCGCTCCTCCAACATCAGCGAGTCGGCGAGAAACTTCGCCGCCCAGTTAACATAGACGAAGGGCGTGTAGCGTCCGAAGATCGGTTGCGAGCCCTTGACGCCGCCGCGAACGCCGCCGTGAGATGCGCGCAGGCTCTGCGTGGATTTGACATAGTCGTTGAGCTTGAGCGCGGCGTTGAGAAACCGCGTATCGCGGGTCGTTTCGTAGACCTTCATCCAGACCCCAGCGATCTGCGCGTCACCCGTCAGACAACTATAGGTCGCCGCCGTCTTCCACGAGCCGTCGAACTCGCCCGGCATGAACCGCCGCAGCTCAAAGATCCGCAACAGCCTTTCGGCCGTTTTATAAACCGCCTGAAAGTACCTGTCGTCGCCCAGCAGACGCCACGACTCCTGCAATCCCTCCATCACGTAAGCGATGGTGTGCGTCAGGGGCAAATCCCATTTGTTGCCCGCGAAGAAGAAGGCGTTGTGCTTGAACCAGCCGTTCTCCTGCTGCTGTTCCAGTGTCCATTGAAGGTTCAGTCGCGCCGCCTCCAGGTAGCTCCTCTGGTTGACGAGCGCGTTCAGCTCCAACAGGCTCCAGGCCGTTCTCACATCGTAGGCATGAACGGTCGTCTCCGTCTCCGGCGCTCTCAAGGGCCAGGAGCCGTCGGCGGCCTGCGCCCCCGCCAGCCAGTCTCCGGCGCGCATCGCCGCTTCCAGATAACACTCCTTCTTCGTCTCGGCGTAGGCTCGGCACCAGCCCAGAATCACCTGCCCCGTGTTGAAGATCGCGGGGCGACGCTCCTTCTGACCGGCCTTGTACTGGCCCGCCTGCACCGACCCGTCCGGCAGTTGAACTTCGATCTCCCAATCCGCCATGCGCAGCGCGCGCTCGCGCAACTCTTCGCGCCCGCTCGACCGCGCGTAATCGAAGAATGTAGGGATAATGTAGCCGGTCGTCTCCGGGTAAGGCGGAAGCCAGCCGTCTATCAGCGAATAGCCTGCGGAGACACCGCGCCCCCCGGCATTGTCCTGCGCGCGGCAGAGCCATTCGATGGCGGCCTCAAGATGGCTGGCGGACGCGCCCGGCTTTGGCAGAGAGCCGAGACGATCACGAGCCAGAAGGCGGGCGAGCGACGGATGCATGAGACGCGTACCCGCCTTCACCAGCCTCTTCGCCGAAACTCTCTTGAACTTCTCTCGCATAGCCTTCATCAATCGATCCTCTTGAGCCGTTCGTCGGCCAGTCGGCGCAAGCGCGGGTGCATGACAAAATACTGACGCCCGGCCGCGCCCGGCTCGGCTCGTCGGGGCAGAGCGCGCCCCGCCTCCAGATTCGCGAGCGTCTCGGCGATCAGATCGACGGCCAGGGCCGCGCTCTTATCTCGCAGCATTCCGACCGTGTCGCCCCGCTCAACTTTGACGAGCCTCGATGCCAGCACCGTGCCCGTGTCCACGCCCTCGTTGACCGTATGCACGCTGACGGCCACCGGGTCGCCGTGCAGCGCCGACCATTCCGTCACGTCCATGCCGCGATACGCGGGCAACAGCGCGTAATGCGGATTGATCGTTCCCACTCTCGGGATATCTAAAATCTGTTTCCGGACGATTCCGCAACCGCGCAGCACGATCACGTCGGGTCGCAAGGAGCGGACAAGCTCGACGCAAGCGGGCGAGTTATGCGAATCAACCAGGTGTACGGGCGGGTTGACGCTCTCAGGCAGGGGCCGCCGCGCCGCCGCGTCAGCCGTCGTCGGGCTCGCGGGCCCGACGGCCGCCGCGCGCCGCAATCCCGTCAGACGCAGACTGTTGCTCACGGCCTTCTCGAAAAAGACGCGCGGGCCGAGCTTGAACATCCACTCGCGTATGGACTTGAGGGTTTTCGTCCGCTCGACGACGACGGCCGCGATCTCGTGCCCGTCGGCGACAAGCCGTTTCACGAAACGATCCTGCCGGAACGAATACCAGCGCGGGACTCTGGAAAAAAGCACCAATCTCATAGACTTCAATTAAACCTCTACAGGCTCAAGTTCGAGCGAAGGCGCGCCCGTCGCCTCGCCCTCCACCATCTGTCGCAGCCACATCTCGAAATTGACGAGCGCCCACAAACGCTCCGCATGATCGCGCGCCCCCGTCTGATGTTCCGCGACGAGGTTACGCACGAACTCAGGCTCGAAGATGCCGCGCTCCAGGGCGCGCGCGCCGAGCACGTACTCGTCTATCACGGAGCGAAATCGCCCGCGAAACCAGGCGCCGACCGGCACCGGGAAACCCATCTTGGGACGCTTCAGGATAGCTTCGGGCAGCAGGCCGCGCATGCTCTTTCGCAGCACGTATTTCGTCGTCCAGCCGCGCAGTTTCAAGCGCTCGGGCAGGCGCGACGTGAACTCCACCAGCTTGTGATCCAGAAACGGCACGCGGCTCTCTATGGACGCCGCCATGCTCATCTGATCCTGCTTCATCAAAAGCTCGTGCAGATAGGTCTTCATGTCGGCGTAGAGCAGGCGATTGAGCAGCGAGTTGGCGTCCGTCTTCCCGACGAGCGCGCGCACCTCCGCGTAAGGGTCTAAAACGTCCGCGCGCTCCTTCGTCCGGGGCGTCAGGAGCTGCCGCTGCATGGCGAGCGGAAAGACCGCGAAGTTGTCGAAGTGTATGCTCTCGATGCCGGGCGGCAGGCACAGAAATGTTCTCGACAGCTTGCTCTTCAACTTCGTCCCGGCGGGTAGATTTTCGATGCGGCGGCGGACGAACCGGCGCATTCCCTCGGTCGTCAGGCCGTAGAACTTCTCGCCGAGCGCCAGGTTATAAACCGTCTTTCGATAACGGTCGTAGCCAGCCAGCAACTCGTCGCTTCCCTCGCCCGTGAGCACGACCTTGACGTGGCGGGCCGCCAGCTTCGAGACGAAAAAGAGCGGGACGCTGGCGACGTGTGCGAGCGGCTCGTCTTCATGCCAGATCAGTTTCGGGAGCGCGGCGAAATATTCTCCGGGGCTGACGATGACCTCGTGATGATCCGTCCCGTATGCGCTGGCGACGAGCCGCGCATACTCAAGCTCGTTGGCCTGGCGCTCCGCGAAGCCGACCGAGAAGGTCTTGATCGGCTCCCTGACCATCGTGCTCATCACGGCGGCGATGGCCGAGGAATCTATGCCGCCCGAGAGGAACATGCCCAGGGGCACGTCCGCCATCAAGCGCAGCCGCACCGAGGTCTTGAAAAGCTCCGCCCACTCTTCCTGGTAATCCTCGTCGCTGCGACCCGTGTCTTCGTCCCCCTGAGCGAAGTGAACGTCCCAGTACTCTTCTATCTCGACCCGGCCATCGCGCCAGCGGAGCGTGTTGCCGGGGGGCAATCGTTTGACGCCCTCAAAGAGCGTCTCGTCGCCGAACGTCGCCTTGTTCGCCAGATAGCAGGGCAGCGCACCGGCATTCAGCTCGGGCCTGACCGCGCCTGCCGCAAGCAGCGCTTTGATCTCGGAAGCGAAGTAGAGCGAGCCGTCATCCGTCAGGACATAGTAGAGAGGCTTGACGCCGAGTCGGTCGCGTGCGATGAACAGCTCGCGCCGCCGCTCGTCCCAGATGGCGAACGCGAACATCCCGCGCAGATGTTGGACGCACAATGGCCCATGCTCTTCGTAAAGATGCAGTATGGTTTCCGTATCGCAGTGTGTGCGATAGACGTGGCCGCGCGCCTCAAGGGGAGCGCGAAACTCCGCGTGATTGTAAATCTCGCCGTTGTAGACGATGTGCAGCGAGCCGTCTTCGTTGGTCATCGGCTGGTGGCCCGCCGCCACGTCGACGATGCTCAGGCGACGATGGCCCAGGGCGACTCGCTCTTTAAGGAAGAGCCCGGCGTCGTCGGGCCCGCGATGCGTAATAGAATCGCGCATCCGCTCCATAACGCGGGCGTCGATGGTCGCGCGCGACTCTGCCGACAATACTATTCCGTTAATCCCACACATAAGTCTCTCTCGTCTTCAAGTCAGGTCACCGCAGGCTTTCGGCCGCCGCCTGTTCCATAGTGACAAAGTCCGGTCTCCCGCCGACGAAACGCAAGGTTGAATCAATGCCGAAAGCGCCCGCCTGACCGTTGACGATTGCGCTGACTGCGCCCAGGGATGCCGCGCTGAAGTCGATGCCCGCTTCGGTCGTCACGCTCAACTCATCGCCCGCGCGCCGCACGACCGCGAAGCCGATGCGCCGCGCGGCCCTGAACAATTCCTCGCCGTCAAGCCCGACCCGCCCGCCGTCGAGCAACACCATCTCCTTCAAGCGACCCGAGTCTCGCTCGAAGCGCAGCCACGTCCAGGCGAAATCCGAAGCGACGCCCGCCGCTTCGACCATCGCGTGACGGTCGCCTACGAGTAAGAGGTCGCGCGTCTGAGGTCTTGCCAGCTCAAACGCCCGACCGCCCACGGCTTCAAGCTCGCGCGTGTGAGCGACGCCGTTGCTGCTGCTGCTGTTGTTGTCGTCACCGACTTCGAGCGGTATGAGAAAGGTGACGAACTCCTGCGCGCCTTCGGCCGCCGTCGAGAAGACGCAGACGGGAGAGGCAGAGCGAGAGCCGTAGCAAGCTGAAAACGAGCCCTCCTCTTTTTTCCATTCCGCGCCGTCACCGTTCACAAAGGCTGCCAGCTCAAGGCGCGGGCGCTCCACTACCGCGCCATCGCTCAACACCGGAACGGAACTGTCAACGGCCGTTTCCAGGACAGGATCGGCGCTCGCGGCGAAGTGGAAACGCAGCTCATAGCGATGCGCGCCTTCGGTCGCGACGCGGTCGCGCACGATCCAATAATCATCCTTGAGAAAGAGTATGCTGCGGGTATGAACCGCCGGAGACGCGAGCCGCTTGTAGCCGTCGTGCGAGCCCTCGAAGTAATCGAAGCGCTCGTGGCTGAACCAGGCGTGCGCAGATGCCGCGGCGATGTGTCGCCAGTCGAAGGGCCCGCCGGGCACGGATGATGATTCATCGTCGATAGTCAGCGTGTTATGGGCCTGTGAGCTGCGAAAGGCGTCGCGCAACGCCGCCGAGCCCGTATAAGTGTAAGTGCCCGGATCGACCAGAATGGTGCGCCCGCGCGCCGCCACTTCCACGGAGAGCGCGTCCGCATGCGCGTGGCCGCAATTGAGCGTGCCGTGCGGCCCGCAATCGACCAAAAGATAATTCGCCTTCCCATTCCACCCGTCACGCATCACGTAATAGCCGCCGTCCTCGAAGGCGCGCGAACCCTTTTCCGGCGGACGGGCATCCAGGTTGTCGAAGGCGCGCAAGCCTTCCGGGCCGAGCAGCCAAAGAGTTTCCTCGGCCGCTTCAGCGGCGACGTACTTGTAATCGGCGCGCCCCAGGAGGGCCGCGCCGTTCGAGAGCGCGGCGCGAAAATCATTCGGCGCGCGCTCGCCGAGCATAACGAGTCGTCCGCCATCGTCGTCGCCGAAGAAAGGGGTCGTTCCGTCCGGTCTGGTGATATACATCAGGTGATCTAGAAGCGCCGCGAGCCTCTCTTCCAGCACCGGCTGTTTGGGCGCGCCGCCATAGCTGTCGCCGTCGCCACCGCTACCGTCGCCGCCACCGTTGGCCCGCGCCAGAACGTAGAGATGCGTGTAGAAATCCGTCGTGTAGCGATGATAATAGCTGGACTGTTCAAAATAGACGCCGTCGGGCCGGACGTGATTCGCAAGCTCTTTGAGCAGAATACGCTCGCCGGTCGAGCGCCAGCGCGCCGCCGCTCGAAACTCCGGCAACAACGTCCCCAGGTAAAAGAGGCCGAGCGCCTCGCCCGTCAAATGAGTGTTCGGGCTGGAATAGGTTGAAAGATATGTTTCCAGATGACGGGCGTGAAGGTACAGGAATTTTAACGCGCGCAGGAAAACCGAGGGCTGTAGGTGCGGCGAGTCTTTGAAAAAGTAGAGCGCCCACAGCCACGAGATGGCGCGCAAGGCGACCTCAAGGCTGCTGACCCAGTTGACCCCCAGCTTCGGCGGGTTCTGATCCATCCATGCGTTGAGATGCGCGACGAACTCTCGCGCGTAACTCTCATCGAGACTGTACCAGTAGGCGCGACCGAGCGTCGCGAAGTACTGGCAGCGGTTCAGCTCCCAGACGATCTTCTTATCCCCGTAGAGGCCCGCGTCCAACTCGTTAAAGCGGCTCCAATGAACCAGCGGTGATCTCATACCGGAAGTCGGATTGAGATGAAAATCGGGGGGCGTGCCGAAGCGCAGGCCGTGCAGGCCCAGCAGATCGAACCGGCCCTCGCCACAGATGCGTCGCGCGGCCTCCTCCACCGTCGCGTCCCCGGCGCGGGGGCCGAAGCGTCTGCGAAGCTCCGCGACCGTCTCATCGCGATTCCGCAGCCCGTGGAAAAATAGAGGGGAGGTGCGATTGCGAAAATAATCCAGCAGGCTTTCGGCGCTCAATGCGGAAAGATCTACCTTCCGCCCGTCGATTAGCCGGAAGAGCGCGCCGTCGGACGGAATGCGCGCCAGCCCCGAAAGGCCGTACTTTTCGGCACGCTTGGCGAGCAGTTGCGCGCCGCGCACGCGCAACTCATGAATGTTGCGCCCGCGCAGCTTCTTCAACTTTTTGAGAGACCCGTTCATCATTCGCTAAATCATGCTCGATACCCGTCGCCGGGGCATCATCCTCGCGCGCCTTCCTGACGCGCGCCCTCGACGGCTCGCCCCAGCCCGGATTCCTTCGAGGCCCGACCAAGCAATCGCTCATACAAAGCCTGAGTGTCTTCGAGCTGCCGTTGATCTGAAAACCTGCTTTCGACCACCTCGCGCCCGCGCCTGCCCATTTGTCGCGCCCGCTCCGGGTCGCGCAGCAGTTCCACGATGCGAGCCGCCATCGTCTCCTCGTCGCCGGATTCGACCAGGTAGCCCGTCTCGCCTTCAATGACAGCCTCGCGTGCGCCGCCGACATCCGTGACGACGACCGGGCGCGCGGCGGCCATGTATTCGAGTATCGAGTTCGAGAACCCCTCGGCCGTCGAGCTTAGAACGCACACGTCCGACACGGCCAGCAGCTCCGCGATGCGCTCGCACCTGCCTATAAAGAGCGCGTCACGCTCAAGCCCGAGGCGTGCGGCCAGCGCGCGCAAAGAGTCCGTCAATTCCCCCTCGCCCGCGAGCACGAACGCGGCATCCGGGACTGCCGCTTTAACGCGCTGCGCCGCACGCAGAAACATCCGATGATTTTTGACCTCGTGGCGCAGGTTGGCGACAATCGTGACGAAGCGGCGTTCGGGCGCGCGCGGCAGGCCGAGCAGCTCAAGCATTCCGGCGCGCTCGGTTCCGGGCGAGAGGGTGACGCGCTTAACGTCGAAGCCGTAGTAGATGACCGCCACTTTGCGCGCGGGCACGCCCTGTTTGACAAGGTATTGTTTGACGGCCTCGGCGTTTGCGTTGACGGCGTGGGCGAGGCGAAACGCGCCGCGCTCGGTCAGGTTCTGCGTGGCGGTGCGCCAGCCCAGGGTCTCGAAGCGCGAAGCGATGCGCACGGGAACGCGGGCCAGAGCCGCGCCTGTCATGCCGAAGACGTTCGTGTAAAAGTCCTGCGCGTGGACGACATCTATCTCGCGCTCTTGAAGGAAGCGACGGAAGCGGCGAAGCTGGCGAACCATGTTGGCGTCATGAAAACTGGTCAGCGGGTACTCGGTAATCTCGCCGAGCCCCAACTGCTCGGCCTCGGCCAGCAGCACGCCGCGACGATTCAGACAGGCAAGGTGGATGCGATAGCCGCCTCCGCCTTCGACCAGTAGACGAGCGAGGTGCACGGCCTGCGTCTCCGCGCCGCCTCTCTCGAAGCTGTCCAGCAAGATCAATACGTTGCGCTTCATCGCCATGATTTGATTCCGGGGCCGCGCGTCTCCGCAAAAAGAGAGGCGCGCGCCCTTCGCTTCTCGCGCCTGAACTGTTTCACAGAACGGTCGGCTGCTCGTTCTCCTTCCCAAGCCGTTTAGATGGCGGGGCGTCCGCATCCGCAAGCGCCGTCGCATGCTCTGCTTCGGCGGCGCGCGCGACCGGCCCGCTGTCTTCAAGCGCCGAGGCCGTATTCGCAGCGCGCGAGCGTTCAGCTCTCAACCATGATTCGAGTACGAAGATGTACCAGAGCTGTTTCGGGGCCCATCCTTTACGCGAGGCGGCCTCAAGCTGGGCCAACACGGGCGCGGAGCGTATCCAGCCCTCTCGTTCAAGCACGGAGTCACGCATTGATTCTTCGAGGGCGGTGCGCCAGCGCCCTCCCGCGATCCAGCGCTGAACCGGCACGCCGAAGCCGCGTTTGCGTCCTCGCGCGACGCGCTCGCCCAGGTGTCGCCGCGCCAGCTCGCGCAGGACGGCCTTGAGGCGCGCGCGCCGCAGGCGCAGATCGAAGGGCAGCGCGGCGGCAAACTCCCAGAGTTCCTGATCCAGAAACGGCGAGCGCGCTTCCAAAGCATAGTGCATCGTCGCTCTGTCCACTTTCACCAGATACTCGCCGACAAAACGCATACGCCTGTCGTATTCCAGAAACTCGCTCAGAACGTGACGGCCCGAAGCGTGCGACCACGCCAGAGCGCGCTGTTCGAGGCTCGCTCCGGCGAGTCGTTCGCCCAGTAAGCCTTGCGCCTGATAAAAGGGCAGGCCGTCGTGGGCGCTCGTCACGGCCCCGAGCCCGCCCGTCGTGTAATCCAGAAAGGATGCGGCGCGCCTGAGCGCCCCGGCGCGCGGGACGCGGTCGCGCGAAGCGAGCCAGCCGCGCGCCGCTGCGCCCGGCAAGCGCCGCGCGAGCTTTTCGGCCAGCCAGAAATGGCGGTGTTCCGGATAACCCAGAAAGACATCATCGCCGCCGTCGCCCGTCAGCAACACGGTCGCTTCCGCTGCGACCGCGCGCGAGACGCCGAGCATCCCGAGCGCAGAGGCGCAGGCGAACGGCTCCGCGTAGGCGGATATAAGCTCGCTCAGGTCGGGCGCACCCTGTGCGGACAACTCAAGGACTCGGTGGCGTATGCCGAGCCTTTGTGCGGTCGCGCGCGCATCCACTGTTTCATCCCAGGGGTCGCCCGGCGTCCCCACTGTGTAGGCCGTCACGTCGCCGCCAAGCCGCGCGATGGCCCAGCACACGAGGCCCGAATCCACGCCGCCGCTCAGGAGCGCGCCCACGGGCACGTCCGCGAAGAGGCGCGTCTCGACCGCTCGCAGGAACAGTCGCTCGGTCTCTTCGACGGCCTCTTCAAAAGTTGGCCCACCGCGCGCCAAAGCGACGGGCGGCGACCAGTAGTTCCTGGTGCTAAGCTCCCCGTCGCTCCATTCGACGATTGAAGCGGCGGCGACCTTTTGTGCCCCCCTGTAGATCGAGCGCCCGTCCGTGACGAAACCGAACTCAAGATATTCCGTGACGGCCTGCTCATCTATCTCGGCGACGAATCCGCCCGCGCCAAGCGCCCGGACGTGAGAGGCGAAAGCCAGCTCTTTGCCACGCACGGCATAGACCAGCGGCTTCACGCCCAAACGATCACGGACGAGAAAGAGCTTTCGCCTTCGCTCGTCCCAGAGACCGAAGGCGTACATGCCTCTGATCTTCGAGACCAGCGCATCGATTCCCCATTCGCGGTACCCGTGAATGAGGACTTCCGTGTCCGTGTGGCTCTTGAACTCGTAGCCCCGCGCAGCCAGCTCCGCGCGAAGCTCTCGAAAGTTGTAGATCGCGCCGTTGAAGACGATGCCGACCGAAGCATCGGGCGACAACATGGGCTGGCTTCCGGCCTCGCTGAGGTCGAAGATGGCGAGCCGCCTGTGACCGAGCACGGCCTCGCTCCACGATTCGACGCCCTCGCCGTCCGGCCCCCGCCGCGCCAGAGCACACGTCATGCGCTCGACGCTGGCGGTCGCCGCGCGCCTGTCAGTTGCTCCGATCAGACCTGCGATTCCACACATCTTTAATTCACAAAGCCTGCGCCGCGGGCGCTGTAGACTCCTCCTCCTCCTGCTCCTGCGGTGCGCGTGCCGTCGCCGTAGTAGTAGCGGCGGTGCTGAGCGCGCCTTCACGCATGATCGGGCGCAGGCGATAGTCCCTGTAATCGTGGGGTGTGCCTGCTGTAGCGCGTCCCTCAACCGCCGCCAACACCATATTGAAAGCCTCGCGAGCGGTCGCGAAGTGGACTTTGAACCCACTGCTGCTCTGCTCGGAAAGCTCAAGCAATGTTTCGAGAAAGCGTTGCGCCCCGTCGCCGATCATGGCCGCTTCGTCCTGCGGGAAAAATCCGTGACAGTAGAGCTTTATGAAGACCCACGAGGGCATTCCACGCACGCCGATGCGTGCGCCTCGCCACCCCTCGAAGCGTGCCAGATCGGGCGGATAGTTCCCGGCCAGCGTGCCGTCGTCGATTCGCGGCACGGGCACGACGCCGCGCACACGTCGCCGCCAATTGAAGACGAGTGGGCCCGTGAAGATCAGAGGCAACAGTAACGGCCCTGTCTCACCGACGCGAAGCGACGGCCCGGAGCGGTGCGGGCGCGCTTCACCTAGCGGATGGCCGCATTGATAGATGGTATTGAGACGCGGAACCTGCGATTGATCGGGCGCGGAGGGCAGCGTAAAGTCGGCGTAACAACCCGTCTCGGCAAGTATCGACATCTCCGAATCGACGCCGCAGAACCTTCCGCCCGCCGAATTGCCGAGCGCCAGATTGCCGTGCACAAAAGCGTACATCGGCGACCCCTTGCCATCGAGGCGCGACAGGCACGCGTGCTCCTCGGCCAAACGGTCGCGGAATTCCAGAAGCGCCCGCCTGAGATTCTCGGCCGTGTCGGGCCTTTCGACTCCGTGATGCAGGTGAATCTCGACCTCGCCGAAGCCGTCGCGCTGCAACGCGGCCATCCTCTCAAGTAGGGGAGCGTGATACTCCTCGCCCGGATAAAAAAGCGTGTGGCGAAACGGCGTCCTGTCGTGATCGCGAACGGCGTCGCCGATCTTTTCTGCAAGGCGACACCAGCGCTCAAGCCTCGTCGATTGCGTCGTCAGGTCTGGTTTTGCGCCTTTATCGTACCAGGCGGGCTCGAAATGATTCGCGACGAGCATGATGATGTGCTGCGGGCCCACTTCGTCCGTGATACGGCGGACGACCTCACGCACTCGCCACAGCGGATAGCGGGCGAGCCACGGGAGCGACCACTTGAGTTTGGTCAGGTAACCGGGATTATAGTCGGCGCTCATAAATTAAGTTGCCATCTCGTCTTTCAAACCGGAGCGGTTGTTGGCCGCGCCTGCGATCTTCACAGAGGCCATCAACGCCCGGATAAACGCGGCTCAGTTGGCCGTGCCCTCCTTGATAATAACAAAAGAAGGCGTCGCGGCGTCCCCATCAGGCAGTTCCCGATCGATAAAGAGATTGCGCCGCGCCAGTTCGCGCCTCAGCAGCCAGACGGACTGGAAAGTCTCAGGGCTTGGAATGCGCGAGCGCGGCTGGCGGCGCGTCGCGTGATAGATAGTACCCGAAAGGAGTACGCGCGCCGCGTGAATCATCGAAAGCGGCTGGCGCGCGCGCAGGCCGCCGCGTAATTTCCGAAGGTAATAACGAGCGTGATGGATTTTCAGGAGGAACGCGCCGCCGGGCCGCAGGACGCGCGCCATCTCGCCCAGGGCGCGTGCGTTATCCATGTAGGGCAGCGCCACGCGACAGATCACCACGTCGAAACTATTGTCGGGAAACGGCAAGGATTCGCCCGCCGCGCGCACGAAGCAGACCCTCGCCTCCGGCGCTCGTCCCGCGAAAAGCTTGCGACCCAGGCGGCCCACCTCTGGCGCAATGTCTATTCCCACGCCGAAAGCATTTCCACTTGTGACGAACGGCAGCAACTCCTGCCCGCCGCCGCAGCCGACATCCAGCACACGATTCACCTCCAGGCCCCTGACCGCTTCGAGCGACGCCGCCGCACGCATGGGGTCGCCCGTGAACAACTCCCATTCACTCTGAATATAAGCTTCATATTCGGTCATGGCTTCTTAAATCATCTTCTCCAAAGGGTCTAAAGGGGCTTTCGCTCATTTTGAATGCGGAGATGGGCCAGGATACCAGTGTCGTCGTTCAGGCAGCGACGATTGATGAGGGTTGAAGCTCGCGCGCGTCGCCGTCGATGGCGGATTCGATTATCGTCCAGAGCCGACCGAGGCTCTGTTCCTGAGAGAAGTTTCTTTCGACGTGCAGCCGTGCGGCCCTGCCCAGACGCGCGGCCAGTTCGGGGTCTTGCATGAGGCTAATCATGTGCGCGGCCATCGCGCTCGTGTCTCGCTCGTCAACCAGAAGACCCGTCTCGCCCTCGATCACGACATCGGGTATTCCGGCATGGCGCGTCGCCACCACAGGCAGGCTGCTCGCACCCGCTTCGAGTATTCCAACTGGCGTCCCCTCGCAATCGCCGTTTGAAGCCTCAATCGAATGCTGTACAAAGCACCTCGCTTTGAGCATCTCCTTGCGGACGACCTCGTGTGTCTGCGATCCCAGAAAAGTGACGGCCTCTGCGATCCCCAGCTCGGCGGCCAGTTCGCGGCACTGATTAAGCAGCGGGCCGTCGCCGATCATACGCAGGCGCGCGTCCGGGCACGAGCGGTGCGCTTCGGCGAAGGCGGCGAGCGTCAGGTGCGGCGCTTTTTTCTCTACGAATCGTCCGACCGCCAGGAACAGGGGCGGGCGCGTCGCCGGGTCGTCGTTGCCGCCGTCGAACTCGCGGCAGTCGATCCCGCACGGGTTGTAATGCACCTTCTCGGGCCGAGCGCCGAGCGAGACGAGCTTTCGCTGCATGGCGCGCGAGACGGCGACGAGCGCCGCCGCCCGCTTGAACATCTCCGGGTAAGTCTCCGCGTGCTCGGCCAGAACGTCTCGCTGCGTGGCGTCGTAGCCGTGGAAATGGACGATCAATGGTATACCGGCCCGAAGACAGGCGGGCATGGCCTGCACGCCGGTCGGGCCATATTCGGCCAGGACGGCACGGGCGCGCGTGCTGCGAAAGGCTTCGAGGTAAGCCGCCGTCACTTCTCGCTTCAGACCGTCGCCCGCGACGACGCGCCAGAGCTTGTAGAGAGCGCGGCGCGGCCATGATAGAACAGGCTCCGTTCCGATGCTCGGACGCCAACCGTGAACCATGACGACGCGCGCGGGCAAGCCACTCTCATGAGCGCGGATAAAGGTCTCGGACACGGAAGGCAGATACGGGGTCACAAGGCAGACCGTTATCGGGGCCGCGCGCGTGGAAGGATTCTTTGATGAGACGCTTCTCATAGCTCTGTCGCCGCTAGCTTTCAAGCTTCAACGTCGCTGCTGCTTCGCGCGCCGTAGCGGGCTTGCGCGCCAGCACTACATAGACCGAAGCATCGTTTGAAAGCTTGCGGGGATGCCGCCGCTCGATCAGTCCGATGGCGGTCTGAAAAATCCAGGTGTAAACGGGTCGAATCAAACGCGGCAGCCTCTCGAAGGTCGAATCCTGCCAGAGTTGCAGCGCGCAGGACTCTATGCCGAAGACGCTCTCGATCATCGTGACCTCAAAGCCCGCCTGTCGAATCTCGAATTGCAGCCCCTCTATCGTCCAGCGCCAGAAATCGGTCGGGTCTGGATGATAGGGCCAGATTCCATGCGTTGAGAGAACGAGCGAGCCCTCGGGCTTGAGCACGCGATACGCCTCGCGCAGGTAGGTGCGTGGACTGACGACGTGCTCCAGAACCTGCGAAGAAAGCACACAGTCGAAGCGATCGTCCCCGGCCGGAACCCTGCCTTCGGCGTCGAGGATAAGCTCGGCTTCGGCGTTGCCGGAGATGTCAGCGCCAACGTAATTTGCGAACTTTCCGCTGAACAACTCCCTGTAAGGCTTGTTGCCGCAGCCGTAATCCAGTATCTCATCCCCGCTCTTGAGCAGGTCGGAGGCGACGACGCGCCGCAGTTTGTCCAGCAGCAGTGTGAGCGCGTAGTAATTCCTGGCAGACCTTGACGGCGCGGTGCGATCACCGCGGTCATGCTCGTGGTACGCCTGCGATGCGCTCATATCGCTCTTCATAATAAACTCTGTCGCCATTACGGCCCTCAAGGCTGGAGATCAGCTATGCTTTCAATCGGCGCTCATCATGGCGAGGGTTGATCGCGCGTCGAGCGCGGGCCTGTACCTGCCCTCGAACACCTGTTGCAACCAGATTTCAAAGGTCAGAATACGGCACAGGTTCTCTGACCTGTCTTCACCATTCAAATGGCATGCCAGCTCGCTCTGAACCCGTTGCGGCGGGATGTAGGCGGGATATAGCGCCGCGCCGTGACCGAGCACTTCTCTGAAGAAAGCGCGGGATGGCTCCTGTCGTATCCACTGCGGGTAATCGGTGTAAGTTTTCAGGTCGTCAAGACTCAGCCCGAACCGGGCCATCACCCGAAACAGCTTATTTCTGCCTCTTAACATCAACTGCGTAATCTCTTCCAGTGGGCCGGGCCAGCGAATGGGCGCGCCCGTTTTCTGCCAGGGAATAGTCCTGAAAAATTCAGGAAAGCTCTTTAAGAGCATCTTTCGATAGAGGTACGAGTTTTTTCTGAGAGCCTCGGGTATCGAGATCGTCAACTCCATAAACTTATTATCGAAGAACGGCAGTCTCGTCTCGACATAGGGCCTGAGGGTTTTAGGGCCCAAAGCGATGAACCGTCTTCCCCTATTGTCGATCTGCTCAATTTCGCTGAATTGCGGGTCGCCTATATAAGAGCCCCCGATGGTCGCGTCGCCCAAAAAACCGTCCAGGCAAATATCGAAGAGGCCCCTGATTTCAGAAGCAACCGCAATGATATGCATGTGCATGAGATTGAGATGCCCGTCCGTTTGCCACACGCCCTCGACACGGGGCATCAACCAATTGACGGAATTTACTTCCGAGACGTGATGGGCGGCCCCTTTCACGCGGGCCGCCTCGGCGGCGAAACGTATGTCATCGCAACCCGCTTTCCCGAAGGTGGCGGCATGGATGGTATCCCCGCGCTGCGGCATCGCCGCCAGAATCGCCCGCGAATCCAATCCTCCGCTGAGAGTCAGGCCGACGCGCTCACCGGCGGGGCAGCGCCTTTGGACGGCTGCGATGAAGAGGCTGCCCAATTCCTCGACCAGCTCAGTCTCGTCTATCTTCCCCGTCAGGGGTTTGATCTGATCCCACCACCAGTAGCGATGTTGACGCACGGAGCGCGCTCTCTCGTCCCACGTCAGGACAGTTCCGGCGGCAAGCAGCTCGACGCCCTCGAACCATGTCCGATCACCCATCATGTGCCCGAATCTCAAAAAATCATCCAGAGCCACGGGATCGATTTTCGGATCGAAGTCGGGCACGGCCAGCAGAGCTTTGACTTCCGACGCCCATGCGATCGACTCTTCGTGAGTCGTCCAGAATAGATGGCGCAGCCCGTAGCGATCTGATATCAAATGCAGCTTCTGCTGATGAGCATCGTAAATGGCCGCCGAATAGATACCGTCAATCCGTTTGAGAAATGAGAAATCATCACCCTGCCTGTAGAGCGCGACGAGCAGCGCGGCATCCGTCTCGGCACAGAGCTTTGCTTCGCGGGCCAGCTCCTCTCGATTATAAATCTCTCCGTCCAACCAGGCGTAGATTCCCGATTCGCGGTGAGGCTGCGGCTGTTCTTCAAGGAAGTACGTGGCGGCGCGCGTCGCACACAGGGTTCGATCACAAAACAGCTCGTCTCTGCGGCAGGGCTCCGCGTAAGCGATCAGGTCTTGCATCTTCCCGAGAGCCTGCTGCGCCGTCTCGGGCGACCAGCGCCCGGTTGTCAACCCGACGATCCCAGGCATCAGGCTTCCCTCCTGGCAACCAGTAAAAAGAGCGAACTCTTGAGGTCTTGAAGCGCCGACCTCCCTTTAGGCAGGGCGCTGAGGGCGAGTAACATCACCGCCCCACTAAGACCGAAGGCCGCGCTCAGGCCGACCAGCGGCCTGACATCGACGAAGAAGCTGCGGAAGGCGAATAGAGTCAAGAGCACACACAGGGCGGCGCTGGCAATCGGCGTGATGGCGCGATAGAAATCGCCCTGACGCACAGGGCCCGTGCGCCCCACATACCAGAAAAGGAGCGGAGCCTGGGCGTACATCCTGATGACAATTCCTATCGCCACGCCGATGACCCCCCAGCGTAATCCGGCCACAATCGAGACGACCTTGAGCGTGACATCTATGAGCCCCCATCGCAGCATGTCGCGCGTGCGCGCTTGTGATAGAAAGAGCCAGCCGGTCGAGTTCAGCACGGGTTGAATGAAGGCCGCAAACCCCAGCACGGTGAAGATGCGGGCCGTCGCGCCCCATTGAGGCCCCAATGTCAAACCGACCAGCCAATCGGAAGTGGCGATCATAAAGGCCGCGCCCGGCATGGTGATGATCGCCAGCTTCTGAAGAATCCGTAAGTACGCCTGTCGATAACGCTCCGGCGAATCGGTGAGCCTGCTCAAAGCAGGCATCGCCACGGCAGTGACCGGAGCGTTGATCTGGTCAATCGGCAGGAGAAGCAGTTGATAGGCCTTGGCATAAAAGCCCAACTGCGTCGCGCCCCAGATGCGTCCGACGAGCAAGTTGTCCAGATTGCCGCCGAAGTAGTTGACGATACTGAATCCCGTGTAGTTGCCGCCGAAGGCGAGCATCGAACGGACTCCCGAATAACGAACCGGAAGACCGGGACGCCAACCGCACACCGCCCACACACCGACGGCATAAACGAAGCTCATCACCAACTGATTGACAACCAGCGCCCAGTACCTCGCACCGAAATACGCCAGCGCGATGGCAGTCACGAAACCGGCCAACGCCGAGCTGATCTCCGTGACGGCAAGTGCCCCAAAGCGCATCTGCCTGCGCAACAGAGCCTCGTGCTGAACGGAGAGCCCGCCAAAGACGAAGCCCCCGGCATAGGCGATGGTGATCCATAACAGGCGCGGCTCCTTGAAAAACCAGGCGACCGCAGGCGAGAGCGCTACCGTCAGGAGCAGGATCGCTAAACTGAGCGCCACGTTGACCCAAAAGAGCGTGCTCACCTGCTCATATTTGATATCCGATCGCTGCACCGTCGCCATCGAGAGGCCCATGTCTTTAAACATCGAGACGAAGCCCGTGACGATGGCTACCATACCGATCAGTCCGTAGTCTTCGGGTGTCAATAAACGGGCCAG
>DASZEN010000047.1:0-8436 GCA_035940775.1 Pyrinomonadaceae bacterium | reverse complement strand
GATCCCGGCTGCCAGGGCGACCAGGGTCGATCCCATGGTCGCCCTTAGATATGAATAAAGGGAGGAGAACGAAGGGAATGAGGGATGAAAGCGTGATTACACAAGTTGAATAATCCTTCTTTCATCCCTCATCCCTCCGCCTTCATCCCTTTGTTCCTCCCTTCCGGAGATTGGAGGTCTCGCAATGATTATTAATGTTCTTATCCCGACAGCGCTTCTGCTGTTTTCGGCGGGCGGCACGCTCGCCCCTTTGTCAAAGGTGGGCCCATCCTGCGGCGCGCACACTTATGGCTTCGCTTCTCTTGCGCAGCAGACTCGAAAGCGGGAGGGCCACAATACGTCCGTCTGGTCGCACTCGCATGACGGGGTGAAGGTCGAGGTCAGGATTGAGGGCGAGGTGGCATTCAAGGACGATTACACCGACATCGAGAGCGTGTCCGAGGACGGCTCGTTCGTGGCGAGGGATGAGCGCGGGGGAACCGACCGTCAGCTATCCGTGACGCGTGGAGCGGACGGCCAGTTGCGGCGCAAGTATTCGGTCAATGGCCGGACGCGGGAGTTCGATGCTGAGGCGCGCGCCTGGCTGTCGGAATTTCTGCTGATGACGGTGCGTGAGGGCGGCATGGACGCACAGGCGCGCGTCCGCCGCATACTGGAACAACGCGGCGCGCGCGGCGTGCTCGAAGAAATCTCGCTCATCAAGACTGATTATGCGCGGCGCGTCTATTTCGATGCGCTTATCAAAGAGGGGCATCTGGATGCGGCGGCCCGCGAAAGCGTTTTGAAACAGGCGGCGCGACAGATTTCCGGCGATTACGAGCTGGCCGTCTTCCTGATCGATTACGCCGAGCAATACCTGGGCTCGGATACGACCGTGCCCGCCTTCTTCGAGGCGACTAAAAAGCTCGGCTCCGATTATGAACACCACCGCGTTCTTTCGGCGGCCGCGAAGGCGCGACCGGGCAAGCGAGCGCTGGCCAGCATGCTGGAATCGGCGGCCGTCATCACCTCCGATTACGAGAAGGCAAGCTTTCTGATAGAGGCCGCATCGCTCTACCTGGACGATGCCGGATTGCGCTCCGCTTTCTTTCAAACAGTTAACTCGATCACCTCGGATTATGAGCGCGGGCGCGTCCTCGCCTCCGTCTCAAAGAAGACCCCGCTCGGCTCGACCATGGACGAGTGAAAACCGTTTTGGAGGGAAGTGATTATGGGCACACTCTGGCAAGACCTGCGATACGGGTTGCGCACGCTGTCGAAGACGCCGGGCTTCACGCTCGCCGCCGTACTGGCGCTCAGCTTGGGCATCGGCGCCAACAGCGCCATCTTCAGCGTGGCGAATGCAGTCCTGCTGCGACCGCTGCCGTACCATGAGCCCGAGCGGTTGGTGATGATCTACGGCAATCTTTTCAAGCCGGGGCTTGACGAGATAGGAGCTTCCCCGCCCGAGGTCAAAGATTACAGAGAGCAGGCCCACGTCTTCGAGCGCCTGGCCTGTTACACGGAGGGCGGCTTTAACCTGAGCGGCGAGGGCGAGCCCGAGCGGATCAGCGGCGCTTTCGTCTCGGCCGATCTATTCCCGGTGCTCGGCGTCGGCCCCTTTGTGGGACGCACCTTCAACGTTGAAGAAGATCAACCGGGAAGCGATCAGGTCGTCGTCCTGAGCCACAAACTATGGCAGCGCCGCTTCAATGCCGATCCAGGGGTCGTCGGAAAGAGCATCGGTATCAACGGCAAGAGCCTGACGGTGATCGGCGTTATGCCAGCCGGTTTCCAGTTTCCGGATAGCGAGATCGAGATATGGAAGCCGCTCGCCCTGGACGCCGAAGATTGGAGCGAGAATAGTCGCGGCTCACATTATCTGAACGTCATCGCACGTCTCAAGCCGGGCGTCACGCAGGCCCAGGCCCAGACGGAGGTACAGAACATCGCCGAGCGCATCAGGCAGCAGCACTCGGAGAATTATGACAACGGCTTCGGCGCGAAGATCGTCTCGCGCCACGAGCAGGTCGTCGGCCAGATTCGCCCCGTCCTGTTGATACTGCTCGGGGCCGTCGGCTTTGTGTTGTTGATCGCGTGCGCCAACGTCGCCAACCTGCTGTTTGCGCGCGCCGCCACGCGTGAAAGAGAGATGGCGATACGCACCGCGCTCGGGGCCGGGCGCGGGCGCATCATTCGCCAACTGCTCACCGAAAGCCTGCTGCTCGCGGTCGCGGGCGGGGCCCTGGGCCTGTTGCTGGCGCTCTGGGGCGTTGACCTGCTGGTGGCTCTCGCCCCGAACGATATTCCGCGCCTCGGCGAGGTCGGGCTCGACCTGCGGGTGCTCGGGTTCACCGTGATGGTCTCGCTCGTGACGGGCGTGCTCTTCGGGCTCGCTCCGGCCCTGCGTCTCTCGAAGCCCGATCTACAGGAATCGCTCAAGGACGGAGCGCGTGGCGCGGGCGAGGGTTTTCGCCGCCAGCGGATGCGTAATCTCCTGGTGGTCTCGGAGGTGGCGCTGTCCTTAGTCCTCTTGATCGGCGCGGGGCTCATGATTCGGAGTTTCATACAGGTGCAGAAGATCAGCCCCGGCTTTAACCCCGAACGCGTCCTGACTATGCGGCTCTCGCTCCCGCAGTCCAAGTACGCCGAGCCCCAACAGCAGCGCGCTTTCTTCCGTCAACTCGTCGGCCGGGTCGAGGCGCTGCCGGGCGTGGAGTCCGTCGGCGCAGTCAATTTTCTGCCGCTGAGCAAGACGGGCAATATGTGGAGCTTCGCCATCGAAGGACGCGGCAACGCCGTCGGGCCCAACTTGAATTTCCGCATGATTAGCCCCGACTACTTTCGCACCATAGGCATTCCACTGAAGAGGGGCCGCCAGCTCACAGAGCAAGACCGCGAAGGCGCGCCGCCCGTCGCCGTCATCAACGAAACGATGGCGCGAACCTTCTTCCCCGGCGAAGACCCCATCGGCAAACGACTCAAACTCGCAAGCGAGAGTTCGCCCTTCCCCTGGCTCTCAATCGTCGGCGTCGTGGGCGATGTCAGGCACTACGGACTGGATGAGGAGGCGAAGCCTGAGCTGTATGTCTCCTATCTACAGCCGTTGCTGCCGAACTTTAACGTGTCCTCGCTTTTCCTGGCCGTGCGTACCGGGGCGGAGCCCGCGGGGCTGACCGCCGCGGTGCGTAAAGAGGTCGCCGCGCTTGATAAGGATCAACCCATCGCCGACATTAAGACGATGGAAGCGCGCCTCTCGGATTCGGTCGCGCCGCGTCGCTTCAACATGCTGCTGCTGGGAATATTCGCCGCGCTCGCGCTCGCGCTCTCGATAGTCGGCATCTACGGCGTGATGAGTTACGCGGTCACGCAGCGCACGCACGAGATAGGCGTTCGCATGGCACTGGGCGCGCAGACGCGCGATGTTCTCAGGCTCGTTGTCGGACAGGGAATGATACTGGCGCTCGCGGGCGTCGCGCTCGGCCTCGTCGGCGCTTTCGCCCTGACGCGCGTGATGACAAGCCTGCTCTTCGGCGTCAGCCCGAGCGATCCGACGACCTTCGCCCTCGTCGCCATAGTGCTCGCGGCCGTTGCGCTCGTCGCCTGTCTCATACCGGCGCGACGAGCCACCCGGATTGACCCGATGGAAGCGCTCAGATACGAATGAACAAAGGGATAAGGGAGGAACGAAGGGCGGAGGTCGGCAGCGATGAGGGATGAAAGCGTGATTACTCTAGTTGAATAATTATTCTTTCATCGCTGCCGCCCTCATCCCTTCTTAAGGTGGAGGTAGTTTGATGGGAACCTTGATTCAAGACCTGCGATACGGAGTGCGGATGCTGTTAAAGAGTCCGGGCTTCACGACGGTGGTGGTGCTCGCGCTGGCGCTCGGCATCGGGGCCAATACGGCGATCTTCTCCGTGGTCAATGCGGTGCTTTTGAGGCCGCTGCCCTTCGAGAACCCGGAACAGTTGGTGATGATCTGGGCAACGTCGAGAATTAACGACCAGGCGCGCGGGCCTCTATCGGCTCCGGACGCCTCGGATTTGATACAGCAGAGCCAGTCTCTTGAATATCTGGCTCCGTACCAGCAGTCGGGCTCCTCGCTCGCCAACGGAGACGATACCGAACGCGTCTACGGCGCGAACGTCCCGGCCGACATCTTCCCCCTGCTGCGCGCAAAGCCCGCTATGGGCCGTACCTTCACGCGCGAGGAAGACGTGCCCGGCGGCCCCTCGGTCGTCGTCATCAGTCAGGGGTTATGGCAGCGCCGCTTCGGCTCCGATCCCGCCATCATCGGAAAAGAGATCAAGCTCAGCAATAAAGGCTACACGGTGATCGGCGTGATGGCTTCTGACTTCAGGTTTCCCATCAGAAGCGAGAAGCCGGATTTCTGGATACCTCTCTCTTCATCGCCGAGCTATACGGCGTCGAAGGATATTCGCGGCAATCGCAGCCTGCGAGTGGTTGCGCGTCTCAAGCCGGGAGTCACCATCGCGCAGGCCCAGTCCGAGTTCCAGACTATCGCCCGCAGGCTCGAAGAGCAGTATCCGGATACGAACACGGGATTGAACTTCAACCCCATGCCGCTGCATGAAGACATCGTCGGCGGCATCAGACCGGCTTTGCTCGTCATCCTCGGCGCGGTCGGGTTCGTGCTGCTGATAGCGTGCGCCAACGTCGCCAACCTGTTGCTGGCGAGAGCCGCCGCTCGTCATAAAGAGATAGCGATACGGACGGCGCTCGGGGCGAGCCGCATGAGAGTGGTGCGCCAGTTGTTGACCGAGAGCGTGCTGCTTGCGCTCGTCGGCGGCGGGCTCGGATTGTTGATTGCGATGTGGGGCGTTGACCTGCTCGTGGCGGCGAGCCCGGCGGCCCTGCCTCGCGTCAGAGAGATCGGCCTCGACGCTCGTGTGCTCGGTTTTACGGCGGCGGTCGCCCTCCTCACGGGCATACTGTTCGGGTTGGCCCCGGCGCTGCAATCCTCAAGGCTTGATTTGAACGAGTCGCTCAAGGAAGGCGGGCGCGGGTCAACCGAGAGCCTGCGGCGCAATCGCGTGCGGAGCCTGCTCGTGGTCTCCGAGGTCGCGCTCTCGCTCGTGCTCCTGATCGGCGCGGGACTTTTAATCAGGAGCTTCGTCTACCTGCTGAACGTAAGTCCGGGCTTCGATACGCAGGCTATCCTGACCGTAGACCTTCCTTTATCGAGATCGAAATACCCGACCGGCGAACAGCAGGCGGCCTTTGTCGAACAGGCCATCGAGCGCACGCGCCAGACGCCCGGCGTCGCCTCGGTCGCCGCCGTCAACATCGTTCCGCTGAGCGGCAACGGCAGGCAATCCAGCTTCACGGTCGAAGGCCGCCCCGTCCCGCCCGGACAGGAACCCGACGCCGAAGTGAGCACCGTCACGCCCGATTACTTTCAAACGATGGGCATTCCTCTGCGAAAGGGGCGCGTCTTCACCATGCGCGACCGTAAAGATGCTCCGCCCGTGCTCGTCGTCAGCGAGACGTTTGCGCGCCGCTTCTTTCCCGGCGAAGAAGCCGTCGGCAAGCGACTGGTGATAGACGACGAACAACCGCCATACGAGATCGTGGGCATCGTCGGGGATATTCGTCACAAGGGTTTGGAGACGGAATCCTACCCGGAATACTACCTCTCATATTTCCAGTCGCCCGAACGACAGGTGAACCTGATGGTGCGCGCGGCCCCTCCCGCAGACCCCGCCAGTATCCGAACCTCCGTCCGCAACACTATTAAGCAGATGGACAAGGATCAACTGATCTGGGACTCGAAGACGATGCAGCAATTGCTTGAGGATTCAGTCTCCAGGCAACGTTTCAACATGCTGCTGCTGGGAATATTCGCCGCGCTCGCATTGGTGCTGGCGGCCGTCGGCATCTACGGCGTGATGAGTTACTCGGTCACACAACGAACCCACGAAATAGGCATTCGCATCGCCCTCGGCGCACAGACCGGCGATGTCCTTCGCATGGTTGTGCGCCAGGGCATGACGCTCGCTCTCGTCGGAGTGGGCCTCGGGTTGATCGCCGCCTATCTTGTGACCAGAGTGATGGGGAGCCTGCTGTACGGAGTGACGGCGACCGATGCCGTGACGTTCGGAGTTGTATCAGTTGTGTTAGCCGGGATCGCACTGCTGGCGTGTTTGATACCGGCGCGCAGGGCGACCAGGGTTGATCCCATGGTCGCCCTCCGTTACGAGTAGGAGGCCGAATGAGATGGGAAGCTTGATGCAAGACCTGCGATACGGCGTGCGGATGTTGATGAAGAGTCCGGCCTTCACGCTCGTCGCTGTGCTGGCGCTCGCCCTGGGCATCGGTGCCAACACGGCCATCTTCTCGGTCGTCAACGGCGTCCTTTTGCGCCCACTGCCGTTCGCCGAAGCGAACCGCCTGGTAAACATTAAGTCTATGAATCCGCGCGGCGGCGAGAAGGAGTTCGGTGGGGTCTCGCCCGCAGACTTTTTCGACTGGCAGGAGCAGAGCAGTTCCTTCGCCGCGATGGCGGCCTACTCCGGCGACGGATTGGTATTAACCGGCGTCGAACAGCCGGAGATGTTAACCAGCGCGCGCGTCTCCGACGGGTTCTTCAAAACGCTCGGCGTCAAGCCATTACTGGGACGCACCTTTGAGCCGGAAGAGTTTACCTCCGGTGGAGCGAAGGCGATCGTGCTCAGCCATCGACTCTGGCAGCGCCGCTTTGGCGGCGATCCGAACATCATCGGAAAGAGCCTCACTCTGCGTGGTAAAAGTGCGATCGTAGTAGGCGTAATGCCGCAGGAATTAAAGCTGCCTTCGTGGGCCGAGGTGTGGACGCCGCTCGCGCAGGACTCCAGCGAGATGCAACTGCGCGGCAATCGCTATTACCAGGTCATCGCGCGTCTCAAGCCGAATGTTTCGGCGGATGCGGCACAGGCCGAGATAAGCTCGATAACCACACGGCTGGCCGGGCAGTACCCACAGTCGAACGCCGGGTGGGGGGCACGCGTCATCTCGCTCAGAGAATCGATCACGGGCGATGTCCGCCCGGCGCTGTTGATTCTGTTCGGCGCGGTCGGGTTCGTGCTGCTGATAGCGTGCGCCAACGTCGCCAACCTGTTGCTGGCGAGAGCCGCCGCTCGTCATAAAGAGATTGCCGTCCGGCTCGCGCTCGGCGCGACGCGCTGGCGCATCATTCGTCAACTACTGATTGAAAGCGTGCTGCTCGCGCTCGTCGGCGGCGGGCTCGGTCTGCTGCTGGCCCTGTGGGGCGTCGACGCGCTCAAATCTTTGATCCCGGAAACGATGAACTTCCCGCGCCTTGATGAGATAGGCGTGAGCGGCGCAGTCTTCGCTTTCACTCTCGGCACGTCCGTCCTGACGGGAATAGTTTTCGGGCTCTTACCAGGGCTACAGGCGTCTAAGCTTGATTTGAATAACGCGCTCAAGGAGACGGCCAGAGGGGCGGCGGTCAATCTGCGACGGACGCACGGTCTGTTGGTGATTGCGGAGGTCGCGCTGGCGCTCGTGCTGCTGATCGGGGCGGGGCTTTTTGTACGCAGCTTCATACAATTACAGAGAGCCGGGCTGGGATTCGACCCACAAAATCTGCTGACGCTCAGCATCACTTTCCCGCCGAGGTATTTCGCGGAGGAGCAGCGGGCGCTCTTCTACGGTCAGGTTCTGGAGCGCGTCGCGGCAGCACCGGGCGTTGAGAGCGTGGCCGCAACCACGGGCGTGCCGCTCAGCGGTTTCGCACTCTCCTTCCCATTCAGGATCGAAGGCCGGGCGGAGACAAACGCCGACGTGCCGCAGGCGGTCTTCAGCTCGATCAGTCCCGGCTACTTCCGAACGATGGGGATTCCACTGCGAAAGGGGCGCGAGTTCGCCACCACGGACGATTTGAATGCGCCGCGCGTCGCCATCATTAACGAGACGATGGCGCGCCGCTTCTTTCCGCGCGGCGACTCCATCGGCAAACAACTCACGATAGATTATCTGAACCGGCCCGTCACGCTTGAGATCGTCGGCATCGCCGCTGACGTGAAGCAGGAGACGCCGGGCGAGACGCCGGGCGTGGGCCTCTACGCTCCTCTCGCGCAACTCCCCTGGCTCTCGACGATGCTCGTCGTACGCACGAAGTCAGACCCGGCCAGCGCCAGGGCGGCTGTGCAGAAAGCCATCTGGTCTTTAAACCCGGATCAGCCGATCAAGACGAAAACAATGGAGCAACTGCTCAGCGAGTCAGCGGCGCAGCCGCGCCTTTACACTCTGCTCCTGAGCATTTTTGCGGCCCTCGCTCTAGTGCTCTCAATGGTCGGCATCTACGGCGTGATGAGTTACTCGGTCACACAACGAACCCACGAAATAGGCATTCGCATCGCGCTCGGCGCTCAAAGCCGCGATGTCATCAAAATGGTGGTAGGCCAGGGCATGACTCTGGCTCTGATCGGAGTG